>CAZEII010000005.1:0-16484 GCA_964511835.1 uncultured Acidobacteriota bacterium | reverse complement strand
TCCCCTACTCCGGCCAGATCCCCACGCAGCTGCCGACCCACGCGAGACCCTTGTTGTGGTCGACGCCATGAATCTTCCCGCGCGAGAGGCGCACCATATTGATCGCCAGCGTGTACTCCGCGGCGTCGTCGGGCTTCAGGAACATCAGCCGCATCTCGGCCTTGACGCCCGTGCCGTCCGGAGCGATCAGCGCCGGCGCGTACTCGACGCGCTCCTGCAAGATCCACTGGGAGCGCTCGCTCGGGGGAATCGCGGCGAGCGCGCCGGGCGTGAGATCCGGGTTGACGCCGGTCCCCGCAAACGAGAACAAGGGCTTGAGAATGTAGCCCGAGCAGTCTGCGGGAATGCCGTCCAACTCCGAGACGTATCGGGTGACCGGAGCGTGCTTGTGGCGGATCCGCGTGAGCGAGTCCTTCGACCAGATCCAGTACCAGCTCGGGTGGCAGACCCACGTGACGTCCAGGTCGTCGCGCCAGTCGAAGGGGAGATCGACACGCCTTTTCTCCAGCTCGTCGAAGACGATCCGGTTGTAGAGTCGCGAGACCGGGATCATCCTGCCGTCCTTCGGCGCGAGCAGTCGGCGCCCCTCGCGGCGCAGCGTCGTCGCATCGACGCTGCGAATACCGATCAGGCGCCGGGTCCCGTGGAAGTCGGGCCGAGTCTTCTGCTCCTCCGGGGCCAGATCGAGCAGGATGACCTCGTCAACGTCGGCGTCGCCGACGACCGTCCGCCGCAGCAGCTCGACGTACGCGTCGCGCCCCTCGGGCATGAACAGCGGCGTGAACCGCTGCGGCATGCCCGGAAGCGACGCGACGGTCTCCCCCCAGATCTCAGCTTGGAGGAGCTGCATCGCATAGAGCGACGGGAACCCCTGGAGCTCGATCAGGCGAGGTTCGAGAGCGCCGCCAGCGCCGCGAACGATGGCGAGATCGACGGCGAGGCACTGAGGGAGCGCCTCGCCGCCGGGTACTCGAAAACGCTCGGGGATCGCCTTCCGTCCTGCCGCGATCATCGCGGGCTGCCGCAGGAGCTCGAGGATGTCCTTCGCCGTCGCCTCCATCTTCGATCGGAGGTCCGCCGGCACGAACAGCGGCGTCTCGGCGATGCGGAAGCCGTACGACGGCTCTTCGAGCCGCTCCTGCATGAGAGCGCACACCCGCTGGTAAACGGCATCGGAGTAGCCCGCGTTGAAGAGGGCTCGAAGCGAAGGATCCACGAGACGTCAGGCTCCGGCTAGACGAGCCCGTGCTCGGTCTCAGCGGCGACGTAATCCATCACGGCGCGGAGGTCGCTGGTCGCGCGATACACGGCGAGCTGCCGTTCTGCGCCGGTGCCCTCCTCGACGATCGTGCGCACGGATTGGATCTGCCGGCGCGTGCCGAGCTCGTCGACAACATCGTCGACGAACTCCAAGAGTTCCTCGAGCAGATCGGTGAACGGAACCTCCCTCTGCTTCCCGAAGTCGATGAGGAGCCCCCGAATCCCCCAGCGCGCCGCGCGCCATTTGTTCTCCATGATCAGGGAGCGCCGGTACGGGCGGAAGGTGAGGTTGCGGGAGCGAAGCCACCAGAGCTTCGCGGTGATCGCCTGGAACAGAGCGGCGATCGTGATCGTTTCCTCGGCGCGAAGCGGGATGTCGCAGATCCGGTACTCGAGCGTGTTGTAGACGTGGTGCGGCCGCACGTCCCACCAGATCTGGCCGCCGTCGATCACGCAGTTGGTCTTGACGAGGAGATCGACGAATTCCTGGTACTCCGCCCAGCCCGTGAAGAAATCGGGGATGTTGGTGCGCGGGAACTTGTCGAACACCTTGCAGCGGTAAGACATCCAGCCGGTGTCCCGCCCGAGCCAGAACGGCGAGTTGACCGACAGGGCCAGGATGTGCGGCAGAAAGTACCGCGCCTGGTTCATGATCGTGATCTGCTGCTCGCGATCCTCGACGCCGATATGGACGTGAAGTCCGAAAATCAGATTGGCGCGAGCGACCATCTGGAGGTCCGCGATCAACCGCTCATAGCGCTGGTTGCCGGCGCTGATGCCCACATTTCCCCAGTGGGTGAACGGGTGCGTGCCGGCCGCCGCGATGCGGAGGCCGTTCTCACGCGCGAGCGCTGCGAGCGAGGCTCGCTGCGCCAAGATCTCCGATCGGGCCTCCGCAATCGTCCGGCAGACGCCGGTCCCGACCTCGACGACCGGCTGGTGTAGCTCCGGCTTGAGCTTTCCGTGGAGCGGCCCTTCTCCCTTCGAGAAGATGCGGGCCACGTGCGAGCGCAACTCGCGCGTTTCCGGGTCGATGACCTGGAACTCCTCTTCGATCCCGACGGTCAGGCTGGGGCGCTGCATCGCTCACACCTTGACGGCGGCACCCTTCATCTTCTCGGGCCAGTTCCCCGTCAGCTCGACGGGCTTCGGATTCAGGGCACGGTCGATCAGCATGTCCGCCACGGTGCGGAGGATCCAGTCGAAATTCTCTCGTCCGATGGAGAACAGATCGCAGTCGGGAGCCGGGTTCATGAAATCGATCGCGTACGGGACGCCGTCGCGAAGCGCGAACTCGAGGGTGTTGAGGTCGTACCCCAGCGCGCGGCAGAGCGTCAGGCAGTCGCCCTCGATCCGGCGGGCGAGAGCCGGCGAGACGGGCGGGGCGTCCTTGACGTAGCGGTTCTCGAACGAGGCGCGCGGGTCGTAACGCATGAGGCGGACGTGGCGGCGGGCGACGCAATAGCACCGGAAGTACTCCGTGAACTCGATCGCCTCCTGGGCCATCATCGACAGGGACCCCGTGCGGTCGTACGCGCGGAAGAACGACGCGCGGTCGTCGACTTTGTAGACGTCTCGCCAGCCACCGCCATCGGCCGGCTTCATGAAGATCGGGAAGCCCAGGTAGCCGAAGACGGCCTCCCAGTCGACCGGATAGACGAGATTCGAGAACGACTCGGCCTTCGTGTTCGGCGGGTGCTCTTTGTGCGGCAGCAGCACGGTCCTGGGCACGGCGACTCCGCAGGCCTGGGCGACGACGTTGTTGAAGTACTTGTCATCGCAGCTCCACCAGAACGGGTTGTTGACGATCTGGACGCCGGCAGCGGCCGCCTGCTTCAAATACGTGCGGTAGAACGGCACGTCGTGGCTGATCCGGTCCAGGATGACGTCGTAGTCCGCGGGGATGTCCTGGCAGAGCGGCCCGACCCTGCACGGCTCGGCCACGATCGTCCCGCCCGACTTCCGGTTGATCTCGTCGGCGAGCGCCGGCGGGAAGGAGCGCTCTTGTCCGTAGAGCAGTCCGATCTTCTTCGGCAACTTGACCTCTCCCGTAGAATGGCGGGTCACTTTATCCGAATCGCGCCGCAGGCATCAAGGCGGGCCGGTTTCCGGGAGGTCCGAATGCATCGCGAGTATCACCGCTGGCATTCCCCATCGCTCTCGCGCGACATGGAACTCCTCTGGTACGGGAACTACGGTCGGCCGCTGCTCGCCTTTCCCACCTCGCTCGGGAGCTGCTCGCAGAACGAGGACATGGGGCTGATCCGTTCGCTCGCCGATAAGATCGATGGTGGCGAGATCCAGGTCTGCTGCGTCGACGCGATCGATTCCGAGTGCTGGTACAACGACGACGCCCACCCCGGATGGAAGGCGTTCCGCTACACGCAGTTCGACCGCTACCTCATCGACGAAGTCGTACCCTTGATCCGTGCGAAGGCGGTGCGCGACGACCTCATGACCTTTGGCGCCTCCTCCGGCGCGCTTCACGCGGTGACCTTCGCGGGCCGTCATCCCGAGGCCGTCTCGCGCGTGATCTCTTTCTCGGGCCTGTACGACACCCATCGCTTCCTCCACGGTTACTGGGACGACAACTGCTACTTCAGCTGCCCCTCGGCGTTCTTCCCGAATCTTCCGCCCCACGAGGTCGACCGGATGGAGCACATCGGGTTCGTGATCGCGACGGGCGAGCACGATCACCTCGTTCAGGCCAACCGCGAGTTCGCGGCGATGCTTCAGGGGAAGGGTCTCAACGTCTACGCGGAGATCTGGGGCGGCGTCTTCGGCCACGACTGGCCGCACTGGTGCGAGCACCTGCGGCGGTTCGTGCCGTAGAATCGGAAGGCGGGCGGAGGGTCATCGATCATGACGTCGGACACGATCTCGAAAGCGATCAACGAGCAGATCCACGCCGAGCTCTCGGCCTCGTACAGCTACCTGGCGATGTCGGTGTACTGCGACCGAAACAGCTTCACCGGCGCCGCGGAGTGGCTGCGCGTCCAGAGCCGCGAGGAGTACGGCCACGCGATGCGTCTGCTGGATTTCATGCTGGCGCGGCACGCGAAGGTCGTGCTGGCCGATCTGGCGCGCCCCAAGATCGACTATGCCTCCCTTCTCGACGTGTTCGAGACCTCCTACAAACAGGAGCAGGCAGTCAGCGGCCAGATCGAGGCGCTCTACGAGCTGGCTTTCAAGGAGAAGGCCTATCCCGCGGTCGTCCAGCTCGGGTGGTTCCTCACGGAGCAGGTCGAGGAGGAGAAGACCTGTCGGGAGATCGTCTCCAAGCTCAAGATGGTCGGCGACGATGCCGCCTCGATCCTCGAGATCGACCGTGAGCTCGCGGGCCGGTTGCCGGAGGCCGACGCCAAGGCCGAGTGACCGGCGGCGGTATCGACTACGGCGCGCGTTGCAGCGCGGCCTGCATGACCGGCTCGGGAACGCCCGCCTTCTTCCAAGCCACGAGATCGTTCGCCGAGAACGCCGACGCCAGCGTCTGTCGGGAAACGTAGTCGACGATCACCTCGGTGCCCATTTGTTGCCTTCTCAATCTTGTCACGTCGACGAGCAGCTGGCCGGGCGTCTTGGGGAGCGTGGCCGGAGCGACCTCGGAGTGGACGCGAGACGGCGGAACCGACATGGCGACCGGGGCCTTCGGACGAGCAGGTGCCGCCGCTGCGACCGCCGGCGCGCGCTCGGGCACCGCGGTGAGCCAGGCCTCCTGCAGCTTCGCGTCGCCGACCGCCGCGGCAGTCGCCTGCTGCAGAGCGTCCGCGAGCACCTCCTCGCAGTTGACCGGATTGCGCCAACGTCCCTTGGTCTTCCCCGTCCCCAGCGCCGTGCCCGAACCAAACACCTGACCTGCGCGGTCGGTCAACGTCCAGGGAAGCTGAACTTCCGCCGAGAACACGGAGCCGTAGAACGCGTGCCTCTCGGAGACGTGAAACCGCGTCACTTTGACCGTGAGCACCAGATTCGACTTCTCGTCCGTCTGAACACCCCACGTGCCCAGGCGATCTTGAATCGTGTTCTTGAGGTAGGTGGGCAGAAACCCCGCGAACCGGATGCGGAACGTGTCGTCTCCCATGCCGGTGCCCTCGCCGATGATGTCCTTCGAGGGGACCTGCCGCGCGTCCTCGATCGCGACGGCGACCGGCCTGCTCGAGATCCCTTCGCGGAGGGGCGGCGCGATCTTCGCCGGGTTCACCGTCGGAATGAACTTCAGCGGGATGACGAGGTCCTCGCCCGCCCGAGCCGAGAACGCCGTCAGGAGCGCGATCGCGATAGCCCCGATGACACGTGTGGTGCGCATGATGACCTCCCTATGCGCCTCGTGTCATTGCAAGATTGGGAGCAAGGGAGAGGGGCCGCTGCTTTTCCGATTCGGGACATTCTGCTTTTTCCTACAAAACTTCAGAGCGCGAAGTTTTGTAGGAAAAAGCAGAATGTCCCGAATCGGAAAAGCAGCGGCCCCTAGTCCTCGATGGCTTTGCTGCGAGCACGAGCCGGCGACGGATTCGTCCTCGGCGTTACGACCCTGTAACGCTTTTTCGTGGCCGCGGGGACGAGGGTGGTCCAGACGCGCAGCGCTTCGCCGACGCTCCAAGCCTGCGCCGGACATCCCCGAGGAGCGTGAGGGACGTCCCCGTCGAAGATCTCCGAGATCGTCCCGAGGCCGGCCTCGCCCAGATGCGGCGTCAAGCCCTCTATGATCTTGCGCGCCTTCGTCTTGCCGACGGCGCCGTTCGTCTTCACGAGAGCGTCGCAATACGGGCCGAGCAACCACGACCACACGGTTCCCTGGTGATAAGAGAAATCGCGCGACGACGGGTCGCCTTCGTAGCGGCCGCGATAGGACGGGTCGTCGGGGGCGAGGCTGCGCAAGCCGTAGGGCGTGAGAAGCTTCTCTTCGACGATCGCGAGCACCCCCCGCGCCTTGTCCTTCGGGAGCAGCGGGTAGGGAAGCGACAGCGCGAAGATCTGGTTGGGGCGGATCGAAGCGTCCTTTCGATCGTCCTCGACGACGTCGTAGAGACAGGACAGCTCGGCATTCCAGAACAGCTCGACGAACCGCTCCTTCGCTTGCGTCGCCCGCGCGGCGATGTTCGACGCTTCGGCGACTTTTCCGGCCCGCTTCAGCAGGTCGGACAGGATGGACAGCGCGTTGATCCAGAGCGCCTCGATCTCCACCGGCTTCCCATGCCGCGGTGTGACGACCCACTCGCCGACCTTGGCGTCCATCCAGGTCAGCTGGACGCCCGGCGCGCCGGCGAGCAGCAAACCGTCTTCGTCGACGCGGATACCGTAGCGCGTGCCGCGGACGTGCCAGAGGACGATGTCCTCGAGCACCGGTAGCAGCTGCCTCAGGACGAACTCCTCGTCGCCGCTCGCCTCGAGATAGCGGCGGATGGCGACGAAGAACCAGAGCGTCGCATCGACCGTGTTGTATTCCGGCGCCTCCCCGCCGTCCGGAAACCGGTTGGGGAGCATCCCCCGGTCGACCGATCGCGCGAAGGCTCCGAGGATCTTCTTGGCGTCGGCGGTGCGCCGGGTCGACAGGCACACTCCCGGAAGCGCGATCATCGAGTCGCGCCCCCAGTCGGAGAACCAGGGGTAGCCCGCGATGATCGTTCTCAGGTCCTCGCCCCGTCGCACGACGAACGCATCGGCGGCGCGCGCCAGCATGCGCCCGAGTTCGTCTTGCGCGCCGGCGACTTCGACGACCGACTCGCGTCGCGCGCGCTCCCGCT
The DNA here is from genome assembly GCA_964511835.1 of uncultured Acidobacteriota bacterium. GTDB lineage: Bacteria > Acidobacteriota > Polarisedimenticolia > Polarisedimenticolales > DASRJG01 > DASRJG01. Next base: position 9,480 of record CAZEII010000005.1, on the reverse strand, counting down.
CGACGAGGGCGACCGGGTCGCGCCCGGCGACCTCTCCGGTCGAGACGATGACGCCGAATCGGTCTCCGCGCGCGAGCGCGCGGCGGAATACGCCGTGGCAGAACAGATCCTCGTTCGCGTCGAGGCCGCGCTCGCGCTCGATCGCATAGTCGAACCGGTAGTACCAGTCGGGCGCCGCCGTGAACGATGCCCCCGAGGTCTGGAGGAAGAGCTCGGGCGTCCCTTCGAAAGGCCGCGCCCGGAAGACGCCGTCGCGATAGGACGCGTTGGCGAACTGGATCGAGTCGTTCGCGCGCTGGAGCCCGTGATAGTCGCGGTACGCGATCAAAGGGCGCAGCTCGAGAGCGAGATCCCCGCTCGCCTCCAGAACGCGATACAGAACGACGGTCGTGTTCTCCCCGTGGATCGCGGCCACGGTTTTCTCGAGCCGAACGCCGCCAGCCTCGTAGACGAACGTCGGCATCGGATCGAGGGTGAACGCCGTGAGGTGTTCGTACCCGTGCGGGTGAACGGCGTCGAGGTACCGATTGGTATCCAGCTCGAACGTCTCACCGCCGACGACCAACGTCTCCGCGAGCTTCGAGAGCAGCACCATGCGGCCGACCGGTGGTCGCGTGGCCGCGACGAGCAGGCCGTGATACCGACGCGTGTGGCATCCGGCGACGGTGCCGGCCGCCCAGCCGCCGAGCCCGTTGGCCTCGAGCCACTCGAGGCCCGAGGCGCGCTCCAAGTCGTGCGTGACGGTCGTGTCGAACGAGATCGGCTTCATGCCCCTTCCCTCCCGTCGCCAGGCGCGGAGGACGCGAAGGAATATCCGGTTTCGCGGCCCTTCGCCTTGTCCGCGACGTACTTCGCGACGATCGCGGTCCACCCGGTCTGGTGGGATGCGCCGACGCCCCGCCCGGTTTCGCCGTGGAAGTACTCGTAGAACAGGACGAGATCCCGAAAGTAGGGATCGCTCGCGTAGCGCGGGTCATCGGCGTGCACCGGCCGGCGTCCGCGCTCGTCCGCGAGGAAGATCGACGCGAGACGCGAGGACAGCTCGCGGGCGACCTCCGACAGCGTCAACCGGGTTCCCGATCCCGTCGGGAATTCGACCTTCAGCCCGTCGCCGTAGAAATGGTGATAGCGCTCGAGCGCCTCGATGATGAGGAAGTTGAGAGGGAACCAGATCGGCCCGCGCCAGTTCGAGTTGCCGCCGAACAGGCTCGACGTCGACTCCCCCGGATCGTAGTCGACCCGGAATTCCTGGCCGTTGACGTGGAGGATGTACGGCTTGTCCTTGTGGATCCGCGAGATCGAGCGGAGGCCGTAAGGTGACAGGAACTCTTCGGGATCGAGGAGGTAGCGGAGGACCCGGACCAGGCGCTCCTTCGTCGGGAGCGCCAAGAGGATCTTCACGTCCCGGCCCCTCACCATGAAGCTCACCTGGCGGGCGAGGTCTTCGCGATTCTCGAGGAACCATTTCAAGCGCTTCTTGAATCCGGCGAGATTCTCGACCTGGTCCCGGTCGAGGACCTCGACGGCGATCAGCGGTATCGCTCCCACCAGGGAGCGCACCCGGAGAGGCATCATGCGGCCGTCGACGTGGAGCTGGTCGTAGTAGAAGCCGTCCTGTTCGTCCCAGAGCCCGCTGCCTCCGAGCTGATTCATCGCGTCGGCGATCGCGACGAAGTGCTCGAAGAACTTCGACGCGACGTCCTCGGTGGCCGGGTTGTCGCGCGACAGCTCGAGGGCCATCGACATCATCGTCGCGGCGTAGAACGCCATCCACGCCGTGCCGTCCGCCTGCTCGAGGCTCCCCCCGGTGGGGAGCGGCTTCGAGCGATCGAAGACGCCGATGTTGTCGAGCCCCAGGAATCCGCCCGAGAACAGGTGGTTCCCCTCGGAGTCCTTCCGGTTCACCCACCAGGTGAAATTGATGATCAACTTCTGGAACACGCGCGAGAGGAACACGCGGTCGCGCCCGCCCCGCGCGCCGGTCATTTTGTAGACGCGCCAAGCCGCCCAGGCGTGCACGGGCGGGTTGACGTCGGAGAACGCGAACTCGTACGCCGGAATCTGGCCGCTCGGGTGCATGTACCACTCGCGGAGCAATAGAACGAGCTGTTCCTTTGCGAAAAGCGGATCGATCGCGGCGAAGGGAATCATATGGAAGGCGAGGTCCCAGGCGGCGTACCAGGGATACTCCCACCCATCCGGCATCGAGATGACGTCGCGGTTGTAGAGGTGCCTCCAGTCGGCGTTGCGCCCTTGCAGACGGGTCGCCGGCGGTGGCGGCTGACCGGGATCTCCACCGAGCCAGTCCTTGACCACGTAGTGGTAATACTGCTTCGACCAGAGCAAGCCGGCGCTCGCCTGCCGCATCACGCGCCTCTCGTCGTCGGTCGACGCGGCGGGCATCATGGCCTCGTAGAACGCGTCGGCTTCGCGAATCCGATCGGCGAAGGTCGCGTCGAACGCGGCCCCCCATTCGGCGGGTGCACCGCTCGCGCGCGCCTCCGACACGCGCAACTTCAGCACGATCTCGCCGCGTGCCGGAACGGTCAGTATGTAGAGAGGCGCCGCTTTCGTGCCCACACTCGACGGGTTCACGGCGGCGACCTGCCCTCGAACGACGTACTCGTGGAAGGCGTCCTTGACCCACGGTGCGGGCGGATCGATGCCGAAGTGTCGCTTCGTGTTGGTTTCGTTTTCGGTGAAGAGCACCAGGGGTGCGGACGGGTCGCGGCCGCCGGCGAACGCCAACTGAAACCGTCCCAGCGAAGGGTGCTCGGCGAGGATCGCGCCGTCGCTCCGAAGGCTCAGTCGCGGCTTGGTTCGCGACCGATTGGCCTTGGGTCCCCAGTCCCAGGTGTTGCGCGCCCAGAGCGTCGGCAGAAGATGGAGCACGGCCGCCTCCGGTCCGCGATTGGCGGCCGTGATCCGGATGAGCACGTCGTCCGGCGCGCCCTTCGCGTACTCGACGAACACGTCGAAGTACCGGTCGCCGTCGAAGACGCCGGTGTCGCTCAGCTCGTACTCCGGTTGGCGCTTGCCGCGCCGCTGGTTCTCCGCGACGAGACGCGCATACGGGAATTCGGCCTGCGGGTACTTGTACAGCGCCTTCATATAGGAATGCGTCGGCGTGGAATCGAGGTAGTAGTAGCACTCCTTGACGTCCTCGCCGTGGTTGCCTTCGGGCCCCGTGAGCCCGAACAGACGCTCCTTGAGAATCGGGTCCCTGCCGTTCCAGAGCGCGAGGGCGAAGCAGAGGCGGCACTCGCGGTCGGTGATGCCGAGCAGGCCGTCCTCGCCCCAGCGATAGGCGCGGCTGCGCGCATGATCGTGCGGGAGGTAGTTCCAGCAATCGCCGTCGGGCGAGTAGTCCTCGCGAACCGTGCCCCACTGCCGCTCGGCGAGGTAAGGACCCCACCGCTTCCAATTCCGCTCGCGCCTGGCGTCCTCGCGAAGACGAAGGACCTCGGCGAGGTCGAGCGCCTCCGTCAGACGTTGCGCCATGCGCGCCCGTCTCTCTTCAGGAGGTCGTCGGCGGCGGAGGGCCCCCACGAGCCCGCGGCGTAGTTCGGGAAGTCGCGCGGCGGGATCGAGCTCCAGAGGTCGAGGATCGGCGTCGCGATGCGCCATGCCGCCTCGACGGTGTCGGCGCGATGGAACAGAGTCGTATCGCCCGTCATCGCGTCGTACAACAGTCGCTCGTAGCCCGTCGCCTTGTCCGAGGGCCCGAAATCGGAATAGTTGAAGTCGAGGTTCACCTGCGTGAGGTTCATCGTCGCGCCCGGGCGCTTGGCCTTGATCTCGATCGTGATCCCCTCCTCGGGCTGGATCGAGAGGATGAGGCGGTTCGGCTCGAGGTCCTGGATCTGAATCTTCCCGAAGGCCAAGAGAGGCGGCTTACGGAATTGGATGACGATCTCGGTGACGTGCTTGGCCAGACGCTTCCCCGACCGCAGGTAGAACGGCACGCCCGCCCAGCGCCAATTGTCCACGTCGAGCTTCAACGCGCCGAAGGTCTCGGTCGAGGACTTCGGCGACACCGACGGCTCCGCGCGGTACGCCGAGAGCTTCTGACCGTCCACGAACCCTTCGGTGTACTGGCCGCGCACCGTCCGCTGCAGGATCTCCTCCGGCTGCATCGGCCGGATGGCGTTCAGGACCTTGACCTTCTCGTCGCGAACCGGGACCGCGTCGAACGACCAGGGCGGCTCCATCGCGACGAGGGCCAAGAGCTGGAACATGTGGTTCTGGATCATGTCCCGGAGCACCCCGGCCGATTCGTAGTACCCGCCGCGCCCCTCGACGCCCAGCGTTTCCGCCACCGTGAGTTGCACGTGGTCGATGTAGCGGCGGTTCCAGACCGGCTCGAAGATGCCGTTCGCGAACCGGAAGGCGAGGATGTTCTGGACGGTTTCCTTGCCGAGGTAGTGGTCGATCCGGTAGATCTGGCTCTCGGCCAGGACCGACTGGAGCTCTCGGTTCAACGCCTTCGCCGAATCGAGGTCGTGCCCGAACGGCTTCTCGACGATGAACCGGCGCCAGGGACCCGACTCGCCCGCGAGTCCGGCTGCGGCGCAGCTCTTGACGATCGTCGCGAAGCTGTTGGGAGGCGTCGCAAGGTAGAACAGGACGTTGCCTTGAGTCTTGTGGCGAGCCTCGACGTCCTTGAGCATGTCGGCGAGCCAGCCGTAGCCCTGGGCGTGGGCGAAGTCGAAGCCCACGTAGTAGAGCCGCCCGGCCAGGTCCTGCCAGCTGGCCTCGTCGACCCGCGCGGTGGCGAACTCCTTGAGGTCCGCTCCCAGTTTCGCGACGAAATCCTCGCGCTTCATCTCGCTCCGCCCCACGCCGACGATCGCGATGTCTTTCGGCAATAGGCCGTAGCGTCGCAGGTTGTAGAGCGCCGGGAGAAGCTTGCGCCGCGTGAGATCGCCTCCGGCGCCGAAGATGACGATGGCGCACGGATCGCCCGGTCGCTCGGCCGATTTCGGCTTGTCGTCGTTCACGGCCGGGAGTGTACACCGCCGATCGCGAGCCGAGCGAGCGCCGGAAGTGCGAGGAGAGTCGCGGCCGTGGAGACGACCAGGCCGCCAATCACGACGACGGCGAGGGGGCGCTGTAGCTCCGACCCGGGCCCGAGCGCGAACGCGAGCGGGAGCAGGCCGAACACGGTGCACGCGGTCGTCATGACGATCGGACGGAAGCGCCGCTCCGCGGCGGCGACCAGCGCGTCCCCCGCCGCAGCACCCTGCTCGATGCGAGCGAGGGCGAGCCCGAGGAGCAGGATGCCGTTCTTCACGACCAGGCCGACGAGCAGAACGAGCCCCATGAGGGATGAGACGTCGAGCGTCGTGCGGGTGACGGCGAGAGCGACGAGTCCGCCGGCCACCGCCGGGGGGATCGTGAGCAGCACGAGGAGCGCCGCTCGCGCGGACCGGAACTGAGCGACCAGCACGGCGAACACGGCCAGGACGCCGAGGAGCGCGACGGTCGTCAGTTGACGGAAGGCCTTGGCCTGACTCTCGGCCCGGCCGCCGATCTCGATGCGGTAACCTGCCGGGGCGCGGACTCCCGCGAGCCGGCGGCGAACCTCGCGGGTGAGCCCTCCCAAGTCGCTTCCTTCGACGTCCGCCGAGGCGATGACGGTGGGGACGAGATTCTCCCGACGGAGCAGGCCCACGGCGGTCTGGTCGCTCGCGGCGGCGAATCGCCCGAGCGGTACGGGCGTCGCTCCGATCGAGAGCGGGGCGGAATCGAGCCGCTCCGGGTCGAACCGGATCTCGTCCGGGAAGCGAACGCGAACGGGCACGAGCCGGTCGAACCGTGGGACGCTGCCCACGATCGAGCCGCGAAGCGCGACCCCGAGATCGTCCGCGATCTCGGAGGGATCGACGCCGGCGCGGGCCGCGGCCGCGCCGTCCACGTGATATTCGCGCAGCGGCACTTCCGCCTCGATCCCGTCGTAGTAGTCCACCAGCGTGGGAGTCGCTCGGAGACGATCCGCCACCGCGACGGCGAGGCGGTGCAAGACCGCCCGATCCTCGCCGGACACCCGGATCTCGAGCGGACGAGGTGCGCCGGACAGGTCGTTGAGAACGTCCTCGAGGATCTGCACGAACTCGATGCGCGCCTCCGGAACCGCGGCGTCGAGGCGCCTTCTCACGTCGTCGATGATCGTCTCCGCGTCGGGGCGCGACCCACGCGGAGCGAGGACGACCGCGATGTCGCCGGTGTGCGTCTCGGTGGCCGTGATCGGCCCCAGCTCCGCTCCGGTCCGCCGGGTCCAGCGCACTATGCCGGGGACGGCGGCGAGAACCCTCTCGATCCGCAGCGCCGCCGAGTCCGTCGCGGCGAGCGACGTGCCGGCGGGCATGAAGTAGTCGAGCACGAAGGCCCCCTCGTCCATCTCGGGCAAGAATCCGGAGGGAACCCGGTAGACCAGGATGGGAACCAGCGCGACGGCGAGCACGACGAGCGCGGCGGCGATCCACGGCCGGCCCACCATCGCAGTGAGCGCGCGAACGTACAGCGCGGTCGTCCGATGCGCGTGCCGTCCCGATGCGGGAGCGCGGCGGGCGCGCAAGAAGCGGGCGGCCAGCAGAGGAAGGACGAGGATTGCGAAGGCCAGCGAGAAAAGGACCGCGGAGCCGAGGGTGATGGCCAGCGCCGAGAAGAATCGCCCCAGCAGCCCCGAGAGGAACGCGAGCGGCGTCAGAACCACCACGGTCGTCAGCGTGGTCCCGACCACGGGACCGGTGATCTCGGAGAGAGCCGAGCTCACTGCGGCTTGCGGGGCCTCCCCCGCCTCGAGGCGCGTGGCGATCGCCTCGACGACGACGATCGCGTCGTCGATGACGAGACCGATCGCGATCGCCATGCCGCCGAGTGACATCAGATTGAGCGACTCGCCGCCCACGTCGATCGTGAGAAACGTGGCCACGAGCGTCGTCGGAACCGAGAGGGCGGCCAGAACCCCCGCACGAGCGTCTCGAAGGAACACTGCCAGCACGCCGATCGTGAGAAGGATGCCAACGGCGATCGCATCGCGAATGCCGAGAATCGACTCGCGGATGAGGCGGCCCTGATTGTAGACCTCGATGAGGCGCAACCCCCTCGGGAGGCTCAGCGAGGCTGCGATCCGCTCGATCTCCCGAACGACGTCCGGAGCGGAGGCTTGCGGCGTCCGCGCCACCGCGACCTGAACCGCTTCCCCAAGATCGTCGTGGACGAGCAGCGTTCGGTCGGGGGCGCCGGTGGCGACGGAAGCGACGTCTCCAAGCCGCATCGTTCCGTTGGCGCCGGCGCCGATCGCAGCCTGGGCGAGCGAGTCCTGATTCGACCCGTCGCTCGTCACGGTGACCGCGACCGACTGCCGATTGCGCTCGAGGCGTCCGGCGACGGTTCGGACGATCGCGTCGCCGACGCGCTGGGCGAGCCGAGCGGGGGTCAGGCCCGTCGCGGCCAGCTTGACGGGATCGACGATCACCTCGACTTCGCGGGGATCGCCGCCCACGACCTCGACGCGGCCCACGCCCAACGCGCGCGAGAAAGCGGGCCGGACGACGAACTCGGCGGCCTCGCGGCGGGCCGTCGCGTCGCCGCCGACGACGTCGAACGAGAGAATCGGAAAGTCGGCCGGCGAGATCTTCTGGATCTCGATCTCGACGCCTTGAGGGAGCGCGTCGTGGACGTTCGCAACCGCGGTGCCCGCGAGCTGAAGGGCCCGCTGCATGTCGACGCCGTCCTGGAACTGGAGAGCGATCTCGGCGGCCCCTCGAATGATCCGCGTGCGCAGCCTCCCGACGCCGGGCACGCTCGCCAGCGCGGATTCGAGGGGCCTGACGACGGAGGCTTGCATCAGCGCCGGCGTCAAATCGCCCGCGCGCGCGACGACGACGATCCTCGGGAACTCGACCTCGGGATAGATGCCGGAGCCCAAGCGCGTCAGCGAAGCTCCCCCAGCGAGCAGGAGGGCGATGCCGACGGTCGCCACGAACGTGCGATGCCGGGTGAGGAACCCAAACAGGCCGGGACCGCCGCTCACGGCTGCTCCAGAACCTCGACCCCATCCGCGAGCCCGACCGGATCGTCCACGACGACCCGATCGCCCGCGGCGAGCCCCGATACGATCTCGACTCGGTCGCCGTCGCGAATCCCGGTCGCGACCGTCTTGACCCGGGCCTTGTGACCCTCGACGACCACCGCCTCGACCGTGCCTTTGGCGCCGCCGCGCAGAGCCGATGCTGGGACGAACGGGACTCCCGGGCGGACGGCGACCGCAATACGCGCCTCGACGATGCGGCCGAGGACGAGCGCCGGATCATCGTTCGTGGGGTCGAGGCGCACCGGTCCGGTGCCGGTCGTCGCGTCGACGGCGCCCGCGACCCCTTTTACCCGTGCCGGGATCTTCGTCGTCGCCGCCGCATGGACCGCGATCTCCGCCCGCTGGCCCGCCTTGAGCTGCGCGAGCGCGGCCGCCGGCGCGTCGAGCGCCACTTCGACGGGGTGCTCGGCCGCCACCTCGACAACCGGCGTCGCCGCCGTGCCGTCGACGGATTCCCCCGCCTGCCGGAGAACGCGCACGACGACCCCGTCGAAGGGAGCGGCCACCGAGGCCCAGTCGCGCCGGCGCGAGGCCGAGGCGAGCGCCGAGCGCGCTTGGGTGAGCGCGGCGTCCGCAGCCACCGCCGCGGCCTCGTCGATCTCCGCTTGCTCGCCCGAGACCACCCCGCGCTCGAACAGCGACCGCGTTCGAGCCCCCACCTTGTGCTTGGCTTGGGCGTCCGCGGCGGCGCTCTTCTCCACCGCCTCGGCCGCGGCGACCCCGTCGACGAGGGCGGCGCTGTCGACCCGCGCGACGACCTGTCCGCGCGCGACACGGTCGCCGACTCGCACCGACACCTCCGAGAGCACCCCTTCGACTCGTGGCGAGAGCGTCGCGTCGCGATCCGGTGGGGCGACGACGCGGCCGGGAAGCCGCAGCCATTCGGCCAGGTCGCCGGTTGCCACCGGCGCGGTGCGGACGGACGGCGGCTCGGCCGGAGCATCAGCCGGAGGATGCCCGCAGGCGACGAGAAGGACGTACGCGGCAGCCAGCGTCACCTTCACGGGCGATTCTCCGGCGCCAGCCATTCGAGCTGCGCGAAGGCGACCCCCCAATCCTCGTAGGCGTCAGCACGGTCCCGCTCGATCTCGGCCAGCGCTCGCTCCGCATCCAGGAGGCGGAAGACATCGAGCGTCCCCTCGGCGTAGGCGATGCGCGTCAGCTCCGCCGCTTCCTTGGCGGCCGGCAGCGCGAGGCCGTCGACCGCCTCGAACTTCAGGCGCGCCGCGTCGGCCGAGGCCCGTGCGGCGTCGAGATCGCTCTCCACGCGGCGGCGCGCCAGCTCCACCTCGGCGCTGGCGCGGTCGCGTTCAGCGGTCGCCGCGTCGACGGCGGCGCGCCCCCGCGTCGGAAACGTGATCGAGAGACCGAGCAGCGCGTCG
>CAZEII010000004.1:0-130827 GCA_964511835.1 uncultured Acidobacteriota bacterium | reverse complement strand
GCCGGCCCCGCGGCGCGCGCGGCCGGGGCGCTCGCGATCGGACCCGCCCGGGCGACGACCATGGTGTCGTCGATCGCTGCGGCGCGGTGCCGCGTCGCCGGGACGACGAGCACCGCCGCCAAGAGGGCGCCGTGAACCGCGAGGGAGCCGGTCATGAACCGAGACAGCCGGGAGCGCGCCCTGCGAACCGAGAGCACAATGCGAAGCCGCGGCCGAGGTCTCATCGCGCGGGCCCCGGGCTCGTTGCCAGCGGCACCGTCACCAAGGCGATGCGCGTCACCCCCGCCTTGCGGATCCGATCCATCACCAGGAGGACCTCGCCGTAAGGGATCAGCTTGTCGGCGCGCAGGAAGACCGTCTCGTTCGGGCTTCCCTTGGCCAGGGCTTTCATCCTCTGCTCGAGGAGATCCGGGTGGACGGGCTGATCGTTCAGTCGAAGGCGACCGTCGCGGTCGAGAGAGACGACCGTGCGGGGGTCGCGGATGTCCTGGGCGGTCTCCGTCGCGGGCAGATCGAGCGGGATCCCCTTTTGCAGCATGGGCGCGGCCAGCATCGAGATGATCAGCAGAACCAGCATGACGTCGACGAGCGGCGTGATGTTGATCTCCGCGAGCGCGCGATGCCCGCCCGAGCGCCCCCCGCCGTTGCCGACCGAAGCGGCCATCTCAGCTCCGCCGACCGAGCACCCGGTGGATCATGTCGGCGCTGAACTCGTCCATGCCCGCCTCGAAGAGCCTCAGCTTGCGCATGAAGTGGTTGTAGCCGATGAGCGCGGGGATCGCGGCGAACAGCCCCGCCGCCGTCGCGACGAGCGCCTGGGCGATGCCCGGCGCGTACGCCTGGAGGGACGCCGTCCCAGTCACGCCGATCCCGCGGAAGGCGTTCATGATCCCCCAGACCGTGCCGAACAGCCCGATAAAGGGCGTGGCGCCCGCCGTCGTTGCGAGAAAGCCGAGGCTTTTTTCGAGCTCGGTCACTTGGACGGAGGTGTGCTTGTGCAGCACGCGATCGAGCGCGGACACGGTCGCGACGTCGGGGCCTTCGGCCGGAGGTGGATTCAAGGAGATCTCACGGAACGCAGCCCGGAACAGGTGCGCCAGCGGGCTCGCGCGAAGCGTCGCCGTCGCGTCTTGAATCGAGGCCAATCCGCCGCCCTTGCGAAACTTCTCGAGGAACGTCTCCGACTCGCGCTGCGCCCGAGCGAACGCGCGCCATCTCTCGGCGATGATGCCCCAAGAGGCGACGGAGAAGCCGAGCAGGATGAACAGCACGAACTTCGCCATCGGGCCGGCGTCGATGACGAGCGCCCAAACGTCGAGTCCGCTCTGGCTCGCGGCGGTGATCGGCAGCACGCGCGAATGGTACAAGGCGGGTTATGCGGCCACAAGCACAAGAGGCCCCGACATCCGGCGCCATGTTATCCTCGCGCGTCCACGAAGGCCTCCCTCGCGCGCCACGCATGCTCAAGACGCTGCGCATCCGAAACCTCGTCACCATCGAAGACCTCTCCGTCGATTTCGGTCCGGGGTTGAACGTGCTCACCGGCGAGACCGGAGCGGGGAAATCGATCCTCGTCGACGCGCTGGGCTTGATCGCGGGCGACCGGGGCGACGGCTCCCTGGTGCGCGCGCTCTCCGATCGTGCCGTGATCGAGGCCGCGTTCGAGCCGCCGCGTGGGGCCGGGCTCGCGGCGATCCTCGAGGAGCGCGGCATCGATGCCGGGGACGACCACGCGCTGATCGTCCGGCGTGAGGTTCCACCCGCGGGGTCAGGTCGCGTGTTGATCAACGGGTCTCCGGCGACGGTCGGCGTGCTCAAAGAGATCGCCGGGCTCTTGGTGGATCTCCACGGCCAGCACGAGCATCGCGGCCTCTTGAGCCCCGAGCGGCACCTGGAGCTCCTCGATGCCTTCGGCGGGCACGACGACGAGCTGGCAGCGGTCGCCTCCGCGCATCGCGTGGTCGTCGAGGCCCAGGCCAGGCTCGAGCATCTCGCCGAGCTGGGGCGCGAAGGGCGCGTGCGCGCCGAGAGTCTGCGGGAAACGGTGCGCGCCATTCGCGCGGTCGACCCGAAGCCGGGGGAGGTCGACGCGCTGAGGCGCGAGAGGGCCGTCCTCCAGAACGCCGCGCGGGTCGCCGAGCTGCTCGATGACGCCATCTCGCGTCTCGACGCAGGGGAGCGGCCCGCCGTGGCGGAGCTGCACGCGGCGGAGCGCCGCGTCGGCGATCTGGGCCGGATCGACGAGACTCTGACACCCCTGGCGGCCCGCCTCGAGTCGGCGCGTCTCGAGATCGAGGACGTCCGCGACACCCTCGCGACCTACCGTGATCACGCCGACTTCGATCCCAACCGGCTCGAAGCGATCGAATCCCGCCGCGCCGCGCTCGAGCGTCTGCTCCTGAGGTGGGGGCCCGCCGAAACGGACGCTCGCGCCGCGGCGGATACCGCGGAGCAAGAGCTGCTGACGATCGACAACCTCGACGAAGCTTTGAGCGCCGCGCAGGGCGAGGTCGCCCGGGCGCGTTCCGCGTACGACGTCGCCGCGCGCGTTCTTTCCAGGCGGCGCGCGGTGGCGGCCTTCGGGCTCGGACCGGCCGTCGAAGCCGAGCTCAGGCCGCTCGCGTTCGAGAAGGCCAAGTTCGAAGTGGTGCTGACACCGTCACGTGATCCCCTGAGCGCGACCGGCGCCGAGCGAGCCGAATTCTTCCTGGCGCCAAACCCCGGCGAGCCCGCGCGGCCGATCGGCCGCGCCGCGTCGGGGGGGGAGCTGTCCCGATTGATGCTCGCCCTCCACGCCGTCCTCGAGACCGCCTCCCCCGGCCGCGTGCTCGTCTTCGACGAAGTCGACGCGGGGGTCTCGGGAAGCGTCGCGGTCGCCGTCGGTGCGAGGCTCGCCAAGCTCGCGACGCGCCACCAGGTTCTCTGCGTCACGCACCTCCCCCAGGTCGCGGCGTTCGCACACGGCCACTACCATGTCGCGAAGCGCGTCGCCGCCGGGCGCACGCACACGGAGGTCGAGCCCCTGACCGGCGAAGCGCGGGTGGACGAGCTGGCCCGCATGCTCGGAGGGCGGAAGGCGACGGAGGCGTCGCGAGAGAACGCCGCGGCGCTGCTGGCCGAGGCGAGGAGGAGCTGACCGGATGCGCATCGCCGTCTACCCGGGGACGTTCGACCCCGTGACCTTCGGACACCTCGACCTCGTCGAGCGGGGAGCCAAGCAGGTCGACCGGCTGATCATCGCGATCCTGCGCAACGAGGACAAGCGAGCCCTGTTCACGGTCGAGGAGCGCGCGGCGCTGTTGCGCGACGCCGTGGCGCCTTGGAAGAACGTCGTCGTCGACGATTTCGACGGCCTCCTGGTCGACTACGCCAAGCGGACCAAGGCCACCCTGATCCTCCGCGGGCTGCGCGCCGTCTCGGATTTCGAGTACGAGCTGCAGATGGCGATGATGAACCGCCGTCTCGCCCCCGACCTCGAGACGGCGTTCTTCATGCCGAACGAGGCATTCTCCTACGTCTCCAGCCGCCTGGTCCGCGAGGTCGCGCGGCTGGGAGGGGACATCTCGGGGCTGGTTCCCGAAGCGGCGGCGAAGGCGCTCGCCGAAAAATTCAAGCGCGCCACCCGCCGTTGAGGCGCGTCCTCGTCGTTCTCGCGCTCTTCGCGAGCTGCCGGCGCACGATCGCGCCCAGCGAGAGGTCCGTCGTCATCGTCACGCTGGACACCACCCGCGCCGATCGCATCGGGGCGTTGGGCGGCACGGAGGTGCCGACGCCGAATCTCGACCGCCTCGCAGGGCAGGGCACCGTCGCCTCCGAGGCGATCAGCCAAGTGCCACTGACCCTCCCTTCCCATGCCAGCATCTTCACGGGCCGTTACCCGGCCTCTCACGGCGTCCGTCACAACGGAATCTATCGCCTGCGCCCCGAGGAAGAGACCCTCGCGGAGCACCTGGCCGCCCTCGGGTTTCGCACGGCCGCGTTCGTCGGCGCCTATGTCCTGAACAAGGGGTTCGGGCTCGAGCAAGGGTTCGAGACCTACGACGACGTGGACGTCGACCGGTACGCCGGCGGGCGCGATCAGACCTTCGAAGCCCAGCGGACCGCGGACGACGTCAACGCGCGCGTCTTCCCGTGGCTCGCAGCCCACCGGGGCGAGCGGATCTTCCTCTGGGTCCACTACTACGACCCTCACGAGCCGTACTCGCCCCCCGAGAAAGCAGGGAGGACACTCGCCGGCACGGGTTACGACCGGGAGATCTCCTACGTCGACGCCTGCTTCGGGGAGTTGATCGGCCAGTTGCGCGCGACGGGGTTTCTCGATCGTTCCCTCGTGATCGCGATGGGAGACCACGGCGAGAGCCTCGGGGAGCACGGCGAGCGGGCGCACGGGTTGTTCCTTTATGAAGGGGCGCTCCACGTGCCCCTCTTCTTCCGGGCTCCTGGGCTCGTTCCCGCGGGCAAGACGATCCGCGGCCCGGTCGAGCTGATCGACGTCGCGCCGACCGTCCTCGACTATCTCGGTCTTCCGCCCTTGGCGCGGGCGCAGGGTCGAGCCTTGCGCGGGAGGATCGACGGGAAGGACGACGGCCGTGCCGCGGTCGCTCACGCCGAAACGATGATGCCGCGGCTCGAGTTCGGGTGGGCGGATCTGCGGATGGTGCGCGACGGACGGTTCAAGTACATCGCCGCTCCGCGCCCCGAGCTCTACGATCTGAAGACGGATCGGACCGAGGACCACGACCTGGCTAAGGACGACGGGTCGCGCGCCGCGGAGATGGCGTCGGCGCTCGACGAATGGTCGGCTGCAACGAGCGACGCGGCGGCGGCCGCAGCGTCCGAGCGCACGCTGACCGCCGAGGAGGCCGCGCGCCTGCGCTCGCTCGGGTATCTCGGAACCCAAGCCTCGCCTGCGGCGGCGGGCGCCATCGACCCGAAGGACGGGATCGGCGAGATCCGGGCGATCGATCTCGCTCGCGACAAGCTCGCCGCGGGCGACGCCGGAGGAGCGCTCGCCGGAATCGCGCCGGTTCTTGCCGCCGACCCGGCGAACCCCCAGGCCCGGCTCACACGGATCCTCGCCCTGATCCAGCTTCCTGACTTGCGCGCGGCCGAGGACGAGGCGAAGCGGGCGCTCGAGATCTCGGGGGGGAGTGACCGCGCGCGCGGGATCCTCGCGAGCGTCCTGCGCCTCGAAGGAAAGGACCGCGAGGCCGAAGCCGAGTATCGCAGGCTCCTGGCGAGCGACCCGCGCAACGATCCGGCCGCCGTCGATCTCGCGAGGCTCCTGATCGCGACCGGCCGGCTCGACGAGGCCGAGCACCTGTTGGTCGGCGTCACCGGCCACGATGCGAGAAACGGCATGGCGCTCGCGGCGCGATTCGAGCTCGAGGTGAAGCGCGGCGATCCCGCCGCCCGCCTGGCCGCGGCGAAGGCGCTGGTCCAATCCGGAGCGGGCGACCGGGCTACGCGAAAAAGAGCGGTGAAGCTCCTCGCGGAGGCCGGCTCCCATCCTTGACCCCTTTTGCGAGCGGCCCGTATACTCGCCCCGTATGTCCCGCCTGCTCAGCATCTTCCTGGCGGTGAGCTTTTCGACCGCCGCGCAGGCCGCCGGGCCTTCCGTTCGTCTCGTGCGCTTCGAGACCGACATCAACACCGCGAGCGGCCGGCGGATCCTCGACGCGATCGACGCCGCGGACGCGGCGGGGGACACGCTCGTCCTCGTCGAGCTGGACACACCCGGCGGCTCCGTCGACGCGACGGAGACGATCGTCAAACGGATACTCTCCGCCAAGACGCCGGTCGCGGTCTGGGTCGGACCGGCGGGGGCGCGCGCCGCGTCGGGCGGGTTCTACCTCCTGATGGCCGCGGACGTCGCGGCGATGGCCCCCGGGACGAGGACCGGAGCCGCGGCGGTCGTCTTCGGGATGGGGAAGAGCGAAGACGGCGACATCCTCCTGAAGAAGGCGACCAACGACCTCGCCGCGCTGGCGCGCTCGATCGCGGAGCACCGCGGGCGAAGCGTGGAATCGGCCGACAAGGCGGTCGTCTCCGCCGAGTCGTTCACCGACGAAGCGGCCTTGAAGGCGGGGCTCGTCGATCTCGTCGCGAAGGACCGCGCCGATCTCCTGAAGCGGCTCGACGGCCGGACGCTGAAGCGCTTCGACGGAACGGCCACCGTGCTCGCCCTGGCGAACCCGACGATCGTCGAGCCCGTGAGAACGAGCACCGACAACATCGAGGAGAGGATCGGCGGCTTTCTCGCCAACCCCACCGTCGTGTATCTCCTGTTCCTGATCGGTCTCGCAGGGCTGTACGCCGAGTTCAATCATCCGGGGACATGGGTCCCCGGCCTGGTCGGCGCGGTGGCGCTCATCCTGTTCGCGTTCTCGGCGCAGCAGCTGCCGATCTCGGCTCTCGGGTTCCTCCTCGTGCTCCTGGGTCTCGCGCTGTTCGTGCTCGAGATCAAGATCGCCTCGCACGGCGCGTTCGGCCTCTTGGGGACGGCGTGCGTCATCGTCGGGTCGCTGATGCTCTTCCCCGGATCCGGAAAGAACCTTCGGCCGCCGCTCCTCGTCGTGCTCCCCGGAAGCTTGACGCTGGCGGCGCTTTGCTTGACGGCGACACGGCTGGCGATCAAGGCGCGGCGGGCGCCGGTCGCGAGCGGCGTGGAGGGGCTGCGCGGAGAGATCGGCGTCGTGAGTCAGCCCTTGGATCCCGAGGGAACGGTGTTCGTCCACGGCGAGCTCTGGAAAGCGGTCGCGGCCGGAGGCAGCGTCCCTGCCGGCACGCGCGTCCGGGTCGTGCGCGTTCGGGATCTCGTGGTCGACGTCGAGCGCGTCGACTCCCACGTCTGAGAAGCCCACTCGAAGGGAGGATCGCATGTTCGGCATCCAGGTCTCCGCGGGCCTTCTGGTCGCGCTGGTCATCGCGGTTTTCGTCGTCGCCAACTCGATCAAGATCCTTCCGGAATACGAGCGCGGCGTCGTCTTCCGCCTCGGCCGCCTCCGCCCGATGGATTACGGCCCGGGGATCTTCTTCCTGATCCCGATCGCCGACCGGATGATCCGGGTCTCGCTCCGCACGGTGGTCCACGACGTGCCGCCCCAGGACATCATCACGCGCGACAACGTATCGGTGAAGGTCAACGCCGTGGTGTATTACCGCGTGATGAACCCGCGCCGGGCGGTCGTCGACGTCGAGAACTTCCACTACGCGACGAGCCAGCTGAGTCAGACGACGCTGCGCTCCGTGCTGGGCCAAGTCGAGCTCGACTCTCTTCTGTCCGAGCGGGAGAAGCTCAACGTCCAGCTGCAGGAGATCCTCGACAAGCACACGGATCCCTGGGGGATCAAGGTGTCGGCCGTCGAGGTCAAGCACGTCGACCTCCCGGTGGAGATGCAGCGGGCGATGGCGAAGCAGGCCGAGGCGGAGCGCGAGAAGCGCGCGAAGATCATCCACGCCGAGGGGGAGCGCCAAGCGGCGACGGCCCTCGTTCAGGCGGCGAACGAGATCGGCAAGAATCCGGTCACCCTGCAGCTCCGCTACCTGCAGACGCTGACCGAGGTGGCCTCCGAAAAGAACTCGACGCTGGTCTTCCCGCTGCCCATCGACCTGCTCCGGCCGTTCCTCGGAGACAAATGAGCGAGCGACGAGCGCGCGCGGGCGTGAACTCCGCCGCCGAGAAGAGGCCCCGGGCGACGCGTCCGAGCCGGGCACGCACGCCCAAGTCCGCCGACGTGCTGGCGGCCGCGCTCTCGGTGTCGCAGCGCCTGGACCTCGAGGGGCAGCTCGCCGCGTTCCTCGACGTCGGACGAGTCTGGGCGGGGTCCGAGGACGGCGTCGGCTTCGGCCCCGACGTCGAAGGGGCCGCCCTCGTGCCCCTCGCGACGACGCTCGCCGCCGCCGACACGCGGCTGGAATCGCTCCGCCAAGCGGTCCGCGGACGCGGCCGCCTCGAGGCGGTCGACGGCCCGTTTCCTCTGGCCGCCGACGGCGTGCGCGCGCTGGCCGTGCCGCTCCGCACCGACCAAGACGTCGCGGTCGGCGCGGTCGTGCTGCTCGATCCCGCGCGCGATGCCGCCGCCGCGCTCGCCGATCTCGCCGAGCGTGTGAGGCCCGCGCTCGGGAACGCCATGCAGGTCCGCACCATCCGCGAGCTGACCATCAAGGACGACACCGCCTCCTGCTATAACCGTCGGTACTTCGAGGAGTTCATCCTGGAAGAGATGTCGCGCGCCAACCGGTTCAAGACGCCGATGTCGCTGATCTTCTTCGACATGGACAATCTGAAGGACGTGAACACGAGGCTCGGGCACGCGTCGGGGAGCCGGACCCTCCTCGAGGTGTCGGAGCGGGTGCGAGGCAAGATCCGGAAATTCGACAAGCTGTTCCGCTTCGGCGGCGACGAGTTCTGCATCGTGCTCCCGGAGACGGAATGGCATGGCGCGATGGAGGTCGCCGAGCGCGTGCGGGAGGCGATCTCCAGCCGCCCGTTCCTCATGGCGACGCGCGGCCCCCAAGGCGCGCAATCGATGACCGCCTCGTTCGGGATCGCGTCGTTCCCGCTGCACGCTCGCACCAAGGAAGAGCTCGTGCAGCGCGCGGACCGCGCCATGCAGTCGATCAAGACCACTTCGAAGAACGGCATCGCCACCGCCGAGCGCCGCCGCGAGCCCGATGCGACCTGACGTCGACGACGACCGCGGAGAGCGGAGGGAGATCCGGCTCGAGGGGGCTCTCCTCGCCGTCGCATTCGGCGTGCTTCTGGCGCTGCTGTTCGGCGCGTTCGAGCTCGGGAGGGCCGTCGAGCGATGGGGAGCGCCGTCGCACGGCTCCTCCTCGGCGGACGCCTCGGGAAATGTCGAGCAGGAGGCCGTCGAGGCGTCGGAAAAGGTGACCTTCTTCGATACGCTCTCCGGACCTGGGAAGGAAGCCGAGCCGGGACGCGAGGCGCAATCGAAGCCGGCCGCGACTCCCGCGCCCGCGACGCCGGTCTCCGCAGGCTCGTGGTTCGTGCAGGTCTTCGTCGGGCGCGATCGTCAAGCCGCGGAAGAGGTCGTCCGCTCGCTGCGCGCCAAGCAGTACCCCGTGCGCATCGACGCGGTCGCCGAGGGTGCCTCCGGAAGCCTCTACAAGGTTCGCGTCGGCGGATACCCGACGCGCGAGTCCGCCGACGCGACGGCCGGCAAGCTCCACGTCGACGGCATCAGCGGCACTTGGGTGGTGCGCGTCGGCAGCTGAAGAGCGCCTCGGCTGCTGCCGGACCTCCGGCGCGCCGCTATGCTATTTTTTGTCACGGACTTGCGCTGGACCGTTGGGGTCCTAGATTCCGTCGAGGCGGAGGGGAGCCGTGGCTGGTCCAGATCTGCAGGAGTTGGGTCAAAGGATCGAGGCGCTGGCCGAGAAGGTCGACGCGCTGCGGAGGTTCCTTTGATGTGGACCGCAAGCGCGCCGAGCTGGGCGCGCTGGACACCCAGCTGAGCGACCCCGCCGTCTGGGGCGACCCCGGTCGCACCAAGGACTTGAATCAAAAGAAGTCGCGGCTCAACGAGAGCATCGCGAGGGCGGACGGGCTGGGCCGTCTCCTCGACGACGCCCGGACGTTCCACGAGCTGGCCCGCGAAGGGGAAGACGCGATGGGAGATCTCGTCCAGGCGGTCGCCGTTCTCACCGAAAAGGTCGAGGAGACCGAGCTGGCCACGCTCCTGACGGGAAGCCACGACCGAGCCTCCGCGATCGTCGAGATCCATCCGGGTGCCGGCGGGACGGAATCGCAGGACTGGGCGGAAATGCTCTACCGCATGTACGTGCGCTGGGCGGAGCGCCGCGGGTTCAAGGTATCCACCCTGGACTGGCAGGCGGGCGAGGAGGCGGGGCTCAAGAGCGCGACGATCGGCATCGAGGGCACCAACGCCTACGGCTACCTCAAGGCCGAGCGGGGCGTCCACCGCCTCGTGCGCATCTCGCCCTACGATGCGCAGGCGCGACGCCACACGTCCTTCGCCTCGATCGACGTCATTCCCGAAGTCGACGACGACGTGCACATCGTGATCGAGGACAAGGACCTCAGGATCGACACGTACCGGTCATCGGGGGCTGGAGGCCAGCACGTGAACGTCACGGACTCGGCGGTCCGGATCACGCATCTGCCCACCAACATCGTCGTCACCTGTCAGAACGAGCGGTCCCAGCACCGGAACCGCGAGGTGGCGATGGCGGTGCTCCACGCGAAGCTTGCGGACCGGGCCCGCGAGGAAGCGGAGGCGAAGCTCGCGAAGGAGGTCGGCGAAAAGAAGAAGATCGAATGGGGACACCAGATCCGGTCGTACGTGCTCGCCCCGTACCGGCTCGTCAAAGATCACCGAACGGGCTTCGAGGTCGGCGACGCCGATCGTGTTTTGAACGGCGACCTCGACGGCTTCATTCGCGCCTATCTGACGAGCGGCCGCGAGGCGAGTCTCGCGCAGGGGTCGCGGGGATGAGCAAGGAGACGCCCGGCCGCCCGGGTTTCGGCGATCTCGACGATCGCGCGGGCGAGATCCTGAAATCGGTGATCCAGGCGCACGTCCTGACGGGTGAGCCGATCGGCTCGCGCACGCTGTCTCGCGGCGCGGGGCTCGACCTCTCGCCCGCGACCATCCGCAACGTCATGTCGGATCTCGAGGAGCGCGGACTCTTGAGCCAGCCGCACGCCTCGGCCGGGCGCGTCCCCACCGACCTCGCCTACCGCGTGTACGTCGACCGGCTGATGAGCCCGCCCTCGATCGACGCGGGGTCGGCGCACGCCATCGACGAGGCGCTGGGCCGAAATCGCGGCGAGATCCCCGAGCTCTTGGGGGAAGCGGCGCGGCAGCTTTCGCTGGTCTCGCAGCACGTCGGTGTGGTGCTCGCCCCCGACATGCGCCGGATCGTCGTCGAGCACCTCGAGTTCGTCCGCCTCGACGGACGGCGGGTGGTCGCCATCCTGGTCGATCGCGCCGGCGTCGTGCACAACCGGATCCTCGACGTTTCCGATCCGTTCGATCAGCCCGACCTCGACCGCATCGGGCAAGAGCTGTCGCGCCGCTTCGCCGGGCAGACTCTCCCCTCCATCCGCGAGGAGATCGCCCGCGAGCTCTCCGAGGAGCGTGCCGCCTACGACCTCAGGCGCGCGAAGCTCTTGGCGCTGGGCCGGGACGCGCTCGCGATCGACGAGGCGGCCACCGAGGTGCTGGTCGAGGGGGCCTCGAACCTCGTCGGCGCCCCGGAGTTCAACGATCTCCCGCGCACGAAGGAGCTGCTGCGCACGCTCGAGCAGAAGGGACGGCTCGTCGGCCTTCTCGAGACCGTGCTGACGGGGCAGGGGGTTCAGGTCGTCATCGGCCACGAGAACCCCGTCTCCTCCCTCTCCGATCTCTCGGTCGTGGCGACGACCTACCGCGCGGGCGACCGCGTGCTCGGCACCGTCGGCGTCGTCGGCCCGACGCGCATGGAATACGCCCGGACGATCGCGCTCGTCGACCACCTGGCGCACGTCCTCACGCGCTTCCTGACCACTTCGGGCTCGTGAGGTGAGACGGATGAAACAGGAGAACGCGCCTCACCGTCTTCCCCCCGACGCGGTCCCCGCCGAGGAGATCGAGATCCTCGAAGTCGTGGGTGTGGACGAGGATGGCGCTCCGATCGTCACGGCCGATCCCGACGACGTCGAGGTCGTCTTCGAGGAGACCGCGGCCAGCCGGGAGGCAGGCCCCGACGAAGAGACCGCCCCGGAGCCCGAACCCGTGGATTCGGAGGCGCCGCTCCGCGAGCGGCTGTTGCGCCTCCAGGCCGATTTCGAGAACTTCAAGAAGCGGATCGAGCGGGAGCGCGCCGATCATTTCCGTTACGCGACCTTCGGGCTCGTCGGTCGCATCCTCCCCGTGCTCGACAATTTCGAGCGGGCGATGGCCGCCGCTCGCCCCGGCACCGGCGACGCTTTGATCGAGGGGGTCGGGCTGATCCATCGGCAGCTCCTGACCGAGCTCGAGTCGGAAGGACTGCGCACGATGGAGTCCGTCGGGGAACTCTTCGACCCGATGCGTCACGAAGCGGTCGCGACCGACCTCGAGTCTCCCGCGCCGCCGCACACGGTGACCGAAGTGTTCCAGCAAGGGTATTTCCTCCACGATCGGGTCCTGAGGCCGGCGATGGTCCGGGTGCGTGTCGACGAGTCGGACGGCGAATCGGCCGGCAGCGACGACCGGAAGGAGTCCTGATATGGCCAAGGTGATCGGCATCGATCTCGGTACGACGAACTGCTGCATCGCGGTCATGGAGGGGGGGAAGCCCCGCGTGATCGCCAGCCGAGAAGGCGCCCGGACGACGCCCTCGATCGTCGCGTTCACACCGCGCGGCGAAAAGCTGATCGGCCAGATCGCCAAGCGCCAGTCGCTGACGAACCCGATGCACACGATCTACGCCGTCAAGCGGCTCATCGGGCGGAAGTTCGACTCGGCCGAGGTCGGCAAGGCGCGCCAGCTCGTCCCTTACCAGATCGCACCGTCGTCGAACGGCGATGCTTGGATCCACGTCCGGGACCGCGATTACTCCCCCCAGGAGATCTCCGCGTTCCTTCTCACCCGCCTCAAGGAGATGGCCGAGGATTATCTCGGCGCGGAGATCAACGAAGCGGTCATCACGGTTCCGGCCTATTTCGACGATTCCCAGCGCCAAGCGACCAAGGATTCCGGCCGGATCGCCGGTCTCAACGTGCTGCGGATCGTCAACGAGCCGACTGCGGCCGCCCTGGCGTACGGCCTCGACGAGGGCACATCGCCCCGGAAGATCGCCGTGTACGACCTGGGGGGCGGTACGTTCGACATCTCGATCCTTCAGCTGGGCGAGGGCGTTTTCGAGGTCAAGTCGACCTCCGGCGACACCTTCCTCGGTGGCGAGGATTTCGACCAGCGGATCGTCGACTGGCTCTTGGCCCTTTTCCATGGAGAGACCGGGATCGACCTCCGGGCGGACCGGCTCGCGCTCCAGCGGTTGAAGGAAGCCGCGGAGAAGGCCAAGTGCGAGCTGTCCCGGCTCGAGGCGACGGAGGTCAACCTGCCGTTCATCTCGGCCGACGAAGGGGGCGCCCGCCACCTCAACACGACCCTCACGCGCGCGAAGTTCGAGGAGCTGGTCGAGGATCTGATCGAGAAGACGCGGGGCCCGTGTGAGGAGGCGCTGCGCATGGCGGGGCTGCGCCCGGAGGACGTCGACGAGGTCATCCTCGTCGGCGGCCAGACCCGTACGCCGAAGGTCGTCGAGACGGTGCGCCAAATCTTCGGCCGCGAGCCGAACTCGAGCATCAATCCCGACGAGGTCGTCGGCATCGGCGCCGCGATCCAGGCGGGAATCCTGAAAGGCGACGTCAAGGACATGGTGCTCCTCGACGTGACGCCGCTCTCCCTCGGCATCGAGACGCGCGGCGGTATGTTCACCAAGATCATCGAGCGCAACTCGACGATCCCGACTCGAAAGTCGAGGATCTTCACGACCGTGGCGGACAACCAGGCCAAGGTCGAGGTGCACGTCCTGCAAGGAGAACGGGAGATCGCGGGCCACAACAAGTCCCTCGGGCGGTTCGACCTCGTCGGCATCCCTCCGGCGCCGCGCGGCACGCCGCAGATCGACGTCACCTTCGACATCGACTCGAACGGGATCGTCAACGTCTCCGCGCGCGACATGGCCACGAAGCGCGAGCAGAAGATCCTGGTCACCCCCGCCGGCGGACTGTCCGAATCGGAGATCCACTCGATCATCGAGGACGCGCAGAAGCACGAGGAGGAGGACCGGAGGCGCGCGGAGTTCATCCGCGTCCGCACGCGGCTCGAGGGGCTCGTCGAGTCGAACCAGAAGACCTTCGCCGAGTTCGGCGCGATGCTCCCGCCGGACCAGCAGACAACCGTGCGGAAGATCCTCGACGCCGCCCGCAAGGCGCTGGAGAGCGGGAGCGCCGCCGAGTGCACGGCCGCCCTCGAGCGGATCGCCGAGGTTGCCCGTATCCTGTCCGACGTCATCCTGTACGATCCGGGTGCGTTCTCGTCCAACGAAAAGGAGGGCGAGGGCAAGTCGGCCGCCACGAGCGAGCCGGCGGATTCGGTCGAGGAGGCGTGAGTCGTTGGCGGAGCGGGACTATTACGAGATCCTCGGGGTCTCGCATGATGCGTCGTCGGATGATCTCAAGAAGGCCTACCGCCGCCTCGCGCTGAAATATCACCCGGACAAGAATCCGGGGGACAAAAACGCCGAGGGCCTTTTCAAGGAGGCGGCCGAGGCCTACGCCGTCCTTTCGGATCCCGCGAAGCGCGAGAGGTACGACCGCTTCGGCCGCGCGGGTCTCGGCGGGCAGGCCGGCTTCTCCGGCTTCGACCAGGAGATCTTCGGCGACTTCGGCGACATCCTCGGGAACATCTTCGGCTTCGGCAACATCTTCGGCGGCGGGGGCCGGAGCCGGACGCGGCCGGGCGCGGATCTTAGGTACGACCTCGAGATCACGTTCGAGCAGGCGGCCGCTGGCCTCGAGTCGCCGATCGTCGTCCCGCGCTTGACGCGCTGCGGCACGTGCAAGGGACGAGGGGCGAAGGGGAAGGACGGGATCCGGACCTGCCCGACGTGTCGCGGCCGCGGCCAGGTCGCATTCCAGCAGGGATTCTTCACGATCGCGCGCACGTGCGGAACCTGCGGCGGCACGGGTCAGCAGATCGTCACGCCGTGTCCGACCTGCTCGGGATCGGGTCGGACACGGGTCGAATCGACGATCACCGTGAGGGTTCCTGCGGGGGTCGACGACGGCATGCGGCTCCGCATCGCCGGTGAAGGGGAGGCGAGCCCCGACGGCGGTCCCCCGGGAGACCTCTACGTCGTCCTCCACGTCGCGCCGCATCCGGTCTTCCACAGGGACGGAGCGCAGCTCCACTGCGACGTTCCGATCACGTTCGCGCAGGCCGCGCTGGGGACGACGGTGCGCGTGCCGTTGGTCGGCGGCGGTGAGCAGGAGCTCGACGTCGATGCGGGGACTCAGTCGGGCACTGTCCTCCGCGTGAGGGGGAAGGGGCTCCCGTCCCTCGATCGGAGTGGGCGGGGGGATCTGCACGTCACGATCCGCGTCGTCACGCCGACGCACCTCACGGCGGATCAGCGCGAGCTGATCACGAAGCTGGCCGACCTCGACGGCGTCTCGACCTCCGAGCGCGGCCTGTTCGATCGAGTGAAAGACATCTTCAATTGATCGACCGGTGGGTCCGCCTCTCGGCGCGCGTCCCCGACGCACTGGACGACGAGATCGCGGCGGTCCTCGGAAAGGGAAGCTTGGGCGTCGAGGTGGCCCCCTCGGGGCCTGGGACGAGCGACGTGCGCGTCTACCTCGAGCCCTCGGAGGATCTCGACTCTTGGCGCGAGAGAGCCGTCGGCGTGCTCCAAGCCCACGGGATCGCCGCCTCCGACCTTCGTGTCTCGGTCGATCCCGTCGCCGACGGCCGCTGGGTCGAGCGATGGCAAGCGTCCCTGGCACCGATCCCGTTGGGCCGGAGGTTCGTCGTCCTGCCGACGGACGCTGCGCCCGGCCACGCCGAGCGCGATCCGATCCGGCTCGTGCCGGGAATGGCATTTGGAACTGGCGAGCACGCGACGACCCGCCTGTGCGCCACCGCGCTCGAACATCGGGTGAAGCCCGGCACCCATTGGCTCGATCTGGGGACCGGCACGGGAATCCTCGCGGTCGTCGCCGCGCGGTGCGGCGTGGCGCGCGTTCTGGCCGTCGACAACCTGTCGACCGCCATCGGCGTCGCGCGCGAGGTCGTGGCCAGGAACGGCGCTGCGGGGATCGTCGAGATCCGGGAGGGATCCGTCGAAGCGGCCGGCGGCGAGCGATTCGACGGTGTCGTCGCCAACATCCAGGCCTCGTTTTTCCTCGAGCGCTCGGGGCGCCTCGCCGCAGCGATGAAAACGGACGCCGTCCTAGTCGCTTCGGGCCTCCTCGACGACGACCTGGCGGACGTGACGGACGTTTTCGCGGCCGAGGGGATACGGATCGAGACGCACACGTCGGACGGCCCGTGGATCTGTCTCGTCGCGCGAAGGCTGCCGTCGTGAGCGGGCGCGAGAGGCGGGCGTTCGTGTCCGCGACGCCCCAACCCGGCTCACGCGTCTCCCTCGACGCCGAGGAGTCCCACCACGTGGCACGCGTCCTGCGCCTTTCGCCGGGCGATCCGCTCTCGGTGTTCGACGGGAAAGGCGGCGAGTGGTCGGCGACGATCGAACGCGCCTCGCCAGGCAGGGTCACCGTCGTCGTCGGGGAGGCGCACGCCGACGAGGTCGAGCCGAAGCTCCGCGTCGTCCTCTGTCAATCGCTCGCTCGGCCGGAGAAGATCGAGTGGGTGCTTCAGAAGGGGACCGAGCTCGGCGTCGCGGGGTTTCGACTGTGCGTCGCCAGCCGCGCCGAAGCGCCTCCGCCGTCCCCGGACCGTCTGAATCGCTATGAGCGCATCGTGATGGAAGCGTGCAAGCAGAGCGGCCGCCGCGTCCTCCCGGCGGTCCGATTCGGGGCGATCGATGCGCCGGGGAGGGACGTCCTCGCGATCCTGCTCTCTCCTGGGGCGGGGGTCGCGCCTCTGGGGGCGATCCTCGCGGACCCGGTGCCGCCGGAAGTTTGGATCGCCGTTGGTCCCGAAGGTGGGTTCTCGGACGACGAGCTGGCCCGTATGGGCTCGCAAGGATGGCGGCTCGCCTCGCTGGGGCCGCGAATCCTGAGAACGGAGACGGCGGGCGCGATCGCCGCAGCGATCGTGCTCCATACTTGGGGTGATCTAGGGCCTCGCCTCGGCCGCTCGTAGCATGAATCGCCTCGCCGCACTCCTCGCCGCATGTCTGCTGGCGGGCTGCGTCGGTAAGCCGGCTCGCCCCGATCACCCGAGCGTCCTTCTCGTGACGCTCGACACCACGCGCGCGGATCACGTCGGCGCCTACGGGGCGAAGGGCGCAGCCACGCCGGCGTTCGACCGGCTGGCCAACGAGGGAACGCTGTTCATCCGGGCAACGACGGTGGCTCCCTTGACGACTCCTGCGCATGCGAGCTTGATGACCGGCCTCTATCCGTTCCGTCATGGCGTCCGCAACAACGGGCGGGTGAGCCTGCCGGAATCCATCACCACTCTCGCCGAGGTGTTCGCGGCGAAGGGTTACCGGACGGCCGCCTTCGTGGGCGCGTTCCCCGTGAGCCGGACGTTCGGCTTCGCGCAAGGGTTCCAAACGTTCGACGACGACTTCGGAGACGACCGGGAGGGGCAGGTGAGAAGCGAACGGACCGCCGGTGAGGTCAACGGCCGCGCCCTCGGATGGCTGTCCTCCGCCAAGCAGCCGTTCTTTGCGTGGATTCACTACTACGACGCCCACGAGCCGTACGAGCCACCGGCTCCATTCGCCGCGAGGTTCGCGCGATCCCCCTACGACGGCGAGATCGCCTACGCCGACTCCCAGCTCGAGCAGATCATCGAGACGCTCCGCAAAACGGGGGCGCTCGATCGCACGATCGTCGCGGTGGCCGGGGATCACGGGGAGGGCCTGGGCGAGCACGGCGAATTCACGCACGGCCTCTTGATCTACGAGCCGATGCTCCATGTCCCGATGGTCATCCGCGCTCCCTGGACGGTTGCGACCGGAGGACGGCGGGACGACCTCGTCAGCCTCGTCGATCTGGCGCCGACCTTGGCGGCCCTGGCGGGGGTTCCGGCTCCCGCGAGCCTCGACGGGCGGGACCTCTTCGGCGCAGCGCCGCCCGGCGGCGAGGCCGTCTATGCGGAAAGCGTGTTCGCCGCCGAAGAGTTCGCGTGGGCGCCGCTGTCCGCCGCGCGCCGCGGCTCGACGAAATGGATCGCGGCGCCCCGCCCCGAGCGATACGACCTCGACGCGGATCCGGCGGAAAGCCACAACCTGGCCGGAACCGACGCGCCGCGTGACGAACAGATGAGCGCGCTGCTCGCGCGCATCGCTGTCTCGGGGTCGGCCGAGGGAGCTGCCGCCGGCGGGCCGCTCGACGACGAAGCTCAAGCTCGTCTGGAATCCTTGGGGTACGTCGGCGGAGGCGGGGGCGCGAGCAAGCCCGCACGCGGGGCCGGAGTCGGCGGGCGCGACCCCAAGGACGCGATCCGTGACTACGTCGCCTATCAGCAAGGGACCGATCTGATCCTCCGCAAGGGGGATGCCGTTCCGATCTTCGAGCGGCTCGTCGCCGGAGATCCCGAGAATCCGGAGTTCCGGCTCCGGCTGGGTCAGGCCTATCTTAAGCGGCGGGATCCGGCCTCCGCCGAAGCGGCGTACCGCGAGCTGCTGCATCGATATCCTGACTTCTACCTCGCGTATCGCAGGCTGTGCACACTCCTCGCCTCTCAGGGGCGGCACGCCGAGAGCCGGGATCTCTGGCTCCAGCTTCAGGGGCGGAATCCTTCGTACATCGGGCTCGACAAGCGCATCGCGGAAGCGCTCCTGGGGACTGGGGAGAACGAGCGCGCGCTCGGGGTGTCGGAGAAGGGGCTCACGCGGGCTCCGGACGACGCGGAGCTGGCCGTGCTCTCCGGTCGTGCGCTCGAAAGGCTCGGCCGGGAGGGTGAGGCGCTCGACCGATATCGCACGGCCCTGGCGTCCCGCCCCTCTTCGACCGAGGCGCTGGACGGAGCGATCGCGCTGCTGCGGCGTCTCGGGAAGGTCGGTGAGATCCGCGGGCTGGTCGAGGATTGTCTGGCCCGCTCGGCAGGGAATGCCGCTGTCCGGGAGCGCCTCAAAGCCCTCTAGATCGGGCCGATTTGACTCCCCCCGGCCCCAAACCTATCTTCCGGACGTCGGCACCACGCTCGAGAGGTGGGGAGCTCATGGAACTGCACATCAACGATCTCCTGAAAATCTGCACCGATCGTGGAGCGTCCGACCTCCATCTCAAGGTCGGCAGCCATCCGGTCATCCGGGTTGACGGCAAGCTCCTCCCGCTGACCGAGCAGAAGCGCCTGATGCAGGAAGACACGATCGCAATGGCCTTCAGCATCATGAGCGCCCGCCAGAAGCAGAAGTTCAAGGACAATTTCGAGCTCGACATGGCGTACTCGGTACCCGGCCTCGGGCGGTTCCGCTGCAGCGTCTTCCAGCAGCGCGGAACGGTCGGCCTGGTGCTCCGCGTCATTCCGGTGAAGATCCTGACGATCCGCGACCTGCTCTTGCCCCAGGTCCTCGAGCAGATCGCCGGAGAGCGTCGCGGACTGATCCTCGTGACCGGGACCACGGGCTCGGGAAAATCGACCTCGCTCGCCGCGATGATCGACTTCATCAACTCGACGCGGACCGAGCACATCATGACCATCGAAGATCCGATCGAGTTCCTGCACCGGGACAAAAAGAGCCTGGTGAACCAACGCGAGGTCGAGGTGGACACCAAGTCCTTCGCCCTCGCGTTGCGTGCGGCTCTCCGCCAGGACCCCGACGTCATCCTCGTCGGCGAAATGCGCGACTACGAGACGATCGAGACCGCGCTGACGGCCGCAGAGACGGGACACCTCGTCCTCTCGACTCTGCACACGCTCGATGCGACCGAGACCGTCAACCGGATCATCTCCGTCTTCCCGCCGCACCAGCAAAAGCAGATCCGCCTCCAGCTGGCCTCCGTGCTCAAGGCGGTCATCTCGATGCGCCTGGTTCCCCGGGCCGACGGCAAGGGGCGCGTGCCGGCCGTCGAAGTGCTGCGCGCCACCGCCTACATCCGCGACTGCGTCGAGAACAAGGAGAAGACCAAGCTGATCCGCGACGCCATCTCGCAGGGCACGAGCCAGTACGGCATGCAGACGTTCGATCAGTCGCTCTACCGGCTCTACAAGCAGGACCTGATCTCGTTCGAAGAGGCCCTGCGCCAGGCGACGAACCCGGACGAGTTCAAGCTCCGGGTCGCCGGCATCCACTCGACCGCCGACGTGGCCGCCGAGCAGATGGACCAAGCGGCGCAGAAGGGAAGCGGTTTGGATCCGCAACACCCGGATTCGCCGTTCGAGTTCAGCCGCGCCTGACGCCTTCGCGATCCGCGGTAGAGTAGCCCGATGTCCGACGCGTTGGAGGACGGGCTACGTCTGCTCGCGGGACGCTCGCTGACCCGGGCAGAGGTCGAATCCCGTCTTCGCAGGAAGGGCCACGCCGACGCGGACGTCGAAGCGGCGATGGAACGGCTGAGCGCAGCTTCCGCCGTCGACGACGCGCGGGTGGCGCGCCATTGGATCTGCTCCCAGGCGGCCGCGCGCGGGCGGGGGCGCGACCGCGCGGTCGCCGAGCTTTGCGCTCGCGGCGTCGACGAGGCGACCGCCGCCGCCGCTTGGTCCCAGGCCATCGCCGACGGCGCGATCGAAGAGGAGTCGATCCTCGTCCGCGCCGTCAGGCGGCGGCTCGGACCTCCGCCGGGCCGAGCGTCCTTGGCCCGATTGGCGCGCGTGTACAATGCGCTGCTTTACGAGGGGTTTACGAGCGAAGAGATCGAGGCCCATCTCACCCCCTACGGCTTCGAAAGGACCGACCCATGACCTCGCTCGAGATCCGCCGAAGCTTCCTCGGGTTCTTCGAGCGGCGAGGACATCGCGTCGTGCCGTCGGCTCCTCTGGTGCTCCCGAACGACCCGACGCTCCTGTTCGCGAACGCCGGCATGAACCAGTTCAAGGAGGTCTTCACCGGACGCGAGCGGCGCGAGTACGTCCGAGCGTCCTCCTCGCAAAAATGCCTCAGAGTCTCCGGGAAGCACAACGACCTGGAACAGGTCGGGCGGACGCCGCGCCACCACACCTTCTTCGAGATGCTCGGCAATTTCTCGTTCGGCGACTACTTCAAGGAGGACGCGATCGCCTGGTCATGGGAGCTTCTGACCGAGGCGTGGAAGATTCCGACCGAACGCCTTTGGGTCACGGTCTTCGACGGGACGTCCTCGGTTCCCGGCGACGACGAAGCCCTCTCGATTTGGCGCGACACCGTCGGCGTCGATCCGTCGAGGATCTTGAGGCTGGGGGAGAAGGACAATTTCTGGCGTATGGGGGACACCGGCCCCTGCGGACCGTGCAGCGAGATCCACTACGATCTCGGCGCCGATCTCACTTCGGTTTCCGGGGCCTCGACGCCGGAGACCGATTCGACGCGATACATCGAGATCTGGAACCTCGTGTTCATGCAGTTCGATCAGGAGGCCGACGGATCGCTCTCGCCCCTGCCGGCCCCGTCCATCGACACGGGGATGGGGCTCGAGCGCATCACGTCGGTGCTCCAGGGGAAGCGCAGCAATTACGACACCGACCTGTTCCAGCCGATCCTGAGCGCGATCTCGCGGCGCGCGGCGGTCGTGTACGGATCGAGTCCCGAGGCCGACACCTCGATGCGCGTGATCGCCGATCACGTGCGCGCCCTTTGCTTTCTCGTCGCCGACGGCGTCGTCCCCGCGAACGACAAGCGGGGGTACGTGCTGCGGCGGGTGCTGCGACGGGCGATACGTCACGGCCGGAAGCTGGCGATCGAGGGCGCATTCCTGCACGACGTCGCTCCGGTCGTCATCGAAACGCTGGGCGAGGTTTACCCCGAGATCGTCGGAGCCCAGCCCGCGATTCTCGAGATCGCTCGGCGAGAGGAGGAGCGATTCGGCGAGACCGTCTCCGCCGGGCTCACGCTCTTGGACGACGCGATCGCGAAGCTCCCGCAGGGATCGAAGACCCTCACCGGCAAGGATCTGTTCCGCCTCTATGACACCTTCGGCCTCCCTCTCGACCTGGCCCAAGACGTCGCCGAGGAGCGCGGCCTCACGCTCGACACCAGAGGATTCGAGGCGGAGCTCGCGGGACAGCGAGCCCGTGCCCAAGCCTCGTGGAAAGGAGCGCGGAAGGACGACGCCAAGGGCGTTTGGCACGAGCTTGCCGCGCACCACCGGACCATCTTCCAAGGGTTCCGAACGGCGACCCTCGATTCCGTCAAGGTCGCAGCGCTGATCGACGAGAGCGGCGCGCCGGTCTCCGAGCTCACGGAAGGACGATCCGGGGAGGTTCTGCTCGAGGCGACGCCCTTCTACGGGGAGGCGGGCGGGCAGGTCGGCGACGTCGGCTGGATCGTCTCCGGGACGGCCCGTGTCCGCGTCGATGGCACGACCCGTCCGGCCTCGGGGTTGATCGCCTCCCGCGTCTTCGTCGAGGCCGGCCGCCTCGTCGTCGGCGACTACGTCGCAGCGGAGGTCGATGCTCCTCGCCGCGAGGCGATCAAGCGGAACCACACCGCGACGCATCTCCTCCACGCCGCTCTGCGCGAGGTCATCGGCACGCACGTCAAGCAGGCCGGCTCGCTCGTCGCCCCCGACCGGCTGCGGTTCGACTTCGCGCACTTCGCGGGCGTGACCGACCGCGCGCTCGCGGACATCGAATCGCTCGTCAACCGCAGGATCCTGGAAAACACACCCATCACGACGGAGGAGCTTCCCCTGGAGGCCGCGTTGAAATCCGGGGCGATGGCGCTCTTCGGAGAAAAATATGGGGAGAATGTCAGAGTCGTAACGATCGGTTCATTTTCGAAAGAGCTTTGCGGCGGGACGCATTGCGCCGGAACCGGCGAGATCGGGCTCTTTTTGCTGACCTCGGAGCGCGGTGTGGCCTCGGGCACACGACGGGTCGAGGCGTTGACCGGCGAGGGCTCACTGGAAAAATCGAGAGCCGATCACAAGATTCTTAGGAGTATGGAAGAGCTGCTCTCGGTCCCGCGGCACGAGGTCCTGGCGGAGCTCGAGCGCCGGCTTCTGTCCTCGCGTGCGGCCCTGCGCGATCTCGAAGAGCACCGCGTGCGCGTCGTGCGCGACGAGCTCGTGCGCAAGGCGGCCCACCCCGACATCGTGGCGGGTATCAAGGTTCTGGCGGCGCGTGTCGACGGCCTGGCGTCCGCCGAAGCGCGCGTGCTGGCCGACAGCCTGCGACAGACCTTGGGTTCGGGGATCGTCATTCTGGGCCGGGCGGACGCCGACAAGGCTTCGATCCTGGTCGCCGTGACCGATGACTTGAAAGCAAGGGTCGGCGCGGGGGACCTCGTCAAGGAGCTGGCGACGATCATCGGCGGCGGGGGAGGGGGCCGGAGCGATCTCGCCGAAGCCGGCGGCAAGGACCCGTCGCGTCTCGACGATGCCTTGAGCCACGGACGCCTGGCGATCGCCCGGCGAGTGGGGGCGGACGCTTGACGATCGGCGCGCGCTGCCGCGCGCTCGCGGCCCTCGGCGCCGCGGCCTATCTGTGCCGTCCGGTCGTGGCGGACGATCTCCTCTATTACGTCAACAAGAACGGGGAGATGGTGATCAGCAACACCCCGTCACGGCGGGACATGAAGCCCGTTCCCCACCTGCGCGGGGGTCCCGTGCAGCGTGCGACGACGCTTCCTTATACCCCCTACGATCCCTACATCGAGATGGTCGCCCGCGAGAACGACGTCGATCCGACGCTCGTCAAGGCGGTCGCCCTCGTCGAGTCCGGGTTCGATCCTGCGGCGCGATCCTCGAAAGGGGCGCAGGGGCTGATGCAGCTGATGCCGACGACGGCGGCACGCTACGGTGTGACGAACCTCCACGACCCCTATCAGAACCTCACCGCAGGAGCCAAGCACCTCCGCGATCTGCTCGACGAATACGATGGCAACGTCACCTTGGCGCTCGCGGCGTACAACGCGGGGTCCGGCGCCGTGAAGCGGTATGGCGGCGTTCCAGCCTACGCGGAAACTCAGGCCTACGTTAAAAAAGTTCAGACAAAGATGGGACGCACGCCACGGAAGTCAGAGGGACGCCTAGTCTCTACTCAATCGACCAAGATTGAGATGCGCGTCGAGGCGGACGGGTCGGTGACCATCTCCAACTAGCGACGCGTAGTAATCGAAGAGCAATTTCTTTTTTTTCTGGCTTTCCGTTCCCGGTCGAGGTATACCGTCGGCAACGGGAGGAAGCTTGCGATGAACAAAAATGTATTCAGGGGCTTTGGTGTGGGTCTAGTTCTGGTCCTGGCGTTGTCGATGGGGGCGGGCTGCGCCCTCACGGATTACTCGTTGATCACGGATGACGATCAGCTCTCAAATCCCAATCTCACGTCCGCCGCGCACACGAACATCGTCAACACCGCCGGGAAGTCGTACGTTCGGCAGTCGCTGCAGGTGGCGACCCTGTATCCCGACGGTGCGGACAACCTCATCTGGTTCGTCGATCAGAAGACGAACGGCGACCGAACGCTGGACACGTCCAATTTCTTCACCAGCCTGACCGCGCCGAGCCCGTTCAAGGATGATCTCTACTGCTCGCCCGATTGGAGCGGCTGCAGCATAGCGACCTCCGACGATCCCGAGATCGGCGATGTGGACGACTACGACTACGCGTTCCACCCGAGCTGCTCTGGCGCGCGCAGCCTGGCGCTGCTCGTCTCGACGACGCGGTACTACGGTGAATGCGGGCGCGCGGACATGCACGATCGCTCAGCCACGATGCTCTCCCTCGCGAGCGAGATGAAGCCGGGCCAGCTCTACGGAACGTACTGGCTCAGGACCACCCTCACGGCGATGAACACGTCGATCGTCCTGAACAATCGGGTCGGCGATACCTTCTCCGTCCCGATCTCGTCTCAGGTCGGCGTCTCGGTGAACTTCGGGACGCGCAAGCTCCTGCTCGATATGACCAACCCCAACAACCGCTCGATGGCGCAGAGCGTCCTCGATTGGAACGCGGCGCACCCGGGTCCGGCCTTGGACGCGACAGTCACGATCAATGGCCACGATCTCGGATATCACATGAAGGTCGCGAACAACGCTCCGAACTGGCTGGATGGGCACTACGGCAGCTTCAACGCTCCGGCCGCGACGCGACTCGCACCGCGGACGCCGTCGACGTTCCCGGGATCGATGGTCAACACCTCTCGGTAAGCGGCAAGCGCGGCGACTCCGTCGCCGCGCTTCTCCGCCAGCTGCCCCAGCAAGAGCCGGGGCGCTGGGTCTCTGGGGTACCTCTCTGCGAGCGCGCTCGCCCTCGTTTCGGCCTCGAGCCGATCCGAGGGTGAGCCCGCCGCGAGCGCGCGAGCCAGCCCCAATCCCGCCGCCCGGGAGTCGGGCTCGGCGGCAAGCGCGGAACGAAATCCACTCACAGCTTCGTTCGAGTCGCCGGAGCGCAGGCGCGCTTCCGCGAGCGCGATCGTCAACGACGTCGACTTGGAGTAACGCGCTCGGAGCGCATCGAGCTCCTCGATGGCGCGCGGGAGATCGCCCCGTCCTTGGCGCAGCGTCAGCAGGGCTCGAGCCGCTTCGAGCGAGGACGGGTCGGCGTCAAGTGCGGCGCGGTAGGTATCCGCGGCCGCGTCGAACCGGCCACGGGCTTCGAGCGCGCGCCCCTTC
Source organism: uncultured Acidobacteriota bacterium (assembly GCA_964511835.1). Classification (GTDB taxonomy): domain Bacteria; phylum Acidobacteriota; class Polarisedimenticolia; order Polarisedimenticolales; family DASRJG01; genus DASRJG01. Next base: position 105,423 of record CAZEII010000004.1, on the reverse strand, counting down.
GCGATCCAGGGACCGGCCTGTCCTGGAAGCTGCGCCGCCGCCGCATCGTAGCTGGCCGCCGCCTCGTCGAGCTCCCCCAGCGCGGCGAGGCAGTCCCCCAGCATCCATCGGGCGTTGGCGAACTCCGGCGCGTCGGCCACGACCTGCGCAAGCTCGGACTTCGCGCCGCTCAGATCCCCTCGAGCCACGAGACCTGCGGCGAGTTGGAAATGCACCATGTAGTTCTCGGGGGCTTCGGGAATGAGTGTCCTGAGAATCGCGGCACCCTCGTCGATCTTTCCGACCGCCTGGAGACCGACCGCGCGGTCGTACCGCTCGAGATACCCGGTCATCGTCTTCGGGTCGCGCCCACGGCGGGGCGCAGCGGCGGGCGGCCCGCCGCTCGCGTAGCCGAGGCTGGCGAGGCGCGCGGCGGATTCACCGTCGAGCCCCCCCGCGGCGCGCGTGCTCGCCGACGGATCGGCGCGAGAGCCGAGCGCGGCGAGACGTGATGCGAGCGGTGCCTCGGCCGGCAGGCCGGTGCCCGCCAAGTTCCGGGTCTCGCCCGGATCGCGTGCGAGGTCGTAAAGCTCGACGGCCGGAGCGTCGACGTACTTGAGCGGGCCGTCGCGCAGCATGGTCAGCGCGCTGAAGCGGAACTGCAGGAGGGGGAGGTAGGACTCCGCGTAGACCTCGCGGGAGGCGCGCTTCGCTCCCTCGACGGCCGGTCCGAGGTCGACGCCGTCGACTCCTCCGCGCGCGCGAACCCGTGCGAGCGCCAACAGAGTGGGGGCCACGTCGACCAGGGAGACCGGCTCCGTGACCCGCTTGCCCTCGGGCCAGAGGCCGGGGGCGGAAATCAAGAGCGGCACGTGGATGGTGCTCTGGTAGACGAACACGCCGTGCGTTTTCTCGCCGTGCTCCCCGAGCGACTCGCCGTGATCCGCGGCGACGACGATGACGGCCTGCGGAGCGTCGCGGCCGAGGCGCGCGAGGAGCCGGCCGAGCTGCGCATCGACGTAGGCGATCTCCCCTTCGTAGGGACGCTCGGAGTGCTCGGATCCCCAGGGTTCCGGCGCGGCGTAGGGGGCGTGGGCATCGAAGTAGTGCACCCAGAGGAAGCGCGGCGCGGAGCCGAGCCGTTCCCACACGGCGATCGCCCGATCGGTCACGGCGGCGGCGTTGCGCTCGTCGAAATGAACGGAAAACGCCTGCCCGTCGCGAGCGGCCCGCCGCGGCATCTCGTCGTCGTAGATGTCGAACCCCTGAGCCAACCCGAAGCGCTTCGACAACGGAAACGCTCCGACGACCGCGCCCGTTCGGAACCCCCGGGCCGAGAGCACCTCGGCGAGCGTGGTCTCGGACGCGGGGAGGACGTACGACCCATTGTTGCGAACGCCGGTCGCCGTCGGATACCTGCCGGTGAAGAGGCTCGCGTGGGAGGGCAGGGTCAAGGGGACCGCGCAGGAGGCGTCTTCGAATAGGACGCTCCGCGCCGCGAGGCGGTCGAGATTGGGAGTCAGGCCGCGACGGCTCCCGTAGCAGCCGAGGTGGTCGGCCCGGACGGTGTCGAGGGTGATCACGACGATCACCTGCGAGCCGCGGCCTGCGCACGCGAGCGAGGCGATCGACAGCGCGGCCGTCGCGACGAGAGCGGTTCCGCGAATCCGGCTCACGGCGCCGTCTGCGGAGCCAGGAGAGCGAGCGCGGCCTCGAGGTCGACGGCGCCGGCGCCGGTCGCGTCGTCTCGGCCGGGGGGAGCCAGGTCGCGCGCGCTCCGGACCAGCACCCGCTCCAGGGTGTCGGGGTCGGTCTCGGGAGCGGCCTGCAAAAGGAGCGCGGCCGCCCCTCCGATCAGCCCGGCGGACAAGGAAGTTCCCTGACCGCGCACGTAGGCGGTCGGTCCGCCGGAGGACGCCGCCGGGAGATCGGTTCCCGGCGCAGCCAGCGTGGGAAACGCCGAGCTCCCGCAGCGGCTCGGACCGCGGGACGACTGCGTATGGACCCCTCCCGACGGCGTCAAGGCCGCGACCGAGAAGACGGCGGCCGCGCCGGGAAAGATCCCCTTGAGCTGCGCGGGGCTGTCGCCGGTCGAGGGGCCCGGCCCGCCGTTGCCCGCCGGGAAGACGACGAAGATTCCCGACGCCTTCCACGCGTCGATGAACGGCTTGTCGAATTCGCTGCAGGATCCCTCGTCGTGCGACCACGCATTGACCAGCACGTCGGGGCGCGCGACGCGCAAGATCCAGTCGGCCGCGAGGGTCATGCGGGAGCGCGAGTAGAAATTCCGCCAGTTGCCCAGAGCCGCCGCCCACCGAGCCCCCGGTGCGATCCCGACCACTCGCCCTGCCGGATTGCCTCCGACCGCCTCGGAGAGAACACCGGTCCCGTGCCCATGGCGGTCGCCGGCGACCGTCGATCCCTCGACCGGATCGAACCACCCGCGCTCACCTGGAAGCCGGCGGTCGCGGAGCTGCTCGTGGGCCTCGAAGGCACCGGTGTCGATCGTGGCGACCGTCACCCCGGTTCCGTCGAGACCGCGGCTCCAGAGGCGATCGGCTTTCATGGCGCCGATGGCCCAACTCCGGAAGGTCTCACCCAAGCTCTCGCCGGACTCGTCGGGAATGTCGATCGCCTTCGCTCCCCCGCGCTCCGAGGTCCAGTCGGGCCGCACCACCGCGACCTCCGGGGACGCCGCGATCGCGGTAAGCCCCGCAGCGGTGCCCTCGACGAGCAGGCGGTTGAGGATCGCGACCGGCTTCACGTAGCCGATCGTTCCCTCATCGGAGAGCCGATCGAGCAGCGGCCGGAGGCGGGCCTGCTGGCGCGCGGCCACCGACTCGAGAGCGCCGACGACGATCGCGCGAGCCTCTTGCTTCGAAGTGGAACTGCGGGAGATTCGTTTGACGAGCGCCGGAAGGTCGAGCTGCTCGGTGAGATCGACGAGCGCGACGAACCGTCGGGAGGGGTCCGCATGCGCGAGCCGATCGCGAAAATCCCCCTCGAACCGGTCGCGCTCGGCGGCCAGGTGGCGCAGCGGGAAGGGCTTCGAGGCCGGCGACGGAGCCGATCCGGTGGGGGGCGCGGCGAGCCATCCGGAGACGGCGGCCGACGCAGCGACGAGCGCGGCCGTGAGCCCAGGGTATCTCACGCGCCGATCGCCTCGAGCGCCCGGCGGGCGGCGGAGCGCAGCTTCTCGACCGGGTCCTGAGCGATCTTGCGAAGCAGCGCAACCGAGCCCGTGTCTTTCCGCGCGCCGAGCTGCTCGATCGCTGCGATGCGCGAGGCCAGATCCCCGGCCGAGGCGAGGCCCCGAAGCGCCGGCAAAGCGGCCGGCTCGCGGATGAAGCTCAGCGCGCGCACCGTCGAAAGCCGCACGATCGCGTCGGAATCCTTCGCGGCAGCCTCGACGATCGGAAGGGCCGCGGACGCTCCCACCCGAGCTGCCGCGACGACCGCGGTCGCTCGCACGACGGACTTGGGATCCGCTGCGAGCGCGCGAAGGGTCTCGAGATCATCCGGGCGGCCGACGTCTCCCAGCGTCGACGCCACCGCGACACGGACGCCCTCGGCGGGATCGGACGCCGCCGCGGCGATCCGTGAGGCCTGCCCGCCCTCGGGGCGCGCGCCCAGAGCCAGCACCGCCGCGGCCCGGACGTTGTCGTCCGCATCCTTGAGCCGGGAGATCAGCGCGGCGGTCGCCTGAGGACTCGCTTGCTCCTGCAACCCCACGATCGCCATCCGGCGCACGCTGGTGTCCGCGTCGGTGGAGAGCGTCACGAGCGCAGGTATCGCCTCCGGTGCCGCGCCCCGGCGCAATCCCGCGGCCGCCGATCGGCGGACCAGGGGATCCGCGTCTCGCGTCAGGCGCGCGAAGAGCTCGGCGTGGGAGGTCAGCCCCGAGAGAGCCGGAATCGCGTGGGCTGCCGCAGCGCGCACCTCGACGGAGGAGGATCCCGCGAGCTGCGCGATCCTGGGAAGCGCGCGCGCATCGCCCAGGTCCTCGAGTCCTGCGATCGCGCTCGCAGCCGTTCCCGAGATCTCGTCCGACGTCGCGGTCACGAGAAACGGATATGTCGACCGGTCCCGAATGGCGCGGAGCGCTTCGACGGTGGTCCGACGGACGCCGGGCAAGTGATCCTCGAGGAGGCGCCCGAGATCGCCGACGAGCGCGAGGGCGCGAGAGTCGCCCGCGCGTTGGGCGGTTTCGGTGCGGACGCGCGCGGACGGGGACCGAAGCGCCTTGCGGATCGGCGCCAGCGTCGCCTCGCCTCCCAGCTCGAAGAGAGTCGCGACCGCTCGGACCGCCACGCCTTCGTCCCGATCCTCGACGAACGGAGCGATCTGGGGCACCGCGGTTCGCCCTTTCTGCTTGGCGAGCGATTCGATGGCCGCGACCCGCGCGCCGGGATCCGGGCTCTTGAGAGGATCGCTGGGAGCCGTGGCGCCCACGGCGAGAACGAGGAGCGCGACGGAGATGGGGCTCGTCATAGCACGGGATGCTAAGTCGGCCGGGAGCTTGCGGCAATCCCACTGCTGTTAAGCTGGCCGCGGTCCTTCGAAACGGGGAAGGAGCGGTCGTGGCGACGTCCGCCTGGCGACATGCGCGCACTCACATCGTTCGGGGCCTTCTCCTCGTGCTGCCGACGATCATCACCTTTTGGCTCCTGCGGATTCTTTTCTCGGCCATCAGCGACAACGTGACGCCGATCGTGCTCCGGCTGCTCCAGGCGGCTGGGGTCTCGGGGGTGGCTGGATGGCACACGCAGCTCGTCGCTCCGCTGATCGGGGTGGTCCTCACGCTGCTGTCGATCTACCTCATCGGGCTGATCGCGGCGAACCTGGTCGGCCAGCGCATCCTGGCCTGGGTCGAGGCCGGGATCCTCAAGATTCCGATCGTCAAGTCGATCTACGGCGGCGCGCGCCAGCTGCTCGACGCGTTCGGGACGGGAGACAAGAGCACATTCCAAAGGGTCGTGCTGGTCGAGTACCCGAGGAAAGGGGTCTGGACCGTCGGCTTCGTCACGGGCGAAGCGCTTGTCCCGCTGCCGGAGGGCAGCGATGCGGCCGAAATGGTCATGGTCTTCTTCCCGACCACTCCGAATCCGACGTCGGGCTGGCTCGCGGTCGTTCCGGAACGGGAGATCGTCGAGGTGGACATCTCGATCGAGGAAGGAGTGAAGCTGGTCGTCAGCGGTGGCATCGTCTCGCCGCAGGCCCTCAAGTCTCGGATTCGGCCTGCGCCGCGACCGTGGCGAGCGGATGCGCCCGAGCTATGAATGCCGTCATCCTCGCGGTCGGCAGCGAGCTCCTCACTCCAGGTCGTCGGGATACCAACGCAGAGTGGCTGGCGCTGCGGCTGCTCGATTGCGGCCTCGAGACCTCGTGGCGGGCGGCGGTCGGAGACGACGTGCCGCGGATCTCCGGCCTCCTGCGGGCGGCGGCCCGCGACGCCGACGCGATCTTGATCACCGGCGGCCTGGGTCCCACCGAGGACGACCGGACACGCGAGGCGATCGCAACGGCGTTCGACGTCAAGCTGACCCGGGACGCCGAGATGGCCCGGCGCATCGCGTCGCTGTTCAGCGCACGGGGGCGCGTCGCCGGCCCGCGGCAATTCCTCCAGGCCGATCTCCCGGAAGGAGCCGCCTGGGTCGACAACCCGCTGGGTTCGGCGCCGGGGCTGACGCTCGAGCGCGACACGTGCCTCGTCGTCGCGCTCCCGGGCGTCCCCGCGGAAATGAAAGCCATGTTCGATGCGTCCGTCGCCCCGCTGCTCGCGGCGCGCGCGGGCCGCTCTCTCGCTCGCACGACGCTGCGCATCGCCGGGAGGCCGGAATCCTACGTCGACGATCTCGTCCGAGACCTCTACGGAGCGGAGGGAACCGAGACGACGATCCTCGCGTCGTCGGGGAGTGTCGAGTTGCTCTCGATCGCACGCGATGCGGATCCAGTCCAAGCGCGGGCGAAGCTGGCGCGGCTCTCCCAGGCCATGCGTGCTCGGCTGGGCGTCGATGTCTACGCCGAGGGGGACGACAGCCTGGCTGCCGTGGTCGGGCGAGCCCTGATGGCGCGCGGCGCGACGGTGGCCGTGGCGGAGTCGTGCACCGGCGGGCTTCTCGGGGCGACGATCACCGACGTGCCGGGGTCATTGGCGTGGTTTCTGGGTGGCATCGTCTGTTACGCGAACGAGCTCAAGACTTCGCTCGTCGGCGTTCCACCCGGCTCGCTCGCGGCGCACGGCGCCGTCAGCGAGCCGGTCGCCCGGGCGCTGGCGGAGGGGGCGCGTCGGGTCTGCGGGGCGACCTTCGGGCTCGGCATCACGGGTGTCGCCGGCCCCGACGGCGGGACGCCGGAGAAGCCCGTGGGGACCGTTCACATCGCGCTGGCCGACGGCGCCTCGGGGCGTGCGGTCCAGCTCGACTGGCCGGGCGATCGCGAGCTGATCCGCCGGCGCGCCGTCACGGTCGCTCTGGATACGCTGCGTCGCCGGCTGCTCGTTTGATGCGAGCGTTTCTCGCCATCCCCCTACCCGAGGTGCTGCGCAGCACGATCGCGTCGTCGACGAGGGATCTGCGTGTTCCGGGATGGCGCTTCGTGCGGGACGAGGGGCTTCACGTCACGATGCGCTTCTTGGGAGAGGTCGATCCGGCGCGCCTGCGCTCCTCCGACGCGGCGTGGCGCGAAGCCGCGGCGGGTACGGGGCGCGTCGCGCTCAGGGTGACCGGCGCTTCGGTCGTCCCGAGCCCGAGGCGGCCTCGCCTGCTCTGGCTCGAGATCCGCGACGAAACCCGAGGCCTACCCCTCGCGCGGCTGGCGCAGCGCCTCGAAGCCGCCGCCCGGGCGCAAGGCTTTCCCGCAGAGGAGCGCCCGTTCACGGGGCATGTGACCCTGGCGCGCGCGCGCGAGGGCCTGCGCGTCGCCGCTCCCCCGACCGGCACGATCGGAGATCTCGGGACGTTCGAGGCGGAGCGACTCGTGCTGTTTCGCAGCGAGCTCGGCTCCGGAGGCTCGAGGTACTCGGAGCTGACATCGTTTCCCTTCGACGCGGAGGCCGCGCCGTGAGCGCGGCGGTCACCGGCCTCCTGATCGGGGCCGCGATCGGAAGCGTTCCGTTCGCTTGGGTTCTCTATCGCCTGATCACCGGGCGCGATCTCCGAGACGAGGGAAGCGGAAATCCCGGTGCGACCAATCTCGAGCGATCCGCAGGCACCGCGGCGGGAGCGGCCGCGCTGCTCCTCGATGCCGGCAAAGGAGCCGCCGCGGTTCTGATCGCCGGCCGTCTTGCCGGCGGCGTAGCCGACGTGCCGGCCGCGGCGGGCGCCGTCGTCGGGCACGTGTTCTCGCCTTGGCTCTCCGGGCGGGGCGGGAAGGGGGTGGCGACCACGGCCGGGGCTTACGCGGTCATCGCGCCGACGGCCACCTCCGTCGCGGTCGGCGTATTTGCGCTCGTCGCCGGCGTCACGCGCTTCGTCTCCGCGGGCTCCGTCGCCGGCGCCTGCGTGCTTCCGGCGGCGGTGCTCGTCTTCGGACCGGGAGGACGCGCCGCGCTCCTGGCTGCGGCGATCGCGCTCTTGATCGCGTGGCGTCATCGACGGAACTTTGCGAGGATGCGCGACGGGACCGAGCCGCGCCTGGCGCGGAGGGTCCGGGGCCCAGGGGACGCATCGCGATGAAGCCGGAGCCGGTCGGGATCATCGGCGGCGGCGCGTGGGGCACCGCGCTCGCGGTGAGCCTCGGGCGGAGGGACGTTGCCGTGCGCCTCTGGATGCACGAGGAGGATCTCGTGCGCCGGATGCTGGACCGGCGCGACAACCCCGTCTTCCTTCCAGGTGTCGAGGTCCCGGCGGCGGTGGCTCCCACGCACGATCTCGCTGCGGCGGCGGAGGGGACGACCATCGTCGTCTTCGCCGTTCCCACGCCGTTCGCGCGGCGGCTCTACGGCGGCCTGCGCGCGGCGATCGGTCCGCGCGTCCCCGTCGTCGTCGCCACCAAGGGCATCGAGGAAGGCACCTTGCTGCTGCCGACGGAGGTCGCGGCGTCCTGCCTCGCGCCGTCGACGCCGATCGCGGCGATGTCCGGTCCCTCGTTCGCGGAGGAGGTCGCGCGCGGCGTGCCGACCGCCGTCGTGGTCGCCGCCGACGATGTCGCGCTCGCGCGCGCCATCCAGGACCGTCTCGCGGGAGAAACGCTCCGGCTCTACACGAACACGGACGTCGTCGGCGTGCAGATCGCCGCGGCGCTCAAGAACGTCGTCGCGATCGCGGCGGGGATCACCGACGGCCTGGGGTACGGGCACAACACGGTGGCGGCCTTGATCACGCGAGGCCTGGCGGAGATCCGGCGCCTCGGCGTGGCGCGGGGGGCGCAGCCCGAGACGTTCTCCGGGCTCGCCTCGCTGGGGGACCTCGTGCTCACCTGCACCGGGGGGTTGTCACGCAACCGGCAGGTCGGCCAAGCCTTGGGCCGCGGCGAGCGGCTTGCCGACGTCGTCGCGCGGATGCCCCACGTCGCCGAGGGGGTTCGCACGGCCCGCTCGGCCAAGGACCTCGCGGCGGCGGCCGGCGTGGACATGCCGATCGTGGACGAGGTCTACCGGATCCTCTACCAGGACGGCGATCCGAGGGACGCCGTGCGGCGCCTCATGACCCGGCCGCTCGGATCCGAGGAGCGGTCCGCGCACGAGAGCGCCCGATGATCGACCTTCACACGCACATTCTGCCCGGGGTCGACGACGGTGTGAAGACGCTCGCCGACGCGATCGAGTTCGCGCGCGTGGCCGCGGCGGACGGCGTCACGACGATCGTGGCCACGCCGCACTACCGCGAGGGGTTCTACATCAACACGCGCGACGACGTGATCGCGGGGGTGGGGACGCTCAACGCCCGCCTCGCGGAGGAGAAGATCCCGATCTCGGTGCTCCCCGGCGCCGAGGTCCACGTCAGCGCGGATCTCCTCGAGCGGGTCAAGTCCGGCCACGCACCCACGCTCGCCGACAACGGCAAGACGGTGCTGTTCGAGCTGTCGATGTCCCAGTATCCGCTCGAGCTGGAAAACCTCGTCTTCCGGATGCGGCTCGCCGGGCTCCAGGTCCTCTTCGCGCACCCGGAGCGCATCCGTTACTTCCAGGACGACGTCAGTCGCTACGAAGGGGTCATCCGACTCGGAGCCTTCGGCCAGATCACGACGGGGAGCGTCACCGGGCTCTTCGGCGAGGACGTCGCCGATTTCTCCGAAGAGCTGGTGCGCAAACGGCTCGTTCACGTCATCGCTTCGGATGCGCACAACACCCGGGGGCGACCGCCCGTCCTGAGTACGGCCAAGCGGGCGGTGGCGTCCTGGATCGGGGAGGACGCGGCCCATCGCATGACCGAGGAGATCCCGAGAGCCTTTCTCGAGGGGCGGGACCCGGAGCCGTTGCGGGAGGGGGAGTCGTCGCCGACGCGGCGCTCGTGGGCCTCCCGGCTCTTTCGCCGCGGCTGAGCGATCAGGGTTTAGCGGTCTCGAGGTTGCGCTTCGCGGCGGAGAAGCGCGGATTGATGTCGAGCGCCCGCTTCCACGCTTCGATCGCCTGGTCGCGCTTTCCTTGCGCGACGAGCGCCAGGCCGAGGTCGTTGATGGCGCCGACGATCATCGGATTGAGCTCGAGCGCGCGGCGCAGCGCCTTCTCCGCGCGGGGCGCATCCTGGCCGACCAAGCAGGCGTGGCCGTACATGTACTGAGCGCGCGCGTCGGCAATGAGGTCCGACCGCTTCAAGAGCTGGAGCAGCCGCGCTCCGGCCGTCGGCGCCTTGAGCAGGCCCATCGCATGCGCCGCCTCGAGCGCGGTCCACGGATCGGCGTCGTCCGTCGTACGCTGCAACAGCTCGACGTCCGACGGCTTGCCGCACCGCCCCAACGCTCTGGCGGCCGCGCGGCGAATCGCCGGGTTGGGATCGGACAGCGCGCGTCGCACCGGAGCGAGGACGTCCTCGCCGGCGGGCTGCTGCCCGCCCGGCAAGTACTGGAGCATCGCCCAACGGACGAACCAGCCTCGATCGCCGTCATCGGCGAGCCGAGCGAGTGCGGCGGCCGATCCGGCAGCGCCCCGCGATGCGAGGTCGACCGCGGCGCCGAGCTCGAGCCGGCGCTTGGCCGCGCGACCTTCGGGGCGTAGCTTCCACGCCACCGCGACGGCGGCCGCGTTCTTGGCAGCGGTGTGGCACGCCGCGCAAGCCGCCGGCACTTGCCCCGGACCCGCGACCGGCGGGGCCATCGAGTGGTCGCGCGCCGGCTCGTGCCCTGGCCCGCGGACGATCGGAGCCATGTGGCAATCGACGCACCGACTCCCTGCCGTGCCCGTTGCGTGAAAGGTGTGCTTCTCGCCGGCGGCCACCTCCGCGGCATGGCAGCCCGCGCAGACCGCGTTGCCGCCGTCCTCCGACTGCAGCGCGGCGGAGGGCGCGCCCGAGTGGACGTCGTGGCAGGCCGCGCAGGTCATCCCTCCTTTGCGCGCGCATCCCGATTGCGAGAAGGCGATCGCCTCTTGCTGATAGGTCGCCGGGAGGAGATCCGGAAAGAATGGGTCCCGGAACTCGGCGTTCGATCCGACCGAGAGAAGGGGATCCGCCGCCGTCTGAAGCGGCTCGCCGTAGAGGTGGGCGGGGGACGCGTCGAACGGCGAGGGGAGGACGTCGCGCAGTCCGTGACAGGCCGCGCAGGCGTCGATCGTCGCCACGCCTCCGTCGCGAGGCATTCTCATGGCGACCGCCATCGGCTTGCCCGCGCGCGCGGCATCGAGGTGGGGCCCACCGGGTCCGTGGCACGCTTCGCAGCCGACCCCCGGCTCGACCCAGCGAGAGGCGGGAAGCGCGAGCCCCGAAGGCGTCGTCGCGGCGATCGATAGAGTTTGACCGGTTGCGTGACAGCCGTAGCACGCTAGGTCGGCGTTCCGTCCCGCGCGCATCCAGAAGTCGACGACGTCGCCGGGAGGTCGCTCGCCCCCGGCGATCTCCCTCAGGGGCTCGAAGCTCTGATTGCGGTCCACGTCGAAGGCGAGAGGGAAAACTTGCATGCGTCCATCGGCCAGCCGGACGATCGCTTCTTCGCGATGTCGCCCGCCGATCAGGAGCGCGACCTGTCCGATCGTCTCCACGCCGTCGCTCCCCGGACCCGCGGCGGAGCCGTTCGCCTCGACTCGAAACGGAACGGAGCCGGCTGCGATCGACAGTCTCAGAGCTTCGCCCTGCTTCCACGTGCGGAGCGTCGCGTGATGGCGGCTGCCCGACCAGGCCTGGAACTCACGCGCGTGGCATTCGCGACACGCCTCGGAGCCCACGAACCGGCCTTCCGGTCCGCCGATCGCGGCCTCCGTTTTGCCATCGGAGGCCGTCTGGGACGGTGGGGCGGGTTGCCGCGAGCAGCCCCAAGGACCGACCAATAAGGCGAGAGCGAGCCCGGCCGCCGAAATGCGAACTCGTCGTCGCACGACAAGAATTGAAGTTCGGGGGGCTCGCATGGGGAGCCGGAATATACCGTGGACCCGGGATTTCGTCGTGCTTTCACGTCGGGACCTACCTCCGCCGAAGATAACGGCAGATTATCCAGCTTGAATGGCAACGGGATTGCAGGTAATTTGCACCCGGCCTGAGATGTCAGGAGACGACCACTCGGGCCGGGACCAGAGAGTTCCGGGCCAGGGAGTCCAAAATGCAGCTTCTCCTGCTCGTCGGGTCGATCGTTCTGAGCGTAGGGGCCGCTCTTGGGACCGCGTCCCTCTTCCTTTCCCTCCTTCTCAGGATCATGTCGAAGCTCAGATAGCTGGGGTCCGGGTAGGTAGGTCTTACATGGTCGTCCGCCTGGGGGCGTGTCACACTGCCCCTTTCTCAAGGTGTTCACATGGGCGACCGCATCCTAGTCGTAGACGATGAGCCGGGGGCCCGGGAGGGTCTGCGGCGCCTCCTCCAAGCCTGGGGCTACGATTCCGAGGCAGCGGGATCGGCCGAGGAAGCGCTCGTGCGCATCGACAAGGAAGCTCCCAGCGCCGTGATCACCGATCTGGTCATGCCGGGGATCGACGGTTTGGAGTTCGTACGCCGGCTCAGGGAGCGCACGACGATTCCGATCATCGTCTTCTCCGGCCAAGGCACGATCGAGGCGGCGGTCGAGGCCGTCAAGCTGGGTGCGCAGGATTTTCTCGAAAAGCCCGTCGAGCCCGGGAAGCTGAAAATCCTCCTGGAGAAACTCGCGGGAACCCGCGAGCTGGTCGACGAGAACCGGCGGCTGCGAGCCGAGTTGCGCGAGCGTGGTGCGTTCGGACGATTCCGGGGGAGCTCCGAGGCGATACGATCGGTCTACCGGCAGATCGAGCAAGTCGCCCCGTCGACGCTCTCCGTCTTGGTCGTCGGCGAGAGCGGTACGGGTAAGGAGCTCGTCGCCCAGACGCTCCACGATCTGTCGCTGAGGCGCAAGAACGAGTTCGTGGCGATCAATTGCGCGGCAATTCCCGGGACACTGCTCGAGAGCGAGATCTTCGGTCACGAGCGCGGCGCGTTCACGGGCGCCGTGCAGCGCAAGATCGGCTGCTTCGAGATGGCGCACCGCGGGACGCTGTTCCTCGACGAGATCGCCGAGATGGACGAGATCCTCCAGGCGAAGCTCCTGCGCGTTCTTCAGGAGCAGCGGTTCCGCCGGGTCGGCGGGCGCGACGTAATCGAGGCCGACGTCCGGGTGCTGACCGCGACCAACCGCGACCCGATGAAGGCGATCGCGGACGGGAAGCTGCGCGAGGATCTCTACTACCGGCTCAACGTCTTCACGATCGTCCTGCCGCCACTGCGCGACCGGCGCGAGGACGTTCCGATGCTGGCGCGGTACTTCGCGGACGAGTACGCCTCGCGCAACGGCACCCCCGCATCGGTCATCGACGCGCGGGCGACGGAGATGCTCACGGCGCACGCCTGGCCGGGGAACGTGCGCGAGTTGAAGAACGCGATCGAGCGCGCCGCGCTTCTCGCCGCGGGCCGCCCGATCTTGCCGGAGCACCTGCCGGTCGAGGTGCAAAAATCCGTGGGTGCGGTGATGGATCGGCCGTCCGAGCCCGCGGCGCCGCAGTCGGACGTCGTCTCGCTCCCCGTCGGGATGTCGATGGACCACGCGGAGCGGGAAATGATCCGGACGACGCTGCTGCACACCTCCGGAAACAAGACGCGGGCCGCGAAGATCCTGGGAATCTCACTCAAGACGATGCACAACAAGGTCAAAAAGTACGAGTTGTGAGGGTCCCGCTCTCCCTTCGGATCTTTCTGGTGAGCGCCGTTTTCACCGTCCTCACCGGGCTGCTCGCGCTTTACCTCGTTCGCCAGTCGTTCCAGCGATATTACGAGCAATGGGAGCGGAGCGTCGCGACCCTTCCTTCCGAGTCGGTCTTCGACGGCTCCGCCAGCGAGATCGCCCGCTCGCTGCTCCTGCGCCTCGAGAAAGAGCCCGAAGTCCAGCAGCGCGATAAGGACAGCATCACGAACGGCCTCCACGCGGTCCTGCGGGAGATCCCGAGCATCAACGCGTTTCTCGTGCTCGACCGCGACCGGAAGATCCAATTCGCGAACCAGCCCTCGGTCATCGATCTGACCTTCACCGGCGGCGACATCGCCTCGCTCGTCGCCTCCGACGAGATCGTCCGGCGGACGAAAAACTCCGGGACGGGCGAGAGCGTCATGGAGGTGATGATCCCGATCTTCGACGAGAAGCCCCAGGGGCAAGGGGAGCGGAGGCGTCTCGGATCGCTGATCATCGATTACGCGCCCGACGCGGCGCTGATCGCGCGTCTCCCGCAGCTTCGCCCGCCCTCCGTCCTGCCGCGGGAGTCGATGCTGCCTCTCCTCGTCTTCGTGCTCGCCGGCGTCTTCGGAGGGATTCTCGTCGCCGGCCTCACGGCCCTTCCCGTTCGCCGCCTCGACCGCGCGCTTCGGGATTTCCGCGAGCGCGGGTATCGCGGGGGGATCGACGTCGGGCGTCTGGGCTTGGGAGGCGAGCTCGCCTCGACGGTATCCGCGATCAACGAGATGGGCGGCCGCCTCGAGGCGCTCGATTCGCGCGGCCGGGAGAGGGAAGCGCTCCTGGCGACCCTGTCGCAGTCCCTCGAGGAGGGGATGATCGCGATCGACGAGCGTAGCGTGCCCGTCGCGTGGAACGGGGCCGCGCTGCGCATCCTGGGCGTCGCCGCGGACGGTGCCGACGACAAGGCCGTGCGCGCGGCGCTCGACCATCACCCCGAGCTCGCCATCGGTTGGTCCGCTGGCTCCGCCCTCCCGTCGCGTAGCGTCGAGATCAAGCGCGAGGGGGAAGATCCCATCCCCGTCCAGCTGACGGAGGTCCCCTTCGAGCCGAGGCCCGGGGCTTCCGGGACGCTCGTGCTCCTCCGGGACCTCGCGACGCTGCGCAAGGTCGAGGCGCACCTGCTCGAAGCGGGGCGTTTCGCGGTTCTCGCCCATCTGGCCGGAAGCCTCGCGCACGAGATCCGTAACCCGCTCCACTCCATCGGGCTGAACGCCGGCGTCGTGCAGCAGTACGTCGGGAAGCCGGGCACGAGCGCCCGGGAGCTGGCGATTTCGGAGTCGCTCCGCACGATCCAGGAGGAGACCCGCCGGCTGACCGACTTGCTCAACAACTATCTCGGGCTCCTTCGCTCGGCCCCCGAGCCCGTTCCCGTGGACGTCCGCGAGGTCTGCCGCCGCGTGATTCAGCTGCTCTCCTACGCCGCGATGAAAGCGCGCGTCGAGATCAAGCTCGAAGGAGACGCCGATTTGCCGTCCGTGTTCGGCGTGCCCGATCGCTTGCAGCAAGCGGTGCTGAACCTCGTGCTCAACGCGATCCAGGCGATGCCGCGCGGCGGATCGGTGTCCCTCCAGACGGCGGCCGGAGATGGGCTGGTGCGCGTCAGCGTCACCGACACGGGGCCCGGTCTCGCTCAGGACCTCGCGGAGAGGCTGTTCGACACGCGCGTGACGACGAAGCCGGGCGGCTCGGGACTGGGACTTCCGCTCGTCCGCATGATCGCGGAGGCCCACGGCGGGAGCGTCTGGTATCGCTCGGACCCCGGCCAGGGCGCCACGTTCACTCTCGTCCTGCCCACGGAGCGCGCAGCGGCCTGAGCTTTCCCTTCACTCGAGTTGGTCGCGGGTCGCGGGGGAATTCTTTCGCTCGAGCGCGAGGGAATGGACGTTGTGGTCGTCCGGCAACGCCAGCACGGCGTCGTATTCAGCCAGAGCCTCTTTGCGGCGCCCTTCCAGGTCGTAGACGCGCCCGAGCTGGTAGTGGCCGAACGTGGTGAAGCGGAGGTCGGAAGGGGGCAGCTTGGCCTTCAAGAGCTGCTTGAGCGTCGCCTCGGCCCCCGCGAGATCGTTGCCTCTCATCTGCGCGGAGGCGAGATTGATCGTCGTCTGCGGGTCGCCCGGTTTCGCCGCCAGCGCCTTTCTGAGCGCGGCGGCCATGCCGTTCCAGTCGGACATCGTCCGCATCCGCTGCGCTTCTCGCTCCGCCGTCTCGAAGTCGAGATCGGGCTTGTGCGCGGCCGCGAGGGCGGTCGCCCATCCGGCGAACGAGGCGGTCGCCGCGTCGACGCTGAGCCCCAGGGCCGCGGCGAAGCCCGCCTCGTCCCGGTCGGCGGTCCCGTAGATCTTCTTCACGCCTGCCGGACCGAACGTCTGGCGGATCCAGGTCATCAACACTCCGGCGGCCGCCGTGCGGGCGTCGTCGGGGAGCCGACGAAATCGCTCCTCGTCGAGGAGGTCCGAGATCCTCGGAAGGTGCCCGGCCCCTCCCATCTCGGCCGCGATCAACTCGATGTCTTCCCCCTTGAACGACTTCTCGGCCGAGATCGCCAGCCCCTCGTAGATCGCCGTGATGAAGCAGGGGCCGTAGAGCTGACGCGCCAGGACGTGAATCTCCTCCCGCGGGGTCGCCGAGGCGGCGTAGCGGCGGATCATGTGAATCTCGCGCGCCGCGGGCAGCGCGTGGCTCGGATCGCCGACGCCGGAAGCCTCCAGCTTGTTGTCCTCGGCGGTGTAGAGGCCCAGCTGGATCCGGAAGCCTTCCGGTGCTGGCGCGAGGAGGCTCTCGGCCTTGGCGAACGCGCTCTCCCGCGTCTGCGCGATCGACCGGATCTCTCCCTCTCTGAAGAGGGTTCGGTCGTAGACGACGTGGTAGTGCGGCGAGTCGAAGAAGCTGGTGCCCCCCGGCCGGAACCGTCCCTCCCCGGTGTGGTCTGCTTCGGCGACCTTGTCGCGGGACGGCGGCCACACGCGGGCCGGAACGAACATGCCCTGTCGGACGGGACGGTAGTCTCGGAACATCCCCCAGTCCGATCCAAGCCGCGGGACGATCTGGAAGCGGTCACGCTCGGGATCGATGCGCGACCAGAACAGGACGTACGACGACCAATTCAAGGGATTTCGGTGGAAGACGAGGAGATCGACGGTCGGATCGGGCTCGGTGATCCCGAGGAACGTGCTCCCGTCGTGATCGTGCTTGTAGGGACGCTCGGGCCCGGGAGGATCGAAGAACCGGTTGTTCCAGCCGAGCACCAAGACGTTCCCCTTGCGTTGCTCGTCCGTGAGCTGGTCGTCGGCTGCGACGGCGACCTTGCCCTTGCGGAACCCCGCGAGCCACCGGGCCCGAGCTTCGGCCGAGCGGCGGTTGTTCTGGACGTTCTCGCCGATCCCCGCCGGGTAGACCACCGTGACGTCGGAAAGCGTCATGAACCCCGCGGCGCCCTGATACTCGATGCCGCGGTGAAGCTCCTTGGGCTGCGCTTCCTCCTCCGCGTCGGGGGCGGCGCCGGTGAGAAGCGGAACGCCCGCGAGGAGGAGCACGCTCGCGACCACCCGCGTCAACTCCGGATCTCCACGGCCATAGCGGGGCATGATACGGGGATGCCGCGATTGTTCGCCATCGCCGATCTCCACCTCTCGTCGTCGGGAGCGAAGCCGATGGACGTGTTCGGCGAGGTCTGGATCGGCCACGCCGCGCGCATGGCCGCGTCCTGGGACGCGCTCGTCGAGCCGGGCGACACGGTCCTTCTGCCAGGCGACCTTTCGTGGGCGCGCACGATGAGCGAGGTCCAGGGCGATCTCGAATGGATCGGCGCGCGCCCGGGCAGGAAGCTTCTCCTCCGCGGCAATCACGACGGCTGGTGGAAATCGATCGCGCGAGTGCGCCGGGCCTTGCCGCCCGGATGTCACGCCCTTCAGAACGACGCTGTGGAGCTCGAGGACGGCGTCGTCATCGCGGCGCGCGGGTGGATCTCGCCCGACGATCCGACGGCGAGTGCGGAGGACGCGGCGATCTTTCATCGCGAGCTCGAGCGTCTCAAGCTGTCGATCGCCGACGCGGATCGGCGGTTCGGCCGGCTGGCTCCGCGCATCGCCATGCTGCATTACCCGCCGTGGGTCGAGGGGCGTGCGCCGTCAGCCGTCGTGGAGGTGCTGCGCGCGTCCGGCGTCCAAACGTGCGTTTACGGCCATCTCCACGGCGCCGACCACGCGTTGGGCGTGACCGGCGAGCGCGAGGGCATTCGCTACCTTCTCGTGGCGGCCGACGCGATCGGCTTCGCGCCTCTTCCTCTCTGATAGACTTCGCCCAATTTCGGAGGACGACCCGTGAGCGAGATGCCCCCCATGAGCTCCGATCCCGGTCCGCCCGCGCCGACGCTCGGTCTCCCGTGGGAAGAGCCCGCCGCAGGGCTCGGCTCGATCTTTCCGACCGTGGTCCAGTTCGTCGTCCGTCCGCTCGACGCGTTTTCGAGGATGAGCCTCAAGGTCGATCTCGTCCGTCCGATCGCCTATTTCGTCATTCTCGCTCTGGTCGGCGCGGTCGTCAGCCAGCTCTGGAGCGTCGTGCTCTTCGACACCCTCGCCGGCATCGCCCGCCAGCTCGCGGGGCCTCAGTTCGAGAAGCTCGCGCCGTTCATGCACCGTCCCGGTGCACTCCAGCTGCTCCTCGGGCTCGTGGTGACGCCGCTGATCGCGCTCATCGTGCTCTTCATCTGGAGCGCGCTCGTTCATCTGACGCTGACACTTCTGGGAGGGGCGCGTGAAGGGTTCGCCGCGACGCTCCGGGTCATGTGCTATGCGCAGACGACGCAGCTCGCCGTCGTGCTCCCGTTTCTCGGCGGACTGATCGGATTCGTTTGGCGATTGATCCTCGAGGTCGTCGGGCTGTCGCAGGCGCACAAGATCGACCCTTGGAAAGCTGCGCTGGCGATCGTCATTCCGCTTCTCCTCTGTTGCCTGTGCCTGATCGCCGGGATCGCCGCGTTCGGCGCAGCCGTCGCCCAGGCGCTGCAGCAGTTCAAGTGAGATGGCGCCGGCCCGACCGTGAGGACCGCCAAGTCGCGGTGCTCTGGGCGGTCTGCTCGGTCGCTGCCATTCTGCTCCGCCCGATTTGGCTCAAGGCGGCAGGATTCGTCCCACCATGCCCCTGGCACGTCTGGACTGGATGGCCGTGTCCGGGCTGCGGCACGACACGCGCCGTGCTGCGATTGCTCCACGCGGATCCCGTCGGTGCGCTGGCGATGAACCCGCTGGCGGCAGCCGGGGCGATGCTCTTTCTCGCCGGAGGGGTCGTGGCGCCGCTTTGGCTGGCCTGCGGAGGATCCGCACCCACGCTGGCGATGCGTCTGAAGCCGGGATGGTCGGCCGCGCTGTTCGCCGCGTTCGCAGCGAATTGGGCTTGGCTCGTCTGCTCAGGCGTCTAGCAGAGCCTCGAGGTCGTCGAGCCTCCGCTCCACCGCGCGAAACGTCGCGTCATACGGGTCGGGGGATTCCAGATCGACCCCCGCCGCCCGCAATAATTCGAGCGGATAGTCCGAGCCGCCGCTGGACAGGAAGCGGGCGTAGCGCTCCGGCGCGCCCTCCCGTCCACGGAGAACGTCGTGGGCGAGGCTGTTGGCCGCGACGATACCCGTCGCGTACTGGTAGACGTAGAAATCGTAGTAGAAGTGCGGAACGCAGGCCCATTCAATGGCGAACACGTCATCGACGACGCACACCCCCGCGCCGTGCCCCTGGTAGGTTCTGACGAGATCGACGTAGAGCTTCGAAAGCGTCTCTCCCGTAAGCGCCTCTCCGCGCTCCGCCCGCTCGTGGATTTCGAGCTCGAACTCCGCGAAAAACGTCTGCCGGAAGAGCGTCGCGCGTATGCCGTCGAGCCAGTGCCCTAGGAGGAAGATCTTCTCGTCGCGATCCCGTGCCTCGGCGAACATCCGCTCCACCAAGAGGGCCTCGTTGAACGTCGAGGCGACCTCCGCGACGAAGATGCTGTAATCCGCGCACGGGTAGGGTTGGCTGCGGTTGCTGAAGTACGAGTGCATCGCATGCCCGGCCTCGTGGGCGAGGGTGCTGACGCTCTCGAGGTCTCCGTTGTAGTTGAGCAGCATGTAGGGATGCACTTCGTACGCCGCCCCCGTCGCGTAAGCGCCGGAGCGCTTACCCGGGGCGGGATGCCAATCGATCCAGCGACGCTCGAACGATTCCCTGAGCGCACTCTCGTACCCGGGGCCGAGAGGCTTCATCGCAGCGAGCACGAGGCGCTTCGCTTCTTCCACGCCGTAGCGGCGTCGCGCACCCGTGTTGAGCGGGCAATGGAGGTCGAAGTAGCTGAGCTGCGGCAGCTCGAGCGCGCGCGCTCGGAGGCGGAAGTAGCGGTGCAGCGACGGCAGATGGTGCCGGACCTGCTCGATGAGGTTGGTGTAGACACGGAGCGGCACGTTGTCGCCATCGAGCGCCGCCGCCACGCAGGACTCGTACCGGCGCGAACGCGAGCGGAAGACGTGCCCTTTCAACGCCTCGAAGAGGTTCGACCCGAACGTCCCCTCGAAGGATCGATAGCCGCCGAAGTACGCCCTGGAAGCTGCCTCGCGGTCGGCTCGGACGGAAGAGGTTCGGACGAGTGAGAACGCGGCGGGGTTGAGCGTCGTCCTTTCACCGGTGGACAACTCGATCGTCGGGCGAGGCATCTCGGCGTTGTTGAACACCCCGAAGATCTGGTTCGGGCCGCCCAAAACGAGACTCGCTTCGGCGAGAAGATTCTCCTCGGGAGGCGTCAGCACGTGTGCCTTCTGGCGCACCAGGTTCTTGAGGAATTGAGCGAAAGGAGCGAGCCTGGGTTCTTTCGCCAGGAAGTTCTCGACGACGCCACCTCCCAGGCCGAGGATCTCGGGTCGGAGATACGACGTCCGACGGGAAAGCTCGGTGTACGCGATTTCGACCTCTTGGCGCATCCCTTGGTAGGACGCGACCCTGAGGTCGCCGTCGGATTTCATGGATGCGTAGGCGTGGAGCCGGCCGAGCGTCTTGGACGCGCCGGAGATCGCCTCGAGCGCCTCCGCCATGGCCTCGGACGTGGCGCCGAGGCGCCCGGTATACTCCTGGAGCGCGCGGATCGCGCTGTCCGTCCGCTTTTTCTCCTCCCAGAACATTTCATCCGAGAAAAAGATGTCTGTGAGTTGCCAGGTCTCGTCGAGAACGGGGGGCGCGCTCATCGGGCTCCTCGATGGTGCCGGAGGAGGGAGTTGAACCCTCACGACCGCAAGGATCGGGGGATTTTGAGTCCCCTGCGTCTGCCATTCCGCCACTCCGGCGCGGCGGCGGCGGAGCGTATCGTCCGCCTTCGCCGCCTGTCAAGGGGCCGCCGCTGTTCGGCCGGAAGTCTTGCCGATTCAATTCGTTTCGGCTATCATGCGGCGTCACATCGGAGGAGGCCCCGCTTGGATTTCAAGGTCGGCGACAAGGTCGTCTATCCCAATCACGGCGTGGGCGTCATCGAACAGGTGACGAAGAAGTCCGTGGGGGACATGGTCTCGTCGTTCTACTGCCTGCGGATCATCTCCACCGACAGCACGGTGATGGTCCCCGTCGGCAACACGATCGCCGTGGGCTTGCGGAAAGTCCTGACAAAGCGTGAGGTCGTCCGGGTCATGGACGTCCTGCGCACGGGAGAGGTCGCGACCTACGACGATTGGAAGGGCCGCTTTCAAGCGAACTCCGAAAAAATGCGGACCGGTGACATCCGCGCCGTCGCCGAAGTTCTGAAGAGCCTGACGATCTTGGCGGAGATCAAGCCGCTCTCCTATCGCGAGCGCAAGATGCTCGATCGGGCTCGGTTCCTTCTGGTTTCGGAATTGGCGGAAGCGGGCAACAAGCCTTTGGAGAAGGTCGAGGGCGAGATCGATGCCGCTCTGGCCGACTCGCTCAAGGGCGCCAAGGTCCGGGTCGCTCACTAACCACAGTCACTCAGATCGACAACCTCGTTCTGACCTGCCTAGCCGTCGAGTGGTCGTCCAGGCTGCCCGGTGCCCGTCTGATTGCATTTCGACAGGACAGCACCGATCGCTTCCGTTTCACCTTCGCGTCCGATCGGGCAGAGCTCTCACTGGTGGTTTCTCTCGAGCAGCGGGAACCCTGGATCGGCGAGGAAATCCGCCGCTGGATCGGACCCCGCTGGTCACCCGATCCGATCGTCGTTTCGATCAATCGGAGCCTCGTGGGCCGCAGCTTGGAGACCGTGCGGAAAGCCCCTTGCGATCGAGCGCTGCTTTTCAAATTCGACGGCGGTCGGGGGCTTGCGATAGAGCTCTTGCCGAACGGCGCGAACCTCGTCGCTCTCGGCGAGCACGGATCCGTGCAGGCTGCTCTCCGTACATCCAAGAGCGATCGAGCACGGCTGACGCCTGGACGACCATGGTCGGCCCGAGCGCTGCCTCCAGGACGAGACGATCCGTTCAATGCGTCAGCGGAGGAGATCGACGCGGCCGTGTCTGAAGCTGAGACGGGAGGCGAGTCCGCCGCGGGGGCTCTCTGCCGCCGATTCATGGGCTTGGGAAAGATCGCTGCCGAGCTTGTCTTCGAAGAGCACCGGGCGACCCGAACATCGATCGGCTCCATCGTGAGGGCGCGTCTCGATGCGATTACGAGAGGGCGGTCGGAAATCGTAGTCGAGGAGGGCGAGGCCGGCCGGCTGCTGCCGTGGCGCCCCGCTTGGGAGGGAGCGAAGAGGGTCGTCGAGCCGAGCGGAGGAGCGGCGGCGACGGTCGCGCACTATCACGAAGCTCGGGCCGAAGCCGCCCGTCTGCGCTCGCGGATCGACGCCCTGGGAGCGATTTTGCAACACGAGCTGGACCGGACCGGCCGGGCTGAGAGAAGGGTCCGAGAAGGGCTGAAATCGTTCGAGGACCCGGAACGGTTCGGCCGGATGGGGGAGGCCTTGCTCGCGGGATTGGGAGCGGCGCGCCGGATTGGGGAGGCGGTCGTCGTTCCAGACCCGTACGACGAGCGAGGGGGCGAGGTCCTCATTCCGGCCCCGCCGGATCGTTCTCTACCCCAGCTCGCGGACGACCTCTTCCAGCGCCAGCGGCGCGCCCGGCGAGGTCTCGATGCGGCGACTGCCCGGGCGGAGGCGCTCGCTCAGCAATCGACCCGCCTGCACGAGCTCGTGTCGGCCCACCAGCGGGTCGCCGAGTTCGCCGGGATCGAATCCCTGGAGGCGGAGATGCGTCGCGCGGGGATCCCCGTCGGGCTGTCTCAACCGACTCGAAGAGCGCGCGCCGCGAGCCGGCTCCTTCCCCCGGAGCTCCATGGCGTCCGAATTCTCTCGAGCTCGGACGGCTGGACGATTCTCGTCGGCCGGACCGCGAGGGACAACGACCGGCTGACGTTCAAGATCGCGGGCTCCGAGGATTTCTGGCTCCACGCTGCCGGAGTCACCGGCGCGCACGTCGTCATACGGAATCCCGAGCGGCGCGGCGCCCCGCCGAACGCCACCCTGGCGGAGGCGGCACGCTTCGCCCTCTGGTTCTCGGACGCCCGCTCGCACGCGGCGGCGGAGGTCCACTGGACGCGTCGAAAATACGTGCGGCGCGCCCGCGGAGGCCCCCCCGGTTTGGTCGTCCTGAAGAGGTTCGAGACGATTCGCGTCCGGCCGGCTCCTCCACCCGACGGCGTGTGATCGCCCGATTTCGCCGAAGGATGCGACATTCCACGTCGAGGATGGGCGCTTTCATGCCGAACATGGTCTCAATTCGGTTGACCGTGGGGTGGCCGTGCCCTAGATTGGCGCGGCCATGAAGACGGCGCTTCAGGGGATCGGGGGTCTCCTACTCGCGGCGCTGCTGCTGTACTGGGTGCTCCACGACAAGGACCCTCAGGCACTCTCCGCGGCGCTGATGCGAGCCTCTTGGCCGATGCTGGCGCTCGGGGCCTTTCTCAACCTTTCGCACAACGTCTTCCGCGTGTTTCGGTGGCGCTGGCTGCTCGATCCCGTGCGCCCCGAGGTGCCTTTCCGGCCGATGATCGTCGCCGTCATCCTCGGGTACATGACCACCTGGCTTGTCCCTGGGCGGGTCGGCGAGCTGGTGAGACCGGCGTTGCTCTCGGCCCGCGAGAATCTCCCCTTGGGTCCCTGCCTCGGCACGGTCGTCGCAGACCGCTTGCTCGATGGGGTCGCCATCGTCGCGCTCTTCGCCGCGGGAAGTCTGACCGCCCGCTTCACCGTGGGTTCCGCGGCGCTGGCGGGGCAGATTCGAGTGACCGCGGTGATCGCTCTCGGAGCGATCGTCGTCGGCCTCGCCGGCCTGGTCGCGGTCTCGACCGTCGGCGCCAAGCTCGACGGCTGGCTCGAGCGCCGGTGGGGGCCGGTGCGATGGGTCGGCCATGCCGCGCTGGGGATGGCCCAGGGAGCCGAAGCCCTCCGCTCCGTGGGCCGGCTCCTGCCGATCCTCGCCTACAGCTTCGCCGCGTGGATGACGATCGCGCTGGGAACTTGGCTCGGCATTCGTGCCGCCGGGGCCGGTGTCGGGTATGCCGACGTTCTCGTCATGCTCCCGCTGCTGGCGTTGGGTGTTTCCCTTCCGACACCGGGAGGCGTCGGCGGGTACCACGCGCTGATGCAGGTCGGCCTCACCTCGCTGTTCGGCGTCGACGCCACCATCGCGGCCGGGGCGGGGATCCTGATGCATTTGGCGATCGTGATTCCGGTCTTGATCGCCGGTCCGGTGCTCCTCTACACGGAGAAGATCTCCTGGTCCGATCTGGTCGCCGCCGGAAAACAGGTGCGCGCCCTGGGAACGGCGGCCCGCGCCGTGGGGGCGGCCCGATGATCTGCCCGTTCTGCTCGCACCTGAAGGACAAGGTCGTCGACTCGCGGGAAAGCGGGTCCGGAGACGCCATCCGGCGCCGGAGAGAGTGCCTCTCGTGTGGAAGGCGCTTCACCTCCTACGAGCGGGTCGAAGAGATTCCGTATTTCGTCGTCAAGAAGGACGGCCGCCGCGAGCCGTTCGACCGGCAGAAGCTGATGGTCGGACTCCATCGGGCGTGCGAGAAGCGACCGGTCCCGGCGAAGGCGCTGGCGGCCATCGTCGACGAGATCGAGCAGATGGTGCAGGACTCCGCCGAGCGTGAGATCCCCGCGCGCGCGATGGGCGAGCGGGTGATGGAGCGGCTGAAGGAGCTCGACAAGGTCGCCTACGTGCGGTTCGCCTCCGTGTACCGGCAGTTCGAGGACGTCGAGGAGTTCATGTCCGAGCTCCGCAACCTGGTGGAAACGAGGAAGTGAGGACTCTTGCGATGACCAAAGGACTGGGCTCGATGCTGGAGGTGGCGAGGATCCAGAGCGAGATCAACCGCCTGTTCGACAATCTTCTCGACCTGGACGCCGGCGGTAAGCAGAGCGGGAGCTGGATTCCGATCGTCGACATCGTCGAGAACGACGACGCGCTTGTGGTGACCGTCGAGCTTCCGGGGGTCCTTTCGCGGGACCTCACCGTGTCGACCCACGGAGGGGACGTCATCCTGGCCGGCGAGAAGGGCCGCCCGACCGTCGGCGCGCCCGTCCGCTCGCACGTCGCCGAGCGAGCGTACGGCCGCTTCCGCCGCGTCATCCACCTCGGCGTGCCGGTCAACACGCACAAGGCCGAAGCGGTCCTCACCGACGGAACCCTGCGCCTGCGATTCCCGAAGGTTCCGAACCGGCGCGGCGAGGAGGTCGCGATCCCGGTGACCGCACGATGACTCCTGCCCACGAGCCCGCCTCCGACGCCGAGCTCCGCATCCCCGGAGAGCTGCCGGTCCTGCCGCTCAGGGACATGGTCGTGTTCCCGTTCATCATCGCGCCGCTGTCCGTCGCCCGGGACCTCTCGATCCAGGCGGTCGACCGCGCGCTGTCCGAGAATCGGATGATCCTCCTCCTCGCCCAGCGCGACAAGGACGAAGAGGATCCGCAGCCTTCCGATTTGCACGAGATCGGAACCGTCGCCGTCATCATGCGCATGCTCAAGCTGCCGGACGAGCGGATCCGCGTTCTCGTCCAGGGCGTCTGCCGCGCGCGCGTGGGGGAGTTCACCGCGCTCCGGCCGCATCTGGTGGCGAAGATCGAGCGCGTGACCGACCCGGCGTTCGACGGGGCGTCGATCGAGAAGGAAGCGCTCGTCCGCTCGGTCAAGCGCGCGCTCGAGCGCGCCTCGAGCCTGGGAAAGAGCCTCCCGTCCGAGGTGCTCGTCATCGCCGGGAATCTGGAAGACCCAGGGCGCCTGGCCGACCTCGTCGCGTCGAACCTCGAGCTGAAGGTCGAGGAGGCGCAGGAAGTGCTCGAGATCCTCGATCCGGTGGAGCGCCTGAAGCGCGTCCACGACATGGTCCAGCGGGAGATGTCGCTCCTGTCGATGCAGCGCGAGATCGACTCGATGGCCAAGGACGAGATGGACCGCTCGCAGCGCGAGGTCTACCTCCGCCACCAGATGAAGGCGATCATGTCCGAGCTGGGGGAGGGGAACGAGCTCGGCGAGGAGATCGAGCGATGCCGGGAGAAGGCGCGCGAGCTGGCGCTCTCCCCGCAGGCGGCGGAGGAGATCGAGCGCCAGCTCAAGAAGCTCGAGCGCATGCACCCCGATGCCGCGGAGGCCTCGACCGTTCGCAACTATCTCGACTGGATGCTCGGGATGCCGTGGGGGAAGACGACGAAGGACAATCTCGACTTGGCCAAGGCGCGCGCGATCCTCGACGAAGATCACTACGCGCTCGAGCCGATCAAGGATCGCATCCTCGAGTATCTCGCCGTCCGGAAGCTGAAGAAGAAGAGCAAGGGCCCGATTCTTTGCTTCGTCGGCCCGCCCGGCGTCGGCAAGACCTCCCTCGGCCGGTCGATCGCGCGCGCGCTCGGTCGCCAATTCGTGCGCCTGTCGCTCGGCGGCGTGAAGGACGAGGCGGAGATCCGCGGCCACCGCAGGACCTACGTCGGCGCGATGCCCGGGCGGATCGTGCAGGGGATCCATCAGGCCGGCTCGCAGAACCCGGTGTTCATGCTCGACGAGGTCGACAAGATCGGCCAGGACTTTCGCGGCGATCCGTCGTCGGCGCTGCTCGAGGTGCTCGATCCGGAGCAGAACGCGGCTTTCCGGGATCATTACCTCGGCGTCCCGTGGGACCTCTCCGACGTCATGTTCATCGCGAACGCCAATCTTCTCGATCCGATCCACCCCGCCTTCCGCGACCGCATGGAGACGATCCGCCTCTCGGGATACACGGAGGAAGAGAAGCTCGTCATCGCGACCCGCCACATCGTTCCGAAGCAGGTCGAGGAGAACGGGCTCAAGTCGGGAAAGATCGAGTTCTCCGACAACGCGCTCAAAGCGCTCATCTCCGGCTACACGCGGGAAGCGGGGCTGCGCAACTTGGAGCGGCACGTCGCCGCGGTCTGCCGCAAGGTCGCCCGCCAGGTCGCGGAAGGTCGCAAAGGAAAGATGCGCGTCATCGCCTCGAGCCTCGAGTCGTTCTTGGGGCCGGCTCCGGCGACGCGCGAGGACGCTCTCCCCACGGATCAGATCGGCGTCGCGACCGGGTTGGCCTGGACCGAGTCGGGCGGGGACGTTCTCTTCATCGAGGCGACGACGATGCGTGGGCACGGATCGTTGATCCTCACCGGGCAGCTGGGGGACGTCATGAAGGAATCCGCGCAGGCCGCGCTCTCCTTCGCCCGCGCCCACGCCGCCGATCTCGGGCTCTCTCCGAACTATTTCGAGGAGCGCGACGTCCACATCCACGTTCCCGAGGGGTCGATTCCGAAGGACGGACCGTCGGCGGGCATCACGATAGCGGCGGCGATGGTCTCCGCGTTCGTCGAGCGCCCGCTCCGGCGCGACATCGCGATGACGGGGGAGATCACCCTCCGCGGAAACGTGCTGCCCGTCGGCGGCATCAAGGAGAAGGTCCTGGCCGCGCGCCGCTCGGGGATCACGACGATCCTTCTTCCCGAGGCGAACAGGAAGAACCTCGACGAGATCCCCAAGCCGCTTCGCAAGGACCTCACACTCCATTTCGTCAGCGACGTCCGCGAAGTCTTCCGAATCGCGTTCCGCGAGCCGGTCGTCCTGGCGGGCGGAGTCGCCCCCGCGAAGCCGAGGGCCAAACGGGCCCCCCTGCAGCCGATTCATTAAAAAGCCCCGGCGCGCCTGCTAAACTCCGGCGGTTGACTAGAGATCCGAGCTCGGACGGACTCGGGCTAGACGCGTGGACGGGGAACCCCGTACCAAAAGCGGGTCCGAGACTTCCCGAAGCCGAAAGCCGAGGATGCGGGACGACGAGGACCTCACCGATCTGATCCGGTCCGCCGCCTTAGGCGACCGCCGGGCTTTCGAGGACCTCGTCCTCCGGAAGCGAGAGCGTGTCGTCCGAACGGCCTTCCAGATCACCGGTGACTGGGAAGACGCGAAGGACGTCGCCCAGGGGGTCTTCCTTCGGCTCTGGAGAGTGCTGCAGCGGTTCGATCTCGAGAAGAGATTCGATACCTGGCTGTACCGCATCACCGTGAACGCCGCGATCGATCATCTCCGCGAGCGAGGCCCTCAGGGATTTCTCCAAGCGCTGCCCGAAGGGGCAGGTGAGAGCCTGCGAGATCCAGGGCGCCCCGCGGACGAGCTGGTCGACCTCGGCAAGCTGCAGCGCACCTTCGCTCGCATGGCCGCTCGGCTCGCTCCCAAGCAGCGCGCGACGTTCGTCTTGAAGGAGATCGAAGGGCTCGAAACCGCGGAAGTCGCGCGCGTGCTCGGCGTGACGGAATCGACGGTTCGAAATCATTTGCTCCAAGCGCGCCGCATTCTCCGCGAAGGGCTCAAGCGCGAAGGGATCGGAGGAGACGAATCGTGATCGCGCACGTCGATCCGGAACGTCTCGACGGCGCGTCGGGCGACGCCCGCCGCACGATGCTCGAGCACGTCCGTGGCTGCGCCTCGTGTCGCAGGGCGCTCGCCCTCCACGATCCGACGCTCCTGTTCGGATTGCTCGCGCTCCAGCCCGTTCCGCAAGAGACGCTCGACGAGGTGTCGGCGCGGGTCGCGCGCCGCGTCGGGACCGATCCTGGATCGCGTGACGTCCTCGTCGAGTATGCCTTCTGGCCCCGCCGCGTCGCGGCCGCGGCGCTCTTCGCGCTGGTGCTGCTGTCGGGATACGTGACGCTCCACGATCGGCAGGTCGAGGGGCCGCCTGTGGCCGTCACCGCGCCGCCTGCGGCGATCTCGCCCCGAGCGGACGTCGAGGTCCAAGCGGCGAGCGGCCTCTCGCAGGTCGTCGATCTGACGGTCGGCGAGACGCAGATCGTCATGGTCTACAACGGAGATCTTCACCTGTGAGACGGCTCGCTCTCGTCCCCCTGCTCCTCGCCCTCGCCGGACCCACCACGCTGGCGGCGGCGGATGCCGCTCCCGGTGCCGATCCCGTCTCGGCGCGCGCGTACGAGGTCAAGTTCAAGTCGCTCGCCGATGCCGCGGAGCTGGTCAGCCCGATCCTCTCCGCGCAGGGGACGCTCACGCTCCAGCCGCGGCTCAAGACGCTGACCGTCCAGGACCGCGTATCGATCCTCGATCGCGTCGCGTCCCTGCTCCAGAGCTTCGACGTCGCGCCGCGGAACGTCGAGGTCGCGATGAGTCTCTTTCTGGGGACCGACCGGCGCGAGCAGGAGGCCGGCCGCATCATCCCGCCGTCGTCGATGACGCGGGACGTGCGGGGCGTCGCCGAGACGCTCGGCGATTTCACCAAGTGGAATGCCTACGAGCCGCTGGGAGGACGAGCAGTCACCGGCGTCGAGGGCGGGCGCGTGACGGTCAACCTGTCGGACGAATATCGCGTCGCCTACGACATCGACACCGTCTCCGACCAGAGCGTCAAGCTGACGAGCTTCGTTCTCCAGAGGATCACGAGGGGCGCCGACGGCAAGGAGAAGGTCCAGGACGTCTACAGCGCGTCGGTCGTCCTGCCCGTCGGCCGGATGCTCATGTTGGGCGCGGCGCAGAACCCGGAATCCAAGCGCGCTCTCTTCCTGACCCTCCAGGCGCGGCCGAGGTAGGCGATGGCTCAATTCGTCTGCCGTATGGCGCTCCCGACAGGGGAGATCGTTGAGCGCACGGTGGCCGCCGAGACCGAGGCGGCGCTCCGGCGCGAGCTCGAGGACAAGGACATGCTCGTCCTCGAGCTTCGGCGGCAGAACCCGGTCTTCTCCGCGATCGCCGAGGCGCTCTCCGTCCGCCCCCGGATCGCGGCGCGCGAGTTCCTCTTCTTCAACCAGGAATTCTCCGCGCTCCTCCGCGCGGGGCTCCCGATCCTGACGAGCCTCGACGTCCTGATCGACCGGCGGAAGAACCTCGTCTTCAAGAAGACGCTGATGGACATCCGGGAGCGGGTGAAGGCGGGCGCGGCGCTCTCCGAGGCTTTCGCCGCGCAGGGGGACCTGTTCCCCAAGCTCTACGCGGCGAGCCTGGCGTCGGGCGAGCGGTCGGGCGAGCTGCCCAACGTCCTCAAGCGCTACATCACCTACACCCGCTCGATCATGGCGATCCAGAAGAAGGTGGTCGGCGCGCTGATCTACCCCGCGATCCTCGTCTGCGTGTCGATCGTCATCGTCGGCATCATGATCTTCAAGGTCATTCCGACGTTCGCCGGCCTGTTCAAGGAGCTGGGGACGACGCTCCCGTGGATGACGGAGATGCTGGTCAACACGGCCGTCTTCCTCCAGTCGATGTGGCAGTTCATCCTCGCCGCGGTCGTCGTCGGCGTGGCCGCGTTCGTCGTCTGGAAGCGGTCTCCGGCGGGCCGCTACGGCTTCGACCGCCTGAAGATGAGGCTTCCGCTGGTCGGCGGCGTGATCAAGGACTACGCGCAGAACCGGTTCACGCGCACGCTTTCGACCCTCCTCGCCGGCGGGATCCCGCTGGTCACCTCCTTGGATCTCGCCGCGCGCGCCGTCGGGAACTACGTGCTCGAGAAGGAGCTGATGGGGGCCACCGTCAAGGTTCGCGAAGGGCAGTCGCTGTGGGAGTCGCTCGAGCGCACCGGGTACATCGGCGAGATGGCGATCGAGATGGTCAAGGTCGGCGAGTCCACCGGCGCGCTCGTCGAGATGCTCGACAACGCGTCGGAATTCTCCGAGGAGGAGATCGACTACCGGCTGGGGAAGATGGTGACGATGATCGAGCCGCTCATGCTCGTCTTCATGGCGGTCATCGTCACGATGATGATCCTCGCGATCTACATGCCGCTCTTCCAAGCGGTGGGCAACTCGAAGTTCTAGGCGAAGGAAGCGCGATGGCGGACGACGCGAAGCTGCAGGACGAGAAGCCCCTCCCGGCCCTGGATCCCGAGAGCGGGGCGGAGGTCTTGTCGGAGGAGTTCGCGAGCAAGCGCCTCGCGGAGCGCCTCGGGATCGAGTACGTCGACCTGGCGAACTTCGAGATCGACCCGGAGCTGTTCCGGTCGATCCCCGTCGACCTCATGTTCCGCTACAACTTCGTGCCGCGCTCCCGCACGGCGACCGGCCTCCAGATCGTCGTGGCCGACCCGTCGGACGTCCTGATGATGGACGAGCTCGAGCTCCTCCTCGGCACCTCGATCGAGGTCGTCGTCGGCACTCCGACGGCCATCCAGGAGATCCTCAAGAAGTCGGAATCGAGCCAGCGCGTGCTCGAAGAGGCCACCGAGGAGTTCCGCATCCAGATCGTCACCGAGGACGACGAGACGGGGGAAGAGACCCTCTCGATCGACCGCCTGACCTCCGACCAGTCGCCGATCATCAAGCTGGTCGACTCCACGGTCTTCAACGCCCTCCAGCGGCGGGCCTCCGACATCCACGTCGAGACCCGCGACAAGGAGGTCGTCATCAAGTACCGGATCGACGGCGTTCTCTACCAGGCGATGGAGCCGATCGACAAGAAATTCCACAGCACCATCATCTCCCGCATCAAGGTCATGTCGGAGCTCGACATCTCGGAAAAGCGCGTTCCGCAGGACGGCCGCTTCAAGCTGCGCATCAAGGGGCGCACGGTCGATTTCCGCGTGTCGATCATGCCCTCCGTCCACGGCGAGGACTGCGTCATCCGCATCCTGGACAAGGAGTCGACCAACCGCGAGTTCGCCTCCCTCTCGCTCGACGTCTGTGGATTCGAGGAGCGCGACCTGCTGCGGATCAGGCGCTTCATCACGGAGCCGTACGGGATGGTGCTCGTCACCGGGCCCACCGGCTCGGGAAAGACGACGAGCCTGTACGCCGCGATCTCGGAGATCAAGAACGACGAGGACAAGATCATCACGATCGAGGACCCGGTCGAATACCAGCTCCCCGGGATCACGCAGATCCCCGTCAACGAAAAGAAAGGGCTGACGTTCGCCCGAGGATTGCGGTCGATCCTGCGTCACGACCCGGACAAGATCATGGTGGGAGAGATCCGCGACGCCGAGACCGCGCAGATCGCGATCCAGTCGGCGCTCACGGGGCACCTCGTCTTCACGACGGTGCACGCCAACAACGTCATCGACGTGCTCGGCCGGTTCCTCAACATGGGGGTCGAGCCGTACAACTTCGTCTCGGCCCTGAACTGCATCCTCGCGCAGAGGCTCGTGCGGCTGATCTGCTCCTCGTGCAAGCGCCAGATCAAGGCGACGCGCGAGCAGCTCGCCGCCTCCGGCCTCGATCCGTCCCGCTATCTCGACTTCACCTTCTACGAGGGGAAGGGGTGCATCGACTGCAACGGCACCGGCTACACGGGCCGCACCGCGATCGCCGAGCTCCTCGACATGTCCGACCGCATCCGCGAGATGATCCTCGAGAAGCGCCCGAGCGCCGACATCAAGCGCGCCGCCAAGGAGGAGGGGATGACCTTCCTGCGCGAGGCCGCGCTCGCCAAGGTGTTCGCCGGCAAGACCACCCTCCACGAGATCAACAAGGTGACCTTCGTCGAATGAAAGCCCTCGGCCCCGTTCTCGCGCGCCTGAAGCGGCTCGATCCCGAGACGCTGCTCGACCTCCGCCCGGCCTACCCTCCGGTCGCGATCGAGATCGACCGCGGCCAGATGACGCTGGTGCGGACGAAGCCGCGCCGCCGGGAGCGGCCGCTCCTGGAGGCGTTCCGGATCCAGGCGACGCCGGACAGCGCGGGCGCCGCCACGGTCTCCCGCCCGAACGTCGGCGCGCTCGCGGAGCTCGCGCGTCAGGCGGGGGAGCTGTTCGCGCAGAGCGGCACCAAGCCCGGGCGGGTGTCGCTCATCCTCCCGGACAATCTCGCCAAGGTCTCGATCGTCAGCCTCCCCGAGCGCCCGGCCGGGCGGAAGCAGCTCAACGAGATGCTCCGCTTCAAGCTGAGGCGGTCGGTGCCGTTCCGCCTCGAGGACGCCGTGCTGTCGTCCTGGGTCCTGCCGGCGGCGGGCCAGGAGCTGCACGTGCTCGTCGCGGTCATGATGCGCTCCGTCATCGAGCAGTACGAGGCGGCGTTCGAGGCCGCAGGCGCGCGCCCCGGCCTCATCGACCTCTGCACCCCGAGCCTCTTCAATCTCGCGCGCCCCGACATCGCGAAGGCGGTGGCGTCGGGGTCCGATGCCGCGCTGCTCAACTGCACGCGCGGCTACTTCACGCTCGCGATCGTCCGCGCCGACCGGGTCGTCTTCTTCCGCTGCAAGTCCTACGCGGGCGGCGAGGGGGAGGACGACGAGGTCCAAGGCCGCCTCGCCGTGATGGCGCGGGAGCTGACGTCGTCCTTCTCCTACTACACGGAGAAGCTCGCCGGAAGCGGCGTCGGCACGGTGTTCGTGCGCGCGATCTCCCCTCCGCTCTCCGAGGTCGTGCCCCTGCTCGAGCGACTGGGGATCGTGAACGTCAAGGCGATCGATCCCGCGGGCGCGGTCGAGGCGGCCAACGGCTCGCGGTTCGAGCCGGTTCAAGGGCAGGTCCTGGCGCCGGCGCTCGGTGCGGCGTCCGGAAGGACCGTGGCGTGATGCGCTCCCTCGAGCTCAACCTCGCCTCGCGGCCGTTCCACAACAACACGCCGATCTGGACGGTCCACGGCGTCCTGTTCGCCGCGGTCGTTCTGTTCACCGCTTGGAACATCCGCTCCGCCGCCGAGGCCTCCCGGAAGCTCCAGGCGCTTCAGGCCGATCTCGGCTCCGTCGAGAGGCAGCAGGCGGACCTCGACAAGCGCGAGGAGGCCGCGCTCACCTCGGCGCGCGCGTTCGACCTCAAGACGATGCAGTTCCAGGCGGACAAGGCGAACGACATCATCCTGCGCCGGGGCCTCTCCTGGACCCGGCTCTTCAACACGCTCGAGAAGGTCGTCCCCTACGAGGTGCGCATGACCGCCGTCCGACCGGTCTACGGCGCGAAAGAAGGGGGCGGAGCGCGCACGGGCGTGTTCGCCGGCACCGTTCCGGTCGTCGTGGAAGGTGTGGCGCAAAGCTTCGAGTCGTTCCTCGAGTTCGAGCGCGCGCTGATCGTCGATCCCCACTTCGCCGACGTCGAGCCGGTCCGAAGCGAGACTCAGAGCGGCGCCGCCGAGGTGACGTTCCAGCTCCGGTTCCTCTACGACCCCGACGGCCGTCTGTCCCGGGAGCATCCGGACATCCCCCACATTCTCGACGCCGCGAAGAAGGCCGAGGAAGAAGGGGGCGAGGCGCCGCCGTCCGCCCTCGAGGGACTGCGATGAACGCGCGCGCCGCCCGGTTCGACATCCGAGAGGCCACGGGGAAGATCCTGCTCGTCCTGGGGGCGCTCCTGATCGCGAACGTGGTCGTCTCGGTGGTCTACGTGCGGCCCAAGGTGGCCCGCTACAAGCAGCTCACCGACGAGTCGAGCCCGCAGATCCAGGTCGTCCGCGCGCGCGAGAAGGAGGTCGTGGCGCGGGAGACCTACGCGACGTCGCTCGTCAAGGCGCGCGACGACATGAAGCATCTCGCCGGCGACGTCCTCTCGACGCGACAACGCCGAATGGTCGGCGTGCAGCTCGAAACCAACAAGCTGGCGAAGCAGTTCGGCATCGCCGCCGATCGCGTGCAATACGAGAACGAGCCGGTCGACGAAGGCGCGCTGGAGCGCTTCGCGACCGTGGTGCCCCTGACCGGAGGCTATTCGAGCCTGCGGAAGTTCATCCAGGCCGTGGAGAGCTCGGACAACTTCCTCGTCATCGAGCGCGTCGCGCTCGGGGCCGGGAAGTCGAATGACGTCGTCGAGCTGAACATCACGCTGGCGACCTATTTCATCGGCCCCGACGCGGCGCTCGAGGACATCGGCAAGAAGCCGATCGCTCCGAAGCAGGGGGCCTGATGGCCAGAAGGATGTCGCGCCGCGAGGCCTGGCTCGTCGCCGGGCTCGTCATCGCCGCCGCCGTCTGGCTCTGGCGCGCATGGGGGACCCCGTCCCCTCCCGAGGCCGCCGCCGCCAAGCGCGCGGAGGCGCGCAAGGCGTCGCCGATCGGGAAGACTCCGGTCGTCCACATGGAGCAGCTCGAGAAGGCCGAGGTCAAATACGACCCCGCGGGCCGCGACCTGTTCAAGTACGCGGTGCGCCCGCCGTCCTGGGCGCAGGTGAAGCAGATGCGGGCGGCGGCCGCCGCGGCGGCGAAGGCCCAGAAGGAAGCGGAGGAGCGCGCGCGGATCGCCGCGCTCGAGGCGGCCAAAAGGGAAGAAGAGCGACAGGCGGAGCTTCGCCTCCATCCCACGCCGACGCCGGCGCCGCAGCCTCCCGCGATCGCGTTCAAGTTCCTGGGGTTCGTCGGGCCGCCCAACGGGCGGATCGCGGCGTTCGAGGAGAACGACCAGACCTTCGTCGCGAAGGCGGGGGAGATCGTCAAGACCCAGTTCCGCATCGACGAGATCCGGTACGAATCCGTCGTCATCAGCTTCGTCAACCCGCAGTTCAAGGGCCAGGTCCGCGAGCTGCCTCTCCTGCGCGGGAAATAACGTGAGCGCCGGCATTCGAAACGGGGGACAAACGGTGTCGAGGATGAATCGATTCGCGGGAGCGGCGGCGATCATCGTGGCCCTCGGGACGTTCGGCTGCGCCGCGCAGAAGGCGTTCAGCACGGCCGAGCAGGAGTCCCGCCGCGAGAACTACGATCAGGCGGTCCTCCAGTACAGCAAGGCCACGTCGCTCGATCCGGGGAACACCCGCTACCAGATCGCCCTCGCCCGGGCCAAGCTGAAGGCCTCCGCCCAGCACTTCGAGAAGGCGAAGCGGTACGCGAAGTCCGCGCAGTGGGACCTGGCGGTGGCCGAGTACCAGCAAACGCTCCTTCTGAACCCCGGCAATCAGCACGCCGCCGACGAGCTGGACAAGGCCCTCATCATGATCCGCCGCCGCGACGAGCAGCCCTCCGAGATGGAGCGCCTCAAGGAGAAGGCCGCAAAACAGGCGCTCGCGCCGCCGAAGCTGTCCGCGAAGTCGAACATCCCGATCCAGGTGCAGTTCCGCGACCGGCCGATCGGCCAGATCTTCGACGTCATCGGCAAGGCCTCGCAGATCAACTTCATCTACGACGAGAAGACCGACCTCAACAAGCCGATGACGATCGAGATCGGCAGCGTGACGCTCGAGCGGGCGCTCGACGTGCTGATGCTCCAGACGAAGAACTTCTACAAGATCATCGACGAGCACACGCTCCTCATCGCCCCCGACAACCGGCAGAAGCGGCAGGAGCTGGAAGACCAGGTCATCAGGACGTTCTATCTCTCCAGCGCCGAGACCAAGCAGGTCGTCTCCGTCATCCGCACGCTCCTGAATTCGCGCCAGGTCGCGGAGAACGACGCTCTGAACTCGGTGTCGATCAAGGACACTCCCGACAAGGTCGCGATCGCCGACAAGCTGATCGACTCGAACGACAAGTCGAAGGGCGAGGTCATCATCGACGTGCAGCTCCTGGAGATCAACCGCAAGACCCTCCAGACGCTGGGGATCGACCTCTCGTCGAAGACGCTGACGCTGTCCTTCCTCGACGGCACGAAATCGCTTCCGCTGAACAATCTCTCCGCGCTCAAGCAGAAGGGGAACTGGCTCCTGGGCCCGATCCCGTCGGTCGTCATCAACTTCCTGAAGAGCGACACCGATACGAAGTCGATCGCGCAGCCGCAGATCCGCGTCAGCGAGGGTGAGAAGGCGGAGATCGTCATCGCGAATCGCGTCCCGATCCCCAACACGTCCTTCAACAGCTCCCAGACGGTGGGCGGCAACATCGTCCCGATCACCTCCTTCACCTACCAGAACGTCGGTATCACGCTTCAGATCGAGCCGCGCGTCCATCACAACAAGGAGGTCACGCTCAAGGTCCAAGTCGAGGTGTCGAACCTCGCGGGGACGGTCGACCTCGGGACCGGCGTCAAGCAGCCGATCATCGGCACACGCCAGGTTCAAACGGTCATTCGCCTGAGAGACGGCGAGACCAACCTGCTCGCCGGCCTGATCAAACGCGACGACACCGCCTCGCGCGGCGGCGTCGCCGGCATCATGGACATCCCGGGGGTCGGCAACGTCTTCTCGACGAGATCCACCGACGTCGAGGAGACCGACATCGTCCTGACGCTGACGCCGTACATCGTCCGCATTCCGGACATCCAAGAGGACGACCTGCAGACGCTGTGGGTCGGCACCGAGGACAACATGCGGCTGCGCGGCCCCGTGCGCGGGGTGATGGGGGTCTCGCCGTTCGCCGAGCCCGACGACGGGAGCAGCAAGCTCGACGTCGCTCCGAACCCGACGAAGCCGTACTTGCCGCCGGTGGAGTCGCCGGCCCCCGAGCCGGCCGCCGAGCAGCAGCAACCCGCCGGAGTGGTCGAGCAGAATCGCGTGACGGCCCCCGTGCCGGTGCCCGTGCCCACGCCGCCGACCACGGGAGGCTCGTCGCCACCGCCGGCCACGAGCCCGGGGGCGAGCCCGGGCACGGAGCAGCCGCCGCCTCCGCCCGAGGAGAAGGGTGGCACCGAGCAGGGCGGCACGACCGAGACGCCTCCAACCGGTGGGGAAAACAATCAGGACAATCAGCCTCCCGCGAGCCCCGCGACCGTGCGGCTGGTGCCTTCGGCGCCGACCTACCGCGTCGGCGACCGCGTGATCGTCGAGGTCAGGATCGAGAACGCGACCAACGTCGGCTCGGTCCCGTTCCACCTCCGCTACAACCGCCAAGTGCTCGAGTTCGTCCCGCCCGCCGTGCAGGGACCGTTCTTGAACGGCGACGGGACCAACACCGTCTTCCTGGCGACCGACTCTCCGGGCGGCGGGGAGATCATCGTCGGCCTGTCGCGCTTGGGCGGGGGAGACGGCATGTCCGGCTCGGGGACGCTGGCGACGTTCCAATTCCAGGCGGTCAACCCGGGAGACTGCGGCTTCGGCTGGACGGGAGCTTCGGTCAAGGATCCGCAGGCGCGCAACACCCCGGCGAGCTTCCTCACGGCGCCGGTGGCCGTGGAGCCGTAGCGCCATGACGCGCGTGCTCGGGAGCCGGCGCGGGGAGCGGGGCTTGACCCTCGTGGAGCTGGTCTGCTGCTCCGCGATCATCCTCGTGCTCGCCTCCGCCGCCGTGCCGGTCGCGAACACCTGGGTGAAGCGGCGAAAGGAGCTCGAATACCGCCAGGCCCTCCGCGACATCCGCACGGCGATCGATCGCTTCCAGTGGGAGGCCGAGCACAACTCCCAGATGGCCTCGAAGCTGAACGGGGTCAACGACGACCACTACCCGGAGAAGCTGGAGTGGCTCTACCAGGGGTTCGACATCGGGGATGCGGTCGGCACGAAGGTGAAGTACCTCCGCCGCCTGCCGCGCGACCCGATCACGGGAACGCCCGACTGGGCGACGCGCTCGAGCAAGGACCGGCCGGATTCCTGGGCTTCGGACGGGATGAACATCTTCGACGTGCACACGAAGAGCAAGGCGACCGCCCTCGACGGGACGCGCTATGCGGATTGGTAGACCGATGCCAACGAGAGGCCAGCGGGGATTCACGCTGATCGAGCTCCTGGTCGTTTGCGCGATCATCGGTCTGCTCTCGGCCGTCGCGGTCGCGAACTACAGGCGGAGCATCGTCAAGGCCAAGGAAGCGGTCCTCCAGCAAGACCTCTACACGATGCGCACGCTGATCAACCAGTACTTCGCCGACAAGGGGAAGTACCCGGCCGATCTTCAGGCCCTCGTCGACGACCACTATCTGCAGGCGATTCCGAAGGACCCGTTCACCGAAAGTGCCGACACGTGGGCGACGGAGCAGGCGGAGCTGGACGAGTCCGACATCACCACCGAGCCGGGGATCGCCGGCGTCAAGAGCGGAGCCGAGGGGACCTCCCTCGACGGCCGCAGCTATTCCGACTTCTGACCGCAGCGTCAGCGCGGCCTTTGAGGAGAAGGGCGATGGGAACGATCATGAAAGTGGGGCTCGTGGCCGCGTTCCTCGCGATGTTGGGGCTCGCGAGCGGCTGCGAGGACACGCCGATCACCGCGGGGAAGGACTACAAGATGAGCATGGTGGCCAGTCCTTCGACGGTGGACTTCCCGCCCGGGGTGACCACGCAGACGACCGACGTCGCCGCGGTCGTGGTCAGCGATCAGAGCGTTCCGGTCGCCGGGCTGTCCGTCCTGTTCACGACGAGCAGCGCCAAGTTCCTGGTCAACGGACAGGAAGCCAACGCCGCGCAGGCCCAGACCGACAACAACGGCAGGGCGACCGTCGTGCTCCGGGTGACGAACGACAACCCCGAGGCGCAGATCACCGTCACCGCGACGTCCGGCGCTCTCACGCAGACCGTCAAGATCAACATCACGACGGTCGCCGTCTGCGCCAGCAACACGGCCCCGACCGCGGTGATCGTGCCTCCGGCCGCTCAGTCGCTGCCGGCCGGCACCCTCGGCACGCAGGTCAGCGCGGCCACCCTCGACGGCTCGACGTCGACCGACCTCGAGAGCGGAATCGCCGATTACGCCTGGGACTGCGGGAACAACCAGCCGGTGGTGCACACCACGACGGTCACGTGCACCTACGATTACTTGAGCACCCCGAGGCTCTACGTCATCAAGCTGGTCGTCACCGACGCCGGATTGAACGGGCATCCGGAGTGCGCGCTTCCCTCCTCGCCGGCCTCGGTCAACGTCACGGTCCCCGCGGGTACGACGCCGTGAGACTCGGGCGGAGCGCGGCGAGCGCGAAGGAGCGCGGCGCTCTGATGGTCGCGCTGATGGCGGGACTCGCCATCATGCTGATCCTGTCGACGGTCGCCGTTCAATCGTGGAAGGACGTGGTTCGCCGGGACGCCGAGGCCGAGATGATGTTCCGCGCGCAGGACATCGTGCGCGCGATCAAACGGTTCCAGGTGGATCAGGGGAAGCTGCCCCTCGAGCTCAAGGAGCTGATGGAGCCGGGGAAGAGAAACCAGTACTACCTGCGCCATCTCTGGAAGGATCCGCTCGT
The DNA here is from genome assembly GCA_964511835.1 of uncultured Acidobacteriota bacterium. Lineage (GTDB taxonomy): Bacteria > Acidobacteriota > Polarisedimenticolia > Polarisedimenticolales > DASRJG01 > DASRJG01. The sequence goes on along the minus strand of CAZEII010000004.1, from coordinate 65,723 downwards.
CAAGGACGGCAAGTGGCAGCTGATCTACGCGAACCCCGCCGGCGGAATCTACGACCCGACGGCGCAGCCGGTGGGCCAGCCGGGCGCCCCGGGCGGTCTCGGCGGCCTGAATCCGCCTCCGGGAGCCCCCGGCCAGCCCGGAGGGATCGGCCAGCCCTCGGGCTTCCCGCCGTCGAGCGCACCGCCCGCAACCGGCATCGGCGCGACGACCGACATCACCGGCAAGGGCGGCGCGCCGACCGATCCGACGGGCCTCCCGATCGCCGGCGTGAAGTCGAAGTGCACCGACAAGCCGTTCCGCCGGTGGCGCGACAAGACCGAGTACAGCGAGTGGGTCTTCACGATTTTCGATCTCGATCAGCGGGGCGCGTTCAAGCCCAACCCGACACCGACGACGCCCGGCGGAACGCCGGGGACCGCGAACCCGACCTTCCCGCCCAAGAAGTAGCGCCGGAGGGCGAAAAAGCGCCCTGATATACTGCGGGCCGATGACCCGTGGGACGATCCGCAAGGAAATCCTCCCGAACGGCATCACGCTCTTGACCGAGCGCATGCCCCACGTCCGGTCGGTGACCTTGGGCGTCTGGCTGCGACGCGGGAGCCGTCACGAGCCGCCGCCGCTCAACGGCGCCTCGCACTTCATCGAGCACCTGGTCTTCAAGGGGACGGAGAATCGCTCGGCCCGGGAGATCGCGCTCGCCGTCGATTCGATCGGCGGGCAGATGGACGCCTTCACCTCGAAGGAATACACCTGCTTCTACGCCAAGGTGCTGGACAGCCACGTCGCAGATGCGGTCGACCTGCTCTCCGACATCGTGCTGCGCCCGCTGTTCGACGCGACCGAGCTCGAGAGGGAGCGCAAGGTCATCGTGGAAGAGATCCGGATGGTCGAGGACGCTCCGGAGGAGCTGGCCTACGACATGTTCTCGACCCACTTCTATCCGGGCCATGCGCTGGGGCGCCCGATCCAGGGAACGGAAGGGACGATCCGCGGGCTGAGCCGGCAGCGGCTCCTGGCCTATTTCCGGGAAAACTACGTCCCCGGCAACATCCTGATCGTCGCGGCCGGCAACGTGGATCATGACGAGCTCAAACGTCTCGTCTCCCCGACGTTCGGCACGATGCCGCGCACCGCGGCGCGAAGGGTCCAAGGCGCCCGTCCCAAGACGCGGGGCGGGATCGTCACGCGGTCGAAGAAAGAGCTGGAGCAGCTTCACCTGCTCGTGGGGGTGCCCGCGTTTCCCGAGAAGCACGCGCAGCGGTACGCGGTGGTCGTGCTGAACGCGCTCCTCGGCGGCACGATGTCCTCGCGGCTGTTCCAGACGATTCGCGAGGAGCGAGGGTTGGCCTACAGCGTCTACTCGGCCGTCAACGCCTTTCAGGACGCCGGCGTTCTGATGGTCTACGCGGGCACCAGCCCCGGCAAAGGGGACGAGGTGCTGTCTCTCGTTCGCGCCGAGATTCGCGACCTCAAGGACAAAGGGCCGTCGGCGAAAGAGGTCGAGGTGGCGAAGGAGCACTTGAAAGGGAGCCTGATGCTCTCCCTCGAGTCGACGTCCAGCCGCATGTCGAACATCGCCCGCCAAGAGATGTACCACGGCCGGACGTTCACGATGGAAGAGACGCTGAAGGGGCTGGAGCGCGTCACGCGCTCCGACGTCCTGCGCATGGCGCGACGGGTCTTTCGACCGAAGGCGACCGCGCTGGCCGCCGTCGGCCGCACGCGGACGCTCAAGGCCGCCAGGGCAGGATTCGCGCTGTGAGAGATGCCGGGCCCGTTCGCGTTCAGGTCCGCCGCCTCCCGGAGGCCGGCGACCTGCCCTTTCCGGAGCGCGCGAGCGCGCACGCGTCGGGATTCGACCTGAGGGCGTGCCTCGCGACCCCTCTCGTCCTCGCCCCGGGAGCAAGGGCTCTCGTCCCCACGGGGCTCTCGATCGCGGTGCCCGAGGGGTACGAGGCGCAGATCAGGCCCCGCAGCGGCCTCGCGATCCAGCAGGGCGTCACGCTGCTCAACACACCCGGCACCATCGATGCCGATTATCGTGGCGAGATCAAGATCATCATCGTCAACCACGGTGACCGGCCCGTGACGATCACCCACGCCGACCGAGTCGCGCAGATGGTGATCGTCGAGCTCCCCGAGGTGCAGCTCGAGACGGTGGACGAGCTTCCGGCGACCGCGCGCGGCGCCGGAGGGTTCGGGCATACCGGGATCCGGTGATGGTGCGCGTCGTTCCCCTCGGGAGCGGCTCGTCGGGGAACGCGACGCTCGTGGAGTTCGGTCCGCGGCGGATCCTCGTCGACGCCGGGCTGTCGGCGCGCGAGCTGGCTCTGCGGCTGGCCCGCGTCGGGACTCCACCCGGCCGCTTGGATGCGATCCTGCTCTCGCACGAGCACCACGACCACGCCCGGGGTGTCGAGCGGTTCGCCGTGAAGCATCGCGTCCCCGTGTTCACGACGCCGGAGGCGCTCGCGGAGCTGAACCTGGCGCCACGCCACGTCGGCGCCTGGCACCCCTTCGAGCCCGGCATGCGCTTCGACCTGCTCGGCGTCACCGTCGATCCGTTCGCCGTTCCCCACGATGCCGTCAACCCGGTCGGCTTCGTGCTCGAGGCCGGGGGCGTGCGCGTCGGAATCGCGACCGATCTCGGCCACGCGACGACGCTCGTCCTGGAGCGCTTGAGAGGCTGCCACGTCCTTCTCGTGGAGGCGAACCACGACGACGCCATGCTGCTCCGCGGCCCCTACCCCTGGGCGTTGAAACAACGCATCGGCGGGCGTCTCGGGCACCTCTCGAACGAGGAGGCCGCGACGCTCCTCGCCGCCGTCGCCGACGACGACTGTCAGGCGGTGATCCTGGCGCACCTCTCCGAGAGCAACAACACGACGGCCCTGGCCCGCCGCGCGACGGCGGCCGCGCTCGAGCGCGCGGGGCGCAAACGGTTCGCCATGCGTGTCGCCGAGCGCGGCGCGCCCACGGCGCCGGTGGAGATCTGACCCGATGATCCCGAGGTACACGCGGCCCGAGATGGCGGCCCTGTGGAGCGAAGAGGCCAAGTACAAGGCGTGGCTGCGCGTCGAGCTGGCGGCGACGGAGGCGCTCGCGAGCCGCGGGCTCGTGCCGAAGGACGATCTCGCCACGATCAAGGCGAAGGCAGCCTTCGACGTGGCGCGCATCGCCGCGATCGAGGCCGAGGTCAAGCACGACGTCATCGCGTTCCTCGAGAGCGTCGCCGAGCGCGTCGGTCCCGCCTCACGCCACCTCCACTACGGCCTGACCTCCTCCGACGTCGTCGACACCGCGCTCGCGCTCCAGCTCGTCGAGGCGTGCGATCGGCTCCTCGCCGATCTCGACGAGCTGCTCGCGGTGTCGAAGCGAAGGGCGATCGAGCACAAGAACACCGTGATGGTGGGCCGCACGCACGGCATCCACGCCGAGCCTTACACGCTCGGGCTCAAGTTCGTCGGCTGGTATCTCGAAGCGCAGCGGAATCGCGCGCGCCTCGCCGCCGCCCGCGAGGAGATCCGCTTCGGCAAGCTCTCGGGAGCGGTCGGCACGTTCGCGCATCTCGATCCGACGATCGAAGCGGAGGTCCTCGGCAAGCTCGGTCTCAAGCCCGAGCCGCTCGCGACCCAGGTGATCCCACGGGATCGGCACGCGGCGTTGCTCTCGGCGCTCGCGATCACCGCCTCGTCGCTCGATCGCATCGCGATCGAGATTCGCCACTTGCAGCGCACCGACGTCCATGAGGTCGAGGAGCCGTTCTCGGCCGGTCAGAAGGGCTCTTCCTCGATGCCGCACAAGCGGAATCCGATCGGCTGCGAGAACATCTCGGGGCTCGCCCGCGTCGTCCGCTCGCACGTGCAAGCCGCGCTCGAAGACATCCCGCTCTGGCACGAGCGGGACATCTCGCACTCCTCGGTCGAGCGCATCATTCTTCCCGACGCCACCACGCTCGTCGATTTCATGCTTCACCGCATGACCGGCATCCTCGACGGCCTCCTCGTCTACCCCGAGCGGATGGCCGAGAACATGGCCCGCATGAAGGGGCTCGTCTTCTCCCAACCCGTGCTCTTGGCGCTTGCCTCAGCCGGCCTCACGCGCGAGGCGGCCTACGAGATCGTTCAACGGAACGCGATGAAGGTGTGGGCGGGGGAGGGGGCGTTCAAGGATTTGCTCGCGGCGGATCCCGAGGTGGCGAAGGCGCTCGAGCCGGCGGAGCTCGCGGCGTGCTTCGATGCGGCGCGGACGCTGAGGCACGTGAACGAGATCTATGCGAGGGTCTTCGGGTCCTAATTGACGCGGTTGCTACAATCCTCCCGTAGCGATTCTCATCCGTTGACGGTGGGGTGACGTCGTGTGCGGCATCGTGGGCATCTTCGGGCATCCCGAAGCGGCGAAGCTGTCGTACCTCGGCCTCTACGCGCTGCAGCATCGTGGCCAAGAGTCGGCGGGGATCGTCGCGGCCGAGGGGCCGGAGCTGATCCGCCGCGGCGGCATGGGTCACGTCGCCGACATCTTCACCCGCGAGGTCATGGACGGCCTCCGCGGTCGCGTGGCGATCGGGCACGTGCGCTATTCGACCGCGGGGGATTCGAACCCCGCCAACGCCCAGCCGTTTCTGCTGCGGCACCATCGCGGGCCGATCGCCGTCGCCCACAACGGGAACCTCGTCGACGCCGCGACCATCCGGGCCGCGCTCGAGACCGACGGCGCGATCTTTCAGACGACGACCGACACCGAGGTCCTGCTCCATCTGGTCGCCCGTGCCCGCGAGCCGGATGTCGTCGATGCGATCGTCGAGGCGGTCCGGCAGGTGCGCGGGGCGTTTTCGCTCTTGTTCCTGGTCCCCGGACGGCTGATCGCCGTGCGGGATCCCATGGGATTCAGGCCGCTTTCTCTCGGGAAAGTCGACGGTGCCTGGGTCGTCGCCAGCGAGACGTGCGCCTTCGATCTCCTCGGCGCGGAGTGGGTTCGCGATCTCGAGCGCGGGGAAGTCGTCGTCATCGACGTCGGCGGGGTCCATTCGTTCAAGCCGCTGGCGCCGATGCGGCCGGCCCCTTGCGCCTTCGAGCACGTCTATTTCGCCCGGCCGGACAGCACGATCTTCGGCCAGTCGGTTCAGGCGGTGCGGAAGCGCTTGGGTGCAGAGCTCTTCAAGGAGCACCCCGCGAGCGTCGATCTGATCGTTCCCGTCCCCGATTCGGGGACGTTCGCCGGGCTCGGGTACGCGGCGGCGTCGAAGATCCCGTTCGAGATGGGGCTCGTTCGCAACCACTACGTCGGGCGGACGTTCATCGAGCCGTCGCAGCAGATCCGGAACTTCGGCGTGCGCGTCAAGCTCAACCCGGTGCGGGAGACGCTCGCGGGGAAGCGGATCGCGCTGATCGACGACAGCCTGGTGCGCGGGACGACGAGCCAGAAGATCGTGCAGATGTGCCGCGACGCGGGGGCGAAGGAAGTCCATCTGCGCATTTCCTGTCCGCCGACGATCGGGCCCTGCTACTACGGCATCGACACGCCGCGCCGCGACGAGCTGATCGCCACGCGGATGACCGTCGAGGGAATCCGCCGGTTCGTCGGGGCCGACACCCTGGGGTATCTCAGCCTCGAAGGGATGATGGCCGCCATCGGCGACGATTCCGAGCAGTACTGCACCGCGTGTTGGACCGACAAGCAGCCGGTGGTGCTGCCGACGGATCGCGAGGGCCAGCTCAAGCTGTTCGAGAAGTCGCGACGGTAGTTCGGGCAACCCGACGCCACGGTGCGATGGCCGGGAGTCGGCGCTCCCACGGTAGGATGGCGACGGATGAAGGACGCGAAGAATACGGGCTTGACCTACCGCGACGCGGGCGTGGACATCGACGCCCAGGACGAAGGGCTGCGCCGCGTCAAGGCGATGCTCCAGGCCACCCGGACAAAAGGGGTTCTCACCGATCTCGGCTCGTTCGGGGGGATGTTCGCCCCCGATCTTTCGGGGATGAAGGAACCGGTCCTCGTTTCCTCGTGCGACGGGGTGGGGACGAAGCTCAAGGTCGCGTTCATGACGGGAATCCACAACATCGTCGGTCGCGATCTCGTCAATCACTGCGTCGACGACATCCTCGTCCAGGGGGCGATGCCGCTGTTCTTCCTCGACTACGTCGCGACGGGGAAGCTCTCACCCGACCTCCTCGCATCGGTCGTCGAAGGGATCGCCAACGGCTGCCGCGAAAACGGGTGCGCTCTCCTGGGGGGCGAGACCGCGGAGATGCCCGGCTTCTACGCCGACGGCGAGTACGACGTCGCCGGGTTCATCGTCGGGCTGGTCGACAAGCCCAACGTCATCGACGGACGATCGATCCGCGTGGGCGATCTCCTCGTCGCGCTGCCGTCCGCAGGGCTGCACACCAACGGCTACTCGCTCGCGCGAAAAGTTTTCTTCGAGGTCGCGGGCCTGGCGCCCGGCGACCTGGTCGAGGGGCTGCCCGGCACGATCGGTGCGGCGCTCCTCGCCGAGCACCGCTCGTACCTCGGGTCGCTGCGCGGCGCGATTGCGAAGGGACTCGTGCGCGGCTTGGCCCACATCACAGGAGGCGGGCTCACCGACAACATCCCGCGGATCCTCCCCGAGGGCACCTCCGCGAAGGTCGTGCGCGGCTCGTGGCCGGTGCTTCCCGTGTTTTCGGTCATGCAGCGGCTCGGCCGCGTCGCCGACGTCGAAATGTACCGCGCGTTCAACATGGGCGTGGGCATGGTTTGCGTCGTGGCTCCGGAGCGAGTCGACACTCTGGGCGCGCTGCTCGACGCGGCGGGGGAGAAGCACTACAGAATCGGGGAGATCGTGGCTGGGCAGCGCGACGTGCTCTATGCCTGAGACGAGGCGTCGCCGCGTCGGGATCCTGATCTCGGGACGAGGCTCCAACATGACGGCCCTCGTCCGGGCGATGCAAGGGGGACGCGTCGCGGCGGACCCCGCGGTGGTGGTCTCGAACGTTCAAGCGGCGGCGGGCCTCGCGGCAGCCTCGTCGCTTGGCGTTCCGACGGCCGTCGTCGATCACACCGCGATCACGCCTCGGGAGGAGCACGAGCGGGAGGTGATGGCGTCGCTGGCCGCGCATCGCGTCGAGATCGTCTGCTTGGCGGGGTACATGCGCCGGCTCTCGCCGCTTTTCGTCGGGGCCTACCGAGGGCGGATCCTGAACATCCACCCCGCACTGCTTCCCGCTTTCCCGGGACTCGACGTCCAAAAAGCGGCGCTCGAGCACGGCGTCAAGGTCAGCGGGTGCACCGTTCACATCGTCGACGAGCAGGTCGATCACGGCCCGATCGTCCTGCAGGCAGCGGTGCCCGTCTTGGACGACGACACCGTCGAGACGTTGTCCGCTCGGATCCTCGAGCAAGAGCACCTGATCTATCCGAAGGCCCTGGCGCTCCTCGCCGCGGACCGACTGGAAATCGTCGGCCGTCGCGTGAGAATCCGATAGGCTTGTCAACGCGACGGGGTGGCATAGATTCGATCGACGACCAGGAGGCTCACGCCGCCATGAACGATCCCCCGACCGACAAGCCCGTCCAGACGGTTCGCGTCAACTTCAAGCTCTCGGGGCCGTTCGCGGCCCTCGTTCTGCTCGGCGTGCTGGCGCTCGCTGTCGTCGGGCTCATCAGCCTCTTCAAGTGAGCGTTCCGGCTCCGGCCTCCTCGGACGGCGCCCGACATGTCCGCAGACGATTGGATCTCGAAAGAAGCCGCGTCCGCTCCGGTGTGGCCGATCGCGCGTGCCGCGTCCGTCGGCTCGCTGCCGCGCCACCACCGCCCCCGAGAGAAGCTGTTCGATCGAGGCGCCGCCGCACTCGGCGTGACGGACCTGCTCGCCCTCCTGATCGGTAACGGAACCGCGCGGAGCCGCGTGCTCGACACGGCGGAGCGGCTGGTGCGCCGGCACGGGCTCAAAAAGCTGCGCGCGCTGACGCCCGACGAGTGGACCAGGGAGCCCGGAATCGGCGAGGCGATGGCGGCCCGGCTGTCGGCGGCCTTCGAGCTCTCCCGGCGTGCCGCGGCGGACGGGGCGATCGACGAGCGGCCACGCGTCACGCGGCCGAGCGAGGCCTGGCGGCTGACGAAGGAGCTCGCCCACGCGAAGAAAGAGCACCTCGTCGGTCTCTATCTCGACGCCCAGAACGGACTCATCCTGCGAGAGACGATCTCGGTCGGTTCGCTCAACACGACGCGAACGCACCCGCGGGAGATCCTCTATCCGGCGATCGTGCACCTCGCTCTCGGTTTCATCCTGGTGCACAACCACCCGAGCGGATCGCTCGACCCCTCCGACGAGGACGTCGCGTTCACCCGTGGGATCCACCGCGCCGCCGAGACGATCGGCATCGACCTCTACGACCACTTGATCGTCGCCGAGGGCGGGTTCACGAGCCTCAGGGAGCGCGGGATCTTTTAGCTCGGCTGAGGCCGCCCGGCGAGAGTAAACTGGCCCCGTTGCCGGTCCGATCGACCGGCGGGAGGGTATGCCGCGATGAGGATGAGAACGCTCCTGTTCGGGCTGGCGGGCGTCGCCGTCGTGCTGACGCTCGTCGTCGCTGCGGACGCGCCGAAAACACCCTGGAAGATCGCCGGGCAGCTCGAAGAGGCCTGCTCGTGCAATGCGGCCTGCCCGTGCTGGTTCGGCTCGAAGCCGACCAAGATGAACTGTGGAGGCGGACAGTTCCTCTTCATCGGCAAGGGGACCTACGGCGACGTCAAGCTCGACGGCTTGGCGGTCGGCGCGATGGGACAGAGCCCCGACGGCAAGGCCATGATGGAATCGTTCGGGAACTGGAATTTCAATTACTACTACATCGACGAGAAGGCCGACCCGAAGCAGCGCGACGCGCTCAAGGCGATCGCGAACGAGGTGCTCACCCCCGGCGCTTCGCCGAAGAGCGAGGTGCGTATCGTCCCGATCGCCCGGAAGATCGACGGCAAGGAGCACTCGATCTCGCTCGGCAAGTACGGCAGCTTCTCGGGGCACCTCGTCGAAGGCGGACTCGGCGGGTCCGTCAAGATCACCAATCCTCCGGGGGCCGACCCGCTCCATAAGGAGTACTCGCAGGGGGAGACCACGGCCTTGGCCTACAACGACGCGGGGCAGAATTGGGACATGAAAGGCTCGAACTACATGTACGGGACGTTCGAGCTCGACAGCGCGCAGTACGAGAAATTCGCGGCCGGGCTTGCGCAGAAGATGGCCGCGATGAAGAAGCCGTAGGCCGGCGGCGCGTGCCGGAGATCAAGATCTTCGCCGCGGCGGCGTGCTCGCTCGCCGCCGTCGCATCCTTGCGCGGCGCCCCCCTCTCCGTGCCGTCGGCCGACGACGTCCGGGTGATCGACGAGACGCTGGTCGCCTGCGGCACGCGCCACACCCTTTCGTCATGGGACGATGCGAAGCGCGGGATCGGGTGCGCGCGCGACGCGATCGTCAAGGAGTTCACGGCATCGGCGGGGAAGGACCCGGCGGCGCGCGTCGTCGTCGACAAGTTCGAGGCGTCGTCTCCGCGCACCAACGACCGCCCGGCGCCGCTGCAAAACGTCTATCTCGTCCTGACCGGGGACGACCCGGCGCTGAAGACGACAGCGTTCTTCGTCTCCGGCCACTTCGATTCGATGTGCACCGACATCATGGATTCGGCGTGCGACGCTCCCGGAGCCGACGACGACGGGTCGGGCACGACGGTGGCGATCGAGGCCTCGCGCCTGCTCGCCGGCCAGAAACACCGGGCGACGATCGTCCTCGCGGCGCTCGCCGGGGAGGAGCAGGGGCTGCTCGGAGGGAAGCGGCTCGTCGCATGGGCGAAGGAACAGGGGTACACGGTGGGCGGGGTTCTCAACAACGACATCGTCGGCGCGACGAACGGCTCGACGGATCTCCGCCCGCGCGTCTTCTCCGACGACGACGCGACGACACCCTCGCGGTACCTGGGGCTGTGGCTCGACGAGTTTTTCGGAAGGGACGCCATCCGTGTGGTGTTCCGCAAGGACCGGTTCGGGCGCGGCGGCGACCATCTGCCGTTCCTCGAGGCGGGGCTGCCAGCCGTGCGCTTCACGGAGCCGCGCGAAGATTACCGGCATCAGCATCAGACTCCTCGCGTCGAAAGCGGTGTCGAGTACGGCGATCTGCCGAAATTCATGGACTTCGCGAACCTCGCGAAGATCGCCCGGATCAACGCCGAAGGGGCATTGAGGCTCGCGAACGCCCCGGCTCCGCCGACCTCTGCGATCGCGGAGGGCGCGGTCAAGCCCGACACGACCGTGACCTTCGAGGCCGCGGCCGACGCGCAGCGAAGCGGCTTCGAGATCCTCGCCCGCGACACCACGGACGCTCGCTGGAGCGTCCTCAAGACCGTGGGCGAGCCCGGCGCCGTCACGCTCGCAGGGGTTCGGATCGACGACCGGATGTTCGCGGTGCGATCGGTCGGCAGGAACGAGGAGCGCTCGATCGCGCTCGACGCGAAGCCTCAGGTGCGAAGGCCTGCCGGGACTCCGCCCCCGAAATGAACGTAGAATCCGGCGGATCATGACCGTCGAAGAGCAGTACGAGATCCTGAGGAAGGGCGCCGTCGACCTCGTCACGCTCGACGAATTCAAGAAGCGGATCGCGGGCTCGGCGACGAGCGGGAAGCCGCTGACCGTGAAAGTCGGCTTCGACCCGACGGCGCCCGACATCCATCTCGGGCACACGGTGCTCCTGCGCAAGATGCGCCAGTTCCAGGATCTCGGGCACCGGGTCGTGTTCGTCATCGGCGATTTCACCGGGATGATCGGCGATCCTACCGGCCGCGTGAAGACGCGCCCGGCGCTGACGAAGGAGCAGATCCTCGAGAACGCCGAGACGTACAAGCGCCAGTGCTTCACGGTTCTCGATCCGGCGAAGACGGAGATCCGGTTCAACAGCGAGTGGCTCGCCCCCTTGGGGGCCGACGGCATGGTCCGATTGGCCGCGACCTATAACGTCGCGAGGATGCTCGAGCGGAAGGATTTCAAGGAGCGGTTCACGAACGGCGTGCAGATCTCGATGCACGAGTTCCTCTACCCGCTGGCGCAGGCCTACGACTCCGTGTTCCTCGAGGCCGACGTCGAGCTGGGAGGGACCGACCAGCTCTTCAACCTCAATGTCGGGCGCGACATCATGCCGAGCTACGGCCTCCCGCCGCAGATCGTCCTCACGATGCCGCTGCTCGAAGGACTGGACGGCGTCGAGAAGATGTCGAAGTCCCTCGGGAACTACGTCGGCGTCGACGAGGCGCCGGCTTCGGTCTTCGGCAAGATCATGTCGATCAGCGACGAACTGATGTGGCGTTACTACCTGCTCTGCACCGACGTCTCGGAGTCCGGCATCGAGCAGATGAAGAAGCTCGTTCGGGACAAGACCCTGCACCCGAAGAAGGCGAAGCAGGGGCTCGCGATGCGGATCATCGCCGACTTCCACGGCGAAGCCGCGGCGAAGAAGGCTCTCGAGGAGTTCGAGCGCGTCTTCTCCGACGACGGCGTCCCAGAGCTCGTTCCCGAGTTTCCGATCGCCGCACAGGACGGGAAGGCGTTTCTACCGAAGCTGCTCGTCGACTGCGGCCTCGCCAAATCGAACAGCGACGCGATGCGCCTGATCGCGCAAGGCGGCGTCCACATCGACGGCGAGAGGATCCCTCCCGGCACTCGCGAAGTTCCCGCGAAGCCCGGGTCGTCCATCTTGGTCAAGGTTGGACGCAGGCACTTCGCTCGCGCGAGGTTCTGATAGCGAAACGGGGCCTGTCCCCGTTTCGCCGTTCACCATCGCACGGATGCTCGGTACGTGAGCTTGACCTCTTTGCCCTTGGGGACGGGGACGGAGAACTCGAGCGTCTGCTGATCGACCTTCTTCCCCGGAACGCTCGACGAGATGAGATTCCAGTCGCCGCCTCCCATCGGCTCCCGCACGACCACGACGACGTCCTCGTCCTTCCGGTTGCGAAGCGAGATCGACCAAGCGGTCTCGTTCTGGCGCGGGCTGACGGCCTTGAAGTCGGTCTGCGCGCGCTCGGCGACGACGTCGAAGGCGTCGCCGACGTGCAGTCGGATCGTCTCGTCCTTGGGCGTGTGGTCGATCGCATCCTCGCCGATGAACTGCTCGGCGCCCGATTTGTCCTTCTTGTAGACCCGCACGGTGCCCTTCGGCAGCGGCATGCCGAGCCCGGCGGATTGCGCATTCACGATCTCGAGCACGACGGTCACCTTCTGGTTTTGCGAGCCGGTCCCCAGCGAGTTTCGGTAGAACCCGGCGTTCCCCGCCAGGATCAGACGCTTCATGACCGGGACGCTCGACGCCGAGAACAGCGAGAGCTGCTTCGTCTGGTTGTCCTTGATCGTCGAGGGGCGTTCGAGCGTGTAGAGGTGGTACTCGAAGAACGACTCCTCCTGGAACTGTGCGCCGGCGGCGGCCATCGGGCGAACGCTCTTCTGCAGCTCGTACTCCATCAGCTGCTCCGGCTGGACCCGCCGCACGTCCCCCGCGACCAGCTTGAGCGTCGCGTCCTTGAACCCCGCCCCGCTGTGATTGTCGATCGTCACCCAGCCGGAGAGCCCGGCCTTGGCGTCGTCGGAGTCGACGACGGCGACGTAGTCCGCCGACCAGCTCATCCCATCGGTGAGATAGGAGACCTCCGCGGGGATCGTCGTGGTCTTCGGAGCCTCGAGCGTCCAGACCAGGGTCGGCCGGGCCACGAGGTCGGCGGGGAGATCCGGGAGGGTCACCTTCCCGCCCTGACCGATGACGATCCGATCGCCGACCTTGTAGACCGGCCCGCCGTTCGTCGAGAGGAGCGTCGCCTTGACATTGCGCGTCGACAGGTCCTGCGCCTGCTCGACGATCTCGACCTCGCGCCCGACGTATTTCTCCATCAGCTTCTCGGGGGAGATCAAGTCGTACTCGTAGTTCTGCTCGAGCACGGCCGGACCGTTCGCGGCGAGCGGCTGCACGTGCACGGTGCGCGGGTTGATGTGCGACGGAACGTCCATGAAGCGCAGCGTCCCCACGCCGGCCCGGTCCAGCTTCAAAGAGCGCGTCTCGCGCACCAGCGCCAGGTTCTGGTTGTAGACCGTGACCGCGACCGAGGTGCGATCCGCCGCCGTGCTGTCCGGAAGCGTCGAAGGCTCGGACGCATGGGCTGTCGCGACGACCAGAGCGGTCGCTGCGGCGAGACGGAGGCGCGAAGCGGTCATGGCGTGCTCCTTGCCGGCGGAAGAGTCTGTTTGAGGAACGAGACGATCCGGTCTTGAACGCTCTCGGGGCGAGGCGAATTGTGGTCCAACCCGACGAGAGGCACCAGGGTCAGCGGCCCGATGGCGGCCGACTGGAACGCCTTCGCGTCCTCGAACGGGACGAGGGTGTCCTGCTCGCCGTGGAACAGAAGGGTCGGCGCCTTCACCTTCCGCATGGCCGCGAGCGGATGCACCGATTCGGGTGCGTAGTGCGCGCGCCAGCCCGCGACGTCCATCAGGGCAGGACGGAGGAGCAGGGGAGGGACGTGGAACCGGCCTATGACCCGGTCGACGACCGCGCTCAGATCCGCGTAGGGGCTGTCGAGGACGAGAGCCTTGACCCGCGCGTCTTCCGCCGCGAGGAACAGCGCGGCCACCGCGCCCATGCTCCGACCTCCGAGAGCCAGGCGCAGCGGATCGATCTCGGGGCGAGCCGCGAGCACGTCGAGCGCCGCCCGGAGGTCGCTCCCCTCGTGGGCCCCCAGCGTGATCACCTCGCCGTCGCTCTCCCCGCGGCCCGTGAAATCGAACAGGAGCTGCGCGAAGCCGGCCTCGTGGACGGCGAGCGCGACCGGTAGCCAGTCGCGCCGGTCGCTCGCGTTCCCGTGGCCGTAGGCGATCGCGGGCGCCCGCGCGCTTTCATCTGCCGGCGGCGGAAGGTACCAGCCGCGCAGCACCAGCCCCTCGGCGTTCCGGAACGACAGGTCTTCGAAGGGGAGGCCCTGGTCCTCGGGGGTGACCGTGCGAATCGCGACGTTCACCGCCGCGAGCACCGTGCTCTCGCTTTCTCCCTTCGAACCACGCCGCGCCTCGAAGTGCATCGTCTGACCGGCGGATGCGGCCCCGACGAGTGCCGTCAAATCTTCGCGGCTCGGCGCCCGCTTCTCGTCGATCCGGACGATCCGATCCCCCGGGCGAAGCCCCGCGTCTCGCGCCGGGCCGACCGCCCGCACGATGCGCAGAGTGCCCGCGTCGGTTCGCACGGCGAGCCCGACCATCGGGCGTGCCGATTCCGACACGCGCGGTCGCGGGGGCGCCACCAGCGCCTGCGAGAGCCAGAGAAGTCCGGCGACGATCCCCCCGGCGACCAGAAGCCCGCCGATCAGCCATCGGTCGATGCGGGTGAAGGCGATCGGAACCCGAACGCTCGCCACGGCGCCTCCGCTCGTCGCTCGCGGCGCCGTCTTATACTTTCGACGCCCGAGATGCGGAGCTTAACCTAGGCCCTGTCAGGCCCCGGAGCATGCCCCGTGACGTCGACCCTCGAGTGGCTCGAGTGCTCCCTCTGCCATGTCGCCTACGACACCGCTTCGCCCGAGAGCCTGTGCCGGTGTGGCGGCGTTCTCCTGCCGCGCTACAGGCTGGAGGAGGCGGCGCGCACGATGACGCGCGAAGCGATCGCCGGGCGCCCCCCGTCGCTTTGGCGCTACGCCGAGGTTCTTCCGGGATCGGACGAGCCTGTCAGCCTGGGGGAGGGCATGACCCCGCTGCTCCCGGTGAGCTTCCTCGGGTCGTCGCTCGGCGTCGAGCGGGTGCTGCTCAAGGACGAGGCGCTCAATCCCACCGGCTCGTTCAAGGCGCGCGGCATGGCGACCGCGATGACGATGGCGCGGAAGCTCGGAATCCGGAAAGTCGCGCTCCCTTCCGCGGGCAACGCGGGGAGCGCGGCCGCCGCGTACGGCGCCCGCGCCGGGCTCGCGGTCGAGCTGTTCCTCCCCGAGGACACTCCCGAGCCTTTCCGCCTCGAGGCGGCGGCCCACGGTGCCGCCGTGCATCTGGTCCGGGGGGACATCTCGGTCTGCGGACGGGTGATGCGGGAGCGGCGGGATGCGGGCTCGTGGTTCGATCTCTCGACGCTCCGCGAGCCCTACCGGGTCGAGGGAAAGAAGACGCTGGGTTACGAGATCGCGGAGCAGCTCGGGTGGACCCTGCCCGACGTGATCGTCTATCCGACCGGCGGGGGCACAGGGCTCATCGGCATGTGGAAGGCATTCGAGGAGATGGAGCAGCTCGGCCTGATCGCCGCCGGCCGGAAGCCGCGGATGGTCGCCGTCCAAGCGTCCGGGTGTGCACCGATCGTCGAGGCGTTTCACGCGGGCGCGAAGCGGGCCAAGCCGTGGGTGGACGCGCGGACGTACGCGTCCGGGCTGCGCGTTCCGGCTCCGCTCGCCGACGCGCTGATCCTTCAGGCGCTGCGCGAATCCGGAGGCACGGCCACCGCGGTCTCCGACGAGGACATGGCGGAAGGCCAGCTCGCCATCGCGCGCGGCGAGGGGGTGTTCGCTTGCCCGGAAGGAGGCGCGACGCTCGCCGCCGCGCGCAAGCTCGTCGCCGACGGATTCATCACGCCCGAAGACCGGGTGGTGCTCTTCAACACCGGAACGGGGCTGAAGTACCCTCGCATTCCGGGCCTCCGCGTGCCGTGACCCCGCCCGGAACGGCGCCGCGCTTCCGCGACGCGCACACGCACCTCGCCTCGGGTGCAGCCGATCTTCACGATCTCGACCTCCGAGGGGTCTCGTCGACATCGGCGATCGCGACGGCGGTCGAAAGGGCCGCTCGCGGCGCGCCGACGGGAGGCTGGATTCGAGGATGGGGCTGGGACGGGATCTCGACGCCTCCCGACGCGACGCCGGCGCATCCCGTGTTCCTGGCCCGCAAGGACGGGCACGCCGCCTGGGTCAACGCCGCCGCAGGGGCGGCGCTCGGCGTTCCCCGCGGCGAGCGGGTCGTGCGCGAAGCCGCCTTCGATGGCGCTCGATTGCGACTCCCGGAGCGCACCGACGAGGAGCGGCGAGCGGCGATCCAATCGCGCCTCTCGGAGATCGTCGCGCTCGGCATCGCCGAGGTCGAGGACATGGTCGATCCCTGGGCCCCGGCGTTGTACGCCGGATTTCGAGATCGAGGGGATCTTCCCGTGTCCGTCGGCCTCTGGCTCCCGGAGACTCTCGCCGAGAGCGACGCCGGAGCGATCCGGCGGGGGCTTCCGCCCGACGATCGGTCCCTCGCCGTGCGCGGCATCAAGCTGTTCCTGGACGGCGCTCTGGAGGCGCGGACGGCGGCGCTGACGCAGCCGTACGCCGATGATCCCGGAAACCGCGGGGAGTTGCGTATCGAGGAGAAGGAGATCCCGGCGCGCGTGACGAGGTGGGCCTCGCGAGGGTGGCCGGTCGCGCTTCACGCGATCGGGGACCGCGCGGTCAACCTCGCGCTCGATGCGCTCGCCGCGGTCCCGCGCCCGGCATTCGGCGCGCATCGGATCGAGCACGCTCAGGTCGTCCTCCGATCGGACCTTCCACGCTTCGCCGAGATCGGCGTTCTCGCGTCGCTGCAGCCCGGCCACTGGCACGACGACCGCCCGTGGCTCGCCTCTCGACTGGGCGCGAGGCCCGAAGCGGTCGTCCACCCGCTGGCCTCCCTCGGGCGCGCAGGCGCCGGGATCGTGCTGGGGAGCGACTGGCCGGTGTCGAGCTGGGATCCGGCGCGGGTTCTCGCCGCGGCCGTCGATCCGGCGCGCGCGGGGGAGGCCGCCGACGCGGCCCAGGCATCCGCCTGGTACACTTCCGCCCCGCGATGAACGATCAGATCTTCGTCGAAGGGATCAAGTTCCACGGATTCCACGGTCTGACCAAGCTCGAGCGCCAGGTCGGCGTCCGCCTCTCCGTGGACGTCACGATCGAGATGGATCTCGAAAAATCCGGCCGCTCCGACCGAATGGCCGACACGCTCGACTACGCCGTCGTCCACAAGAAGGTCATCGAGGTCGGACGCGGGGCGTCCTACAGGCTGCTCGAGACGTTCGCCCTCAAGCTCCTCGACGCCTTCATGGAGAACCCCGCCGCCGACCGCGTCACGGTGCGCGTGCGCAAGGAGACGCCGGTGCTCGACGGGATCGTGGACGCCGTCGGCGTCCAGATGAGCCGGGAGCGGCGAGAGCGGGCGCGCGCATGAGGGTGAAGGTGGCGTTCGATTTCGAGGCGGCGCACCGGCTCCCGAATCATCCCGGCAAATGCCGCGAGCTGCACGGCCACTCCTACCGGCTCGTCGTCAGCGTCGATCGCCGCGTCGCACCCGACACCGGGATGGCGATCGACTTCTCCGACCTCAAGCGGATCGTCCGAGCGGAGGTCGTCGATCGGCTCGACCACACGTACGTCAACGACACGATCGACAACCCGACCGCCGAGGCCATGGCCGCCTGGATCTGGAACACGCTGCGCGAGCCTCTCGCCGGCCTCGCGGAGGTCGAGCTGTGGGAGACGCGCACCTGCGCCGTCGTCTACCGGGGAGAGTGATGGATCAGAAGAAGATGGAAGCCGGGATCCGTCTCTTTCTCGACGGGGTGGGGGAGCGCTTCGCCGGGGACGATCTCGACAAGACTCCCGCCCGAGTCGCGCGCGCGTGGGCCGACGATCTGATCTCCGGCTATGCCGTCGATGCCTCTGCCGAGCTGACCTACTCCGCGGCCCCCCCGAACAGCGGTCCGGTTCTGGCCCGTGACATCCGCTTCGCCTCGATCTGCGTCCACCACCTCCTGCCGTTCATGGGCCTGGCGCACATCGCCTACCTCCCGGCCGAGCGGCTGGCCGGCTTGTCGAAGCTCGGACGGGTCGTCGATGCGCTCTCGCGGCGCCTCCAAATCCAGGAGCACCTGACCGGGCGGATCGCGGCGACCGTCGAGGCCGCGCTCTCGCCGAAAGCGGCTCTCGTCGTCCTCGACGCCGAGCACACCTGCATGACCCTCCGCGGCGTCCGCAAGGAGGGGAGCCGGCTCGTCACCTTCGCCGCGACCGGCCTCTGGGCGAACGACGTCGCCGCGCGTCGCGAGATCTTCGATCTCCTGGCCCCCGGCCGCCGCGCCCACCTCGCGAACGCGTGAGCCTCTCGCGATCCCGGCTCGCAACCGCGGCGCTCTCGATCGGCGCACTCTTGGCGCACCGCCCCGCTCGCGCCGATGCCGTCGACGACGCGATCCGCGCCGCGGCGTCGGCGACCAACCCTACGGGAGCTCTGTTCCGGATCGGGCTCGACGTCTCGCACCGGCTGATGCTGACCTCCGACCGGCCGTACCGTCTCGTCGACCCGGCGTCGGGAGCGCCCGTCTGGAAGGACTCCTACGCCGGCGAGATCGCCGTCATCGCCCAGGGCGGGCCGGAAGAGGAGCCCGCGACCGTCTACAGGATTCAGGTCGCGGCATTCTCGTCGGCGGATTCCGCCGAGGAAGAGCGCGCGAAGCTCGAGCGCAGTCTCGGGGTTCCCGCCGTCGTGCGCCGCGTTCCGGACCGCGGGTCGTGGCGCGTCCGAGTCGGCGAATCGAAGACCCGGACCGGGCTCGCCTCCCTGCTCGCGAAGCTCAGGGACGAGGGACGGAAGGGAATCTGGATCGCCGAGGAAACCGCGCCCGCCCCTCCGGGCGTCACGATCCGGCTGGTCGATGCCTCGTGGGACTCGAAGGCGACCGCGGCGACGCGCCTTCTCGCGATTCCAGGAAACGGCGCGCTGCTCTCCCTCCAAGGGAAAACCTACCGCGGCGCGATCGAGCTGCGCGTCGACGCCTCGGGCCGGATGCGGGCCATCGACTGGGTCGAGCTCGAGACCTATCTGCGCGGCGTGGTTCCGTCGGAGATGGGACCCGAGGTGTGGCCGCAGATCGAGGCACTGAAGGCGCAGGCGGTCGCCGCGCGGACCTACGCGGTCGCGAACGCTTCGCAGTTCGACGAGGACGGCTACGACATCTGCGCGACCCCGCGCTGCCAGGCCTACGGCGGGGCGTCGGCCGAGCATCCTCTCTCCGACCGGGCCCTGGCCGAAACCAAGGGGGAGATCGCGACGTGGCAAGGACAGCCGATCGACGCGCTGTACACGGCGACTTGCGGCGGGCACACCGAGGATGCGAAGGAGATCTTCCCCGAGCAGGCGGCTCCGTATCTCGTCGGCGTGCCCTGTCGAGCCGAAGAGCAGGCGTTGGCGCGCACGCGGCGGGTGATCAAAGGGGCGAGCCCGCTCCCCGTCGAGACCGAAGCGGGCGACGACGTCACGCGCGACATCGCGATCCTCGAATCCGCGGGGATCTTCGGCGCGCAGGCGCCCGGACGGCTCGCGAAGATGCTGGGGAAACCGGTCGACGCCGCGACGCTGCGGTCTTGGACGAGCGCGCTCGCGAAGCTTTCGGGAAGGCCCGCGCCCGAGGGGCGGCCGATCGATCCGACGAGCCTCGGACGGGCCTCGCTGGCCCTGGTGCGAGATCTGGGATGGGGGGAGCGCGCATCCGTTTTGTTGACCGACACCGATCTCGACGCGGTGCTCAGAGATCCGAGGACGGCGGCGCTTCCTGCGGACGAGCGGCGCGCGCTGACGTATCTGGCTCAGCAAGGGGTGCTCCGCCCCGGGCGGGACGGCAAGTGGCCTCTGGATCGCCCGCCGACGGGCGCCTCGCTGGCGGCCGCGCTCGCGCGGATCGGCGACACGTACAAGGCGTTCGACCTCGACGAGGCGACGGTCGTCGGGAGCGACGGCCGCACGCTGTCCGTCGTGCGCGGGCAAGGGGGGGCGACGCTCAGCCTCGCCGCCACGCCCCGGTTGTTCACGGCGGCCGGACCGAGGACGTTTCCCGTGTCCGATCTGCAACTGTGGCCGGGGGATCGAATCCGCTATCACGGCGACCGCGAAGGGCGCGTCGATCTCCTCGAGCTGCGGCCTCCGGCGAAGGGGTTGTCGGACGACCGCGCGGCAGCCGTCTACGCGTGGGAGGTGCGGAAGACCGGCGCCGAGCTGGAAGAAGCGGTGAACAAACGCGTGTCCGCCGGCGAGCTCAAGGACCTCAAGGTCCTGCGGCGGGGCGCCTCGGGGCGAATCGTCGAACTCGCCGTCGTCGGCTCCGCGGGTACGACCGTGGTCAAGGGGTTCGACGTGCGAAACCTCCTCGACCTGCGAGAGAGCCTGACCGTCATCGAACTCCAGCGGGACGCCTCGGGGCGGATCGTCTCCGCCGTCTTCGCGGGCAAGGGTTGGGGGCACGGGGTTGGGCTTTGCCAAGTTGGCGCCTATGGAATGGCGGTCAGGGGCTCGAATTACAAAGACATTATCGCGCACTACTATCAGGGGGTCGTACTAGGTCAGATTGGCGCCCGAGCGGGCTCGTCCAATGGCACACCGTGATGCCAAACCTATATTGGGCCTCGCGGAAATCTACGCGGAAGGAGCTCCCCGGGGATGAGTCGTACCCTCCGGTTGGTCGGGTTCGTCTTGATCCTGCTCACGATTGTCCTGTGGGTCGGGGATGCGGTGGACCTGATCCCGCAAAGCACCGACGATCGCTGGTCGGGTCTCACGCTGAAAGCGGGTCTCGTCACGCTCGCGGCAGCGTTCGTCCTGGGACTGGTCACTCCGGTCGCGAAACAGATTCGCAAAGGGCGCTGCACGATCTGCGGACACCCGGTGCTGCGCGGGCACCTCTATTGCCAGGACCATCTTCAGGAGGCGGTGAACGCCGGCCGGGACAAGGCGCGCAAGGACACGGCGAGCCGGCGGAACCCCATCCTCTAGCCCCGCCCCAGAATCGAATTCTCGTCATCGTCGGACCGACGGGTACGGGCAAATCCGAGTTGGCCGTCGCCGTCGCGCTCGGCCTCGACGGTGAAATCGTCGGCTGCGACGCGCTGCAGGTCTACCGCGGGCTCGACGCGGCGACCGCCAAGCCCGCGCCGGAGCTCCGGGAGCGCGTACCGCACTGGCTCGTCGATGTCGCCGATCCACGCCGCGACTACAGCGTGGCCGACTACGTTCGAGACGCGGACCGCGCGATCGGTTCGATCCTCGCCCGGGGGCGGGTCCCCATCGTCACCGGCGGAACCGGCATGTACTTGCGCGGGCTCTTGAAGGGGATCGTGGAGGCACCGCCGCGCGACGAAGCGCTTCGCGCCAAGCTGCGCGTAAGGGTCGGCCGCATCGGGTCGGCCCGCCTTCATCGCGTCCTCGCCCGGCTCGATCCGGGGACGGCGGAGCGCATCAGCCCTCAGGACACCCAGCGCGTGATACGCGCCCTGGAGCTCGCCCTGCCCCCCGGCGGGACGTGGAGCGCGCGTCTCGCGCGGGAGGGAACGTGGGCGGCCACGGGCGAGCGTTACCGGGCCTTGAAATTCGGCCTCGATCTCGAACGGCCCGTTCTCGCCGAGCGCCTCGCGGCTCGCGTCGACCGGTTCTTCGAGGCGGGCCTCGAGGGGGAGGTGGAGCGGCTGCTCGCGGCGGGTGTCTCCGCCTCCGCGAACGCGTTCAAGGGGATCGGCTATCGCGAGGTGGTGCGCGCCCGAGCTTCGGGAACGGCCCCTCGGAACGAACGCGACGCCATCGTCGTCGCGACCCGCCAGTATGCGAAGCGCCAGCGCACCTGGTTCCGCAAGGAGCCGGGTCTCGTCTGGCTCGATGCGAAGGCAGGGACCGAAGCGATGGCCGAGCGGATCATCGCGGCGTGGGCGGCCGCGGACTCGGGAGGCAGCGCGTCGTCCGCATGCTAGACTCGCGCGACCCAAACCGCCTCGTGCGAGGGATGCGATGGAATCAGAGGGAGGGATTCAGAACGAGTTCTTCAATCGCGCGCGCAAGGAGCGCACGCTGTTGACCGTCGTTCTGGGAAACGGCACACGGATGACCGGCCGGATCCGGGCCTTCGACAAGTTCACGCTCCTCGTCGAGACCGAGCACGGCGACGAGATCGTGTTCAAGCACGCGATCGCGTCCGTCGCCGCATCGCGGAACGAAGGACCGACCGTCTAGCGGCGGAAGAACCCCTTCCCGGCCTCGGCTCCCGAGCCTCCCGGCGCGACCGGCCCCGGCGGGTGCTCCCGGAGCCTGGCGTTCAGCCGCTCGATCTTGGCCTCGTACTCCTGCCGCAGGAGCTGGGCTTGCTTGCCGAGGCGCTCGACCTCCCCGCGAAGCGACTCCGTCTCCGCCGAGACCTCGCGCGCATCGAAGCGGCTGGCCTCCGAGCGGAGTTTTCGAATCTCGTCGTCCCGCTCGGCCACGTCCTGGCGGTAGCGCTCTTGGAGGTCGTCGTAGAGCTTCTTGATCTCCTGCAGCTCCAGGATCTTCGAGAAATCGCTCAGCGGCTCGGCCATGGGCTCTCCTTGCTCCGCCGCGGCGGAATCCGAGGCGTAGAGGAACTTTCTCAGCATGAGGTCCAGATCGCCCGGGCGGTTCGAGATGTTGAGGGCGGTATCCCGTTTCACCGCCCCCCTCAGGACGAGCGAGGCCAGCGACTGGTTCATCGACTGCATGTGGTAGTACGCGACGGAGCTCTCGATCTCCTCCTCGAGGGCCTCGAGGCTCCCATCGAGGATGAGCTTCGCGACGCGCGGCGAATGGCGCAAGACCTCGACGGCCGCGATCAGTCCGGCCCCATCGGCGCGCTCCACGAGCTTCAAGGAGATGATCCCCTGCAGCACCGTCGCGAGCTGCTGGCGGAGCTGCCGGTGGTTCGCCTCCGGAAACTGGTCGATGATCCGGTCGATCGTCTGCGCGGCGCCGTTGGTGTGCACGGTCGAGAAGACCAGGTGACCCGTCTCGGCGGCGGTCAGAACGGTTTGAATCGTCGGCACGTCGCGCATCTCGCCGACCATGATCACGTCGGGGTCCTGGCGCAGCGCGTTCCGCAAGGCGGCGGCGAAGGCGGGCGTATCGGTGCCCACCTCGCGCTGCGTGACGGCGCCCAGGTTGTCGCGCAAGAGGAACTCGATCGGGTCCTCGATCGTCACCACGTGGACGAGGCGGGTGTTGATGATCACGCGCATCATCGCCGCGAGCGTCGACGATTTTCCCGACCCGGTCGGACCCGTGATCAGGACGAGCCCCTGGTTCAGCTTGGTCAGCTCGCTGAGGATCGGAGGCAGCCCCCAGTCCTCGAGAGAGGGGAACTCGAACGGCACCCGCCGGAAGACCGCAGAGAGCGTCCCGCGCTGGAGGAAGACCGACGCGCGGAAACGCGACACGCCGGAGACCGAGTGCCCGAAGTCGATCGCGCAGTTCTCCTCGAGCTGCTTCCGCAGCTTGTCGTTCAGGAGATTGCTCAGCATGTCCCGTAGCAGATCGGGATGGAGAGGGTCGGACTTCAGGGGGAGAAGCTTCCCCTTGATGCGGAGCAGGGGCGGCCGCATCGGCTTGACGTGGAGATCGCTCGCCTCCTGCTGCACCATGAAGCGGAGCAGATCGTCGATCGTCATCGTGGCGTCGTCCTCTTGAGGAATGGCAGCCTCCAAGCTCTCCGGCCGGGCGGAAACATAGGTGCCGGTTCCGGGGATCGTCAAACCCCGGCGCGAGGGTGGCTTGGTGCGGTCCCGGGGAGTGCGGTATAAGGCCGTTCTTCGCATGGAACGACGCGACCTGAAAACACGGGTCGGGCTGCTGACCCTGGCCAATCAGTTGACCTTCCTGAGGTTGGCGGCCGTTCCTTTCTTCATTCTGGCCGTGCTCGAGGCTCGCTTCGCGCTGGCCCTCGGGATCTTCGTCGCCGCCGGAGTCACGGACCTCGTCGATGGGCTGGTCGCCCGCGTTTTCCGCCAGCGCACGGCTCTCGGCGCCTATCTCGACCCGATTGCGGACAAGCTCCTCCTGACGTCCGCCTTCATCCTCCTCACCAAGTATCCGAACCTCTTCCAGACGATTCCCATGACGAACCGCATCCCCCTGGCGCTGACGATTCTCTTGATCAGCCGGGATGGGCTGATCGTCGCGATCTCGTTGATGCTGGTCCTCGCCTACGGCCAGACCCGCTTCTTGCCCTCGATCTGGGGGAAGATCACGACGGGGACGGAGCTGGTGACGACGGGCCTGGTCCTACTCTTCAACGCACTCGGAAGGACCCATCCGATCGTGCCGATCGCCATCTGGCTGACGCTCGCGCTGATCCTGATCTCCGGCTTCCACTATCTCTGGCGGACGATGGTCCAAGTGCGCGAAAAAGGGACGGAGCGGACCGTCCCGTGAGCGGGCCCCCTGAGTTCGATCTCGACCCGACGTCCCGAGGGGCGCTCGAGCTCGATGCCGTCCTCGCTCACCTTTCCACGCTCGCGTCGACGACGACGGGAAGGAGCCGCCTCCTCTCGACGCAACCGACGGCCGACCTCTCGGCGCTCGTCGCGGGGCATGCCGCCGTCGCCGAGGCCCGCGAGCACGTCGGCCGCCACGGCCGCCTGCTGCCGACCCGGATCCCCGATCCCCAGCCCGCCCTGGCGGCCCTCGAGGTCGATGGGCTTCCGGCCGAGCCGCTGGCCCTGCGCGATCTCGCCTTGGCTCTGGTCGAAGCGGGGGAGGCCCGCAAGCGACTTTCCAGCTTGGAAGGAGCAGGGTACGAGGCGCTCAAGGCGATCGGCCGGTCGATTCCCGACCTCGGCGCGCTCGCGCGCGAAGTCGCGCTCCACGTCGCCCCCGACGGGAGCCTCGAGGACAACGCCTCTCCCGAGCTCGAGCGCCTGCGCTCCGCGATCGGGAAGACGAGCGAGCGCCTGCGGCGTCAGCTCGAGGCGTTGGTCGGCGACCCCGCTGCGGCCTCCGTCGTCCGCGACGATTTCGTCACCCAGCGCAACGGCCGCTTCGTCATCCCTGTCCGCGCCGACAGCCCGCGCCCCGTCGAAGGGATCGTCCACGCGGCCTCGTCGTCCGGTCAAACCCTGTTCGTCGAGCCGATCGCGTCGGTCGCCCTGAACAACGAGCTCGTCAGGCTCGCCGAGCAGGACGCCGTCGAACGCGAGCGGATCGTTCGCGGCTGGACGGAGCGCTACCGCGGCCGCCGCGACGAGATCTCTCAAGCGATCGAAGGCCTGACGCGGGTCGACGTCCTCCAGGCGAAGGCGCTTTTCGCCCAGGAGTGCGAAGGATGCCGTCCCGAGCTCGCCGCGCGCGGACCGCTCAGGCTCTCCGCCGTCCGCCATCCGCTGCTCGACCGAAGACTGAGGGAGCACGGCGCACGCTCTGTGCCGATCGACGTCGAGATCGACCCCTTCGATCGGGTGCTCGTGATGTCCGGCCCCAACACGGGGGGCAAGACGGTGGCGCTGAAAACCGTCGGCCTCGCCTGCCTGATGGCGCAGTGCGGCCTGCCGGTCGCCGCCGCCGAGGCCGTGCTTCCTGTTTTCCGCCAGCTCCGCGCGGACATCGGCGATCACCAATCGATCGACGCCGATCTCTCGACTTTCTCGGGGCACGTCCGCGCGGTCTCCGAATTCCTGGACGACGCCGACCCTCCCGCTCTCTTCCTGTTCGACGAGATCGGTACCGGAACGGAGCCGGGAGAGGGCGCGGCCCTGGCGCGGGCGGTGCTCGAGAGACTCCTCGACCGGCGCGTCACCGCGATCGCGACCACCCACCATGCCGCGCTCAAGGCCTGGGCGTTCGCCGACACGCGCGTCGCGAGCGCCGCGATGGAGTTCGACCAGGAGACGTTCCGTCCCACCTACCGCGTGCTCGCCGGAGCCGCCGGCGCTTCGGTCGGGATCGAGGTCGCGGGGAAGCTCGGCCTCGATCCGGCTCTCGTCGCCCGCGCCCGGGAGCTTCACGGAACCGGCGGCGACGCCGAGGCGTCGATGGCGCGCCTCCGCGATCTCCTCACCGCGAACGAGGAGCGGGCCGCCGCGCTCGCGCGACGTGAGGAGGCCCTCGAGGTCCGGGCGACCGCACTGGAGGCCCAGTTCAAGCTCGACACGACGCGGCAGCGGGAGCAGGCGAGCCGGCAGCTAGCGTCGGCCCTCGACGAGTTCCGCAGGGACGCCCGGCGCGAGCTCGCCTCGATCAAGGACGCGAAGGAACGGGCGAAGGTCGAAAAGATGCACGCGAAGGCGGAGAGCAGGCTCAACGCGTCGGCGCGCGCGCGACAGGAGTCGATCGTTCCGTCGGAGCGGCAGCAGCCCGCAAGGCCGGCCGTGATCGCCCCGGGCGTCAAAGTCCGGATCCTATCGCTCGAGCGCGAGGGCGAGATCGTCGCGATTCGCGGCGAGCGGGTCGACGTGCGTATGGGAACCGCGACGTTCACCGTCGCCCGCTCGGATGTCGCTTCGGCCGGCGGCATCGAGACCATCGCGACACCGCGCACCAAGCAAGGCTCGCGACGAGCCGCCCTCGCAAGTGCGTCCCGCGCCGCAGGGTTCGATGAAACGAGCGACGCGACGCCGCTCGAGCTTCACCTCATCGGGAAGACCGTGGACGAGGCGCTGCCGGCCCTCGACCGGTTCCTCGACGTCTCTCAGCGCGAAGGGCGCAAGGAGGTCCGCGTCGTGCACGGCCACGGCACGGGGCGGCTGCGCCTCGCCGTTCGCAGACACCTCACGGGGCACCCGCAAGTGGAAGCGTTCCGAGCGGGGGGAGATGGAGAGGGCGGCGATGGGGCGACGGTGGTGACGATTGCCTAGGGCTCTACCGCTTGCCTCCCGGATTCTCGCCGCGGAACTGTTCCAACCAATAGTCGACGTCGTCCGCCGTCTCCGGCTTCTCGACCGCCGGATCGAATTCCAGCCGCACGCGGAACGCGCGCGGAGCCTCGACGGAAGCGCCGACGAACCGACACTGATCGGCCAGGGAACGGTCGCCGGTGACGACCGACCAGCCGCGCGGATCGGTCTCGTGCTTGAGCAGTTCCAGGATGACGGCGTCCGCCTTCCGCCCCTGGCCCGAAAAGAGGACGTCGGCGCCGTAGGAGACGCCGGGCGGGGGCGTGCCGTCGAAGACGAGCACGAGGCGCCTCTTCTCGCGCCGCCTCAATCGGTCGACCTGGCGCGCCAGCTCGCGCTTCTCCGGGTCGGAGCGGCTGCGTCCCGGCCATGTGCCGAGCAGATTGTCGCCGTCGATGACTCGGGGCACGGGGGCTCCTTGATGCCGGGCTGTCAGGACGAGCGGAACAAGCTCTGTCGAAAGTCCGAGGGGTCGTCCGCGGCGCCGCCGGCCGCGTCGAGAAGCTCGCCGGCCTCGATGTGGCCGGGCTCCCAGCGCATCGCCTCGCGCGCCATCCGGGCCGCCGGTCCGGGTCGTCCGGCCCTGAGGTACATCTGCCCAAGGGCGACGTACGCCGCGACCGACGCGGGGTAGAGCTCTACGGCCTGGAGCAGATGGCGCTCGGCCTCCTCGCGGTGTCGCGGGTTGAGCGACAAGACGAGGCCGAGCTCGAGGTGGTACTCCGCCTGTCCCGGATCCTGGGAGATCGCGTTCTCGAAGAACGAGACGGCCTCGGTGAATTTGCGCTGCGAGGCGAGGGCGCGGCCCCGAAGGAAGTTCTGGCGCGCGAGATAGCCGGTGTCGCTTTCTTTGGTAGCTTCCGCGGAAGCCTTCTTCGACGAAGCGAGGAACTCGTCGTACTCCGCGCGGCGGCCCGCGTCGACGAGCGTGTTGTAAGCCTCGGTCACCTGCGTGAAGAAGAACTCGAACTTCGGAAGGAGGTCGACGAGCGGGCCCGATCGGAACCGGTCGGGGTGATACCGCCGGGCCAGAGCGTAATACGCCTCGCGGATCACTTTGAGGCGGGCGGTATGGTCGACACCCAGCACTCCGTAATGATCCTGCCCCCCCGCCATCGCGAGGCGCCCCAGGCACTCCTCGCGCGACAGATCGTCCTCCCGCCTGAGCGCCTCCCGCTCCCTGCGCGCGTCGCGCCCCTCCGGCTCGAGGAGCCCGGCCAGGAGGAAGCCGTAGATCGCGCGGAGAGTCGGCTCTTCTTCCGAGGGCGAACCCTTCACGATCTCGGACAGAGTGGCCGAGCCGTTGCAGCGCTTCATCAGGTACGAGCCCAGCTCGTCCATCTGGGTCGCCTCCTCGTCGTCCACCCCCGTGGCGACCGGGCGCAGATCCGGAGGGCCGATCCGGACGCGCAGCGCGTCGGGCGCCGCCGGATACCGGCGGGCGTGGGCGAGAACCAGGGAGCGCGGCGGCAGCCGCACGGTCACTTCACCGTCGAGCTGCGGGAGGCCGTCGTCGAACCGAAACTGCCCCTCGGGCCACTCGAGCGTGGAGGTGATCAGCTCGCGCACCAGCCCCTCCATGCCACGCTTCAGCTCGTCCTTCGAGGGCCGGCCCGAGGCGATCATCTGCGCGATCGGCTTCCCGTTCGTCTTGCTGGCCGTTGCGACGGCTGCCGCGCGGTCCTGAGCGCTCAACGCTCCCGTGCGCACGAGAAACTCGATGAACTGCTCTTCGACCAAGTTGGAGGTCGCATAGACCAGCCAGCCTTTTTGGAGGCAGAACAGCCGGCGCAGCTTGCCGCGCGTGGCGGTCAGGATGCCGCTGGCGGCGTCGTCGGCGTTGCCACACAGCAGCCGCGCGAATTGGCGGTCGCGGGAAAGGGGAGGCTGCGGGGGCGGCGCGGGCTTCACGGGCCGGCTTCGGTGTGGACCGCCTCCACCCACGCGGTCGCGAGCTCACGGTAATCGGCGCCGTAGAGCGCCGAGAGGGCCTTGTCGAGCGTTTCACCGTCGCCCAAACGAGCGAGGAGATCGACGAGGACATCGAATCCCTTCTGCTTCTCGAGATAGCGGGTGAACGAGAGAGCGGACGGGTAGGAGAAGGACGCCTCGGGCCAGGTCGCCGGATCGTTGGGCCGGACCGACCGCGCGAGCATCGCGATGTCCGACCGGCGGAGCGCGCGCGGCTCGGACATCTGGGCGAGCCCCTCGTGGAGCCAGCGCGGGCAGTTCCCCCGGGTCTTCGACTGGACGATGGCGTGCGTCAGCTCGTGCGACAGCACGCGCTCGGCGTCGGGTTCGAGCCGCTTGAGCCCGCCCAGAGGAACTCGGATCTTGCCGTCGAACAGTCCAGCGACCTCGTTTCCCGCCTGGGTCACGTCCCGGAATGCCTGCTTGGGGTAGAGGAGCACCGTGATCGGCTGCGACGGGGCGTGCCGATAGGTCCCGGTGAGATCGCGGAAGCGGTCTTCGAGGAAGTCGGTCATCGCGGCAACCAGGTCCTGATCGAGGGCGCCGTCGTAGCGGAGCGTGAAATGCGCGGCGGCGGAGAACCGGTACTCGCGCCCCGCCTGCAGCTCCCGCTCCGCCTTGACGATCTTGTCGCGGACCCGGTCCGAAGGGGCCAGGCGGAAGGCCTCGCGCCAGCTGGCTAGCGCGTCCTCGACCCGCTCGTCCCGATCGTAGAGCGTGCCCAGGAGCTCGTGCAGCTCCGCTGATTTCGGATCTCGGACCAGACCATCGAGGACGACCGGAAGGGCCGTGGCGTTCCGGCCGAGGGCCATCTCCGCGGTCGCGTAGCCGACGCGCGGCCCCGGCGCGTCGGGAACGTCCTCCATGACTTCATAGAATTTGATCGCCGCCCGCTCGAAATCGCGCGAGGCCAGCGCTTCGTTCCCCTCGCGCATCTTGGCGACCGTCTCTTGGCTCACCCGCGTTTCCGAATGGGCCGTCGGGGCGATCGATCTTGCGTCGCTTGCCGGTTTTCCGCGGCCGTTCCGAGCGTCCGGCCGGGGGGAGGCTTTCTGCGCCGCGGGCTCGACGCGGACGAGCATCGTGCGGGGGAGCCCGATCTGTCCGCCGGCCGATTCGACGTGCAGCGTGTCTCCTTCGATCCACCAACGGTCGGCGTCGATCACGCCCCCCCCTTGGAGGTGAAGCACGTCGGCCCGCGCGAAGGCCGGCGCGGCCAAGGCCAGAAGGAGAGCGGTCGCGCGGCCGAGGCGCGTCACGGCAACAGCCTCGCGATCTCGACGGCGTTCACTTTGTCCTTGCCGCGCAGAGAGGCGGGGAGGTCGGCCGCTGTCGCGGCATCCTTGGAGGTTGCGTAGGCGCCGAAGCAGACCCGGAAGCAGGCCTCGTCGTGGACCGTCGCCGGGAGGACGTAGAGGTTGGTCGAGCCCTGGGCGGCCGTCAGCAGCCGCTCGACCGTCTCGGGCTTGCACGCGACGACGAGCTGAGCCGTCCACTTGCCCCGCCACCTATCGAGACGGCTGCTATCCGTGGCCGCGCGCGCGGCGAGTCGGGCGACGAGCGGATCGGCCCCCTCGGGCGGAGACGTGGGCAGCGGCTCGGTCCCGTGCCGAGCGAGAGACGGACCGCGCGCGTGCCCTGCCGGGGGAGTCTCCACGGGAGGAGGGGAAGCCTCCGGAGGAGACGAAGGCTGGGGTTCCGGCGGAACGGTTCCCCCCAGCGGCAGTGGCGCGGATTGATGCGGGGCCTGGATCGCGGGCCGGGTCGGAGCCGGCTGCCCCTCGCTCTTCAGGGCCCACCCGGCGAGAAGGATCGCCGCGACGCCGACGACCATCAGCGCCGACGACATGATCCCTTTGCTGGCGACGTTCGCTTCCTCGGTCATGATCGAGGCCAATATAGATGCGGCGCGGCTGGCTGGCCCACCGCCGCCTGGCCTTCCGCTAGTGAATCAGCGTGAAGCAGCGCCCCCATCGGGATCGCGTCAACACGTGGGCCACCTTGCTGCCGATCGCCTTGAGCTGGTCCATCCCGCGGAGATTGATGTCGTTCGGCCCTTCGGTGTACGACCACCAGATGAGCAGCGCGCGCCCTTTGATCAGATCGCGCGACACGTAGCCCCAGACGCGGCTGTCCGAGGAACGGTCCCGGTGATCTCCCATGACCCAGTACTTGCCGTCGGGAATCTTGGTCGGGGGGTAGCTGTCGCCCAGCCGGTAGGCCTCTTTCACGTAAGGATCCTCGAGACGATCTCCGTTGATGTAGACGATCCCGCGCCGGATCTCGAGCGTGTCGCCGGGGAGGCCGATGACCCGCTTGATGTAGTCGGTCTCCGGCTCCTCAGGGAACTTGAACACGATGACGTCCCCGCGGCGGATGTCGCGCACCGGCAGGATCGCCTTCTCCCAGCCCGACTCGGCGGGGGAAAAGACGTATCGGTTGACCATGATGTAGTCGCCGATCAGGAGCGTGTCCTCCATCGAGCCGGACGGGATCTTCGACTGCTGGAAGATGAACGCACGCGTGAAGACGACAAAGATCACGCAGATGAGGATCGTCTCCGCGTAATCCCGCAGGATTCCCTTGGGCGGCGGAGTGGGCGCGGTCGCTCGATCGTCGCCGAAACCGGTTCTACTCCCCACGAGATCCCTCCGCGACGAGGAGACGGTCCATGACGGCCACCGCCTCGTCCGGCCCGTCCACGACGTGCGTGATCGCGAGCTGATCGTCCTCGATCATGGCGCCCCGCACCAACTGGTGGAGGAAGTGCCGCCACGCACTTCCCAAAAGTACCACGGGGCGTCGTCCCAAGCT
Organism: uncultured Acidobacteriota bacterium; assembly: GCA_964511835.1. Taxonomy (GTDB): domain Bacteria; phylum Acidobacteriota; class Polarisedimenticolia; order Polarisedimenticolales; family DASRJG01; genus DASRJG01. The sequence continues at coordinate 34,241 of CAZEII010000004.1, read as the reverse complement.
CCCCGCCCTGTGGAGCGCCCAGATCAGCGTCAGCTCCGCGAGCGTTCCCGACTTGCCGTGAAGCACGATGAACCCCGCGGAGCCCTCGATCAAAGCGCCGGTCCTCGCCAAGAGGTCGGGGGCCTCCCTCGTTTCGTTCAGGAATCGGTTGGGCTTCCGCCCCGTGAAGATCGCGCAAGTGATGCCGACGGCGTGCCCCCTTTCTTCCCGGGCGCCCCGGCTGGCACCCTCCATGACGCCTCCGTACCCTCCCGTGACCACGCCGTACCCGGCGCGGACGAGCAGCGCGCCGACGCGCCGCGCACTCTCGTAGAGAGGGTCGCCTTCGACGGGCTCCGACGAGCCGAAAACGGCGATCGAGAGGCGCGCGGCGGCGATGGCGCCCTCTAGTAGCCGAGCGCGGCGGCGTCGTCGCGCGGGTCGGCGGCTCCCGTCCAAAGTCCGGCCGCGTCGGTGCCGATCGCCGTGACATGCCCGAACGGCTCACGCTCCTTCAGCGTATGTCCTCGCGCCCGGAGCGCGGCGGCGACCTCGGGGGGGAATGCGCGGGGCTCGTGGAGGATCTGGTCCGGGCTCCACTGGTGGTGGATCCGCGGAGCATCGACCGCCTCCTGCAGCGTCATGCCGTCGTCGATCACGTGGACGATCGTCTGCAGGACGCTCGAGATGATCGTTCCACCGCCGCGAGATCCCAAGACCAAGAGCGGCCGCGCGCCGGGGGGCCGGCTCTCGAGGATCGTCGGGCACATCGAAGAGAGCGGCCGCTTCCCGCCGGCGACCTCGTTCGCAGCTTCGCCGACCAGGCCGAAGTAGTTGGGGATGCCGGCGCCCAGCGAGAAATCGTCCATTTCGTTGTTCAAGAGCACGCCGGTCCCCGGCGCGACGAGGGCGGCTCCGAACCACTGGTTGAGGGTGGTGGTCAGGGCGACCGCGCCCCCGCGCGCGTCGGCCGTCGAGAGGTGCAAGGTATTCCCCCGATCCGAGACCGGTGGAGAGCCCGGGAGGATGTCCGTCGAAGGCGTGGCGCGGTCGTCGAGGATCGTCGCGCTGCGCGACGCGACGTAAGCCGGATCGAGCAGGCCCTTGATGGGATTGTGGACGACGTCGGGATCGCCGAGGAACCGGCTGCGATCGGCGAAGGCGCGGCGCTCCGCCTCGGCGATCCGGTGCAGGGTCAGCGCCGAGCCGGCTCCGGAGGACCCGAGATCGAAGCGCTCGAGCATCGCGAGCGCCTGAAGGAGCACGACACCCCCCGACGACGGAGGCGGAAACGCGACGATCGTCCGACCGCGGTAGACGCCCTTCAGCGGCGCACGCGGGACGGCCCGATAGGCCGCGAGATCTCCGGCGGTCATCACTCCGCCGGCCGTCTTCGTCCCGGTGACGATCGCGGCGGCGACGGGTCCGGAGTAGAAGCCGGCCGCGCCCTGCGTCGCGATCGCCTTGAGCGTTTTCGCGAGGTCCTTTTGCACGAGGCGGTCACCCTCGCGCAACGGCGCGCCCTCGTGCGTGAAGATCGCTCGCGCTTCGGGATCGGCGGCGAGGCGATCTTTCTCTGTGGCAAGACTCGACGCGATGCTGGCCGAGACGGCGACCCCTTCCTCTGCGAGCCGGATGGCCGGGGCGATCAGCTCCGCCCAGGGCCGCGTCCCCCATTTCTCGTGGGCGGCGGCGAGCCCCGCCACGGAGCCCGGGACGCCGACAGCGAGTCCGCCGCTCAGGCTCTTCGCCGGATCGATCTTCCCCGAAGCGCCGCGGAACATCGCCGGCGTCAGGGCCCGCGGTGCGGTCTCGCGGAAATCGAGCCCCTCGTGCGAGCCGCCGGGGGTCCGGTAGAGCAGGAAGCCGCCGCCTCCAAGATTCCCGGCGCGCGGATGCGTGACGGCGAGGGCGAACGCGGTGGCGATCGCCGCGTCGACGGCGTTGCCCCCTCGCTTCAGGACGTCGAGCCCGACGGCGGCGGCCTCCGGATCAGGCGCGACCACCATCCCTCGCGCCGCGGACACGGTGCGGCGGGAGGCGGCGAGCGACGGAGCGGTCGCTGCGACGAGCGCCAGACCGAGAGCGGCCGGGACGAGCGTTCTCCGCAAGCGAGCGAGCCGAGGCATCGCGTGATTATGCCCGACGCCTGGCGGCGGGGGTCGGGGCTGGTAGAATTCGCAGCCTATGACGACGAATCCCCGAACGTTCCCAATCGCGATCTACGGCACGGCGCTCGCGCTCCTGCTGGTCGCCTGCCACGGCAGCGCCAAGGCGCCGGCGACCGCGGCCGTGACGACCGCACCGGAATTCACGCTGACCGACGTCGACGGCAAGTCGTTTCACAGCGCGGACGTCAAGGGGACCGTGCGCCTCGTCGACTTCTGGGCCACCTGGTGCGCCCCCTGCCGCGAGGAGATCCCGATGTTCAAGGACCTCCACGCCGCCTACGGCCCCAAGGGCTTCGTTCTCGTCGGCATCGCGATGGACGACGAAGGGGCGGAGAAGGTCAAGCCGTTCGTCGAGGAGAACAAGCTTCCGTACCTCACCTTGATCGGCAATGAGGAGGTCGCCAACTCGTTCGGCGGGGTCGTCGGATTCCCGTCGAAATTCCTGGTCGACCGCAACGGGCGGATCGTCGATTCCTGGGTGGGGGTCGTGCCCCGCGAGGTTCTCGAGAAGGAGATCCAGGGTCTCCTGTAGGACGAGCCCCGGCGCTCGTTACTCTTTCGTCGCCGCCGCTACGAAACCGGCGGTGGATCGGCCGGGCCGCCCTCCCTAGCTTCTCCCGGTATGACTCGCGTCACTGCGCTCGCCCTTTCGGTGGCGTTGTGTGCCGGTGGTGCGCTCGCCGCGCCGGCTCCGCGCCCGCTCGCCGTCATTCTCGACGACGCTCAGCCGGCCACCCGGTCCGCGGCCGCCCAGGGGATCGCCGCGCTAGGAGGGCGCGTTCTCCACGCGTTCGACGACGTCCTGGTCGTCACGCTCCCCCCGGGTAGCGAGTTCCGGGCGTATCACCTGCCGGGAGTCCGGGAGATCGCGCTGAACGCGATCCTGCCCTCGCCGCGGCCCAAGAAAGCGGGGACCGGATACGGCATCGCGGCATGGAACGCCCTCGCCTCGGCGGCGAAGGACGTCGAGCGCGAGCGCGGTGAGCCGGAGGCACTCGAAGACGACGCGCTCAACCCTCCGGCCGTGACGCTCGAGGCGGTGCGCAGCGCGAGCCGGGCCGCGCTCGTCCGAGAAGGGGCGGGGCGCATCGTTCCTCAGGGAGCGGCGACGCTCTCGGGCACTCCGTTCGGAGCGACCGAGCTCAACACGAGCGAATTCCTAGCTGGCCGCGTGAGCGTCAACATCATCCTGGTCGAGAGCGACGGCACGATCGACGCGTCGACGGAGAATTGGTCCTCCGACCGCGAGAACGACGTCGTCGCGCACATTGCGACGGGCCTCGAGTGGGATCGACTCCAGGAGCCTCAGGCGGCGCTCCAGTTCGTGTATCACGTTTACGCCGGCCGGACCGATGCCCGTGCCCGCACCGGCTACGAGCCGATCCGGAGGAACGCCGATCCGATGGGGACGACCGGAGAGGACCTCTGGGTGAAGCAGATCCTCGGCAAGTTCGGCTACACGACCGGCGATCGATTCGCCCGCTCGCGGGCCTTCGACTCGGACACCAGGATCGCGGACGGCACGGACTGGGCGGTCAACGTTTTCGTCGTCGACTCGCTGAACGATACCGACGGAAAGTTCAACGACGGGAGGTTCGCCTACTGCTGGATCGGCGGGCCGCACCTCGTCATGACCTACGACAATCAGGCCTGGGGGATCGCGCGGATGGACATGGTGCTCCGACACGAGCTCCTCCATGCGTTCTATGCGTTCGACGAGTACGCGGCGAGCGCCTGCCTGTGCACGGATCACCGAGGCTATCTCGACGGTCCGAACGCCAACTGCGAGACCTGCAATCCGACGGCCGGCGCCTGCGTCATGATCTCGAACGGCGACGCCATGTGCGCGGCGACGCGGCGGCAGCTCGGTTGGGCCGATCTGGATGGGGACGGCGTCATCGACGTCGTCGGTCAGGACCCCGACACCTTTCTCGACCCCATGCCCGCCGAGGTGTGTTCCCAGACCTCGCTCGCCGGACTGGCGACGGTGCTCGCGGCGACGAACCGCAACACCTACCCCGGGATCAGCCATCCTTCGATCAGCATCAACCGGATCACGGGCGTCGAGTATCGCGTGGACGGCCGAGCATGGGCCGCCGCGCAGCCCGCCGCAACCTGGAACGTCCCGCAGGCCCGGTTCACGGCGCAAGTTCCCCCTCTGACTCCCGGATCGCACCGCCTCGAGGCTCGCGCCGTTGACGACTTCGGCAACCGCGACCTGGACCCCTCGGGCGTCGACGTGCTCGTGCCGGGCGCGCTCGCGGCGCTCGGGGACACGGTGCGGGCGTCGCGTAGCGCCCTCGGCGGCCTCGCTCTGTCGTGGGGAGCGTGCGACGGAGCGACGACCTATCGCGTCTACAGGAGATCGGCCCCGGCGGCACCGGAGAGCGTCGCGGCCGAGACGTCGGCGACGTCCTGGACCGACGACGGCGCGGCGCCCGGCTACTATCAGGTCCGGCCGGTGGACCCGTGCGGCGCCGAGCGGCCGGATTGAGGCGCCCCGGACAATCTAGAATGACTTCATGAGCCGCGAGTCCCGTCTCGTCGTGGTGCTTCTCGTCATGGCGGGCGTCGGCGTGGCCGGCTTGATGGTGGTCGCCAACCAATACCGGCGCGCGCTGACCGGTTCGACGGCCGACGGAGGAATCTCGGCCGAGAACGCCGCCGCGCGGGCGCTGAGGCACGTGGACGGATTTCTCGCCGCGCGCGACGCGGTCAAGGCGGTGGCGGCAAGGTATCCGGTCAAGATGAAGCAGCTGACGGCCGTGGTGACCGGCGACTACACCGGGGTCGCGGGGCAGCGCATGAGCGCCGGCGCGGATGCGATCGGCGATTACAAGATCGAGCGGTTCAACGCGCTCGCCGCGCACGGCATGACGTTCGAGGACTACGACGCGGTGCGCGCAGCGTGGCGGCGGTGGCGAAGCGGGGCTTCCGTCGAAGATCCCGCTCTGGCGGCGGCGCTCGCGGAGCGACGCGAGGCGCTCGAGGGCGCAGGGCTCGGTCCGCTCGAGGCGCTGGACGACGCGATCAAGTAGCGCGGCGCACGTCCTGCGCCTTCCCGGCGGTCTCGAGCCGGTCCAGCCGCCGGGCGACGTCGGCCAACTTCCGACCGAGCGTCATCAGATAGACGGCGAGGCCGATCCAGACGACGAGATACCCCCAAAACAGGAACGCATAGCTCTTCATGACGATCTCCGGGCGGCCTCGTCGAGCACCGCGAGACGATCTTCCTGGTCGGCGAGGCGCATCCGCGCGACGACCAGAACGGCGTAGAGCAGCAGGAAGGCCAACATCGAGACCCCGAGCGCCCGGCCCATCCCGGGCGCCAGGGGATTCTCACGCCCCGGTCCGAAGACGATCGGGTGCTGCCCGCGCCACCAGTCGACCGCCTTGTAGACGATCGGGACGTCGAGCGCGGCCACGACGCCGAGCACGGCGGCCACGCGAGCGCCCTGCTCGGGGGTCGAGGCGTACGCCCGAGAGAGCAGGATGCCGGCCAGGAGCAGCCACAGGATCAGGGTCGTCGTCAGCTTCGCCTCCCACGTCCACCAGACGCCCCACGCCGGCTTCGCCCAGATCGGTCCGGTGATCAGAACCAGCGAGCAGAAGAGCAGCCCGACCTCCGCCGACGCGATCGAGAGGTGATCCCACACCGCCCGGCGTGTCCAGAGGTACCCGATCGCCCCGGACAGGAGCACGAAGACCGACAGGAAGGTGATCGCGGCGATCGGAACATGGAAGTAGAAGATCTTCTGCACCGCCCCCATGACCCTCTCCTCGGGGGCGTCGAGGAAGATCAGATAGAGTGCAACGGTCATCAAGAGGGCCGTCGCGAGGAGCAGGATCGACATCGGCAGAGCGAGGCTGCGCTTCATCACTCCTCCAGAACGGCGTCGAAGATCAGGATCGCGACGAGCACGTAGAGTACGTCGAGTCCCGACGCGAGCAGGAGCCACGGACGATCGTCCGCCAACGGACGCCCTGCGAGCGCGCCGGCGGTGCAATGGACCGCCGACAGGAAGATCGGCGTGACGGCGGGGAGCAGGAGCGTCGCGAGAAGCGCCTCCCCGCGCCCCAATCGGGAGACGACGCCGCCGAACAGCGTCCCCAGCGCCGCGAGGCCGATCGTGTGGAGCGCGACGACGAGGGCGAGGGGAGCGGCGCAGGCGACGATGTCGACGTCGAAGAAGAGCGCGGTCAGGGGGATCAGCACGAGCGTCAGAAGAGCCAGCAGAACGAGGTTGGCGACCCACTTGCCGAGGAACACGGCGCCGCGATCGACCGGGGCCAAGGCCAGCGCGGTCATCGCGTCGCGCTCCCTCTCCAGCCGGAAGGAGCGCGTCAGGCCGACGATGGCGGCGAACGCCATCGTCAGCCAGAGAATCCCGGGAACGACCGTCTCGGGGCCCAAGCGCTTGATCGTGTCGAGGTCGAAGGCGAATCCGAACACGACGAGCTCCACCAGCGCGAAGAGCACGGTCGCGTAGACCGTCTCCCGCGTGCGTCCCTCGATGCGGAGGTCCTTCCGCGCGACGATCCCGGCCGCCACGAGGAACCCCGGAGGACGGCTGCCGACTGCGCTCACGGGGCGCCTCGCACCCAATCGCGCGCCCGCTCGCCGTCCGGGCCCGAAGCGGCGCCGGAGGCCACGACGCGGCCGCGGCGCAGGACGATCCAGCGCGGGCAGAGCGCCAGCCCGTCCTCGACGTCGTGCGTCGCCATCACCCAGGTCGCGCCGCGCGAAGCGGCGTCCACGAGCGTCGTCCGGAGCCGGGCCAGCGCCGCGGCGTCGAGCCCGCTCGCCGGCTCGTCGAGGAGCAGAAGCGGAGGGTCGTGAAGGAGCGCCCGGGCGAGAGCGACCCGCTGCTGCATGCCCCGCGAGAGCGTGCGCACCGGATCGTCCCCGCGATCGCCGAGGCCGGCTTCGGCGAGTCGGGCTCGCGCGCGCTCCTCCGGATCCGGCAGGCCGTAGAGCCGGGCGAAGAAGGCCAGGTTCTCGAGCGCTGAGAGATCGTCGTAGAGGAGCGTCTGATGGGACAGGAGGCCGATGCGGGCACGGGCGGCCGCGGGCGCGCGTCGAGGGTCGAGGCCGTCGATCGCGAGCTCGCCGCCCGTCGGCTTCAGGATTCCCGAGAGGACCTTGAGCAGCGTCGACTTTCCGGCGCCGTTGACGCCGAACACCGCGAGCGGCTCGCCGCGCCGGATCGTGAGATCCACGCCATCGAGCGCCGTCGCTGCCCCGAATCGTCGCGTGAGGCCGCTCGCGGCGACGAGGATGTCGGGGGCCAAGCGCGTTCCTAGCGCCGTTCGGCCGCGAGCGCGTCCAACCGCTTCATCAGCTCGATGGCGTTTGATTCGAGCCTGGCCTTGAGGGTGGCGTAGTCGGCGTCCCCGATCTTTCCCGTCGCGCGATCTTCTTCGAGGTCACGGAGCGCGGTCAGAGCCATCGCGTGGCGGGTGTTGAGGTCCTGCTCCATGGAGATCGCGTTGGCCACGCGCTCCCTTTCCATCGCGTCCGGCCGGAACAGCGGGGCGAGGACGATGGCCGCGACCGTCAGCGCGAGCGCCACGACGACGAGCGCCGCGATCACCGGATCTTCTCGAGGTCGTCCCGGAGGCGGGCGCGATAGCTCTCGTCGACCCCCCCCGCAAGCGGCGCGCCCTCGGCCGGAGCTGCGGCGGAGACGGCGCGCCAGCGGCGGATCGTCAGGCCGATCAGGAGAGCGGCCGCCACGAGTCCGATCGCGGGGCCGGTCCATGCGACGAGGTTGAACCCGGTGGCCGGCGGCGAGACGAGGATCTTCTGGCCGTATCGTGCAACGTACGCCGCGACGATCTGATCGCCGCTCTTTCCCTGGGCCGCGTCGGCGGCGATCGCCGCCCGCATCTGCTCGGCACGCCCGCAGGCGCACTCCTTGACCGATTGGGGGTGGCAGCCGCAGTCGCACAAGATCGTGTTCGCGGCCTGCTCGTACGCCTGGCCCGCGGGACCGGTGGGAGCGACCACGGCGGGGATCATGCTGCGGCGCGGTCCTCGATGGCCATCACGGCCTCGAGCCGCTTCCGCTCGCGCGCGTCGGGACAGACGCACAACCCCGCCCCGATCACGAGGATGAGCCCACCGAGCCAGAGGAAGTTGACCATCGGGTTCACGAAGACCCTGAAGTTCGCTCGACCGGTGAACGGGTCGACGCCCAACGGAGTGACGTAGAAGTCTTCTCCGAATCTCTGCGGCGACGCGAGCGAGAAGCTCTTGTGGATGGCCACCTCGGTCGACGGCGTCTTGACCTCACGCCCCGCCTGATCCTCGAGGCGCTCCATCAGCGAGTAGATCCCCTCGATCGACGCCGCGTACGCCGCGGGGTCGCCGCCGCGCATGGCTTTGGTCTGAAGGAACGCCTGGCGCAAGGCCGGAAAGAGCATGTTCGGGTGCGACCGCTGCTCGGCCTCGAGGCGCGCGACGAATCTCCCGTCCTGCCAGACCGACAGCTCGGTGATCGCGCCGATGTGGTCGTCGATCGCCTCCAGCCGGTACCCGTCATATCGCATCGCGTACCCGTCGATCTTGATGGTGCCGCCGGGCTCGATCATCTCGACCGTCTCCTTCCGGTAGGCGGACGAAGCGGCGACGCCGATGCAAACGACCACGAAACCGACGTGCACGACGTACCCGCCCCAGCGGCGCTTGTTCCGCCACGTGAGGCGGGCGAGAGCGGTCAACGGGTTCTCGCCGTACTGGTGGCGGCGCGCCCGGACGCCTCGGTAGAACTCGAGCAGGACGGTCGCGAGGACGAACGCGGCGAGGCCGAAGCAGAGCGGCGGGTAGAACGTCTTGACCGCATCGAAGGCACCGCCGAAGTCGGCCTTCGCCGCCGAGCGCAGGACGGCTCCCGCCGCACCGATGGCGCCGCGCCCCTCGAGCACCAGGAAGAGCAGCAGCGACCACACGCCGACGAGGCCGGGGACGAGGAAATTCCTCCGGAAATTCTCGGCGGTCGCTTTCCGCCAGGCGATGAGCGGCCCGACGCCGACGAGGAAGAGCAGGGCCAGCGCCCAGGGTATGTTCACCAGATTGAAGATCGGCGGCCCCATCGTGACCTTGCGACCGGTCGCCGCCTCGGAGATCAGCGGAAACGTCGTCAGCAGCAGCACCGTGGCGGCGATCCCCACGAGCATCATGTTGTTGAAGAGAAAGCTCGCCTCGCGCGAGAGAACCGACTCGAGCCGCGCCTCGGATTTCAGGTCGTCGAGGCGCAACACGAGCAACGTCAGCGACCCGAAGAAGACGAGGCCCAGGAACCACGCGAACGCCGGCCCGATGTCGGAGGTGGCGAACGAGTGGACCGACGAGATGATGCCGCTCCGGGTCAGAAAGGTGCCGAAGATCGCCAGGCAGAACGTCAGGATGATCAAGGTCATGTTCCAGACCTTCATCATTCCTTTCTTCTCCTGCAGCATCACCGAGTGCAGGAACGCCGTCCCCGCGAGCCACGGCATCAAGGACGCGTTCTCGACCGGGTCCCACGCCCAATAGCCGCCCCAGCCCAGCTCGATGTAGGCCCAGTAGGAGCCCATCAGGATCCCCGTCCCCAGGAAGAACCAGGAGAAGAGAGTCCAGCGGCGAGTGGTACGGAACCAGACGTCCCCCGTCCGCCGCGAGGCGAGCGCCGCGATCGCGAAGGCGAAGGGGATCGTGAAGCCGACGTAGCCGAGGTAGAGCGTCGGAGGATGGATCATCATCCAGTAGTTCTTGAGCTGCGGATTGAGCCCCACGCCGTCCGCTCGCATGGGTCCGGATTCGAATGGGCTGGCGATGAAATTGGTCAGCACCAGGAAGAACGTCATCACGACCGCGAGCACGCCGACGATCCACGGCATCAGGGCCCGGTTCTTCTTGCGGTTCGTGACGACGACGATCGTCGACATCGAGGAGAGGAGGAGCACCCAGAGCAGGAGGCTCCCCGCCTGGCCGCCCCAGAGCGCGCCGATCTTGTAGGGGAGGGGCTGGCTGGCGCTCGAATAGTGGTAGACGGCATCCAGCGAGAAATCGTTCGTGAGGAAGCCGTACTCGAGCGCGATCACCGCCAGCGCGACGAGCCCGAAGGTCGCGATCACCGAGCGCTCGGCGCTCGCTTGAAGCCCCTTGCCGTGGGACACCGTCGACAGCCACGCCGAAAGCGCCGCCCAAGCGGCGCAGGCGAGCGCCAGGAAGAGAGCGAAGTGGCCGACCGTCGGCATCAATCCGTGCCCGCGGCCGCGCGGGACGATCCCGAGGCCGACTCGTACTTCGACGGGCACTTGGCTAGGAGCGTCGTGGCTTCGAAGACGCCGTCGGGGCGCCTTCTCCCTTCGACCACGACGTCGGCGTCGTCGACGAAGGTGTCGGGGATGATCCCCGTGTAGTCGACCGGGAGGGTCGCGCCGCCGTCCTTGTCCCGGATGACGAACAGCACGCGGCGGCCGTCCGGCTTCCTCTCGATCGTCCCGGTCGCGACCTTGCCGTTGACCCGGAAGTGGCTCGCCGGCTGGCCCTTCTCGTTGAACTCCTTGACCGTGACGTAGTAGGCGAACCCGCCGTCTTGCTTCTGGGTGGCGACGACCAACATGAACGCCATCGTGGCGACGATCCCGAGGCCGATGAGGATGAACTTCGCGCGCCGGCCGTCCATCGCCTTTCTCCTCGCCGTGTCGGCGTTCGAGGAATGGTAGAAGCGGGCTCGCCGCATTGTCAATTGAAGGGGCGTTCGAGGACCTCGATTGGACGGAGGGCCGCTCCGGATGGTAGTTTCTTCAGGTTCTCCGAGGAGGATTCTCATGAAAGAGGTTCGCGCCAAGCTGGAGGAAGAGCTCCATGCCTTGGAGCGCGAGCTGACCATCGAGCTCCCCCGGGAGATCAAGGTCGCGGTCGCGATGGGAGACCTAAGAGAGAACGCCGAGTATCACGCCGCACTCGAGCGCCAGCGGTACGTCAAGGCGCGCATCGGCCAGCTCCGGCAGCGCCTGTCCGAGCTGGGCACCGTCAATCTGGACCGGATCCCCAGGGACCGGATCGGACTCGGCACGACGATCGTTCTCGTCGACCTCGATGTCGACGCCGAGATCACGTACGAGCTGGTCATCCCCGAGATGGCCGATCTCGAGCGAGGCTTGGTCTCGACAGCCTCCCCGATCGGGCGAGGGCTCTTGGGGAAGAAGGAAGGTGAGAAGGTCGTCATCGAGGTTCCGGCCGGCAAGAAGCGCTTCGAGATCCTCTCGATCGTCACCGTGCACGACAAGGAGTGATCAGCGGTACCGGAAGATCGTGAGGAGGATCTTCCAGCCGGCGCCGAGCGTTCCTCGCACCGTCCCCGCGATCTTCGACCGCCCGGAGCGCTTCCGGTAGGAGACCGGCACCTCGGCGTACCGGAAGCCGGCCTTGAGCGCCTTGACCTGCATCTCCGCCGTCCAGCCGTAGTCGCGATCGACCATCTTCAATTCTCGGAGCGCCTCCCAGCGGATCGCCCGGAACGGGCCGAGATCGGTGACGCGCGCGCCGTAGAGGCGGCGGATCAAGAAAGCGGCCAGCGCGTTTCCGAAGCGCTGCTGCGGGAGGAGCGCGCCGGGCTCGACCGCTCCCAGGGCGCGCGACCCGACGACGAGGTCCGCCCCGCCGTCGAGGATCGGCGCGAGCAGGCGAGGGAGCTCCTCCGGGTGATCGGAGTGATCGGCGTCGAGGAACACGACCACGCCCGGGGGGACGGCGAGGCCGGCGAGGTGCGCGAGCGCCGCGAGGCATGCGCTCCCGTACCCGCGCCTCGGCTCGTCGACGACGACGCAGCCGAGCGACGCCGCGACGGTTCCCGTGCCGTCCGAGGAGCCGTTGTCGACGACGATCACGTCGCGCACGCTTCGTCGCGGCAGATCGGCCACGACGAGCGGAAGCGAGCGCCGCTCGTCGAGAGCGGGGATGACGACGTCGACGATCAGGGAGCGCACCTCGCGCGGTTGGCGGTGCGTATTATAGTCGGCCGCCATGCCCCGCCCCCCGGCGCTCGCCTTTCTCGTCGCGCTCCGCCCACGCCAATGGGCCAAGAACGTGTTCGTGTTCGCGGCCGTCGTGTTCGCAGGCAAGCTTGCGGACCTCCCGTCGGTGCTCCGGGTCGCCGGAGCGTTCGCGGTGTTCTGCCTGCTCTCGTCGGCGGTCTACCTCGTCAACGACGTGCTCGACTGCGAGGCGGACCGGCTCCATCCGGTCAAGAAGCACCGGCCGATCGCCTCGGGCGAGATCGCTCCGGGGACGGCGTGGCTCCTCGCCGCTCTCCTGGCCGGCGCGTCGCTCGCCTCGGCGTTCGCACTCTCGCCGGGCCTGTTCGGCGTCGCCGCCGTCTATTTCCTTCTCAATCTCGCCTACTCGATGGGCCTGAAGCACGTCGTGATCTTGGACGTCATGATGATCGGCGCCGGCTTTCTCCTCCGGGCCTGGGCCGGGGCGCTCGTCATCGGCGTGGCGATCTCGCACTGGCTGATCCTCTGCACCGGTCTTCTCGCGCTGTTCCTGGGCTTCGCCAAACGACGCCAGGAGATCGTCTCGATGGAGAACGCCGCGGAGACGCGGACGATCCTGCGGGAGTATTCCCTGCCGTTCCTGGATCAGATGATCTCGGTCGTCACCGGCGCGATCGTCGTCGCCTACGCGCTTTACGCCTTCTCGCCGGAGGTCGCGCAGAAGCTCGGCACCGAGCACCTCGGCTTGACGATCCCGTTCGTGCTCTTCGGAATCTTCCGGTATCTCTACCTCACCCACCAGCGCGGGGTCGGGGACAACCCCACCGCGGTGGTCCTCTCCGACGTCCCGCTGATCCTCGACGTTCTGCTCTGGGCGGCGGCCGTCGTGGTCGCGCTGTACGTGTGGCGCTAGCCCGCCGATTCTTGACTTCGCCAGACCCCCTCCCTAGGTTTTCCCTGCCCTCCCGAACGGCGAGCCCGTGCTCCGGCGGGGCGGAGAGCGTGGCGATGAGCGTCGTGACCACACCGTCTCCGGTGCGCCATTCCGTCCTGGTGGTGGACGACTCGAATCTCCTGCGCGGCATCCTCCGCGAAGAGCTCGAGGCCGAGGGGTTCGAGGTCCACCTCGCCGAGGACGGGGCCCAGGCTCTCGAGATGGCGCGCGACGTCCGCCCCGACGTCATCCTGCTCGACATCGGACTGCCGGGGATCAACGGCTACGAGGTCTGCCGGCGCGTCAAGGCCGACGCCGCGACCGCCGAGATCCCGATCCTGATGATCACGGCGCTCAACGAGCTGAAGGACAAGCTGGCGGGGTTCGAAGCCGGGGCCGACGACTATCTGACGAAACCCTTCTTCACCAAAGAGCTCCTGGCGCGTCTGCGGAGAAACCTGCGGAACCGCGAGTCGATCCAGGCGTCCCGCAAGCTCGGCCAGTCCTACCTCGAGATGCTCTTCGGCATCGGCTCGACGATCACCTCGCCGTTCAAGGTGGACGACGACGTCGAGATCATCCTGCGGCAGGGGCTCGTCGCCGTGCAGGCGTCGAAGGGAGCGATTCTCCTCCTCGACAAGGAGCAGGGGATGCTCGAGGTCCGCGGCACTTTGGGCTTCGAGGGGGAGAAAGGCGCGAAGGTCGGCGACCGCCATCGCATCTCCGACAAGCTGCCCCTGGTCGACGCCGAGGCCGCCTCGGGCCCGCTCGGAATCCGGATCTACGAGGACGTGGACCGGCACGTGGTCTTCGTTCCGATGGTGTCGAAGGAAAAGCTGGTCGGCGGCATCGAGATCCACTTGGGTGAGCGCCGCGGGCGGCTCACCGTCAACGAGCAGAAGCTCCTCTACGCCCTGGCCTCGCAGGCGGCGATCTTCCTCGTGAACGCGAGGCTCGAGCGCGAGGTGCGCTCGATGTTCCTCAGCATCATCGTGTCGATGGCGGGAGCCGTCGACGCAAAAGACGCCTACACCCACGGACACTCGCTTCGCGTGGCGCGCATGTCCCTGATCGTGGCGCAGGAGCGGGGGCTGCCTCGCGAGGAGCTCGAGCCTCTGCTCCTCTCCGCGATCCTGCATGACGTCGGCAAGATCGCGATCCCCGACAACATCCTCAAGAAGCCCTCGCGCCTCGACAAGGACGAGTTCGAGATCATGAAGGGGCACCCGATCGCGGGCGCCAAGATGCTCCAGCACATCCACGCGCTCGACAACGTGATCCCCGGGATCCTCCACCACCACGAGTACTGGAACGGCACGGGGTATCCGCACGGCCTCTCGGGGGAGGGGATACCGCTGCAGGGCCGGATCATTCACATCGGAGACGCGTTCGACGCGATGACGACCGACCGCATCTACCGCACGAAAGTCGGCGTCGGCAAGGCGGTCGCGGAGATCAAGAGACACTCGGGGACGCAATTCGACCCCGCGCTCGTCCAGTGCCTCCTCGAGGCACAGCGGACCGGCCGCGTCGCCGAGGGGCTTCCGGAAACCACCCCCTCGCTGTACGAGCTCATCGACCAAATCCGATGACCGAGCGCACGGAGCGGCCCACGCGGAGACGTCGCCTGCTCGCGGTGGACGACAATCGCCTGATCCTGCGGGTGATCGAGGACTACTTCGTCCCGAAGGGCTGGGAGGTCGCGCGCGCGGAGAGCGTCGCGGCCGCGCGCCGGGCCCTGACGGCCGGCGATCCGGATGCGATCGTCTCCGACATCCGGATGCCGGAGGTCGACGGATGGACGTTCTTCGAGGACGTCCGCCGCCGCGCGGCGACCGCCTCCGTTCCGTTCATCTTCCTGACGGTCGAGCGCGATCTGCCCCAACGCCTCCGCGGCCTCAGCCTCGGGGCCGACGACTACATGACGAAGCCGTTCGCCGTCGAAGAGCTCCACGCCCGGATCGAGCGGCTCATCGGGCGCAAAGCGGTCTCGAGGGCGTCCCACGCCGATCCGCTCCTCGCCGGCTCCGTCCGGCACCTGGCGATCTCCGACCTGCTGCAAATCCTCTCGCTCAACGGCAAGGACGGAACGGTGCGCATCCAGACGGGCGACGCCCTTGGGCGCATCGAGTTCGTCTCGGGGCGCATCGTCGACGCCCAGGCCGGAACGGCGCGCGGCACCAAGGCTCTGTTCCGGATGCTCGGCTGGACGGACGCGACGTTCCGCGTCCTGCCGCGCGGAGGAGAGATCGTCGAGCCGACGATCGCGACGGCGTCCGCTACGGTGCTGATGGACGGAATGGTCGCGCTCGACGAATGGGCTCGGTGGGCGCGCTCGCTCCCGCACGTGTCGACGCGAATCGTCCTCGCCGCCGACGTCCACGCCCGGTTCCAGGGCATCGCGCTGAGGCCCGTCGAATTCGACCTCCTGTCACGGGTGGGGACCGGGATCACCGTCGGATCGGCTCTCGAGGAGAGCCCGCATCCCGACGCGCAGGTCGCCGAGGCGATCTGCAGCTTGATCGCCCGCGGCGTCGTTCGCGCGGTGGTCCCGGGCGCCGAACCGGCCGCTCCGACGCGCTGAGGATTCCTCCGCTCCCGGCCGTCTATAATCCGCGGCCGCATGCCCGGCCTGCCGTCCGTGCTCATGGTGTTCACGGGCGGGACGATCTCGATGAAGGTCGTCCCCGGAAGGGGGGTCGTCCCCGCCCGAGGTGGTCGAGAGATTCTCGACCAGGTTCCGGAGCTGGTCTCGCTCGCGCGCATCACGTGCGAAGACTTCGACCGGCTGCCGGGCCCGCACTGGACTCCCGAGCGCATGCTCGAGCTGGCCCGGCACCTCGACGCGGGTCTCGCCGGCGAGGCTTTCGCCGGGGCGGTCGTCACCCACGGAACCGACACGCTGGAGGAAACGGCCTACCTTCTCGATCTCGTGCTGCGCACGGACAAGCCCGTCGTCCTGACGGGAGCGATGAAGACCGCCGACGACGAGGGCTGGGACGGGCCGGCGAACCTCGTGGGCTCCGTGCGCGCGGTCGTGGGCCCGGCGGCGAGCCGGCTCGGCGTGGCCGTGGTGATGGGGGGGAAGCTCCACCCGGCGCGCTCCGTGGCGAAATCGCACACGGACGCCCTCGACGCGTTCACGTCCGAGGAGGACCCGCCGAGGTTGCGCGAGCGGATCGCCACCGACCGGATCGAAGCGCGCGTCGAGATCGTCGGTGCCTACGCCGGCGCGGACGGGAGATTCCTCCGGCACGCGCTGGCCGCGGGGGCGCGCGGGATCGTGCTCGAAGCGATGGGGCAGGGGAACGTGCCGCCGGCGATGCTCGACGGGGTGCGAGCCGCGGTGGCGGCGGACGTACCGGTCGTCGTCGCGAGCCGGTGCGGCCGGGGGCGCACCGCGCCACGTTACGGCTACGACGGCGGCGGCGTCACGCTCCGCGACGCGGGGGCGATCTTCGCCGGCGATCTGCCGGCGCCCAAGGCGCGCGTCAAGCTGATGGTCCTCCTCGGGGCACGGTCCGGACTCCCCGAGATTCGAGCGTCGTTCGAGCGGCCCGGCTCTTGAGCGAGGCGGCGTCGCTCCGCTACGTCAAGGGAATCGGGCCGAAGCGCGCCCAGGCGCTCGCGGTCGCGGGAATCGAGAGCGTCGCCGACCTCGTCGAGGTCTATCCGTTCCGCTGGGAGGATCGCCGGGCGTTCGCGCGCGTCGCCGATCTCGCGCCGGGAAGGCCCGAGGCGACCCTCGATCTGCGCGTCGTCTCCTCACGCCTGATCCGGACGCGGAAGCGCGGCTTCTCGATCTTCACCGCGCTCCTCGCGGATGCCTCGGGATCGATCAAGGCGGTCTGGTACAACCAGCCCTATCTCGAGCGGGTTCTGGTGAAGGACGCGCGCGTCGTCGTCTTCGGCCGCGCAACGCTCGGGAAGAGCGGCCGCGATCTGGAGCTCGTCAACCCCGACTACGAGCGCCTCGACGAGGACGACGACACGGGGATCCACACGGGCCGTATCGTTCCGGTCTACCGGAAGCTCGGCACCCTCGGTTCCCGATCTCTCCGCTCGGTCATGTTCCGCGTCCTCGCCGCGTCGACGGGCGCCGATCTGATCGACCCCGTGCCCGCGGAGGTGCGCGAGCGGCGCGGGCTTCCTCCGAGGCTCGCCGCCCTCGAAGCGATCCACTTTCCGCCGGGGACGACAGCGATGGACGACCTCGCCCTGAGGCGCACGCCCGCGCAGCGCGCGCTCGCGTTCGAGGAGATCTTCCTCGTGCAGCTCGCGCTCGCGGTGCGGAGGCGGGAGGTCGAGCGCACGAGGCGCGGGGCTCACTACGAGATTCCCGACGCGCTTCGCGTCAAGCTGGCGAGGCTCCTCCCTTTCAAGCTGACCGGCGCGCAGAAGCGGGTGCTCAAGGAGATCGGCGAGGACCTGCGCTCGCCGCACCCGATGAACCGGCTGGTCCAGGGGGACGTCGGCTCGGGCAAGACGATCGTGGCGCTGCTCACGCTGCTCGTCGCCGTCGAGAACGGCTACCAGGGCGTGCTGATGGCGCCGACGGAGATTCTCGCCGACCAGCACGCCCGCGGCATCCTGAGGATCCTGCGGGAGGCGGGCTCCGACGTGAAGGTCACCGTGCTGACCGGCTCGCTCAAGGCGGCGGCGAGGCGCCGGGCGCTGCAAGACGTCGCCAACGGATACGCGCAGCTCGTCGTCGGGACGCACGCGCTGTTCGAGGCGGGGGTCGCGTTCAAGCGCATGGGGCTGGTCGTCGTCGACGAGCAGCACCGGTTCGGCGTGATGCAGCGGATGGCGCTCGCCGCGAAGGGAACGCGGCCCGACGTGCTGGTCATGACCGCCACGCCGATCCCACGGTCCCTGGCGCTGACGCTCTACGGCGATCTCGACCTGTCGGTCATCGACGAGCTTCCGCCGGGGCGCACGCCGGTGACGACCCTGGTGCGGCGGGAAGCCGACCGCGCGCGGGTGTACGACGGGCTGAAGCGCGAGATCGCCGCGGGACACCAGGCTTACGTCGTCGTCCCGCTCGTCGAGGAGACGGCGGCTTCGGACCTGAAGGCGGCGACGGCGTTCGCCGAGCACCTGAGGGGGGCGGTTTTTCCGCGCCTGGCGATCGGCCTGCTTCACGGCCGCCTGAAAGGAGAGGAGAAGGACCGCGTGATGCACGAATTCTCCCGGGGCGCGATCCAGATCCTGGTCGCCACGACGGTCGTCGAGGTCGGCGTCGATGTTCCGAACGCGTCGGTGATGGTCGTCGAGCACGCGGAGCGGTTCGGCCTCTCGCAGCTCCACCAGCTTCGCGGGCGGGTCGGCCGCGGCGGCGCGAAATCCTATTGCGTGCTGATGGTGGGGGACGGCGCCGAGGGGGAGAAGGCCCGCGAGCGGCTGGCGACGATGGAATCGACGGCGGATGGGTTCAAGATCGCCGAGAAGGATCTCGAGCTGCGCGGCCCGGGAGCCGTCTTCGGCACGCAGCAGCACGGCTTGTCCGACCTTCAGTTTCTCGCGGCGATTCTCCGGGATCCGGGTCTTCTGGATACGGCTCGCGAGGACGCGATGCGGGTGGCAGGATCCGGAGGGGCGGACGGCGTGTTCGCGCGCCTGGGCGCGACGTGGAGAAAGCGGCTGGAGCTGCCCGCGGTCGGATAGCCCGCGGCGGCGGGGAGACGCTCATGCTGACGCTCGTCACCGGCGCCGCCGGACTGTTGGGCCAGAACGTCGTCCGGGCGCTCCTCGCGCGCGGGCGCCGCGTTCGCGCTCTCGTGCACACGGAGTCCGCTTCGCTCGACGGGCTCGGTGTCGAAGCGCGCGGGGGCGACCTTCTCGACCGGTCCTCTCTCGACGACGCGCTGGCGGGCGTCGAGATCGTCTATCACCTCGCGGCGCTGATCTCGATCGCACCCAGGGACGGGCCGCGCGTGCTGCGAACGAACGTCCTCGGGACGCGGAACGTCGTCGAGGCCTGCCTCGCCTCCCGCGTGCGACGGCTGGTGCACGTCAGCTCGGTGCATGCTCTGAGGAGCGGCGGGAGCGCCGGCGTGACGGATGAGAGCGCTCCCCCCAACGTCGAGCCTCAGGCGCCGGCGTACGACCGCTCGAAATCGGCCGGAGAGGCGACGGTCCGGGAAGGGATCGCGCGCGGGCTCGATGCGGTCGTCGTCAATCCGACCGGGATCATCGGCCCGCACGACTATCGCCCGAAGCTCACCGGGCGCGCGCTGATCGACATCGGCCTCGGCAAGCTTCCCTTCGCCATCGCGGGCGGGTTCAACTGGGTCGACGCGCGCGACGTCGCGGCCGGTGCGCTCGGCGCGGAAGCGCGCGGGCGCTCCGGCGAGCGGTACCTCCTTTCGGGGCATTGGGCGGGGATGACGGAGCTGGCCCGCCTCATCGCGGAGAGCACGGGGCGCCGGCACGTTCGCGTGGCCGTGCCGCTCTGGGTGGCCGAGCTCGGTCTGCCGGTGATCGCGACTCTCGCGAACCTCACCGGCTCGCCGCCGCTCTACACCGGCCCGGCCCTTCGCGCGCTGCGAGAGCACCGGAATTGCAGCAACGCGAAGGCCCGTCGCGAGCTCGGGTTCGCGCCGCGCCCCCTCGAACGGACGATCGCCGACACCTTCGCGTTCTACGCCCAGGCGGGCCTGCTGGAGCGTGGGGCCCGCCGCGGCAGGAGCCTGCCCGCCGACGCGTTCGTCGACCGCCCGCCGGATCCCGAAGGAGCGCAGCCATGTCGTGTGCTTTCGACGAGCGCCGACTCTACGAGCTGATCCTCGTCGGCTTCGTGCTCTCGAACGCGCTCGCCTTCGTGGCGCTCCTGTTCGTCCGCGCCCCCTACGGCCGGCATTTCCGCGGAGGGTGGGGGCCGGCGGTCGACGCGACGCTGGGCTGGATGGTCATGGAGTCGCCCGCCGCGCTCGTCTTCGCCGCATGCTGGCTCTCCGCCGCTCCCGAGCGCCGGTCCTCGGCGACGGGCCTCGCGTTTCTCGCGCTCTGGGAGCTGCACTACGTCAACCGCGCGTTCGTCTTCCCGTTTCGCCGGCGCGGCGGCCAGCGCCGGATGCCGCTGGCGATCGTTCTTCTGTCGGTCGCCTTCAACGTCGTGAACGCCTATCTCAACGCGCGCTGGCTCTTCACGCTCGGCCCCGAGCGGCCGGCCGGCTGGATGGCGGATCCTCGATTCGTCCTCGGAGCCACCTTGTTCGTGTCGGGGGCGTGGATCAACCGGCGGTCGGATCGGATTCTCTTCGCGCTTAGACGCTCGGGCGCCGCCTTGGGGGAGGCCTACGCCATTCCCCGCGGGGCGCTCTTTCGCTACGTGTCGTGCCCGAATTATCTGGGCGAGATCGTGGAGTGGACGGGGTGGGCTCTGGCCACGTTTTCGCCGGCGGGGTGTGCCTTCGCGCTGGCCACGGCGTCGAACCTCGTTCCCCGGGCGTTCGCGCACCATCGCTGGTACCGCGAGAGGTTCGTCGACTATCCCGCCGAGAGGAAGGCGATCCTCCCGTTCCTGCTTTGAGGATCAGCCTCCCTGCATCATCATCAGGAATTCCTCGTTCGCCTTGCTCTTCCCCATCTTGTCGATGAGCAGCTCCATCGCCTCGACCGGCGACATCTGATTGAGGATCTTGCGCAGGATCCAGACCTTGTTGAGCTGCTCCTTCGGCATGAGCAGCTCTTCCTTGCGCGTGCCCGAGGCGTCGATGTTGATCGCCGGGAAGACCCGACGGTCGACCAGCTTCCGGTCGAGGTGGATCTCCATGTTCCCGGTCCCCTTGAACTCCTCGAAGATGACGTCGTCCATCCGGGAGCCGGTGTCGATGAGGGCCGTCGCCATGATGGTCAGCGATCCCCCTTCCTCGATGTTCCGCGCGGCGCCGAAGAAGCGCTTGGGCCGCTGCAGAGCGTTGGCGTCGATGCCGCCGGAGAGGATCTTCCCGGACGGAGGCTGCACGGTGTTGTAGGCCCGCGCCAGGCGCGTGATCGAATCGAGGAGGATGACGACGTCCTTCTTGTGCTCGACGAGGCGCTTCGCCTTCTCGATGACCATCTCGGCGACGTGCACGTGCTGCTGGGCCGGCTCGTCGAAGGTCGACGCGACCACCTCGCCGGCGACCGACCGCTGCATGTCGGTGACCTCCTCGGGGCGCTCGTCGATCAGGAGCACGATCAGAAACACCTCGGGGTGGTTCCGGGTGACGGAGTTGGCGATCGCCTGCAGGAGCATCGTCTTCCCGGTGCGGGGCGGGGCGACGATCAAGCCGCGCTGCCCCTTCCCGATGGGCGTCAGGAGGTCCATGACGCGCCCGGCGATGGCGTTCGGCTCGGTTTCGAGCCTCAGGCGCTCCTGCGGGTAGAGTGGGGTGAGATTGTCGAAGAAGATGCGGTCGCGGAGCCGCTCGGGGTCGTCGAAGTTGACGGCGAGCACCTTGATCAGCGCGAAGTAATTCTCCTCTTCTTTCGGGGGCCGGACCTGGCCGGAGACGGTGTCGCCGGTGACGAGCCCGAACCGCTTGATCTGCGACGGCGATATGTAGATGTCGTCCGGTCCGGGCAAGTAGTTGTAGTCCGGATGCCTGAGGAACCCGTAGCCGTCCTGCAGGACCTGGAGCACCCCCTCGGCGAAGACGAGCCCGCTCTTCTCCGATTGGGCCTTCATGATCTCGAAGATCAGGTCCTGCTTCCGCATGCTCGTGGCGCCCTCGATGGCGAGGCGCTTGGCGGCGTCGGCAACCTGCTGGTTCCCCATCTTGTAGAGCGAGTTCAGGTCGACCGCGCCCTCGCCCGCGTCGGTGCGGGCGGCGTCGGTGCCGTCGGCGGAAATCTCCGGCTCGCCCGGGGGAACGAACGTTTCGTCCGCGACGAACTCGTCGACGGGGAATGGCGCACGCAGCTCCGTCGGGGGCCCGCCGTGGCGGCGGCGTGCGTTGCCTCGATCGTTATGACCGTGTCCGCGGCGACCGCGGGAGCGTCCTTCCGGCATCGGATGTCCTTTTCAGGTGGGATCGGATCTCGAAGCGAATCGAAACTATACCATCGTATCTCGGGTACCGTAAAGGCCGAGCCCCGCGAGGAACGCGGCGGTCGCCGGCGCGCGCGACGGGTGTCGGCCCAGCTCGGCGGAGAGGCGCGACAGATCGGCAGCAACGTCGACGTCATGCCAGCGCTCGGTCTCTTCCAGCGCGAGCCCGGCCTCGAGAGCGCGGCGGCGCGAATCCGCCAGCACGGAGGGTGTTCCCCAGAGGATCGCGGCGAAGAGGGCCGGAACGGGCCGGGAGGCCCCCACGAGAACGTAGCCGCCGTCCTCGGCCGGGACGACCACGGCGTCGGCACCTCGAGCGAGGCGCCCGAACGCTTCCTCGACCAAGAGCCCGGGGAGCGTCGGCGCGTCCGCCCCGATGATGGCTACGCGGGCGGCTCCGCCGCTCAAGGCGCGAAGAATCGCCCGGTGCATGCGCGCGCCGAGATCGCCCTCGCCCTGAAGCGTGCGCGTCAGAGCGCCGGCGCCGAGGTACCGCGGGGAGTTCGAATCGAGGTCGCGGTCGAGGCAGAGCTCGGCGGACCGGTCCGGACCGGCGAGGCCGTCCACGAAGGCGATCTGGTCGGCGAGCATCGCCTCGTGAAGCTCGAGGGCCTGCGACGGCGTCAGCCGCGGGGCGAGGCGCGTCTTGACCTCATGGAGGCGCGGCGCCTTCGCGAACAGAACCAGCCGCTCCATCGCCTCATTGTAGGATGCGAGCGTGGCTCAACTGATCGGAGTCGTTCTGGCCGGCGGCCTCGGCCGGCGGTTCGGCCGCCCCAAGGGATCCGTGCAGCTGGGGGCGGGAACCCTGGCCGAGCGCGCCGCGCGCGCTTTGAAGCCGCTGTGCGGCAACGTGGTCGTCAGCGTCGGGAAAGGGGACCGCAATCCCGCTCCCGCTTGCCCGGTCGTGGAAGACGATGGTCCTCGGCGCGGACCGATCGGCGGGCTGGCGGCGGCGTTCGCCTCGACGGGCAAGGCGGATCTGCTCGTGCTCGCCTGCGACTACCCGGCGGTCGGCACGAGCTTCCTCCGATCTCTCGTCGCCGCGTCGTCGGGGAACGACGACGTCGTGCTGCCGGTCGACGACGGTGGTCGGGACCATCCGCTGGTGGCGCTCTGGCGCCGCTCCTCGGAGCCCGCCGTCCGCGCCGCCCTCGAGCAGGGCTCCCTTAAGGTTCAATCGATCTTTGCCGACCTGATCATCCGCCGCCTCCCCGCCCAGGTCTTTCCGAACTTCGACCTGCGCCGCGTGCTGGCGAACGTCAATTGGCCCGAAGACCTGGACGCCTTCACATAGGGAACAATGTTCCTTAAGCGGAAAGCCGGTCGAGGACGGCGGCCAACGCTCCCCAGAACCGCTCGACGGAAGGAACGTTGACGCGCTCGTCGGGCGAGTGCGCGCCCTCGATCTGGGGGCCGAAGGAGACCATGTCGAGGCCGGGGACCTTCTCCCCGAGAAGCCCGCACTCCAGGCCGGCGTGGATCGCGGTGACCTGGGGCTCCCGCTCCCAACGCTTCCGGTAGACCTCGCGAACGACGGCCAGCGCCTTGGAGTCCAAGTTCGGCTTCCATCCCGGGTACCCGTCCTTCAGGGTGACGGCACACCCGGCGAGCGCGGCCACGGAGCGGACCTGCGAAAGGACGTACGCGAGAGAGGGGGCGACGCTCGAGCGACTCGACGTCACGACGCGCAGACCGTTGTCCGTCCCCTTGACGACGGCGAGGTTGCTGGACGTCTCGACGAGCCCGGGGATGTCCTGGGACATGCCGAGCACTCCGTGCGGAAGCGCCAGGAGAAGTCTGAGCAGCCGGTCCCGATCGGCGATCGTGAGAACGCGGGGCGGATCGGAACAGGGGCTCCAGGAGACGCGCAAGCCTTCGTCGATCTTGGCGAGCTCGACGCGGAATCCCGACCACACCTTCTCCGTCACCGCCTCGATCCGCGGCTTGGCCGCCGACTCCGGCACGACGATCGCCTCCGCTTCGCGCGGGATCGCGTTGTGCTTCGAGCCGCCGGCGATCGACGCCAGGTCGAACGGGATCCCCTCCTCGACCAAGGCAGTCAGGATGCGCGCGACGAGCTTCAACGCGTTGCCGCGATTCTCGACGATGTTGAGACCCGAGTGCCCGCCGCGCAGTCCGGTCACGTCGAGACGCAGGGCGCAGTCGCGGAATGCGCCCGACCGGTAAGCCGGCTTGAGATCGATCAGCGTGTCCTCTCCGCCGGCGCAACCGACGAAGATGACCCCGTCCTCCTCGGAGTCGAGGTTCAGGAGCATCCGGCCCGTGAGGATCGCCGGG
Organism: uncultured Acidobacteriota bacterium; assembly: GCA_964511835.1. Lineage (GTDB taxonomy): Bacteria > Acidobacteriota > Polarisedimenticolia > Polarisedimenticolales > DASRJG01 > DASRJG01. Next base: position 9,832 of record CAZEII010000004.1, on the reverse strand, counting down.
TCGAGGTCCTTGGCGCCGGTGAGGCCGGTCTCCTCGTCCAGCGTGAACAGGAGCTCGAGCGGCCCGTGGACGACCGAGCGGTCGGTGGCGGCGGCGAGCGCGGCGGCGACGCCGATCCCGTTGTCGGCGCCGAGCGTGGTGCCCGAGGCCTGGACCCATTCCCCGGACACTTTCGGACGAATCGGGTCCCGATCGAAGTCGTGGGCGACGTCCCGGTTCTTCTCGCAGACCATGTCCAGGTGGGTCTGGAGGATGACGGTCGCCGCCCTTTCCCGCCCCGCGGTCGCCGGAACGCGGAGGACGACGTTCCCCCGCCCGTCGCGGATCGGCTTCACCCCGATCGACTCCCCGACGGAGGTCACGAAGCCGACGGCGCGCTCTTCGTGCCCGGAAGGGCGGGGGATCGCGGCGAGGGAGGCGAAGTGCCCCCAGACGGATCGGGGAGAAAGATTCGCGAGAGCGTCGCTCATGGGTCAACCTCCTCCATAATCCTCGCATGCCCGCCTCGAAGCTGACACACCTCGATGCGAAAGGCGCCGCCCGGATGGTCGACGTCTCGGACAAGGCGGCGACCGCGCGCCGTGCGACGGCGCGCGGGAGCGTGGCCTTCGGCGCCGAGGCGTTCCGCCTGCTCGCGGCGAACAAGCTCGCCAAAGGGGACGCCCTCGCGGTCGCGCGGCTCGCCGGCATCCAGGCGGGGAAGCGCACGGCCGATTGGATTCCCCTCTGCCACACCGTTCCGCTGACGCGCCTCGACGTCGCCATCGCGCTCGAGCCGCGCGGCCGGCGGGCGCGGATCGAAGCGACGGCCGAGGCTCGCTGGGTGACGGGCGTCGAGATGGAGGCGCTCGTCGCGGTCTCGGCGGCGGCGCTGGCGCTCTACGACATGGCGAAGGGGATCGACCGCGGGATCGCGATCGAAGAGATCGTGCTCGTCGAGAAGAGCGGAGGGCGCTCGGGGACCTGGCGGCGGAGTGGCCGCCTCTCTTAGGATGGAGGCCGCACAAGGAGGGACGATGGGACGATTCGCCAAGGGAGCGGTGATTGCGTTGACGGCGGCGCTGGCGCTCGCGTCGAGCGATGCCCGCGCGGAGCTGTTCAGCAAGGCCTACGCGTTCAAGCCGAACACGACCCTCGAGATCGGCACGGAGCTGCCCGGCGGCCTGCGCCTCGACACCGTCGAGTTCGTGGTGCCGGAGCCGAGCAACGAGCCGCAAAGCGTGTTCGGTGGCCCGAAGGTCAAGGTGGGGATCTCGAACCTCGGGACCGGGGCGGTGAAGATCGGCGTCGCGCTCGCGGTCACCGACGCGGACGGGAAGCTAGTCGGCGTGGCCAGCGGCGGCACCAAGCTCTTCCCGATGCGCGCCGACCGGGCGATCGTCTACACCCTCTCGTTCACCGGTGCGTATTCGCAGCTCGCCAGCGGCACCGTGTTCCGCATCAGCGTCGAGCCTCTGCCTTAGTGCGCTGCGCTCCGGTCTCGCGACCCTGAGTACGAGTTCGTAATCTTTTCCACGCTCGATGTCGAGATCGAGCGCAAGGTCGACGGATCTCCGAGAAGCGTGGTCGCGGCACGCACCGTGCAGTTGGTCCCCGCGGGCCCTAGATTCTGGCCCATGGAGGACCGGACATGAAATACCTCGCTCGAATCTTGGGCGCCTCGTGCCTGGCCGCCGCCGCGATCGCCACCGTGCCGGCCGCGCGCGCGGGCGTCGATGTCAGCTTCGGCATGCATGCGCCGGTCGGAAACGACGGCGACCTCTTCTTCTCGATCTCGTCCCGCTATTTCGATCGCTCGCCGCAGGTGGTGATGGATTGGAGCCGGCGGATCCCCAACCCGGACGACCTCGCCGTCTTCCTTCACATTTGCTCTCACACGCGCATGACGCCCGACCGGGTCTTCGCGTTCCGCCAGCAGGGGCTGCCCTGGTACGACGTCGGCGTGCGCGTCGGCGTCCCGGTCGACGCCTGGTACGTTCCCGTCGAGCGCGACCCCGGCCCGCCGTACGGCAACGCGTACGGCTACTGGAGGAAGCATCAACGGGACCCGCATTACACGGTCCGCCTCTCCGACCATGAGTGCCGCGATCTGGTGTCCATGCGGATGGCCCACGAGTACTACGGCGTCTCCCCCGAGGTCGCCATGAACTGGCGCCGCAACGGCGACGTCCGGACGGTGATGACGCGCGAGTACCGCTCGCGGCACGACGAGCACGAGCGCCGCGGGAACGGCGACAACGACGATCAGGGCGACAAGCACCATGGCAACCATGGCGACCACGGCGATCACGGCCACCATGGCAACCACGGGAACCACGGAAACTGACGGTCAGAACATCCAGTCTTCGAGAAGGCCCTTCTCGCGGAGCCAATCGGGGTTGAGCTTCGAGAGGTAGCGCTCACCCGAGTCCGGGAAGAGGGTCACGACGATCGCATCCTGAGGAGCGGCCTCGGCCACCTTCCGCGCACCGGCCGCGGCCGCTCCCGCCGAAGAGCCCACCAAGATCGCCTCCTTCTTCGCCAGCTCGAACACGGCGCGATACGCGCTCTTGTCGTCGATCGTCATGATCTCGTCGATGTACTCCCACCAGACGGTCGATGGCATGAAATCCTCTCCGATGCCGTCGATCAGGTACTGGTGGATCTGGTCCTCGGGGGGGAGCTTTCCTTCCTTCTTGTAGTAGGCGTAAACGCTCCCGACGGTGTCGACGCCGATCACCCGGATCCTCGGGTTCTGCTCCTTCAAGTACTTCGCCGTGCCGCCGATCGTGCCGCCGGTGCCGACGCCGCAGACCCAGTGGGTGACCTTCCCGTCCGTCTGCCTCCAGATCTCGGGGCCGGTCGACGCGTAGTGCGCCTGGGGATTGGCCGGGTTGTAGTACTGATAGGGGAGGTAGGCGCCGTCCTCGTCGCGGATCCGCTCGGCGACCTTGTAGTACGACGTCGGATCGTCCGCCGCGACGCTCGTCGGGCAGGTGACGACCTTCGCCCCGAATGCCCGAAGCAACGAGATCTTCTCCTTCGAGATCTTGTCGGGGGCGGTGCAGATCAGCTTGTACCCGCGGAGCGCGGCCGCCATGGCGAGCGCGAGCCCGGTGTTTCCCGAGGTCGGCTCGACGATCGTGCCGCCTGGCTTGAGGAGGCCCCGGCGCTCGCCGGCTTCGATCAGCGCGATGCCGATGCGATCCTTGACGGAGTGTCCCGGATTGAAAGACTCGATCTTCGAGGCGACGAGCGCCCCGTTCGGGGCGAAGCGCTTGAGAGCCACGAGAGGCGTGTTCCCCAGCGTCCGAAGGATGTCCTCGTGGATCTGCATGTCGTCTCCGGCGCGCATGATAACCTGCGGCGCCCGTTCTCCCGGAGGAGCCGATGCCTTCGAAACAGAGCGCCCGGCGCGGAAGGAACGAAGCGTTCGCCACCAAGGCGATCCACGCCGGACAGGTTCCCGATCCGACGACCGGGGCCGTGATGCAGCCGATCTACCAGGTCTCGACTTACCGCCAGCCGGCGCTCGGCGCGGGATGGACTTTCGATTACGCGCGCACGATCAACCCGACCCGCGGCGCGCTCGAGCGGAACCTGGCCGCGCTCGAAGGGGGGCTCGAGGCGCGCTGCTTCGCGTCGGGGATGTCCGCGATCTCGGCGGTGATGAACCTGCTGAGCTCGGGAGACCACGTCGTCGTTTCGGAAAACGTCTACGGCGGAACCTTCCGCCTGTTCGAGGGTTTGCTCCGCCAGTACGGCCTGGATTTCACGTGGGTGGACACCGCCGATCTCGGCGCCGTCGAGCGGGCGATCGCGCCTTCGACCAAGATGCTCTACGTCGAAACGCCCACCAATCCGGTGCTCGGCTTGACCGATCTCGCTGCCGCGTCCCGGATCGCCCGGAAGCACAAGCTGCGGCTGGTCGTCGACAACACGTTCATGAGCCCTTATTTCCAGCAGCCGATCGCGCTCGGGACCGACATCGTCGTCCATTCGACGACGAAGTTCCTGAACGGTCACAGCGACAGCGTCGGAGGGTGCGTGATCACGACGCGCCCCGACGACGCGGATCGGATCGGCTGGCTCCAGAACTCGGTGGGCGCGATCCTGTCGCCGATGGACTCGTTTCTGGTGCTGCGGGGAATCAAGACGCTCCCGATCCGGATGGAGCGGCACGACGCGACCGGGCGAAAGGTCGCGGCGTGGCTGACTCGTCAACGGAAGATCGCGCGCGTGCACTACCCGGGGTTGAAAAACCACCCGCAGCACGCGCTCGCGAAGCGGCAGATGACCGGGTTCGGCGGGATGGTCGCGTTCGACCTGGGCTCGCTTCGCGCCGCGAAGACGTTCCTGGGCCGCCTCGAGCTGTGCGCGCTCGCGGAGAGCCTGGGAGGCGTCGAGACCCTGATCTCGCATCCCGCGACGATGACCCACGGCTCGGTGCCGAGAGCGGAGCGGAAGCGGATCGGCGTCACCGACGGCCTCGTGCGGATCTCCGTCGGCCTCGAAGACGCGGACGACCTGATCGCGGACATGGAGCGAGCGCTGCGCGCCGTCTAGGCCTCTCCGACGCTCTCGTCGATCCACCGGAGGTACGCGGCATCGCCGTCCGCGACGTCGATCATCACGACCTCGGGGACCTCGTAGGAATGCAGCTCGCGGATCGCCGCGCGCACCGCCTCGAAGCGGTCACGGGCCGTCTTGATGACGAGGAGCCACTCGCCGGCGGTTTCGACCGAGCCCTTCCATCGGTAGGTCGACTTCACACCAGGGACGACGTTGACACACGCGGCCAGCCGCCGCTCCACGAGGGCGCCGGCGATCCGGGAGGCCTCTTCCTCGGACCCCACGGTGCTCAGGATGACGGCTTTCCCGGACATCGGCGAGCGACTCTATCACGATGACATCTTTACACTTGTGGCCGATCCCACCACTGCGATATAGTCGCGGCCGTCTCGAACGTGAGAAGGCGTTCAAGGAACGCATATTCGCAAAAGCGAACCGAGCATAGGAGTCCAGATTGGACGCCCCGGTCTCCCCCGGACAGATCAAGGATGTCGTCGCCCGCGAAGTCATCGACTCGCGCGGCAATCCCACGATCGAGGTCGACATCATCCTCGGCGACGGAGCGATGGGCCGCGCCGCGGTGCCGTCGGGGGCCTCCACCGGCTCGCGCGAGGCTCTGGAGCTTCGGGACGGCGACGCCAAGCGCTACGCCGGCAAAGGGGTCCTCAAGGCGATCGACCACGTCGAGCGCACGATCGCTCCCGCGATCATCGGCATCGAGGCGGTCAACCAGGTCTTCCTCGACGAGACGATGAAGGCCTTGGACGGCACTCAGAACAAATCCAAGCTCGGCGCGAACGCCACGCTCGCCGTCTCGATGGCGGCCGCGCGGGCCGCCGCCGAGAGCCTCGGCATGCCGCTCTACCGCTACCTCGGCGGTGCCAACACCAAGATCCTCCCCGTCCCGTTGATGAACGTCCTGAACGGCGGCGCGCACGCCGACAACAACGTCGACGTCCAGGAGTTCATGCTCGCCCCCGTGGGCTTCGACACCTTCTCGCGCGCGCTCCGCGCCGGCGTCGAGTGCTACCACGCGCTGAAGTCGGTGCTCAAGTCGAAGAAGCTCTCGACCGCCGTCGGCGACGAGGGCGGTTTTGCCCCGAACTTGAGCTCGAACGAGCAGGCGCTCGAGGTGCTCGTCCTAGGGATCAAGAAAGCAGGCTACAAGCCCGGCAAGGACGTCGCGCTCGCGCTCGACGTCGCCGCGTCCGAGTTCTTCAAGAACGGCTCGTACGTTCTCGAAGCCGAGGCCAAGCCGAAGAAATCGGGGGACGAGCTGATCTCGATCTACGAGCGCTGGAGCAAGAGTTACCCGATCGTCTCGATCGAGGATCCGATGGCGGAGCAGGACTGGGCGGGCTGGAAGAAGATCTCCGACAAGCTCGGCGCCAAGGTCCAGCTCGTCGGCGACGACCTCCTGGTCACCAACACCAGCATCCTCGAGCAGGCGATCGCGCGGGAGATCGCCAACAGCGTCCTCATCAAGGTCAACCAGATCGGCACGCTGACCGAGACCTTCGACTGCATCCAGATGGCGCATCGCGCCGGCTACTCCTGCGTCGTCTCCCACCGCTCGGGAGAAACCGAGGACGCCCTGATCGCCGACCTCGCCGTCGCCTCGAACGTCGGCCAGATCAAGACCGGCGCCCCGGCGCGTGGGGAGCGCACCGCCAAGTACAACCAGCTCCTCCGCATCGAGGAAGAGCTGGGTGAGGACGCGCAGTACGCGGGCTGGTCGGCGTTCCCGCGCGCGAAGCGCGCCTCGTAGGGGGCTTCTCTCGGTCGATGGGCAAGCTGCTCCGGTTCCCGCGCAGGAAGAAGGCAAGACTGGAGGAGGCTCGCGCGCTCTTCCCGCCGTTCCGCGCGGGAGCCACCGACGCCCGGCCCTCCGGCATTCCCTACGATGCGAGCATGACGGAGGACGGCACCCGCGCCGGCCAAGCCCCCAACCCCGAGATCGAGCGCAAGAGGGCCCGGCGGCAGCGCAGCGTCGTCGCGGTGCTCGTCTTCATCTTCTTGGGCGGCACCGCCGCGGCGATCTTCGGCGACCACGGCTACCTTGACGTCCAGCGCCAGCGCCGCCATCTCCGCGAGATGCGCGACGCGCACGCGGCGCACCTCGAGCGCGTCCAGGCTCTGCGCCACGAGGTCGACCGCCTGAAGACCGACCCCTTCGCCGTCGAGCGCATCGCGCGCGAGGATCTGGGCTTCGTGGCCAAGGACGAGCTGACACTTCTCCTGCCCGGGGAGGATTCCGCGGATGGGAGCGGGTTTGACGCCAAGCCAGGGTCTGCTATCGTTCCCGCCGTTCGACGCACACCATGACGCGGGGTGGAGCAGCCCGGTAGCTCGTTGGGCTCATAACCCAAAGGTCGCAGGTTCAAATCCTGCCCCCGCTACCAGCCCACAGGTAGAGTTTCCCGGTAACAGTTGTTCAATAGCCGGGATCTTGTGCATGGACAGTTCAAGCCGACAGTCTGTCGGCACGACGCTCACGCCGCCGACAAACGCGCGCACGAACTCCTTCCGCTCTTCCAGGCTCCCTGATTCGAGCAGGCGCGGCAGGTTGCGGAGCGCCTCCATTCCGTGCCGAAGGACGACATCGGCATCGATCGGCGTATACGAGGCTGCCTCCAGCTCCTCACGGCGGCTCTGGAGCCTGCGCCGTTCCGTTCCAAGGTCGCGGAGCTTCGCGTCCACGAACGCCTTCGTGTCGGCGGACAACCCCTCCAGAAGCACGCTGGCCTTCTCCTCGATCTCGGCGACGCGGGCCCGGATGGTGGCCAATTCGCGGCGCGGGTCCTGCCCCTGGGCTGCGATCTCCTCCTCGATGTAGCTCTTGAAGATCGCTTCGCCCTCGCCTGCCAACAGCGACTGGAGCCGGCCCTGGATCGTCTCCATCAAGAGGTCTTCCAGCGGTTCTTTCCGCAGCAGGAACTTCTCGCACGCCGTCGCGCCCTTCATCACCCAGCCGCCGCACGCGTAATACAACGTCTTGATCTTGGTGCCGTCCTTGCGGTACTTCGTGCTGTTGATCGTCCGGCCCTGGTAGGCCTGGCCACACCGGGCGCAGGTGAGCAAGCCCGAGAGCAGGAACGGGGATCGCAGGCCGCTCCCGGCACGACCGTTCCTCGGCCCGACGTTTCGCGCCCGGCCGTGCATCAGCTCCTGCGCCCGGTCGAACGTCGGCGGCGGGATCAGCGGCTCGTGCGTGCCGGGGACGATGATCCAGTCGGACTCGGGGTTCTCGCGTGGCTTATCGGCATCAACGCGCGGCCGTTCCACGACCGCGCCACCTTGGAGGCGATGGAACTTCGCGAAGGTTCTCCGGTTCCACGCGGTGTCGCCCCTGTACGCTGGATTTCGAAGGATCTCCCGGATGGTGCTGAGGCTCCATTTCCCCTTCGCGTTGGAGGACCAGTTGCCGTCACGCGGGGAGGGGACGCCGTGTGTCTCTACCCGTAGCGTTGAACTCTCCGCTCCGAAGGCCGTCAAGGATCTCTTGTTCGAACTTCACCATCAAAGTCCTGCATCGCATATGTACGCGATCCTTCGCCGTTTCAGGTGGGCCGAGCACCCACACGACTGGATAATCGTAGCCACGGGCGACGAGGTCGTCGTATTCAACTCGCTCGGGCCCGAAAGCGACTAGCTTGTAAGATTCGTCGAGAGGGTATTCAGCGGTGGGGTTTTCGGATTCGTATCGCTTCTCGGCGCTCATCGCCCTATCTATTAGCACATGGCCGCATGGTACGGAAAGCAATGCCATGAACTGACCGTGCGGCATACGTTACGCAGACAAGAAGAGACCCGCGGAGGATTCCCGCGGGTCGCAAGATCGAGCCGGGATCTACTGCCGGGCTTCGCGCGTTTCCTTCACGAGCGCCCGGAACGCCGCATCATCGCCTGCGACGAAGGCAGCGAGGAGCTGGCGGACGACCTTGGAGGCCTTCCCGGGTCCGGTGGCCTCGTGGAGCGCGTCCGACTCGCTGGTCGGGATTCGCAAGGCGAAGGTCTTGAGCGGCTCGGTGGGCTTCTCCTTCTTCGCCTTCTTGGCGGGCGCGGCTGCGGGCGGGGTCTCGGGAGCGGTCTCGATCTTCTTCGCGGCGGCCTTCTTCGCGGTCTTCGTTTTTTTCTCGGACATGGTGGTCTCCTTGGCGGGCGCGTGGCCCTCGGTTCGTTACCGACGCGGCCCGCGAGAGCGGACCACGGTGATCTGAAACTCGGACCCGTCATCCATGCGAACGACGAGCCCTGCGTTGTTGGTGAGGACCCCCAACTCGTCGTAGGGGATCGCATCGCGCACTTCGCCGTTGAAGATGGCGAGGGACTCGTTGTCGGATCGCAGCAGCTCGACGAGCAGGGCGGCGAAGGCGCGGTCATTCATAGGGAATCTCGCAGCGGAACGTCACCGTTCCGAGATGCGGAAGAGCGGGAACGTTGTGTTCAACGGCGGGGCCGAGGCCGATGCAACTCCACGCTTGCGGCATGTAGCTGGCCTCGATCCCAACGTGGACGCCGCAATAGCACTCGCCTTGGTCGTTCATGTAAAGGCACGCGGGGTCGAAGCGTTCGCCCGGTTTCAGGTCGTGCGGCCGTTGGTGGCGATGGATCGATTCGATCATGCTGTTCTCCTATCGCGACCATGAGTGCGCTAAACCGCGGGGCACATCAAGGCGATTGCGACGTGTCGGAAAACAACTTCCCCGCGCGTCTCCGCATGGCGAATGTGACGCGATGAATGATCGTTGTGCTATCTGCGGTGGTCGCATTCGCGGGAAGCGGAGCCGCACCTACTGTGCCAAGCATTACTGGAAGCACCGCCGCCTTGCCGAGAAGTCGGACTGGGAATTGCAACGCGTGGAGGAAGAGGCGGAGCACACGAAGCGGATCGTCGAGCGCGTTCGCACTGAGAAGGTAATCGACGGTGACGTTGCAGAACTGCAACGTTGACCCGTGTTACGTTCGGTTCGAGGACGAACGATGCCTTATGCGCTCCGCAAGCCGTGCCGCCACCCGGGTTGTCCCGAGCTCACGCATGAGCGGTTCTGCGCCGTGCACCAGCGGGAGGCGTACCGAGCGCAGGACGCGAAGAGACCGTTCCGGCTGTACGGCGATCCCGTGTGGCGTGCGGTGCGCGAACGGGTTCTCGCGATGCGACCCAACTGCGAGCGGTGCGGTGCAAGAGCACGAGTCGTCAACCATCGCGTCCCCGTTGCGGCCGGTGGCGCGTATCTCGACGTGACGAACCTCGAATCGCTCTGCAAGGCGTGCCACGACG
>CAZEII010000003.1:0-136574 GCA_964511835.1 uncultured Acidobacteriota bacterium | reverse complement strand
AGCGGACAGATCACTTGTCAAACAGAACCGGACACTTCACTTGTCAACAACAGGATCTCTCTATACTCCGCGCGATGCCGGCGCTCCCCTCCCCAGTGCAGGAGGCGATCGAGGCCCGGGGAGCCGGCCTCGGGATCCTCGTCCTCAGGCTCGGAGCGATGGGTGACATCGTTCGCACGCTCCCAGCGGTTCGGCTCGTTCGGTCAGGCCTCCCCGAGGCTCGGATCGCGTGGGTGGCGTGGGAGCCGTGGACGGATCTCCTGGAGGGCCACCCGGCGATCGAAGAGGTCGTCGGGATCCCACGGTCGAGGCTTCGCGCGCTCTCGCGCCGTCCGCCGGCGTGGCCCGAGCTCGCGCTCCTGGTGAAGCGGCTCGTCTCGCGCGTGCGCGCGCTGCGCGCGGGGCTCGTCCTCGATTTCCACGGGGACCTGCGAACCGGACTTCTCGGCGCGCTCTCGGGCGCCGGCGTGCGCTTCGGCTACGACGGCCATCAGCAGAAGGAAGGGAATCGGCTGCTGACCACCCACCGCGTGCCGGCGGGCGACCGTCGGACACCGCGCCTCCTCCGCAACCTCGAGCTCGTCCGGGCGCTGGGACTGCGCGTGCGCCCGATCCCTGACGCGGGGATCGTCATCACGGCGGCCGAAGCCCAGAACGCATCGTCGATCACGTCGTCCCTCGCCGGCGGGGCGTACGCCGTGCTCAATCCGGGAGCATCGCAACGACAGGCCTACAAGAAACCGCCGGCTCCCCTCTTCGGCGCGGCGGCGGCAGCCCTCGCCGCGCACGGCATCGCGTCGATCGTCGTCTGCGGCCCGGGAGAGGAGAGTGACGCGGACAGCGTCGTCGCCGCCTCGGCCGGGAACGCCGAGCGCGCGCCCGCGACCTCTCTCAAAGTGCTCGCCGCACTCCTGACGGGAGCCCGCGTCTTCGTGGGCGGCGATTCCGGACCGCTCCACCTCGCGTGCGGCGTCGGGTGTCCGGTCGTCGGGCTCTACGGCCCGACCGATCCCGTCGTCAACACGCCGTGGAACGTCCCGTTCGCCGCCCTCTCGCCTCCCGGGAGCGCCTACACCGGATTCAAGTCGAAGGATCGCTCGACCCAGAGCTTCGACGGCCTGACGGGCGACGCTGTCACCGAAGCGATCCGGGAGATCTTGGCAAGGCCGCGGGAAGAGGCGGCGAGCTAGGAGCTCGTCAGCTTTCGAGCGATTCGAGGAGGAACCGGATCTCCGAGGCGAGCCCTTCGTGACCGTTGGACAGCGCGCGATCGATCCCCTCTCGATAGGCCGCCGTCGCGGCTTCGCGCCGCCCGAGCCGCTCGTAGCACAGCCCGAGATTCTTGAGCGCCGCGCCTTCGTCTCCAGGACCGAGATTCACGTAGGCGTCGTAGTGCTCGGCGGCCCCTTCCCAGTCCTCGACGCGGAACAGCTCGTGCGCGAGGAAGTACCGTGCCCGAGGATCGTGGGGAAACCGCTCCACCATCTCCTTGAGCCTCGCCAGGCGTGGCGGCTGATTCATGGCGTGGGCCGCCTCCACCCAAGGCTGTGAGCGAGGAGTGCCCATCGCCCCGCGGCGCGCCCGCTCGAGAATCGCCGCGAAAGCTCGGAATCTCCTTCGGCATAGAGGTCGTACCAGAGGTCTTCGGTGCCGGGGCCCATCGGACCGGCATCTCCCGTCAGCTTGGCGCATGAGCGCTCCAGACGGCGGACGGCCGCTTGGCGCGCGGAAAACGCGAGCGGTCCTTCGGCAAACGTGGCGCGGTCGAAATCGATCAGGAACACCTCGGGAAGCTCCTCGCTGCGCGAGCGAAGAAGGACGTTCCCCAAGTTCAGGTCAGGGTGGCGAACGCCGAGGTCGTGCATCGATCGCACCGCGCGAAGCGTCGCCACCAGATCCTCTCGGGTCGCCTCCCGGCGGACGACCCGCTCCGCGAGATCTTCCGATCCTTCTATCTCCTCGACTGCGAGCGCTCCGCGCGCGGCCCCGCGCGGACCGCCCTCGTCGATGATCAGCGCGACGGGACGGCCGGTCGGCACTCCGCGCGCGGCAGCTTCGACGGTCGCGGAGAGGATCGCGACGAGCCGGCCCGAGCTCGGATAGCGATCGAGTCCGACGCGCGCCGGGAGACCGCCGCGGCGCAACGCCTTCAACCTCCATCGCGGTCCCGACCGGCCCGCGATCACCGCGCTCGCGCCGCGGCCGCTGCCCGACGCTCCGACGGCGAGCGCGCGCTCCCACCCCTCCCAGCTCTCGAGGCCGCGCGCGCTGGCCTCCGCTTCGAGGGACGCCGCGACGTACAGCGCGGCGCGGCTTTCGGGGCGCAGCACGAAGCCGGGAGGGGGCGGGGGCCAGGCACTCTCGCTCAGGACGAGGCCGGCCTTTCCTTGGCGGGCCGCGCGGCCAGCCACGCGAAGCCGACTCCGAGAAGGTAGAGGCCCACCATCGGGAGCGCGAACACGGTCATCGTCAGCGCGTCCCCCGAGGGCGTGATGACGGCGGCGGCGATCGCGATGACCATGATCGCGATCCGGAAGTGCCGCATGAGGAAGCCGGGGGTGACGATCCCGAAGCGCGAGAGAACGAGGATCAACACGGGCATCTCGAAGACGGCCCCGGCGCCCAGGATCATCCGATTCTCGAATTCGAACGCCGACTCGAGCGTCAGCTGCGCCTTGAACTGGGAGCCCAAGCCGATCAGCCATTGCGCGGTCATGGGGAGCGCCACGTAGTACCCGAACCCCCCCCCGAGAACGAACAGGACGGTCCCGACCACGATGAAGATCGCCGCGGCCCGGCGCTCCGTCTTGTAAAGCCCCGGAGCGACGAATCCCCAGAACTGCCAGAGCATGTACGGGGCCGCGAGGAAGAGCGCGGCGATGGCGGAGGCCTTCATGTACACCATGAACGGCTCGGTCAGCGAGATGAAGATGATCTCGCCGCCGTTGAACAAGTGCTCGCGAATCGGCTTGACCAAGAAGGCCAGGATGCGATCGCTGACGAGCCAGCAGATCGCCAGCAGGACCACGAACACGATCGCGACGCGGAACAGCCTCGACCTCAGCTCGTCGAGGTGCTCCAGGAAGCTCATGCTGCGCTCAGTGGACGGTGCCGGGTCCGCCATCGACGTCGGAAGGGTCGGCCGGGTTGGGGGCGGGCGCGGCTCCCTCGGGCGACGCGGGAGTCTCCCGCTTCGTCACATCCAGCAGCATCCCGCGGGCGAGCGTCTCCGGACGCGGCGCTTCCTCGATCGGCCGCATCGTCTCTTTGAGCTCCTCCATGCGGACCTCGCGCTCGAGGTTCGCGCGGAACTCCTGCGTGGCCCTTCTGAAGTCCGCGACCGTCTTGCCGAGGGTGCGGCCGATCTCCGGGAGCCGTCGGGGTCCGAAAAGGAGCAGCGCCACGATGAAGAGGAGAATGACCTCGGGGCCGCCGATGGAACCGAACACGCAGGAGAGGCTACGCGCCGCTTCCGGGGGTGTCAAGAAAACGCCCACAGCAACATGTTTACAAGTCCGTTCGTTGCCGCCGGGGCACCCTCACCTTATACTTTGGTGACTCTCCGCATCGCCGAGGAGCACGCCATGAGCCGATCTGCGCGAGGCACCGCAGGCTTTACGATTTTGTTTCTCGGTGGAGCCTGTGTCTTGGGCGGACTGGTGCCGAGCGGCGCCGAAGCGGAAGCCGACAAGTCCGCGTCCCAGGTGCGTACGTTCGGCCGGATCCTGGCGCTCGTCGAAGACAACTCGGTGAGCAAGGCCAGCTCCGAAGACCTCGTCGAGGATGCGATCCAGGGGATGCTCCACACCCTCGACCCGCACAGCAATTATTTGAACAAGGAAGCGTTCTCGGAGATGCGCGACGAGCAGCGCGGCATGTTTTACGGACTCGGAATACAAATCAACAAGCGCGGCCCCGACCAGCCTCTGACCATCATCGCGCCGATCGACGGGACGCCGGCGGCGAAGGCCGGCCTGCAGCCCGGTGACGTCATCGCCAAGATCGAGGGACAGGACACCATCGGGCTGACGGTCCAGGAGGCCGTTCGGAAGCTCAAGGGCGAGAAGGGTACGAAGGTGACGATCACGGTCCAGCGCGCCGGAGAAAGCGCGAGCTTCGACGTGACGATCGTGAGGGACGAGATCCCGACGCATAGCGTGGCGCACGCCTACATGGTCCAACCCGGGATCGGCCTCGTCCGCATCTCGAGCTTCACGAGCACGACGACGAACGAGCTGGACGAGAGCCTCGACAAGCTCAAAGCCCAGGGCATGGAGCGCTTGATCCTCGACCTGCGCAGCAATCCGGGTGGCTTGCTCGACCAGGCCGTCGGCGTGGCAAGCCGGTTCATACCCGAAGGTAAGCTCGTGGTGTACACGCGCGGGCGCATCGCCGGCTCGGATCAGGATTACACGGCGAAAGGCGACAATCGGACGGCCGCCGCGCTCGTCGTGCTCGTCGACCGGAATTCGGCGTCGGCGAGCGAGATCGTCTCCGGATGCATCCAGGATCACGACCGCGGCCTCGTCGTCGGCGAGACGACCTTTGGCAAGGGGCTCGTACAGCGTGTGATCCCGTTGCGCGACGGCGGCGCCCTCGCGCTCACGACGGCGAAGTACTACACGCCGTCGGGACGCCTCATTCAGCGCGACTACTCGAATCTCGACGACTACTTCCTCGACGCCGAGCTCGAGGACGACGACGCGCGCGCGACGGCCGATCCGGACTCCGCCGGCCGCGAAGTGCGCCGGACGGACGCAGGCCGTACGGTTTACGGCGGAGGGGGCATCACGCCGGACTACGTCGTGCGGGCCGAGCGCGAGCCGGCATTCCTCTCCCGGCTGCGCCGCGAGAATCTCCTTTTCGACTACGCCGTGCGCTTCGCCGCCTCGCACCCGGATCTCAAACCGGGCTTCCCGATCAACGATGCGGTCCTCAAGGATTTCCAGGCGTTCCTCGCCACACGCAACGTCAAGTACGACGGGCCGACGTTCGACGGCGCCCGGAAGGGCATCGAGCTTCGCCTGCGCTCGCAGATCGGCCGCGTAAAATGGGGGGCCGAAGCGGAGAGCAAGATTCTCGTCGAGGGCGACGCGCAGGTCCAAAAGGCGCTGACGCTCTTCGACGAGGCCGCCAAGCTGGCCACCGCTGGAGAGATGGGGCGCCGCGACAAGGACGGCAAGGGCGTCACCAAGCCCTCGGACCTCAAGGCGGCCACTCCGGCGAGCTGATCGGGGCTCAGCCCGTTCACGAGCGGGCGGTCATCTCCAGCTTATCGGCCAGTGTCGCGCGGTGAAATCTGCGGAGCTTGTCCAGTCGGCGCGCCGGGGACGTCGGATCCAGAGATTGCAAGAAGCGGAGCGCCACGCGCGAGGCGTCGTCGTAGCGTCGGCGCGCTCCCGAATCGGCATCGCAGTACTCGCGTCCATGGAACAGATGGTGGCGAAGCCAGATGCGGCGCGAGCGCGGAAGCCGCCGTCCACCCGGCGCGAGGAAGCGCGACAGCACGAGGTCCTTGCTGACGTTGGCCTGGATCTCCAGCTCGAGAAGCGAGACGCCGCGCCCGGCGTGCGCCCGCTCGGCGGCGACCAAGAGATGATCCAGCTCCTCGACCAGCACGGCGAACGCGTCGACGTTGTCGTCGTCGAGCCCGTGCTGCGGTGGCCGGGCCTCGAGATGCTGGATCATCGCGTCCGGATAGTAGATGCAAGCGCGGACGCAGTCCTCGGCGTCGCGGATGAGGAGCCGCGCTCCCGCCCCCGCCGCGGATCGTGCCTCCTCCCCGCCGCGAGGATAGAGCTCCCTCAGCCCCCGGTCGCCGATCACGTACCGTCCGATCGGGAGAAGCGGCGCTTCGAGAGCGTAGGTCCTGCGGAGGAGCCCGCAGAGCTCGTCGAGAAGGGAGGCGGTCGTCACCCGCGCGGGCCCTCGGGCTCGTAGACGAATCCGCCGTCCCGGAAGCTGATTCGCAGTCCGGCGTAGTCCAAGCGCGCCCGGACGTGGGCCAAGACCTCGCGGCGCACCTCGTTGGGATCGAACGGCCGGTCCCCCTCCCGCAGATCGCGCAGCCACGCGACCAGCGCCTCACGGTCGGTCGGGCCGCGGCGGTCGTCCCGGCGGATGCGGTGCGAGATCGCGACGTTGCAGACAGCTTCGAGCGTCTCCGCCAGCCGGCGAGCGCCGAGCGACGGCGAGAAGCCGCGGGCCAGAAGCTCGCGCCGGGCGAAAGGATCGAGCACGAGCGTCAGATCGTGCACCTCGAGATATCGGCGGGCGATCCGATCGAACTCCAGATCGAGGATCCGCTCGGCACTCGCCTCGGTCAAGCGGTCGAAATAGATCATCCGGACCCGGTTCATGAACTCAGGAGAGAGGGTGCGGCGCACGTCCGACCGCGCGTCGGCGTCCGCCCCGCTGCGCCGAGATGCGTCGTCGCCGTAGCCGATCGCGGACCCCCTTTGCTCCCTCTCGCTGTACCCCAAGTTCGAGGTGAAAAAGACGATGGCGTTCGCGAAGTTGAGCACGCGCCCCTTGTTGTCCGTCGTCGTCCCGCGGTCCAGGATCGACAGGAAGAACGTGCGGAGCTGAGCGTGCGCTTTCTCCACCTCGTCCACCAGGATGATCGAAACCGGCGCCTTCGCCGCCCGCTCGTGAAAGGCCGACAGCAGGCCTTCCTCGTCGGAGCGGATGAATCCGCGCGTGGCGCCGCGCAGCTCGTTGATGTCGGAGGGGTACGTGTAGTTCGGCCCCTCGATGGTCAGGCTCGGGATCTCGACTCGCCAGGTCGCCTCGAGGACGCGCCCGAGGCTCTCGACGAGGTGGTTCTTGCCCACCCCCGTCGGACCGACGAGGAAATACCCCGGGGGTTTCCGGAGGTCGCGCGTCCCGGACGCGCACAGCGTGAACTCGTCGCAGAGCGCTGCGACCGCGCGCTCCTGGTCGACGACGATCGCGTTCAGCGCGTCGCGGAGTTTTGCGATGTCGAGGGACGCGAACAGCACCATGCGCTCATAGGCCGAGAGCAGCTCGTTGCGCGAGAAGAGCGAGCCGCGATCGGCGTCGCCGCGCGCGGCTTCGAGGTAGTCGGTGGCCGGTGCCGCGGCCAAGGGCCCCGCCTCTCCGACGACCGCGTCGGCGACGGCCGCCATCAAGGGAACGCGGGTCGAGAGATCGTGGCCGAGAGGGGTGGGCGTCGGCGGGTCCCCGTGAACCGTGCGGAGGATTTCGGCGTAGAGCGGGAAGCGATCGGCGCACTGCCGCAGGAAACCGACCTCGTCCTCGAGAGGCAGCATGAGGAGCTTGTTGTGCCGGAAGAACTCCCGCAACCGGCGATCCTCGGCGAGGAGCTCCAGCGCCTCTCCCGCGGCGCGATAGGCGCGGGCGCCGAGCTCGCCCAGCTCGTACCCCTTGACCTTGCGCAGGCCCAAGAATCCAAAATCGAACAGCGCCTTGTCGGCGACGACGCGCACGTCGTCGGGCAGCCGACGGATTCGGTAGAAGACCTCCCCGCCGCCGCGCCGCTGCTCTTCGATGAGCTGGCCAACGATCGACGAGAGCAGGGACCGGTCCGACTGCATGATCCGCGCGATCCGCTCTTCCGAGTACACGTCGGTCAGGAGCAGCGAGCAGCCCGTTAGAACGCGCGCGAGGTGCTTCAGCTCCAGCCGGTCCACGCCGTAGGCACCGGCCAGAAGTCGCGCAGACTCTTTGAGCCGCGCCTCCAGCGTTTCGGCGTCGAATGCCTCGATCGTCCGATTCGGCCGGTCTGCCGTGCCGTCGCTCATGCCCTCTCCCAACCCTTAGGAAGACTCGCAACGAACGCGTACAATGCATGTGCCACGGCCGGGACCCGCGCGCAACCTCTTTCGAGAGAGAGTTTAGGTCACGTCACCGCAGCGAGTGAGCGACGCTGAGTGTCACCCTGCGCTCGCAAAATTTCGTCGAGGAGGAATGTCATCGAGTCAGCGGGGCCGATACGATTATTCAGCGGAGATCGTCAACTGCCTTGACAGCCCCCGACCCGAATCCTAACATGCTGGCACTCGCGAACTATGAGTGCTAACACGAGATCTAAATGAAACAAAACAATGGAGCTTTCTAAACTCCTGGAGGTTCGTAGAGATGAAGATGAAACCGCTGTACGACAGGGTCTTGGTCAAGAGGATCGAGGAGAAGGAGCAGAAGAAGGGTTCGATCATCATCCCGGACACCGCCAAGGAAAAGCCCATGGAAGGCAAAGTCGTCGCCGTGGGAGCCGGGGCGGTCAACAAGGAAGGGAAGCGGACGCCTCTCGAGGTCAAGGTCGGTGACCGCGTGCTCTTCGGGAAGTACGCCGGGACCGAGATCAAGATCGACGATCAGGAGCACGTGATCCTGCGCGAGGACGAGGTCCTCGGCATTCTCGAGTAAGACCCTCAATCGTTCGACGCTTTCATTCGCCCACACTCAATTGGAGGAATAAGAAGCATGTCCGCGAAGAACATCACGTACTCGGAGGACGCCCGTCAGGCGATGCTCCGCGGCGTCAACAAGCTCGCCGATGCCGTCAAGATCACCCTCGGCCCGAAGGGGCGCAACGTCGTTTTGGAGAAGAAATTCGGATCCCCGCTGTCCACCAAGGACGGCGTCTCGGTCGCGAAGGAGATCGAGCTCGAGGACGCCCGCGAGAACATGGGCGCACAGCTGGTTCGTGAGGTCGCGTCCAAGACCTCGGACGTCGCCGGCGACGGCACGACCACCGCGACGATCCTCGCCCAGGCGATCTTTCGCGAGGGCGTCAAGGCCGTCACGGCGGGCTCCAATCCCATGGACATCAAGCGGGGAGTCGAGAAGGCCGTCGAGCACGCCTCCGGTGAGATCAAGAAGCTCTCCCGCCCGGTCGTCGGCAAGGCCATCTCGCAGGTCGGCACGATCTCCGCGAACAACGATCACTCGATCGGTCAGATCATCGCGGAGGCGATGGAGAAGGTCGGCAAGGACGGCGTGATCACGGTCGAAGAGGCCCGCGGGCTCGAAACCTCGCTGGAGGTGGTCGAGGGCATGCAGTTCGACCGCGGCTATCTCTCTCCCTACTTCGTCACCGATGCCGAGCGCATGGAGGTCGTCCTCGAGGACGCCTACCTGCTCATCCACGAGAAGAAGATCTCCTCGATGAAGGACCTGCTTCCCGTGCTCGAGCTGACCGCGAAGTCCGGCAAGCCGCTCGTCATCGTCGCGGAGGACGTCGAGGGCGAGGCGCTCGCGACGCTCGTCGTCAACAAGCTCCGCGGCACGCTGCATACCGCCGCCGTCAAGGCACCGGGCTTCGGCGACCGACGGAAGGCGATGCTCGAGGACCTCGCGATCCTGACCAGCGGCAAGTGCATCACGGAGGACCTCGGCATCCGGCTCGAGAACGTCAAGCTCGAGGACCTGGGCCGCGCCAAGAAGATCGTCATCGACAAGGAGAACACGACGATCATCGAGGGCGCCGGCAAGGCGAAGGCGATCGAGGGCCGCGTCAAGCAGCTGCGGACCCAGATCGATGAGACCACGTCCGACTACGACCGCGAGAAGCTGCAGGAGCGCCTCGCGAAACTGGTCGGCGGCGTCGCGGTGATCAAGGTCGGCGCGGCCACCGAGTCCGAGATGAAGGAGAAGAAGGCCCGCGTCGAGGACGCGATGCACGCGACGAAAGCGGCAGTCGAGGAAGGCATCGTTCCCGGCGGCGGCGTCGCTCTGATCCGGTGCATCCCCGGCCTCGACGACATGATCAAGAAAGAGAAGAACGAGGACATCGGCGTCGGGATCCGCATCGTGAAGCGAGCCATGGAAGAGCCGATCCGGCAGATTGCGAACAACGCCGGCTTCGAGGGCTCGGTGGTCGTCAACGAGGTGAAGTCGATGGAGCGGGACAAGGGCTGGGACGCGCAGAACGAGAAGTTCGTCAACATGCACGAGGCCGGGATCATCGACCCGACCAAGGTCGTGCGCTCGGCGCTCCAGAACGCCGCGTCGATCGCCAGCCTCATGCTGACCACCGAGGCGGTCGTCAATGAGGTTCCCGAAGAGAAGAAAGCCGCGGCCGCGCCGGGAATGGGCGGCGGGATGGGCGGCGACTTCTGATCGACCCGATCGGGCGGTCTGGCCGCCCGTTGACATAGACTCCGCGCCCGGTCCTCACGGACCGGGCGTTTTTTTTGGAGTCGCGTTGATCCCCGATTCGTCTCGCGAGGAGCGGCTGCGGGTCGTCGCCGGCCTCACGCTCATCCAGGTCTTCTTCGGCGTTCACTACCTCGCCGGGAAAATCGTCCTCAAGGAACTGCCGCCCCGCGCTTGGGCGGCGATCCGCGTGGCGTCCGCCGCACTCCTTCTGATCACCGCGGCGCGCGTCCTGGGGCGACGGTTCCCTCGCGCGCCCCGGGACGTCGGGCTACTCGCGCTCTTTTCGTTCTTCGGCGTCACGGTCAACCAGATCTGCTTCGTCGAGGGGCTGGCACGCACCACCGCGACCCACTCGGCGATCATCAATACGTTGATCCCGGCTTGGACGCTGCTCTTTGCGGTTGTCCTGGGACGCGAATCTCTCTCCGCGCGCAAATCGGCCTCCCTTCTGCTCGCCGTCGCGGGGGTGCTACTCGTGATCCGTCCCGAGCGCGCGTCCTTTTCGTCGGAGACGTTCGTCGGCGACCTGCTGACGCTGACGAACTCGATCTCGTACTCCTTTTTCCTGGTGATCTCGAAGCGCACGATGCAGCGCGTCGATGCCTTGGCCGCCACAGCGCTGATGTTCGCTTTCGGCGTGCTCCCGATCGCTCTCTTCGGAGGCTTCGCGCTCACCCGCTTCGACTACGGCGCGGTTTCCTTGGCCGCCTGGCTCTGGGGTGTGTTCATCGTAGTTTTTCCGACCGCGGGCGCCTACGTGCTGATCTCGTGGACGCTCGCGCGCGCCGAGGCCTCGCTCGTCGCGCTGTTCGTGTACGTCCAACCCGTGATCGCGACGACGCTCGGCATGGCGTTCCAGCACGAAGCTTTGACCGCGCGCACGGCCGCCGGCGCACTCATCATCTTCGCGGCCGTCTATCTCGCGCTTCGACTTCCGGGAACCGCCGGCCTTCGCCGCGCCGCACCCGCGTCATGATTCGGGACATTCTGCTTTTGGTTACAAAGTCAAAAGGGGAGAGGCCCCCGTTCCCTACCAGCAGTTCGCCGACACTCTTGCGAGGTCAGACAAACGGGGCCCTACTCTCCGAGCGCGATGCGGACGAGCAGCTCTGTGCCGATCGGAAGAGCGGATTCATCGATGTCGAAGGACGGAGAATGATGAGGAGCCGTGATGCCACGGCTGACGTTTCCTGCGCCGATGAAGGCGAATGCCCCCGGTCGCTCGTTCAAGAAGTACGCGAAGTCCTCGGCCGCAGCCATGGGTGCCGGCTCGACGACGTTGCTCGCACCCACAACCGCGGTCGCGTGACGCCGCACCCGCTCGACGGACGCGGCCTCGTTGATTACAGCGGGATAACCCGGATAGAGCGTGAACTCGCATCGGCAACCGGCCGCGGACGCCGTGCCCTCGAGGACTTCGCGGACTCGCCGGCGGAGAAGCTCACGGATGCCGGGATCGAAGCTGCGCAGCGTGCCGTGCATCGTAGCGGATTCGGGAATCACGTTGGCGGCGGTGCCCGCCCTCACAGCCCCGACTGAGACCACCGCCGGCTGGACCGGGTCCACGGAGCGCGCCACGATGCTCTGGAGGGCGACGATCGCCTGCGCCGCGGCGAGCACGGGGTCGACCGCCTCGTGCGGCATCGCGCCGTGCCCCGCCTTGCCGATGACCGTCGCGACGAATTCGTCCTGCGCCGCCATCGCAGGTCCCGGACGGATCTGCACCGTCCCCACCGGAAACAGCGACCAGAGATGGAGCCCGTAGACCTCCCCGACGCCGTGCTTCGAAAGCACGCCGGCCTTGATCATCGCGTCGGCGCCTCCGAATCCCTCCTCTCCGGGCTGGAAGCAGAACACGACGTCGCGATCGAGGTGCTCGCGCGCGCCCGTCAAGACCTCCGCGGCTCCCAGGAGCATCGCCATGTGCCCATCATGACCGCACGCGTGCATCCGTCCCGGGACCTCTGACCGGTAGGGCCGGCCCGGGGCTTCGTCGATCGGAAGCGCGTCCATGTCCGCACGAAGCAGCACAGGGGGACGGGCCGCTTGGGCCGCCTGCAAGACGCCCACGACACCGGTCTTCGCGACACCCGTTTCGACGACGAGCTTCAGCTCGCGGAGGCGGCCGGCGACGAGCGCCGCCGTCTCGTGCTCCTCGAATCCCAGCTCCGGCTTCTTGTGGAGCTCTCGCCGCCAGCTGACGAGAGATCCCCTGACGTCCTCGACGCGGCGCTTGAGGTCGTCGGCCATCCCGTCCCCCTTTCGTGCCTATAATGCCAGCCCCCTGGTTATGTTGGTTGCGAGGAACTCCGCGTGAGCCTCACCAAGCTCCGCCGTGTACGCATCGGCCATTCCCCCGACCCCGATGACGCGTTCATGTACTACGCCATCGCGAAGGGGAAAATCGACACGTCCGGGTTCGAGGTCGTCCAAGTTCTCGAAGACATCGAGAGCCTGAACCGCCGGGCCGTCGCGGGCGAGCTGGAAGTCACGGCCCTCTCGATCCACGCCTACGCGAAAGTCGCCGAGCGCTACGCCTTGATGTCCTGCGGAGCGAGCGTGGGCGACGGCTATGGCCCGATCGTGGTGGCGCGTGAGCCGTTTCCTCCCGAAGTCCTCCGCGAGAAGATGGTCGCCATTCCCGGGACGATGACCTCAGCCTACCTAGCCCTCCGATTGTTCGTCGGGCGTGAGTTCCCGTTCGTCGTCGTTCCGTTCGACGAGATCCTGGACCGGGTCGCGACGGGTGGCGCTGATGCGGGGCTGATCATTCACGAAGGCCAGCTCACCTACGGGGCTCAGGGACTTGCCAAGATCGCCGACCTCGGAGCGTGGTGGGGCGCGAGGACCGGAGGATTGCCGCTGCCGCTCGGCGGCAACGCCGTCCGCCGCGACCTCGGCCTCGAGACGATGCGCGCTCTGACCGGGATCTACAGGGACTCGATCGCGTGGGGTCTCGCGCATCGTGACGAGGCTCTGGCCTACTCGCGGGACTTCGGACGAGGCCTGGATGCGCGCTCGAACGACCGCTTCGTGGGGATGTACGTCAACGAGTGGACGCTGGAGTACGGCGAGCGCGGCCGGAGCGCGATCCGCCGCTTCCTCGATGAAGGCAGTGCGGCGGGGATCGTCGCGCCGGTCGGATCGCTGACCTTCGTCTCATGAGCGGTCTCGAGGCTGCGGAGAAGGCCTGCGCGATCGTCGACCGGTCGAATCTCGGAAGGATTCTCGCGACCGGGCCGGATCTGCTCGATCTCCTCAACCGGCTCAGCACCGGGGATGTCAAGACGCTGCGCCCGGGCGAAGGGGCGGCGACCGTTCTCACGACGGCGAAGGGTCGGATCGTCGAGCGCCTTTCGGTCCACCACCTAGGAAACGATGGGGTCCTGCTCGTTGCGGGGCCCGCGGGCGCACCGCGCACACTCGCGCACCTCGCCAAGTTCACGTTCGCCGAAAACACGGGCCTTCGTGACGTCAGCGCCCTCACGTTCGCGCTGGCGATCCTCGGCCCGCGATGGGCCGAGGCGGCGCGGGCGACCGGGATCCCCGATCTCGCGCCCTACGGTGCCGCGAGCGTCGCAATGGCGGGCATCCGCGTGGACGTCGTGCGCACCAACGGCTTCGACGCCGAGGGCGTGCTGGTGATCGGCCCTCGGGAGCGCGGAAGCGACGTGGATGGGGCGCTGGTCGCAGCGGTCGGCTCCGTGGGGGGGAGAGCGATGGATGCCGAGTCGCTCGAGGCGTGGCGGATCCTCAGCGGCTATCCCGCCCATGGTCATGAGCTGACCGAGGAGCACAACCCTCTCGAAGCGGGGCTGAACGACGCCATCAGCTTCACCAAGGGGTGCTATGTCGGTCAGGAGGTGGTCGCGCGCCTGAACACCTACGGCAAGGTCTCGCGATCTCTCGTGCGCCTGGCCATGAGCCCCGACTCGGCGGTGCCGGCTGTCGGCGCGCCGGTCGTTCACGGCGGGACCGTCGTCGGCGCTGTGACGAGCGCGATTCGGCCGCCCGGGCATCGCGCGCCGGTCGCGCTGGCGTTCGTCAAGACCCGTGAGCTCCCCGCGGGCGTCACGGAGCTTGCGATCGACGAGGCCGGAGCCCTCCAGCCGGCCGTCTTGATCCGTTAGAAGAGCGCAGACAGGTGGGTCGCCGCGCTTGCCGCCAGCGCATCGAGATCGTATCCGCCTTCGAGGGCTGACACGATCCTCCCCGAGGCGAATCGATCGGCAATCTCGCGCACGATTCGTGTCGCTTCGGCGAACGCCTCGGTCGACACGTCGAGCCCACCCAAGGGATCCGCACGATGGGCGTCGAAGCCGGCGGACACCAGCACGAATTCCGGTTGGAAGACCTCCATCGCGGGGACCAGCGTCTCCGTCAATGCCGCAAGAAACCGCCCGTCGCCATCCCCCGGCCGCAGCGGCACGTTGAGGGTCGTACCCAGGCCCTCTCCCCTGCCGCGCTCGGCCGCATACCCGGTTCCCGGGTAGAGCGGCATCTGGTGAGAGGAATAATAGAAGACGGTCGGGTCCTCTTCGAAGATGTGCTGCGTCCCGTTGCCGTGGTGGACGTCCCAGTCGACGACGAGTACCCGCCCGATTCGGCACTCGGCGCGGAGGGCCGCCGCCGCGACGGCAACGTTGTTGAAGAGACAGAAGCCCATCGCGAGATCCCGCTCGGCGTGGTGGCCGGGCGGTCGGACGGCCGCGAACCCGCCGTCGAGGCGCGAGGCGGCCACCTCGACGCACAGCGCCGCGATCGATCCAGCGGCCAGCCGGGCGACGCGGGCGCTCTCCAGACCGATCGCCGTATCCATCGAGTCGATGAGCCGCTCGCCCTTCGCGCATGCCTCCTCGACGCGGCGGACGTGAAGGGGATCGTGCACGCGGTGGAGAGCCGTGTCCGACGCCGGCGTGACGGGAATCCGCACGCACCTCCGGCCGAGCCCCGTGCTCTCGAAAACCTCGCGCAGGCGGGCAAGGCGCGCGGGGCGCTCGGGGTGCCCGGGTCCAGTGTCGTGCTCTTCGAAGACGGGATCGAGAACGAGCCCGATGCGCCTCATGAAGCGTGGACCGTAGCGAGGCTCAGTGCGCGCGCGTGGAGACTTCGAGGCCGGAGAAGCCGTTCGTGATCGGGACGTCGGCCGGAATCTTGACGTTGTACAGTCCCGCCGCCAGATCGGGGTTCAGCCGCGTGCTCGAGAAGCGGATCTCCCGCTTGCTCCCGTCCTTCCCCGCGTAGTCGATGCGAACGGGGAGCAGAGTCTCAACGTCAACCCACAGCTTGACTTCCTCGACGTTCTTCCTGACGCGCCGTTTCTTGGGAGAGAGCACCAAGAGGTACGAGCCTTTATCATCAGGACCGGAGGGCCCCAGCGCGATCTCGTAAAACTTCCCCAACTCGCTCGAGCCCTGGCCGACGCCGAAGAAACGGAAGAGCTGCTCGCTCCATCGCTTGATGTCCCGCTTTTCGGCCTTCTTCCGCTCCGGGAAATAGCCGGTGTACTGGCCGTTCGTGACGACGAAGCGCATCGGCTCGGGTGTCGAATACTCCCAGAGGACGGAATCGGGCTTGGTGAGATAGAACTCCCCCTTCGCGACGGTCGGATCTTTGAGGAGAGGGCTCCTGGTCGTCTGCGTGAATTCCGCGGAAAGCGTCCTGATCTGCGCCTGCACACGATCGAATCGGGCGAGCACCTGGGAAAGAGTCTCGCCGGACGGAGAGGTGGGCGAGGCGGCGCGCTTGGGCTCTTTGGCGATCGCGCCTCCCGCCACGGCGGCGAGCATCAACAGGGCGAGGGCGCCGCGGTGGACAATCGTCACATCTTCCTCCGCGCTGCCGTTCGAGCGGCTGCACGGTCCGGGGGGACTCGTCGCAACGTTACGCGTTTCGCATCGCGCCGTCAACCGAGCGGGACTCCCCTTATAATCGGCGTTTCGCGCTGAAGGGAACCGTGATGCGACTTTCCTGTGCTGCCCGAGCTGCCGCGATCGTGCTGCTCCTCTCGTGCGGCGGTCCGAAGGCCCCGGCGACGTCCTCCCCCGCCGCTGCCAGGCTCCCTGCCGATCCGCGCATCGAAAAGCTCGCTCTCATCCTTCGCGCGTCCGATCGCAGGATCGTGGATGACGATCTGCGCGCCCTCTTGGCGGACGTCGATCCGTCGATCCGAGAGAAGGCGGCGCTCGCGCTCGGACAGATCGGCGATCGCGCGTCGGTTCCCGATCTCGAAGCGGCGGCTTCGGACAACGACGAGGGGACGAAGGCGAGCGCCGCGTTCGCCATGGGACTGATTGCGGATGCGTCCACCGTTGCGACTCTTCGACGACTGGCCGGCGATACGTCCGCGCGGGTCCGCGCGGCCGCGGGGGAGGCCCTCGGACGGCTGCGCGATGCGTCGGGGGCGCAGGCGATCGGCTCGCTGCTGTTGGATTCCGAGACGCCGGTTCGGGTCGCTGCGTGTCTGGCCGCGTGGAAACTCGCCGACCCGAACCCGTTTCTCGATCCTCTCGTCGAGAACCTCGGGAGGCCGGAACCGGCTTTGCGCGAGGCCGCCGCCTACGCTCTGGCGCGGCTCGCCTCCGCGACTTCCGCGCCTGCCTCGTCGGGCGCCGTGGTCGGACATCTCTCGGAGGAGGGGGTGACCCGAGCGCGCGAAGCGCTCCGGAGCCGGGCCGCGGACCAGGATCAGGAGGTTCGCATGCAGATCGCCCGTGGGCTCGCCCTGCCGCGCAGCGCCGAGGAGGTTTCCGCGGTCGGTGCGCTCTCGAAGGACAGGGACCCGGGGGTGCGCGCCAACGCCGCACGGTCGCTCGGATACCCCAGCGTCGGGGTGCGGCCGTTCCTCGACCGCGCAGCCGCCGATCGCGACCAGGGGGTCGCGCGAGCCGCGCTGGAGGCGATCGGCAAGGTCGGCGGCGCCGTCGCAGAGGAGATCCTCGACAAGATGCTCTTGAAGCTCGAGGCCGGGTGGCTTCGCGAGGCGGCTCTCGAATCGCTGACGAAAGTGAATCCTGCCAAGACGCCGGACGTCGTCAACGGCCTCATGATGAACCCCGATCCGGTAATGCGCGCGACCGCAGCGACGCTTCTGGCCGGCCGCAAGGAGCCCGGGGCGGTCGCCGCCGCGAAGACCCTCCTCGGTGACTCCGATCCGCGCGTCCAGGCTGCGGCGATTCCGATCGTCGGGGACGAGGAGGGTTCAGCCTCGACGCTCCTCGCTGGTTATTTCGGCGCCCACGATCCCGTCGTTCGCGCTGCCGCCGCGGACGTCGTCGGAGGACGTCTCGCCAAGCCTCAGGCCGCGGTCGAAGCGCGCGAGGACCTATTCGCCCGGCTCGAGGACGTCTGGACGGCGTCCGCGGCCGATTCCCTTCCCGACGCGAAGCTCTCGGTGCTCGAGGCGTATGCCAAGGCCGGGAAAGACGAGCGCACGCGAACGGCGCTCGAGCGGGGCCTCTCCGACAAGGACGTCGTCGTGCGGCGCCGCGCGGCGGCCAAGCTCAAGGAGGTCTACGGCGAGGACCGGAGCGGCGATGTCGGCCCCGCCGCCGACCGGCCGCTCTCCGAATACGAGGCGATCGTCCGATGGTCGCTCGTTCCGCACGCCGCCGTGATCTCGATGCGTCGCCCCGGAACGCACGTGGGACGGCTCTCCGTCGCCCTCGACGCGTCCGCTGCGCCGCTTGCGGCCTGGAATTTCGCGCAGCTCGCCGGCAAGAAGTTCTTCGACGGAGCGGTGCTGCACCGCGTCGTTCCGAATTTCGTGGTGCAGGATGGCGACCCGCGAGGCGACGGCTTCGGCGGCCCCGGATATTCGATCCGAGACGAGTTCAACCCGCTTCCGTTCTCGGCCGGCGTGATCGGGATGGCTTCGGACGGGAAGGACACGGCCGGCAGCCAGTGGTTCATCACGCTCTCGGCCCAGCCCCACCTCGACGGACGGTACACGTCGTTCGGCCGCGTCGTCCAGGGCCTGCGGGAGATCGCCGCTCAGATGCGGCCCGGGGATACGGTCGTCTCGATCCGGGTGTACGAAGGAAACGGGACCGAGCCGCTCCCGACGGGCGACTAGCGTCCGACCCGAGCGGTTTCGTCCATCGCCCCCATGCGGCGATGCACGCGCTCGCGAATATCCCTCCAGACCCGCTCGTCGATGGCGAGAAAGGCCTCGGCGACCCGTGGGTCGAACTGGACGCCGGAGAACCGGCGGATCTCGTTGCGAGCATCTTCGATCGTGAGGGCCGCGCGGTACGGCCGGTCCGAGGTCATCGCATCGAACGTGTCGACGGCGGCGAAGATCCGCGCCCCGAGGGGTATGGCCTCACCCTTGAGGCCGCGGGGATACCCGGATCCGTCCCAGCGCTCTTGGTGGCAGTAGACGATTTCGAGAGCGGGCTCGAGGAAGCGAATGTGCTTCAGCATCTGGTACCCCATTTCGGGGTGCTTCTTCATCTCCTCCCATTCGGCGGCGTCGAGCTTGCCGGGCTTCCGCAGGATCGCATCGGCGACGCCGATCTTGCCGACGTCGTGCAAGATCGCTCCGCGCCGGATCCACGAGAGGTCCTGCTCGCCGACGCCCATCGCTTCGGCGACGAGCACCGCGTATTCGACGACGCGGCGCGAATGTCCCAGGGTCTCGTTGTCGCGGAAATCGAGCGCCGTGATCAGCGCCTCGAGCGTGCTCTCATAGGAAGCCTCGAGCTCCGCGTACAGCCCTTCGACTTCCCGATGCTTCGCGACCAGCTCCTGGGTGCGATCGGCGACCATCAGCTCGAGCTTCTGCTGGTAGGCTCGGTTCTCGCGAATCAGCCGGCGTTTTTCGATCGTGCGCTCGACGACGATGCGCACTTCTTCGAGATTGAACGGCTTCGAGACGTAATCCGACGCTCCCTGGCGGATCGTTCCCACGGCCGTGTCGACGTCGACGATCCCGGTGACCACGATGACGTCGACGTCGGCATCGTGCTCCTTGATGCGCTTGAGGAGCGACAGTCCGTTCTCCCCCGGCATCTCGATGTCCGAGAGCACGACGTCGATGCCGCCGCGCTTCACCAGCTCGAATGCTTCGGCCGCGTTTCCCGCTTGGACGACCTTGAAGCCGAACGATTCGAGCCCGTCCGCGAGGATCTCGCGGATCGACACTTCATCGTCGGTCACGAGGACGCGGGCGGGCTCGCTCACGACGCGAAGTTTAGGTTTGGAACGCTTGGCGGGCAACCGTTTTACGTGACCTCGCGCCAATCGCCGCCGGTCTTCTGGTCGACCGACAGCGGCACGGCCAGAGGGTGAACTTCCTCCATGGCCTCGCGCACCCGCGCCTTCGCGGCGTCGAGCTCGTCCCGCGGCACTTCCAGGAGCAGCTCGTCGTGCACCTGCAGCAGCAGCCGGGCCCGGAGGCCGCCTTCGCCGAGCGATCGCTCGACCCGCTGCATCGCCAGCTTCATGAGGTCGGCGGCGGTGCCTTGAATGGTCGTATTCACCGCGGCGCGGAGGGCCTGCTCGATCTCGCCGCGATGCGAGCGCCGCTTCAGAGCCGGGAACGTTCTCACGCGGCCGAACAGGGTCCGCACCTGCCCTTCTCGCATCGCTTCCGCGCGGATCCCCTCGATGTAGGCCTTGACGCTCTTGAACCGGTCGAAATACGCCTCGATGAAGGCGTGCGCGTCCTGGCGCGTCATTCCCTGATCGCGGGCCAGCCGCGCTTCGGACATGCCGTAAAGGATGCCGAAGTTGACCGCCTTGGCGCGGCGCCGCATGTCGTCGGTCACCCGCTCCGCGGCCACGCCGAACACCTTGGCGGCGGTGACGCGGTGGATGTCCTCTCCTGCCCGGAACGCGGCCTGGAGCCCGGCGTCGCCGCACAGGTGGGCGAGCACGCGCAGCTCGACCTGGGAATAGTCGGAGGCGACGAACAGCCAACCTTCCTCCGGAACGAAAGCGCTCCGGATCCTGAGGCCGACGGCCGTACGGGCGGGAATGTTCTGGAGGTTCGGGTCCGACGACGACAGCCGGCCGGTGGCGGCACCGGTCGGGTGGTACGACGTGTGGACGCGGCCCGTCTCCGGGTTGACGAGCAAGGGTAAGGTGTCGACGTAGGTTCCCTTGAGCTTGGCGAGCTCGCGGTAAGCGAGGAGCCGCCGTGCGATCTCGTGCTCGTCGGCCAGGTCTTCGAGCGTCGCAGCATCCGTGGAGAATTCGCCGCTCTTGGCCGTCTTCTTCCCGGGCCTCAGGCCCAAAGCGCCGAAGAGCACCTCTCGCAGCTGCTTGGGTGAATCCACGTTGAACGGCCCGCCGGCCAGCTGGTGGATGGCCCTCCGCTCCTGATCCAGCAGTCCGTCCATCTCCTTGGAAAGCGTCTCGAGCGCGTGGACATCGACTTTGATCCCCGTGGCTTCCATGTGCTCGAGGATCGGCAGGGTCGGGCCGTCGATCGTGCGCCAGACCTCTTCGACGCCGGCTTCGCGGAGTTTGGGCCCCAGGATCCCGGCCAGACGAAGGGTGACGTCGGCGTCCTCGGCGGCGTACTGAGTGACGCGAGAGACGTCGGCCTGATCGAGCGTCAGCTGTTTCGCTCCGGTCCCGACGAGCAAGGAGTATTTGATGGTCTCGTGGCTCAGGTAGAACGCCGCGAGGGAGTCCATGTTGAACGTCAGGCGATCCGGTTCGAGGAGAAAGGCCGCGACCATCGTATCGAGGATCCAGCCGACGACCGGCATGCCGTGGCGGCGCAGGATGTGGCTGTCGTATTTCAGGTTCTGGCCGACTTTCGCGACCGAAGGATCGGCCAAAAGCGGTGCCATCCAGCGGCGAATCTCGTCGAGCGGAAGCTGCTCGGGCGCTCCCAAGTACGCGTGCGAGACAGGAATGTAGATTCCCTGGCGGGGGGCCCACGACATCGAGATCCCGACGAGACGCGCACGCATCGGGTCGGTCGAGTTCGTCTCGGTGTCCACGGCGATCCGCCCGGCCTTCCTCGCCTCGGAGACCGCGTCCGCCAGCTCGGCCCGCGTGAGCATGGTCCGGTAGTCCGCGCCTTCGGGGGTCGGCGCGATCGCCTGCGCCGGTGGGAGCGGATCGGGGTCGGCCTCCGGAGCCGCGGCGGGAGCTTCACCGCTGTACTCCGCTGTCAGCGATCGGAAGCCGAGACGCTTGAAGAGCGCGGCGAGCTTTTCCCGATCGGGCGGATCGCGCCGGAGGGCTTCCGGATCGAACGTCGCCGGGACGTGCGCTTGGAGGGTCGCAAGCTCCCGGGAGAGGTGCGCGGCCTCGGCGTTGTCGGCGACGGCTTGCCAGACTCGCCGCTGACTTCCCTTGTCGAGATCTTTCAGGAGCTTGGCGAGGGTCTTTCGCTCCTTCGGCGCCACACTTCCCGGGTCGGCAACGGCGGAGACGGCCTTCACCGCCTCGCGAAGCCGGGCGGCGAGCTCCTCGTCCTTCTCGTCGGCGAGCCACCGACGCGCTCGGTCGACGAATTGCTCCCGGGGCGAGGTTCCCCCGGTGTGCTGCCCGTCCAGCGCCGCGACGAGCGCGTCGCGAGCGGCGAACGCCTCGACGATGAGCCGCGCGCGGGCGACGATCACGTCGACGTCGCCGTGGGTGTTCACCAGCGTGAGAGCGGTCTTCTCGCCGACCCCCGGAACACCCGGGATGTTGTCGACCGCGTCCCCCATCAATCCCAGGACGTCCCGGACGCGATTCGGCGGCACCCCGAAATGCTCCGCGACCCCCTGCTCGTCGAGGCGCAGGTCCTTCGAAGGATTGAGAACCGTCACGCCGGTCCCGACGAGCTGAAGCAGATCCTTGTCCGAAGCGACCACGACCACGTCGTAGCCCGCAGCGCGTGCGAGCCTGGTGTAGGTCGCGATGAGATCGTCCGCCTCGTACCCCTCGAGCTCGAGGATGGGGATACGAAAACCCTCGCAGACTTCCTTGACGAGGGGCGCCTGCTTGATCAGGTCCTCGGGCACGGGAGGCCGGTGCGACTTGTAGTCGGAGAACCGCTCGTGCCGGAAGGTGGGCCCCTCGAGATCGAACGCCACGCCGATGTGGTCCGGATTCTCCTCCTGCAGCAGCTTCCGGAGCATCGTCGTGAAGCCGAAGACCGCATTGGTCGGAAAGCCCTCGGCATTCGTCAATCCGCGGATCGCGAAGTAGGCGCGGAAAAGCTGCGAGGTCCCGTCGATCAAATAGAGGGTCTTCATGTCTCATTCCGAAAGAAGGCCGCGGCGGCTTCGCGATCTCGCGAGATCGGATAGGGCGGGAGCGACCGCAGAAACGTCCTTCCGTAGCTCTTCGACGTGATACGCGGGTCCAGCACCGCAAGGATGCCGCGGTCTCCGCGGCTGCGCAGGAGCCGGCCGAGACCCTGCTTCAGATCGAGCACGGCCATCGGCGTCTGGTACTCGGCGAATGGATTTCCGCCGTTCTCGCGGATGAGATCGATGCGGGCCGACACCAGCGGGTCGCTCGGGACGTCGAACGGCAGCTTGTCGATGACGACGAGCGAGAGCGCTTCCCCCGGGACGTCGACGCCGTGCCAGAACGAGCTGGTCCCGAGAAGCACGGCTCCGGGGGTCGTCTTGAACGCCTGCAGCAGGGCCGCCTTGCTCCCCTCCCCTTGAACGAACAGGGGGTAGCGATCGGCTGCGCCGAGATGCTCGCGGGCCTTCGCCAGCGCGGCGTGCGATGTGAAGAGCAAGAACGCGCGGCCGCCCGTGATGGCGAGCAGCGCGTCGATCTCCTCCATCGCCCTGGAGAAGAACGCCGCGTCCCGCGGCTCGGGCATCCTCTGCGGAAGGTAGAGCACCGCCTGACGCGCATGGTCGAACGGGGAGTCGACGATCAGCGTGTCGGCATCTGCGAGCCCGAGTCGCTTCCGGAAGAAGTCGAACGAGCCGCCGACCGACAGAGTCGCCGAGGTGAGCACGCAAGCGTGCAAACGGTCGAACAGCGCATTCTGAAGCAGAGGGCCGACGTCGATCGGCGACGCCGAGAGCACGACATTATCCCGGCCGCGCGCTTCCATCCCATAGACGTACCCCGATAGGTCGCGGCGCAGGATCTTCCCGAGACCTTCTTTGAAGTCCTTCGCGCGGGATTCGACGGCGTCGCTCTCGCTCCGGCTCCCGGCGGGCCTGGCGACCTCGTCGAGAGTGCGCGCGAGCGCCTCCCATTCCGCGTCGAGAGCGAGCCCGCCGCGCACCGCGGGCTCGAAGCGCTGGCGCCCGGGCGCCGACCGCAGAGCCGCGCGCAGAGGAGCGAAGAACTCTTTCGCGGCCTCGCGGAGCTGCGCGGCGCCGCCTCCCCCTTTCGCCGGTCCGCCCGCCTTCGTGGCGCTCCGCTCCGCATCGCGCGCCAGCTCCTCGATCTGGTGGGAGGAGACGGTTTGTCCAAAGTACAGGGTCGCCACTTCCTCGAGGAGATGGGCCTCGTCGAAGATCACCGTGTCGTACTCCGGCAGCACCGCGCCGAACGCGCTGCGGACGGCGAGATCGGCGAAGAACAGGTGATGGTTGACCACGACGATCTGGGCGTTCTGCGCCTGCCGCTTCATGCGGGTCAGCCAGCACATCT
This sequence comes from uncultured Acidobacteriota bacterium, assembly GCA_964511835.1. Taxonomy (GTDB): domain Bacteria; phylum Acidobacteriota; class Polarisedimenticolia; order Polarisedimenticolales; family DASRJG01; genus DASRJG01. The sequence goes on along the minus strand of CAZEII010000003.1, from coordinate 112,856 downwards.
CGTATTCGGGGCATTTCGAGCCGGTGCAGGTATCCGCGCGGGCATTGACGTCGCGCCAGAGGCGGAGCTCGTCCGGAAGCTCGGCCACCTCCGCCCGATCGCCGCTTCCCGTCTCGCGGCTCCAACGGGAAAGGATCGGGATGAAACGCCTCTCCCCGCGAGCCTCGATCAGGGGCTCGGCCTCGAACTGCGCGAACCGATACCGGCAAAGGTAATTGTCGCGCCCCTTCATCAGGCTGGCCGACACCTTGAGCCGCGCACGATCGCGCAGGAACGGAAGGTCCTTGAGGAAGATCTGATCCTGGAGGTTGCGCGTGCCGGTCGAGACGACCACGCGTTTTCCCGACTCCAGAACGGGGATCAAATAGGCGAGCGTCTTTCCCGTGCCGGTCCCGGCCTCGACCATCAGCGTGCCGCCCCGCTCGAGGAGGGAGGCGACGGCCTGCGCCATCTCTTCCTGGCCGGGGCGGTGCTCGTACCCCTCGTGCGCGGATTCGAGCCCGCCTCCCGGCGCGAAGAACGAGCTTCGCTCCATCACGCCCGCAGCGGGGCGAGGCGGGACGCGTAGAGCGGAAACCGGGACGCGAGCGCCTCGACCTCGCCGACCATCTTGGCGAGCGCGGCCGGATCCTCGCGGGCCTCGAGCGCGCGCGCGATGAGCGAAGCGATTTGATCCATCTCGCCCTCGCCCATGCCGCGCGTGGTGACGGCGGGTGTGCCGATGCGGATCCCGCTGGCCACCATCGGCGGGTTCGGATCGAAGGGGATCGTGTTCTTGTTCACCGTGATCCCCGCGGCGTCGAGCGCCTTCTCCGCGACCTTGCCGGTGATCCCCTTGGAAAAGACGTCGACCAGGAACATGTGATTGTCGGTGCCTCCGGACACGATGCGGTAGCCGCGGGCGGCCATTGCCGCCGCAAGGCGCTTGGCGTTCGCGACGACCCGGCCGATGTAGTTCTTGTAGGCCGGTTGCAGCGCTTCGCCCAGCGCGACCGCCTTCGCGGCGACGATGTGGACGAGCGGCCCACCCTGCAGGCCCGGGAAAACGATCTTGTCCAACTCCTTCGCGTACGCGGCTTTGCACATCACGAGACCCGCCCGCGGCCCGCGAAGGGTCTTGTGCGTCGTGGTGGTCACGAAGTCGCAGCACGGGATCGGGCTCGGATGATGGCCGGTCGCGACCAGTCCGGCGATGTGGGCGATGTCCGCCATCGACTTGGCGTCGACCGACGAAGCGATCGACGCGATGCGCGCGAAGTCGATCACCCGCGCGTAGGCGGAGGCGCCGCAGACGATCAGCTTCGGCTTGTGCTCTTTCGCCAGATCCTCGAGCTTGTCGTAGTCGAGCGTCTCGTCGGAGGAGCGCACCCCGTACGCCACGAACTTGAACAGCTTCCCGGAGAGATTCAGCGGATGGCCGTGGGTCAGGTGCCCGCCGTGCGACAGATCCATCCCGAGCACCGTGTCCCCCGGCTGGAGCACCGTGAAGTAGACCGCCTGGTTCGCCTGACTCCCGGAGTGCGGCTGCACGTTGACGTGCTCCGCGCCGAAGAGCGCCTTCGCCCGGTCGATCGCGAGCCGCTCGACCACGTCCGTGAACTCGCACCCTCCGTAGTACCGGCGGCCCGGATACCCTTCCGCGTACTTGTTCGTGAAAATCGAGCCCGCGGCCTCCAGCACGGCTTCGCTGACGAAATTCTCCGACGCGATCAGCTCGAGCCCTTTCGCTTGGCGGGCCGTTTCGTTGAGGATCGCCTCGGCGACGGCCGGATCGGTCTCGCTCAGCGCTCGATTCATCGAATCCATCGATCCCTCCCCGCGTTCACGGATCAGCAGCCGCTGCAGTGCCGAGGTCGACGACCTCGTGACCGCGCTCCGTCAGCCAGAGCTTCAGGTGCTCCTTCGCTTCGTACCCCGCGTGATCGGCACCGATGGCGAGCTTCATGGTGCGTCCTCCCTTCGGAGCTGCTCCAGGCTCGGGATCGGCACGGCTCCCATCTCGAGAAGCCGCACGTGCTCCGCCAGAGCGTAGACGTCGGTCATGGCGGCCAGATGATCGGCGAGGATCCGCGTGAATCGCGGGTCCGACCGGTACGCCCTGGCCTCCCGCTCCCGGGATTCGCGGGGCAGGTCCCTCAAGTATCGCACGCCGGCGACTTCTTTCATGCGGAAGAGCACATGGTCGTCGAGCAGCGCCGGGTCGGCGAAGTAGGCCGCGAACAGCCCCAGCAGCGCCCGGCGTCCCCGCGCCTCGATCCGGTCCGCCTCGCCGCCGCCGTGAATGCGCGCTTCGAGGAATGCCTCGAGGTCGGCGATCAGCTCGGCGCTGCCGCGCGTCCAGCCGATCTCCCCACCGTCGACGGCGGTGTCGCGAACTTCGAGGAAGCGAGCGGCGGTCGCGACCTTGTGCTTGGCTTGCCACTTCGCCAGAGTCTGCTCCGTGGCGAGAATGGCCCCGGTCACCAGGAGATGAGTGAGCCCGCGGTGGATCGCGTTCGCCTTCATGAAGCGCCCGCCGCGTAGCGGATAGCGGGCGCCCAGCTTCTTTCTCAGCTCGCGCACCGCGCGCAGCCTCTCGACGTCCGCGAGGTCCGCGGCGCCGGATTGGAGAGCGTCGTCGAGGTCGTGGAGCGCCGAAGCGAGGCGGGTGGCGAGCCGGGCGACCTGCGCTTCGAACGAGGGGGACAGCCCGAGCCGCAGCGCTTCGGGCGGCTGCGCGGGCGAGCGTCCCGGCGAGCCGGCCTTCACGATCCCCTCGCGCGTCGCGTCCGTGAGATTCAGCCCCGGATGCTCATAGCGCTTCTCGAGGAGATCCACGACCCGAAGCGCCTGCCAGGCCGCATCGAAACCACCCAGGTCCGAGAGACCCGGTCCACCGCGCCCGTCCCGCCCCCCCGACAACAGATCGTCGAGAGCGCGCGCTCCGGTCGGACCGAACGGAGGCTGTCCGAGATCGTGCGCGAGCGCGATCGCCTCGACGAGGTCCTCGTTGAGCGTCAGCGCCCGGCCGATCGTCCGCGCGACCTGGGCCACCTCGAGCGTGTGGGTGAGCCGGTTCCTTCGGTGATCTTCGTAGGCGGGAAGGATGCCCGCGACAGCCTTCTGCCTGAGCCTGCGGAACGCGCGCGAGTAGACGATGCGATCGCGATCGCGCTGGAAGGCGGTGCGGTAGTCGAACGCGCGCCCTTCATCTTCGAGGGGAAGTCTCCGCGAGGCGTCGGCTGAGCGGAGGGCGTACGGGGCGAGGCGCTCGTGTTCGTCCTTTTCCAGCGACTTGCGCATCGAGCCGGCCATCGGGCGGGGATGCTACACCGCGGCTTGAAACGCCTCCATGACGACCCTAGATTCTGCTGCGCTTCCGATTCGGGAGGACGCCCATGCCGATCACGATCGATTCGGATCAGTGCGAGAGCACGGGGGTGTGCGCCCTGGTCTGCCCCGAGGACATCATCGAGATCCGCGAAACGAAGCCGGTCGTCATCAACAACAACGCTTGCACTTCCTGCTTCAAGTGCGCCGAGAGCTGCATCAGCGGCGCGATCGACGTCGACTGAAAGAGCGGACTCTCCCCTCTTCGAGATCGAGGGGGATCCCCCTTTTTCGTTTCCGGTTGCCTGCCGACGTCTTGTCGCCAACAATGCCGAGCGCATGCCGACGCCCTCCGGCTCCACGCTCGTCGCCGAGCTCGATGCGCTGACCGATCTGTCGCGCGAGATGACCCGGAGAGCCCGGGCGCGCGGCGCGTACCTGATCTGGCGGGCGCAGGCGCGCCGGGTCGCCTCCGTCCTCTTGAAATCCGTGAGGGTCGAAGAGGTCGCCCTCGCGTCCAGCTCGGGGCATGGCGTGCATGCGATGGCGTCCGATGGGCGTACCGCGTTGGGCAGCCGCGACGAGTTCCTCCCCGAGCCCGCGCTGGCTCTGCTCGACCACACGATCGGCGCTGCGACGGCGGCGGGATCGCTCGGGGTCGTACCTTCCGGCTTCACCGCCCTCGAGGCGGCGGTGGATCGCGCGGTTCCCGATGGACTCGAGGCGTTCGATCGCATCGACTTGCGGGCGGCGGCGCAGAAGCTCACCGAGCTCGAGAGGGATCTGGCCGGGCGTGTCCCCGGAATCGCGCTCACGCTCTCGTTCCAAGCCGACCTCGATGCCTGGCGCGTCGTCCGTTCCGACGGTACGGACGTCATTTTCGCGATGCCGCGATGCGTCCTCCGTGTCGCCGCCAGCTCTTCCGGCGACGCGCGCCACACGGTCGGAGCGTCGATCTCGGGTCCGGCCCCGTCGCTCCTCGACGACGCCGGGACGATCTCGGTCTTCTTGAAACGCGCCGAATCCGCCGCGCGCCTCGCCGCCTTGCTCCCCGGCGCCCCGACGCATCCCGCTGGCCCGTTTCCGCTCGTGATCGACTACGCCCTCGCCAAGGGACTCGCCCACGAGGCGTTCGGGCACGCCGCGGAGGCCGACGGGTTCCGGTCGTCGATCCTCGCCCGCGGCGGCCGCTTCCGTTCGGGCGAGACGGTCGGTGCGGATCACGTGTCAATCATCGACGAGCCCAAGTCCGGCGATCATGCTTGGCAGCCGTTTTCCGCCTCCGGTGGCCGGCGCATGCGCGCGACGATCGTCGACCACGGCCGGCTCGCCGACGCGCTGACCGATCCGTGGACCGCCGATCGATCCGGGTCGCGTCTCACGAACGCCGATCGCGCGGAATCTTTCCGGTCGGCGCCGATGCCGCGCATGACGAACATCCGAATCGAAGTCGATCAACCGCTCCCCGCTCCCGGCGAGTTCGAGGAGTACGGCCCCGAGGAGGTCCGCGCGCTGCTCTCCGAGAGCGGCGTGCTTCGCCGTCATCCCAAGGTCGTCTACCTCGCAGGCTATAGCGGCGGCCAGGTCAATCCCGCGACCGGCGATTTCGTCTTCAATTGCAAGGCGATCTACGTCCTCGGGAGCGCGCGCCCGTTACTTCACAAGCCCGCGATCTTCTCCGGGTCGATGTTCGGCGCCCTCCACGCCATCCGGGAAGCGTTCGGGCCCCTGTTGCAGGACGCGATCGGCACCTGCGGCAAGTGGGGGCAGAACGTCCCGTCGTCGGGCGGCAGCCACTACTTCTTGTTCTTGGAGCCCGACGAGTCCGTCCGGCTCGGAGGGCGCTAGCGTGGACCTCGATGCGCTCCTCCGCGCGCTCGGGACGACACGCCTCGCGGGCCACCCGATCGCCGCGTGGAGCCTCTACGCCGCCGAGACGCGACGGCTGACCGTGGGCACGAAGGATCGCGAAACCGGCGACCCCCATGCGCCGCTGAGCCTCGCGGAATCGCTGACCGCTCGCTACAAGCTGGTCTGGGACGACGGGCGCGTCAGCCGGGGCGTGATGGAGCGCCGCGCCGTGCTTCGGGAGCCCGAGGCGACCCTCGCCGGCGCGCGGGAGGCGTCGTACGACGATCCCGATGCGGCGGATGTCCTGGGCCCCGCGGATTTTCCCGTGGTCGCCACCCACAATCCCGCGACCGCCGCGATCGCTGCCGGCGGCGTCGAGGCTTTCGCCCCCAGGCTCGCCGCCATCCGGGAGCGCGTCGCGGCCCATGGCATCCGCACGTGGAGCGGCTCGATGCACGCGGCCGAGGGGACGGCGCGGGTCGTCACGTCGTCGGGCCTGGACGTTGACGCCGTGGCGACCTCCGCCGGATGGAGCGCCACCATGGACGGCGAGCTCGGGTCCGGTCACGGCGAGCGTCGCTTCGAGCCGATGGCGGAGCTTGGGAGCCGTCTCGACCGCCTCATCGGCTTCGTCCTCGCCCTGCGCGCGCCCGCGGCGAGGCGAGCGGGAGGGATCGTCCCCGTCGTGCTGCACCCGGACGTCGTCGAAGACTACGTGTTGGGGGCGCTCCTCTACAACCTCGACGGCACGCAGGTTGCCCACGGCACCGGCGCGTTCCGCAAGGAGCAGTTCGAAAGCAGGATCCCGGTGCTCCGCGAGGACCTCACGCTGCGCACCGACCCGCTGGTCCCGATGGCGGCGGGCGCTTACCGCTTCTCTCAAGAGGGGCTCCCCGCGCGCCCTTGCGCGTTCGTGGAAAAGGGATGCCTGGTCACGCCGCTGCTCGACTTGAAGTACGCGCGCCGCCTCGGGAAGGCCCCCACCTCGAATCCCGCCGCGATGGACACCGTCTTCCTCGAAGGCCCGGAGGCGTTGAGCTATGACGAGGCACTCGCCGGAAGCGCAGGGGGCGCGCTCGTGCTTTCGGTCCTCGGCGTGCACACGCAGGATTTCACGAGCGGCGACTTCTCGCTGTCGGCGCCGCAAACGCTGTCGATCGGCCCCGCCGGCCTCGACGGCCGCCTCCGCGCAACGATCTCGGGTAACGTCTTTTCTCTGCTACGTTCTGCCGACTTGAATTTCGTCAGATTCCCCGGCGAACACACCCCGGGGCTGTTGGTGCGCTGCCGTTTGGACCCCTCTGCTTGACAGCACTCTCACCCCATCGCATTTAGCATCTCCGTAGGGGGACATTCCCCTCTCGAGGTGTTCCATGCGGTTCGATCGGATGACCCTTAAGGCGCAGGAGGCGTTGCAGGAATCGCAAGCGCTGGCGCAGTCCTATGGACACCCGGAAATCCGTCCGCTGCACCTGTTGCTCGTCCTCGCACGCCAGAGTGAAGGAATCGTCCCGCCGATCCTGGAGAAGCTAGGGGCGGATCCGCGCGCCGTCGCCGCGGCCGTCGAAGGGCGGCTCGGCACGCTCGCCAAAGTCGAAGGGCAGACGGGGATCGGAGCCTCGCGCGCGCTTCAGGACGTCCTCCAGGCCGCGGAGAAGGCCGCGAAGGAATTTCAGGACGAGTACTTGTCGACGGAACATCTGCTGCTCGGCATGATCCGCGGGAAGGGAGAAGCCGCCGACATCCTGAGATCGATGGGGGCCACTCCCGACAACATCCTGCACGCCCTTCGCGAGGTCCGCGGCTCGGCGCGCGTCACCGATCAGAATCCCGAGGACAAGTTCCAGGCGCTGCGTCGATACGCGATCGACCTCACCGACCTGTCGCGCCGCGGCAAGCTCGATCCCGTCATCGGCCGCGACGAGGAGATCCGCCGCGCGATTCAGATCCTCGGGCGCCGCACGAAGAACAACCCGGTGCTCATCGGCGATCCCGGCGTCGGCAAGACGGCCATCGTCGAAGGGATCGCGCGCCGCATCGCCGATGGCGACGTCCCGGAATCACTTCGCGACCGCCGACTCGTCGCCCTCGATCTCGGCGCGCTCATCGCCGGCTCGAAATACCGCGGGGAGTTCGAGGATCGACTGAAGGCCGTTCTCAAGGAGATCCAAGAATCCGAGGGCCGGATCATCCTGTTCATCGACGAGCTGCACACCTTGGTCGGCGCCGGCGCGGCCGAAGGAGCGGTCGATGCGGCGAATCTGTTGAAACCCGCGCTCGCGCGGGGTGACCTGCGATGCATCGGCGCCACGACCGTCAACGAGTACAGGAAGCACATCGAGAAGGACGCGGCGCTCGAGCGTCGCTTCCAGCCCATCAAGGTCGGCGAGCCCACGGTCGAGGACACGATCTCGATCCTGCGCGGCCTCAAGGACAAGTACGAGGCGCACCACAAGGTGCGCATCCAGGACGCGGCGCTCGTCGCGGCAGCGACGCTCTCCAACCGGTACATCTCGGACCGGTTCCTCCCGGACAAGGCAATCGACCTCATCGACGAGGCGGCCGCCGGCCTCAAGATGGAGATCGACTCCGTCCCCGCCGAGGTGGACGAGATGCAGCGCCGGGTGACCCAGCTCGAGATCGAGCGCCAGGCCCTGAAGCACGAGCCCGATCTCGCCTCGCGCGACCGGCTGGCGAAGCTCGAGAAGGAGCTGGCGGATCTGAACGAGCAGCTTCAGACGACGAAGGCACGCTGGCAGACGGAGAAGGACGCGATCACGCGCATAGCCTCCTTGAAGGAGGAGATCGAGCGCGCCAAGGCCGATGCCGAGCGCGCGCAGCGCGAGGCCGCTTACGAGCGCGCGTCGATGCTCCAGTACGACACCCTTCCGAAGCTCCAGGCCCAGCTCGAGGCGGAAACCACCCGCCTGGCGACGCTCCAAAAGGACGGAGCGCTGCTCAAAGAAGAGGTCTCCGAGGAGGATGTGGCCGCGATCGTCTCGAAGTGGACCGGCGTCCCCGTCGCCAAGATGCTCGAAGGCGAGATCCAGAAGCTCGTACACCTCGAAGACGACCTGCACCGCCGCGTCATCGGTCAGAACGAAGCGGTCAGGGCGGTCGCGACCGCGGTCCGCCGTGCGCGCGCGGGGCTCAAGGATCCGAACAGGCCGGTGGGGTCGTTCCTGTTCCTGGGACCGACGGGGGTCGGGAAGACCGAGCTCGCGCGGGCGCTGGCGGCGACCCTCTTCGACGACGAGCGCGCCATGGTGCGGATCGACATGTCGGAATACATGGAGAAGCACTCGGTGGCCCGCATGATCGGCGCGCCCCCGGGTTACATCGGCCACGACGAGGGAGGCCAGCTCACCGAGGCGGTGCGCCGGCGCCCGTTCTCGGTCGTGCTTCTCGACGAGATCGAGAAGGCGCACACCGACGTCTTCAACGTGCTCCTGCAGGTCCTGGACGACGGGCGCCTGACGGACGGGCGCGGACGCACGGTCGACTTCAAGAACACGATCTTGATCATGACGTCGAATCTGGCCTCGTCCTACATCCTCGAGAACCCCGACGCCGACATGGCTCACATCCGCAAGTACGTGGACGAAGCCTTGAAGCGGGCCTTCCGTCCTGAGTTCCTGAATCGCGTCGACGATACGATCGTCTTCACCGCGCTCCGGCAGAGCGACCTCCTCGACATCGTGGATCTGCAGCTCGAGCGGCTGGGGCGGACTCTCGCCGACCGGCGGATCGAGCTTCACGTCACCGACCTGGTCAAAGGGAGGCTGGCCGACGCCGGCTACGATCCGGCGTTCGGCGCGCGACCCCTGAAGCGCGCCATCCAGCGTCTGATCCAGGACCCGCTGGCCTTGAAGCTCCTGAACGGCACGATCGCCCCGGGGTCGACGGTGCGCGTGACGCTCGAAGGGGATGAAATCGTGTTCCACACTGCCGAAGTCGTCGTAAATTGAAGGGACCATGGCCGTCGACCGCTGGGATCCGGTGCGCGACTTGAGGCATCTCAAGGAGAGGGTCGATACCCTCTTTGAGGACGTGCTCGGCCGCGCGGGGGGCGAGGCGGCCTCCGAGGTTCCGGGCGCTTGGCGTCCCCCCGTCGACGTCTGGGAAGAGGGCGAGAGCTACCACGTGCGCGTGGATCTTCCGGGCGTTTCCGCGAGTGACCTTGGGGTCGAGGTCGACGCCGGCGTGCTGAACATCCGCGGCGAGAGGCGGCCGAACGGCGCGATCCCGCCGGGAGGCCTCCTGCGATCGGAGCGACCATCCGGCCGATTCGCGCTCTCGATGGCGCTTCCCGCCTCGGTCGATCCTCACGGGATCGAAGCGCGCCAGCGGGAGGGCGTGCTCGAGATTCTGCTGCGCAAGAAGCGCGATGAGCGCGCCGGCCGCGTCAAGGTCGACCTCTCCTAGACCGACCGCGCGGCCGCGCCGCGGCTGCTAGAATTCACTGTTGTCGAGAACGGAGGACGTTCGATGTCCACGACGAATTACTTGAAAACGGCTCTGCTCTTGGGCTTGATGACCGGATTGATCCTGGTCGTGGGCCGCGTGCTGGGCGGCCAGCAGGGGATGATCATCGCGCTCGTCTTCGCGGGCGTCATGAACCTCGTCTCGTATTGGTTCTCCGACCGGATCGTTCTGGCGATGTACCGCGGCCGCGAGGTCTCCCCCGCCGACGCTCCGCGCTTCCACGCGATCGTCGACCGCCTCGTCGCCCGGGCGAACCTGCCGAAGCCGAAGCTGTACCTGCTCCCCGGCGACTCGCCGAACGCCTTCGCGACCGGGCGCAATCCGTCCCACGCCGCGGTCGCCGCGACCGAGGGAATCCTGAGCCTGATGTCCGACGAGGAGCTCGAAGGCGTCATCGCCCACGAGCTCGGCCACGTGAGAAACCGCGACATCCTGATCTCGTCGGTCGCCGCCACGATCGCCGGAGCGATCAGCTTCCTCGCCACCGCCGCGAAGTGGGGGGCGCTGTTCGGCGGTTACGGCACGAATACCGACGATCGCGACCGAGGCGGCAACGTCGTGACTCTTCTCTTGACCGCGATTCTCGCCCCGATCGCCGCCACCGTCGTTCAGCTCGCGATCTCGCGCTCGCGCGAGTTCGCGGCGGACGCCACGGGGGCGCAGCTCGCGGGGCAGCCGTACGGACTGGCGCGTGCGCTCGAAAAGCTCGACGCCTACTCGAAGCGGCTCCCGATGGAGGCGACGCCGTCCACCGCGCACCTCTTCATCGTGGCGCCGTTCACGGGGAGCGCCCTTCTCAAGCTGTTCAGCACGCACCCTCCGATCGAGGAGCGCATCCGGCGCCTCCTCGGTCGCTGAGCGAACGACACGACGATGTCGGAATCGGACGTGAAGCCGGACGCCGCGGATCTCGAGGAGTCGGAATCGCCGTCGTACGCCGTCGACCCGGCGGCGGTCGAAGCCCTCCGCGTGCGTGCGGAGGCCGCCGAGCGGAAGCTCCGGGAGGTCCACGGCGCCTACGCCTCTGCGAAATCCGAGCTCGAAGCGACCCGCGCGCGGCTCGAGCGCGATCTCGAACGCAAGGTCGAGCTGAAGTTCGCCGATCTCGTCGCGGGTCTTCTGGAGTGCGCCGACGATCTCGACCGCGCGTTGGCTCACGGCGCGACGATCAAGGCCGCCGCGCCGGTCGTGCAGGGCGTCGCTCTGGCGCGCGACCGGTTCTTGGGAGCGCTGGCCAAGGCGGGGCTGGAGCGGATCGCGCCGGAGGGCGAGCGCTACGATCCGAACGTCGCCGAGGCGGTCGGCATCGTCCCTGTCGCGGACCCCGAGGCGAACGATACCGTCCAACGGATCGAGCGGGCGGGGTACCGGCTCGGGAGCCGCGTCATTCGTCCCGCGCGCGTTTTCGTCGGCCGTCTGGTCTCCTAACCCCTCCTTCATGCTCGACACGCTTCGACTTTGGGCCCGCTTCACGCGGCCCTTCACCCTTCTTCCGCCTCTCCTGGGGGTCGTCTCGGGCGCGATCACGGCATGGGGCTCCGCGTCGAACCCTCACGTCTTGGCGGGGCGTCCTCGAACGTGGACCTCCGGGATGGTCGGGTCGATTCTGCTGGGCTCCGTCTGCGCGGCCCTCCTCAACGCCGCCTCGAACGTCATCAATCAGGTCCATGACGTCGAGAACGACCGAATCAACAAGCCCGGACGACCTCTGGTCGCAGGTGACATCTCGGCGGGCGCGGCGCTCCGGTTCGCGGTTGTCCTGTACGCGATCGCGGTCCTCCCCACATGGTTCGTGTGCACGTGGCCCACGACGACGATCGCCGAGCGGGCGGCGGCGCCGCTCGTGCAGCATCAGTGCTTCGCCCTGTTCGTCCTCGGCATGCTCTTCACGCTCGTCTACAGCGCGCCCGCTCTGGGACGAACGAAGGCGAACGCATTCCTCGCGAACTTGACGATCGCGATCCCACGCGGCGGGCTGCTCAAGGTCGCCGGCTGGTCGATGGTCGCCTCGATCCTTCACGTTGAGCCCTGGTTCATCGGATCGATCTTCTTTCTCTTTCTGCTCGGAGCCTCGTCGACGAAGGATTTCTCCGACATGGCAGGAGATGCGGCGGCGGGGTGCCGTACACTGCCGATCCGCTTCGGCGTCGCGCGTGCGGCACGGATGATCGCTCCATTTTTCGTCCTGCCCTGGCTGCTGATGCCCCTCGGCGCCCGTTGCCACATCCTCACCGGGAATCCCTGGATCCTGAGCGGGCTGGGGATCGGCCTCGCCCTCTGGGGCACGTACACCGTGATCCTGATCCTCCGCGATCCGGAGGATCTGGCGCGGGTCGAGAACCACCCATCCTGGACGCACATGTACTTGATGATGATGGCCGCGCAGATCGGCTTCGCGGCGGCCTACTTGCTCTAAGACAACGTGGCGACCAAGAGAGCCTTGATCGTGTGCATGCGGTTCTCCGCCTGATCGAACACGATCGATGCCTTCGATTCGAACACCTCGTCGGTGACCTCGAGCCCGTCCATGCCGTACGTCTTGAACAGCTCCTCCCCCTTGGTCGTCTCCCGATTGTGGAACGCGGGGAGGCAATGCATGAACTTGACTTTGGGATTTCCGGTGGCCGCCATCAGCGCACCGTTGACTTGGTACCGCTTCAGGAGATCGATCCGCTCTCCCCACCGTGCGGGCGGCTCGCCGAGCGACACCCACACGTCCGTGTAGACGAAGTCGCAGCCGGCGACCGCCGCCTTGGGGTCTTCCGAGAGCGTGAGGCGCGCTCCCGAGGCGGCGGCGAGCGACGTCGCGCGTGCGACGACCGGCTCGGAGGGCCAGAGCGCCTTCGGAGCGCACAGGCGGGCGTCCATCCCCATCGCCGCGCCGCCGAGGAGCAGCGAGTTCCCCATGTTGTTGCGCGCGTCGCCGAGGTAGCAGAACGAGACCTTGGCCAGGGGCTTGTCGGCGTGCTCCTCCATCGTCATGAAATCGGCCAGGATCTGCGTCGGATGAGATTCGTCCGTCAGCCCGTTGTAGACCGGAACTCCCGCGTGCTTCGCCAGGTCTTCGACGAGCGATTGAGCGAACCCCCGGTACTCGAGGGCGTCGTACATCCGCCCCAAGACCCGCGCCGTGTCGGCGATCGATTCCTTGTGGCCGATCTGGGAGCCGGTCGGGTCGAGGTAGGTCACGCCCATCCCGAGGTCGTACGCGGCCACCTCGAAGGCGCAGCGCGTGCGCGTGGAGGTCTTCTCGAAGATCAGGCAGATGTTCTTGCCGGCAAGCTTCCGTCGCTCGGCACCCTCCCGCTTTTCGGCCTTCAGCCCGTGGGCGAGATCGAGGAGCGTACGGATCTCCCCGGCGTTGAGATCCGCGAGCTCGAGCAGGCTGCGATTCTTGAGCGAGGCGTCCATCGGCGCGCGATCCTATAACATCTGCGGCGCGTGACGGAATCCGCGGCCCTGCGTTCCACGCCCCTCAGGCTGTTGGCCGACCAGGCGTTCTCGCGCACCGCGGGAGCGCCGCTCGTCGGCGGCAACGCCGTGCGCCTGCTCAAAGACGCCGCCGAGAATTTTCCGGCCTGGCTCGAGGCGATCCGATCCGCCGAGCGATCGATCTTCTTCGAGAGCTACATCGTCGGCGACGATCCAACCGGCCGGGAATTCCGGGACGAGATGGCCGCGAGGGCTCGAGCGGGAGTCCACGTGCGCGTGCTGTACGATTGGCTGGGCTCGCCGGGGAAGCTGCTTCCCACGTTTTGGCGTCCGCTGATCGCGGCCGGAGCCTCCGTGCGCGCCTTCAATCGGCCCCGTCTGGACAGTCCGCTCGGTTGGCTGTCGCGAGATCATCGCAAGTCGGTCTGCGTCGACGGGCGCGCGGCGTTCGTCTCGGGCCTGTGCGCCGCCCAGGCTTGGCGCGGGGATCCGGCCGCCGGCCGGGAGGCGTGGCGCGACACCGGCATCGAGCTTCGGGGCCCCGCCGTCGCGGACGTCGAGCGCGCGTTCGCTCAGGTATGGTCGGCCGCCGGCGATCCGATCGACGACCGCGAGTTGACCGACCCCGAATCGATCCCCTCCGCGGGCGGTGTCGCGCTGCGCGTAATCGCGAGCGCCCCGGCGACGGCCGGTCTGATGCGCCTCGACCAGCTGATCGCCTCGATCGCCCGGTCGCGGCTCTGGCTGACGGACGCCTATTTCGTCCCGGTGACGGCGTACGTCCAGACGCTCTGCGCGGCCGCGCGAGACGGCGTCGACGTCCGGCTGCTTGTCCCGGGGGCGAGCGACATCCCGCTGATCTCTCCGCTCTCGCGCTCCGGCTATCGCCCCCTGATCGAGACGGGCGTGCGGGTCTTCGAATGGAACGGGACGATGCTTCACGCGAAGACGGCGGTCGCCGACGGACGCTGGGCGCGCGTCGGCTCGACGAACCTGAACCTCGCGAGCTTCGTCGGCAACTACGAGCTCGACGTGGCCGTCGAGGACTCCGGCTTCGCCGCCGCGATGGAAAAGCTGTTCGTGGCCGATCTGGCCCGCGCGACGGAAATCGTCCTCAAACTGCGGCGCCGGAGGAGCCGACCGGTGCCGGCGCGATCGGCGGTCGATCTCCCGCGTCGAGCCCGCTCGGGAAGCGCGGGACGCGCCGCCGCGGGTGCCGTGCGCTTCGGGAGCACGGTCGGCACGGCGCTGATGCATCCCGGAACCCTTGCGTACGGCGACGGCAGGATCATGGCCGGAGCCGCTCTCGTGCTCGCCGCGATCGCGGCGCTGGGCGTCAAGTGGCCTCGAGTCTTGGCGTGGCCGCTGGCGGCGATCGCTCTTTGGTTCGCCCTCGCGCTTCTGATTCGCGCCTTCCGCGCCCTGCGCGCCGCCTCGGTCAGCGGGGGCCGCTCGGCCTAGCGAAGGCAAAGTAAATCGGAATCGGCAGCAGCACGACCGCTGCCGTGAACGTCCAGACTTCCCAGCCGGAGCCCCGCACCAGGATACCGACGACGACGAGGCCGACGAACGACAGGAACGGCGCCCGAGCCCGCTGCGAAGGACGAAACTTCTCCCGCTCCCGCCGTGTGAGTACGACGAGGGCGGCGCAGGTCATCGCGATGGCCACCAGCGCGGTCGCCGTCGCAGCGAGCGCGATGAAGTTGTAGGCGGCCAGGAGCGAGCGCGAGAAGTACGTGGACGCAAGCAGGGCCGCGAGAAAGCCCGAGACGATGAGCGACGGGATGGGGGCGCCGGTGCGCGGGCTCAGCTGCTGGAGGAAAGGCGGAAAGTAGCCGTCGCGAGCGGCGGCCTGCGGGAGGCGGCTCGCGATCAGTATCCATCCGTTGAGGATTCCCGCGACGGAGACCAGAGCGCCGATGGTGACGAGGTCCTCGCCCCACGGCCCGAGAAAATGGCGCGCCGCCACGGCCATCGGGCTGGCGCTTCCGGCGATCTCCGACGCGGGGAGCGCCAGCGCCACCGCGAGGGCAACCGCGAAATAGACGACGGCGGCGACGCCGAACCCGGAGAACGCGGCGAGGCGGATCGTCCGCTTCGCATTCTTCATCTCGCCGGCCGGGATCGTCGCCGTCTCCGACCCGAGGAAGGGCCAGGCCACGAGCGCGATCGCCGGAAAAAGCGCCCCCCATCCCTTCGGGGCAAAGGGAGCGAGGTGGCTCGCGTCCGCGTGCGGAAGCAGGATCGCGGCGAGAATGACGAGCGGCGCGATCTTCAAGACCGTCGTCACGGTTTGAACCGCGGATCCCGCCCTGACGCCCGCGGCGTTGACGGCGGTCATCGTCCACAAGAGCGCCTGGGCCAACAAGAACGCGGGGAGCGGCTGCTTGAGGGCGGGGACGAGCACGGCCGCATATCCGACGAAGGCGGTCATGAACGCGGCGTTTCCGACGACGCACGAGATCCAGTAGAGCGTCGTCGTCATCAGCCCGGCCAGCGGGCCGAACGCGCGGGCGGAATAGACCTGAAGCCCTCCCTGGATCGGATACGCCTCCGCAAGGTCGGTGTAAACGAAGTTCAGCGCGAGGTATCCCAGCGCCACGATCGGCCAGGCGAGGAGCGAGAGCGGCCCGGCGGCATCCGCGAGCGACGCCGGCATGACGTAGATTCCCGAGCCGATGATGTTCCCGGCGACGAGCGCAGTCGCCGCGGTCGCTCCCAAGCCCTGGACCAGGCGGCCCTGCTCTCGCTCTCGCACGGGCGCATTCTAGGGCCGCGATATCCTGGCGTGTCGTGAGAACTTTCATCGATCGCGCCTGTGCGGCGCGCGGTGCGGCGCCGTTCCTGGTGCACCGCGGCCGCACGTGGAGCTACGCGGAGACCGGTGCGATCACGGATGCGGTCGCCTCCGAGCTCGTCTCGCTCGGCGTCTCCCCGGGCGATCGCCTCGCCATGCGCCTTGCCGGACCGGATCACCTCTTTCTATGGCTGGCGACGGCCAAGGCGGGCATCGTCTCCTGCCCTCTTCACGTCGACCTCGCGCCCCCCGAAGTCGACTTGGCGCTCGCCCACCTCGCGCCCCGAGGGTTCGTGGACCCGTCCGGCGCGGTCACGATCGGCGGCCGCGTCGCGGCCCGTCTGCCGGAGCTCCTCGCCTCGCGGCGCCCGCTCACCGGGATAGAGGCGCCGACGCCCGAGTCGATCGCGACGATCCTGACGACGTCGGGAACGACGGGGCGGCCCAAGGCGGCCATGCTGTCGCATCGGATGGCGATCCTCACCGGAGAGGCGTTCGCGCACTGGCTGGCTCTCTCGTCGGACGACCGGCTGTTCACGTGCCTCCCGCTCTCGCACATCAACGCGCGGTTCTACTCGACGCTCGGCGCGCTCGCGGCGGGGGCATCGCTCGCCCTCGAGGAGCGGTTCTCGGCGTCGCGGTTCTGGTCCTGGGTGCGGGAGACGGAGGCGACTCAGGCGAACGCCATCGGAGCGATGCTCAAGATCCTGCTCGACCGGGCGGCGTCCGACGAGGACCGGTCGCACGGTCTGAAGCTCGTGTACGCCGCGCCGGCGCTCGGCCGTGAGGCCCATCGCGAGTTCGAGCGTCGCTTCGGCACGAAGCTCGTCATCGGCTACGGCCTGACGGAGAGCACGTTCGGTTTCCTTCAGCCGCTCGACGATCCGCGCGACCTCGACGCGATGGGGCTTCCGAGACGCCATCCGGATCCCTCGATCCCCGCGGAGGTCAAGATCGTCGACGGCGAGGTGTGGCTCCGCAATCCGGCGACGTTCTCCGGGTATTACGGGGATGAGCCGTTGACCCGTGAGGCGTTCGGTCCCGACGGCTGGCTGAAGACCGGCGATCTCGCGACGCTCGGCGTCGACGGCAGCTACACCTTCGCTGGCCGGAAGAAGCTCGCGATCCGGCGGCGCGGCGAGATGATCTCCCCAGGCGAGGTCGAGCGGGCCCTCGAGGCGCACCCCGCGGTTCTCGAGGCGGGCGTCATCGGCGTCCCCTCGGCTCTCGGCGAAGACGACGTGATGGCCTTCGTCGTCCTCCGCGCCGGCAAGGCCGCCTCCGAGGGAGAATTGACGACTCACTGCGCCACACGCCTGGCGGCGTTCAAGGTTCCTTCACGCTGGCGCTTCCTCGACGCCCTCCCGCGGACATCGACGCAGCGTGTGGCTTACCACCTGTTGAAATAGTGGCCGAGAAGAGGGGACAGGCCCCTTTTTCGCACAAAGCGGTATCCGGGGAGCTTTGAAGGAAAAGGGGCCTGTCCCCTCTTCTCGGTCACTATTTCAGAAGCTGGTCGACGACGTCGAGGCCGTGAGCGAGATCGGCGTCGTCGATGCAGAGCGGCGGCGCGATGAAGATGTAAGTCCCACGCGTGGCGAGATGGACGCCGCGGTCGAGGGCGGCGCGCGCGATCCCCTTCACGGCCCCGTCGAGCGGCTCCTTCGTCGCGCGATCGGCGACGAGCTCGATCACGCCGTAGAGACCCAGGCTTCGGACGTCGCCGACGATCGCATGCGCGGATGCGATCGCGGCGAGCCGGCGGGCCAGCGGGACGTCGAGCCGCGCCGCGCGGTCGACCAGCTTCTCGCTTTTCATCACGTCGAGGGTCGCGAGCCCCGCCGCGAGGGAGACGGGATGCGCCGAGTGCGTCAATCCCGTCACCAACGGGTTTCCCTCGAAGTGCGCCGCGACACGCTCGCTCACGGCGACGGCGCCGAGCGGAGAGTGCCCGGAGGTCATCGCCTTCCCCATCGTGATCATGTCCGGCGCGGCGCCGAACCGCTCGAACGCGAACCACCGCCCGGTGCGGCCGAACCCGGTGAGGACTTCATCGAAGATCAACAGGATTCCATGGCGATCGCAGATCTCGCGGAGGCGCGGGAGGTACTCGGCCGGCCCCCAGAACGCGCCGTTCGTTCCGACGACCGGCTCGACGAGCACCGCCGCAATGGACGACGCGCCTTCGTAACGGATGATCTCCTCCACATGATCGACGCACGGCCGCCGGCAGGTCTCTGGCGTCCAGCCGAACGGGCAGCGGTAACAGTAGGGGTCGAGGGCACGCACCACCCCTGGGAGCCCGGGCTCGAAAGGGAGCCTCCGCGGGTCGCCGGTCGCCGCGAGCGCGCCCAAGGTCGCGCCGTGGTAGGAGCGGTAGCGCGTCACGATCTTCACACGCCCCGTGACCAGGCGCGCGATCTTGATCGCGCGCTCGTTCGCGTCGGCGCCGCCCAGCGTGAAGAGAAACCGGCCGAGGCCGGGCGGCGTGACGGTGGACAGAGCCTCGCCGTAGCGACCTCGGATCTCCGTGGCCATCGAAGGCGCCGCCGCCGGCAGCGCCGCCGCTTGCGCCGCGATCGCCTCCGCGATCTTCGGATGCCTCAGCGCCGCCGACGCATTGAAGACGAGCGAGGCGAGATCGAGGACGCGTTTTCCGCCCGCCGTGGTGAAGTGCGCCCGCTCCGCGGAGACGATCTCCACGGGGTCGAGCCCGGCCTGCGCCGACCACGTGAAGAGCGTGTGGCGGAGGTTCCGGGCGACGACCTCGCCGCTCAACGCCGCGCCGTTCGATGGACGATCGTCCGGCTCTGCTCGCGGAGAAACTGCTGAACGTACCAGGGGCCGCAACCGCCCTTGCCCGTCGAGCCCGACGCCTTCCACCCGCAGAAGGACTGCACGCCCGGCCACGCGCCGGTCGTCGCGCCCGTACGCCGGTTCGCGTAGACGACGCCGGCTTCGATGCGATCGAAGAAGGTCCGAATCTCGCTCTCGTCCTCGCTGAAGATGCCTGCGGTGAGGCCGTACTCGGTGTCGTTCGCTCGATCGAGCGCCTCGTCGAGCGAGGCGACCTTCCCGACCACCAGAAACGGAACGAACAGCTCCTCTCGCCACAATCGGTGCCCGTCGGGCAGCCGGTCGACGACCACGGGGGCGACGAAATGGCCGCGCGCAAGCGCCGCATCCGGCGGCACCGTTCCGTGGAACACGATGCGCGCGTCGCGCTTCGCTTCGCTCACGGCCGCGGCGTGTGTCGCCTTGGCCTTCGATGTGATCACCGGACCCAGAAACGTCGCGCGCTCGGTGGGATCGCCGATCGTCAGCTTGCCGGCGGCCTCGTTGAGCCGCTCGAGGAATCCGTCGTAGACCTCCCCGGCGACGTAGGCGCGCGAGCAGGCCGAGCACTTCTGGCCGCCGAATCCGAACGCGGAGCGCGCCACCCCTTCGGCGGCTTTCTGCAGGTCGGCGTTTCGGGTGACGATCGCGGGGTTCTTCCCACCCATCTCGACGATGACAGGCTTCGGCCACGCTGAGGCGAATCTCCTGTAGAGATCGAGGCCGACCTGCTTCGAGCCGGTGAAGACGATCCCGTCGAACCGTGGGTCGAGAAACGCCTCCCCGAGCTCGCGGCCGCCGCCGGTGACGAGCTGAACGGCCCCCGGCGGCACCCCCGCCCCGGTCAGGATCTCGTAAAGCCGTAGCCCCGTGAGCGGCGCTTCGGAGGACGGCTTGAAAACGACCGTGTTTCCCGCGACGAGCGCACCACCGGCCATCCCCATGGCAAGCGCCGCCGGAAAGTTGAACGGCGCAACCACGGCGAAGACGCCGTGCGGCCGCAGCACCGACCGTGTCTCCTCTTCCGGTAGGAGCTTCCCCAGCGGCTTCTCGAATCCGTCGGCCTCCTCGACCTGGTCGCAGTAGTACCGGAGGAGATCGGCGGCCTCTTCCGCGTCCCCCATCGCCTCGAGCCGGTTCTTGCCCACCTCGATCGACATCAGCGCCGCCAGCTCGGTCATGGAGTCGCTGATCGCTTCCGCGGCGCATCTCAGGATCGCCACGCGCTCCCGCCAAGGACGACGCCCCCAAGCGGAGAAGGCGCGCCGCGCCCCTTCGATCGCCGCCGAGACATCGGCGGCCGTTGCCCGCGGAAATCGGGCGACGACGATGGACGCATCGATCGGAGAGAGATCGGAGGCTTCCGGCCGGCTCGGGGCGCGCCGGCCGTCGATCCAGTTCGGCACCGTGCGCGGCAGGCTCGCGCGCACCTCCGAAACCGCGGCGTCGTACGCCGCGTTCGCCTCTTCGTTCCCAGCGAGCGTGACGTAGGTGACTTTCGACGCCGCACCCGGGCCCTTCATGCGTGTGAGGTTAACATGGCGCTCCCGCTCCGGGAGGATCCCGATGCTCGCGACCGCTCTCGTCCTGGCCGCCGTGGCGGCCGCGAATCCCAGGCGTCCGATCCTTCCCGACGACACGTACGCGCTCCTCGAGATCGCCTCGCTCGAGATCTCCCCCGACGGGAGATCGCTCGCCTATACGATCGAGCGCGCGGACCGGAAAGAGGACTCCTTTCGTCACGAGCTCTACATCGCGGACGCCGAAGGAAGGAACGCCCGGAAAATCTGCAAGCCGTCGGACGATTGCACCGATCCCAAGTTCTCTCCCGACGGCAAGCGCTTCGCCTACCTGTCGGACGCAGGAGGCGACACTCAGCTCTGGGTGGCGAAGGTCGGCGACGGGCGAGGACGGGCGATCACCGACGTGAAGGAGGCGATCGGCGAGTTCGATTGGTCGCCGGACGGAAGCCGGATCGTCTTCTGCAAGGACGATCGCAGCAAACGGAAGTCCGACGATTCCCCGTGGGTCATCACCGGCACGCAGATTCAGCGCGACGGGGACGGGTTCGACGACGGGCGTCACACGCACCTCTGGATCGTCGCCGCCGGGGGTGGAACGCCCAAGCTGCTGACGCCGGGAACGTTCGACGAGGCGTCCCCCCGCTGGTCGCCCAAGGGAGACTGGATCGCCTTCGTGTCGAACCACAATCCGGATCCGGACGACACCGACGACACGGACGTCTGGCTCGTCAGCCCGAGCGGCGGCACCCCTCGGCGCCTCTCGGCCAACTCCGGCCCGGACGCCGATCCCACCTGGTCCCATGCGGGTGATCGGGTCGCTTTCATCGGCGCGCTGCGCCCGAACGACGTCTACGGCACGACCCACGTCATGGTCGCCCCCGTCGAGGGAGGCGCCGCTTGCGATCTCACCTCTAAGCTCGACAACTGGGTCTCCTCGGAGGTCGTCGGAAGCGGGTCGGCCGGGGCGCGAATCTCGTGGTCGGCGGACGATGCGACGTTGATCGTCCCGTTCGACCGCCGCGGCGCGAATTGGATCGCGGCGCTGCCGTCCGCCGGCGGCGAGCCCAAAGAGCTCCTGGGAGGGGAGCGTGCCTACGGGCTGGTGAGGTACTCCCCGGCCATGAGGCGTCTCTACTTCTTACGCTCGACGCCGATCGCGTTCTCCGAGATCTGGACGGCGAGCGCGGACGGCGCCGACCCGCGCAAGATCGTCGGTCCCAACGACGCGATGTTCGCCGGTCTCAAGCTCGTCGACCCCGAAAAGCTCCAGGCGAAGAGCAAAGACGGGGAGAGCGTCGAGGCTTGGCTGTACCCCCCGGTCGATCTCGACCCCGCGAAGTCCTACCCGCTGATCCTCTACATCCACGGCGGCCCGCAGGAGTTCGACGGGGACTATTTCGACAGCGAGCTCGAGAACCAGCTCTTCCCAGGAAAAGGTTGGGCGGTGCTGCGCGTGAACTATCGCGGCAGCACCTCGTACGGCGAGGCGTTCTCGCACGCGCTGTGGGGGGACTGGCACATCAAGGAGTTCGACGATCTGATGGCCGCGGTCGACGCCGCGATCGCGAAGCACCGCTGGATCGACTCGAAGCGCTTGGGGGTCGGCGGGTGGTCGTACGGGGGAATCATGACCGTCTGGCTCGCCGGCCACACCGGCCGCTTCAAGGTGGGCGTCCCGGAGCGCTTCGAGGTCGACTACGAGTCGGCGTTCGGCACGGACCAGTGGCACACGCAGTACGTCGTCGAGTTCGGGAAGCCCTGGGAAAACGTCGCCCGGTATCGGGAGTTGTCGCCGATCTCCTACTTCGCGGACATCAAGACGCCCCTGTTCTTGATCGCCGACGAGAAGGACGGGAATTGCCCGCCCGGCCAGGCGATGCAGCTCTACCAGCGGCTGAAGCTCGCCGGAGTGCCCACCGAGCTCGTCATCTACCCCGACGAGCCGCACACCATGACGATGCCGTCGCACTACGTCGACCGGCTGCGCCGGCTCGTCGATTGGTTCGGACGCTACCTCAAGTAGCGGAGCGCGCTAGAACATGTAACGCATTCCGAACCGTATGTTGCGTCCGATGTTGTGCTGCAGCACCGCTCCGAAATTGCCGTTGTCGCGCTCCTCGACGGCCGTCACCTGGGCGTGATTGAGAACGTTGAAAATGTCGGCGATGACGCCGATCTGCCCTTTGTGCACGCCCGGGCGCCATTCGATTCGGGCGTCTATCTGGTTGTACCCCGGCAGCCGGCGGCTGCCCCGGGGCTCAGCGAAGAATCGCGTTCGCACGAGCAGGTCCTGTGGGAAGGCGTGGCAGTCCGCCGTCGTGGGATCGCCGTCGTCGTTCGAGAGCAGGCACTGGCTCTGCTTCGTAAAAGCGTTCCCGGTGTAGTATGTCCAGTTCCCCGAGAGCCAGATGTTCGCCCGTGGGATCGCGTAGGTCCCCTGGAGCTTGACCTGGTTGGTCGGGTCGTGCGTCAGCGTTCCGTCCCAGTTGACCGTGGAGTTCGGCGTGTCGAGGTACCGGCTGGGCCCGGAATCGAAGCCGCCGATCTGATGATTGTCGGAGAATCCGAGGTTGTCGATCGTGCCGCGGGCTCGCGAGTAGACGTACGACAGCGTCGCTAGCCAGTTGTTCCGGAAGTTCTTCGTCGCGGTGAGCATGATGCCCTCGAACGTCCGATGGAGGCCTGGCGGGTTCGTGACGAGGAGCGGATCGGTCGCGAAGTTGTTCCAGTCGTAGAGCGTGACCGTCTGGCCCGTCGACACGTTGTTGCCGTTGGCATCCTTGACCCCGATCTCGCCCGTCACGGGAGTGAGATCCGGATTCTGCGCCACGGTTTCGACGAAGTTCTTCCACTTGCGGTAGATCGCCGTCGCCGAGAACACGAACCCGTATGGCAGAGCCCGGTCGTAGCCCAGCACGACCTGGTCCATGTACGGATGCTTGAGATTCGGGTCGATGACGTAGTTATGCTCGAGGGTGGTGCCGACGTCGACGTCCCCGCTCCGCCAATGAATGTCCGTATGGCCCGGCTGGAACGCCCCCGGCTCGACCCAGTAGTAGTACGTCGCGTGGGCCCCGGCGAAGTAACGGCCGACGTGGAACTTCAGGAGGTTCTCGTTGTCGCCCGTAATGTTCCAGGCGAACCCGAGCCGCGGCGCCGGAGCCAGATAGGAGTAGACGTTCCCGAGACTCGGCACGTCGCCGCGGATGTAATCGAGCCGGATGCCGGGATTGAGCGTGAAGCGGGAGCTGATCTGCCAATCATCTTGCGCGTAGAGGCTCGTCCGCAGGTTCGTCGCGTGAACATCGTAGGCATTACCGTTGTAGACGATGGAATACGTGTCGTAGGCGCCGGTGTGGGGATTGTAGCCGGTGTAGTTGTCGTAATACTTCGCACCGGTCGGATACCCATACCGGCTGCGCAGGGCCGAACGCTCGATCTCCATGCCGAACTTGAAGTCGTGCGTGCCGCCCCAGTCCGCGACGTGCTGCGACAGGGACGCGTTGAGCTGGTTGCGCTCTCGGTCGGCCTTGTACCAGTAGGTGGAGTTGGTGTTGTACATGCCCGTCAAGGAATCGAAGTGCCCCGCGAGGCCATACCCTTCCTCGGGATCGAGGTAGTAGTAGCCGGACCATCCTTGGAAGGTCATGTCGAAGATCATGTTGTTCGTGATGACCTTCTTCCACGCGAAGTTCCAGACCCACTCGGGGGCCGTTTCGTGGACCGTCGCCTCGGCGGGCGTGATGACGTCGGCTCCGCGGTGCAGCACGTCGTAGAAGTCGTACTCGAGCCAGAAGTCGAAATTATTATTGGCGTTCGCCTGCCAGCTGAGCTTGCCGAATCCGCGCGGCTGCTTGCTCGTGATGTCCGGGCCGCCGTTGTTCGTCACTTCCTTGAAGTATTGGCCCGAGATGTACCACCAGAGCTTGTCCTTGACGAACGGCCCGCCGAAGTTCGCGGTCGTGTTGATGTACTGCTTCTCGGTCGGGTTGATTCCTGCCGGCGCGCCGTTGTCCGACGTCAAGGAATCGTTCGTGAAGTAGGCATCGACGAGCGCGCTGAAGGCATTGCTTCCGGACTTCGTGGTGCTGTTGAACACGACCCCGGTGAAGCCGCCGTACTCGGCGGGCGCGCCGAGCCCCGCGAGCTCGACCTGGTCGATGATGTTGTAGTTGACGAACGACCACGCGGATCCGGCCTCAGGGTCCGAGGTGTCGACGCCGTCGATCTGCCACGCGACCCCTGTGTCGGACGCGCCGCCGTAGGCAACCGAGTTGTTGATCCCGGGGGCCAGGTTCAGCGTGTCGGGCTGAAATTGGCTCGCTGGCAGGTTTTGCAGGACTTCGTTCGACAAGACGCTCTTGGTCTCGGGGCTCGTGATGTCGATCGCCGCCGGTTCGCCCGTCACCGTGACGGTTTCCTGCCCGGCGAATGGAATCAGGACCAGTTTCAAGTCGAGCGAGATCCCGATCTGCAGCCGGATGTCCTGCCGCTCGAGCGTCTTGTATCCAGGCATCACGACGGTGAGCGTGTACATTCCCGGCGCGATCTCGGGAAAACGAAACGCCCCCTTGTCATTGGTCGCCTGGGTTCGCGTCCCGCCGATCAGCTGAGGGCTCTGGATGCTGACGCTCGCGCCGATGACGACGCCGCCGTCCTGGCCCTTCACGGTTCCGGTGATCGCCGCGGTCGTTTTGCTTTGCGCCCGTGCGGTGGGAACGAGCGCCAGGGCAAGAAGAGCTACCGCTATCCATCGAAGCTTCGTCACGCGATGCATGGCTACCTCCCCTGACTAGGCCGCCACGGCGGACCGTAACACGGCGGCAATCGGGCGAACAATAGGGACCTCTACGACGGCCCTTACAATGCCCCGATGCGCCGTTGTCGGAACGACTTCCGCCTCATCGCTCTGACGCTTCTGTTCTACGCCTGCGGCGGGCGAGGTACGGGCTTGGGCTCGCTCCCGCGCGGTGTCGGCTCCGCGGATCTGAACCTGGTCGTCGTGACGCTCGACACGACCCGGGCGGATCGGATCGGCTGTTACGGCGCCAAGGACGTCGCGACGCCCGCTCTCGACGCGCTCGCGGCCCGAGGCGTCCGCTTCGCCGCCGCAATCTCCCCGATCCCACTGACACTGCCGGCTCACTGCACACTCTTCACCGGGCTCCTGCCGGGGGCGCACGGTGTCCGCGACAACGGCGGGTTCAAGTTGGCGCCGGAGCACGTGACGCTCGCCGAGGTGCTCGAGCAGCACGGGTATGCGACCGGCGGATTCGTGTCGGCGTTCGTGCTCGATCACCGCTGGGGAATCGCTCAAGGATTCGACACCTACTACGACGACTTCGACCTCAAGCAGCAGCAGAAGCTGTCGATGGGCGAGATCCAGCGCCCGGGGAACGAAACGCTCGACCACGCGCTCGCGTGGATCGTCGGCGTCAAGAGCCGCCGGTTCTTCGCGTGGATTCACCTCTACGATCCTCACGCGCCGTACGATCCCCCCGAGCCGTTCAAGAGCCGGTATGCGGGGCGGCCCTACGACGGCGAGATCGCCTGGACCGATTCTCTCGTCGGCCGCTTGACCGCCGAGCTCGACGGGCTCGATCTCACGCGGAAGACGGTGATCGCGGTGCTGGCCGATCACGGCGAGAGCCTGGGGGAGCACGGCGAGTCCGGTCACGGCTATTTCCTGTACGAGCAAGTCACGCACATCCCGTTCATCTTGGCGACGCCGTACTCCGGGACGAAGGGGCGCGTCGTCGACGCGGTCGTGCGATCGATCGACGTCGCGCCGACGGTGCTCGAGCTTCTCGGGCTCAAGGGCGCGCTCGGCGGAACGGGGACGAGCCTGGTTTCCGTGCTGTCCGGGAACGCGGCCGATGCTGGGGACGGCTACAGCGAGTCGTACTACCCGCGCTTCCACTACGGCTGGAGCGAGCTCAGAGCGATTCGAACGAAGCGCTGGCACTTCGTCGAGGCTCCCAAGGAAGAGCTGTACGACCTCGGCGCGGATCCGGCGGAGACGATCAACCTCGCGTCGCGTGAACTCTCGACCGTCGAGGCGCTCAGGGCATCGCTCGCGGAGTTCGAGCGGGCTTCGATCGCGAAGCTCGCGGCGACGGCGCCGGTCGAGGAGGACGAGGAAACGCTGCGGAAGCTGGCGTCGCTCGGGTACGTCGGCGGAACGGCGACGACCGACGGTACGTCCTGGCGCGAGCTGCCCGATCCCAAGGACCGGCTGCCGATCTACGACCGTATGGGGCGGATCCGCACGCTCGTGCGGGACGGGAAGGAGGACGAGGCGATTCCGCTTCTCGAGAGCGTCCTGCGGGAAGCGCCCGAAGTCATCGACGCCTACTACACGCTGGGCAACTGCTGGTTCAAGAAGAAGGAGTTCAAGAAGGCGGCGGAGTACTACCGGACCACGCTGGCGAAGAGGCCGGACCACGACTACGCGATGATCGGCCTCGCCGATACGCTCGTGGCGCAGGGGAGGGCTGACGAGGCGATCGCCGGGTACCAGCACTTCCTTAAGTCGGACCCATCGAATGCGCAAATCCTCTACCGCCTCGCTCAGGTGCAGCTGGACTCCGGCAAGGACGACGCGGCCGAGGAGAGCTTCAAGCAGACCTTGGCCGCCGAGCCCAAGACCGCGCGGGCGGAGGTCGGGCTCGGGGTCGTCGCGTTTCGCAGAGGCCGCGCCGATGCCGCGAAGGCCGCGCTCGCGCACGCGCTGGCGATCGACCCCAAGGCACGGTGGGCCCGCTACAATCAAGCCCTGATCGCCGAGGCCGAAGGGGACGCGCCGCGGGCGGTCTCGGAGTACCGTGCCGAGATCGAAGCCTACCCCGACGCCTACAAGGCGCTCTTCAACCTCGGGCGGATTCTCTCGAAATCGGGAGACGTTGTCGGAGCCGCCGACGCGCTTCGTCGCTGCGTCGATCAGGAGCCCGAATGGCCGATCGGCCACTTCTACTTGGCGCAGGCGCTCCTTCAGGTCGGTCAGCTCGAACAAGCGAAGATGGAGGCGCTGCAAGGACTGAAGCTCGATCCACGCTCGACCTACGCTTCGTTGGGCCACTTCGTTCTCGCCGACGTCTACAGCCGACTGGGCTTGGAGAAGGAGGCCCGACTGGAGCTTCAACGGGGCCAGGCTCTAAAGTAGAAAAGGGGACAC
Organism: uncultured Acidobacteriota bacterium; assembly: GCA_964511835.1. GTDB lineage: Bacteria > Acidobacteriota > Polarisedimenticolia > Polarisedimenticolales > DASRJG01 > DASRJG01. The sequence continues at coordinate 85,450 of CAZEII010000003.1, read as the reverse complement.
TCCCCTTTTCGAAAAAGGGGAGTGTCCCCTCTTCCTACAGCTTGACAACGGCGGACTTACGCCGCAGTTGAAGAACGAGGGCGTCGGGGTCCACCAAGACGCGATCCGGTTCAAAGTTGCAGTGGACGGTGACCTCCTTCGTTTCCCCGGCGGACAATGTGATCGGCGATCGGGCGTCCCGATAATCGGCTTTGGCGACGCCCTTGTCGTCGAACCGCTCGCCCTTCGCCGCGGCGACGGTCAGGGGCATCGTCGCCTTCCCTTTGTTCGTGACCTTGACCGTGACGTCGTACGCCGACGCCGAGCCGGCCTTCTTGGCCTCGGCGAGCACATACTCAGGAACGACGACCTTGTGGAACCATTGCTCGATGAAACCGTCGTACGCGACGGGGTCGGGCGCGTAGGGCCTCAGGAACGCGGTGAAGTCCTGCAACACCGGGTGGTCGGGGTTGTCGTCGTACGCGGTCTGAAAATCGTGGAGGCCCTTCAGCAGGTTGTCGCGCCCCATCTGCTGGAGGAGCATCCAGACGACCCACCCCATTTTGTCGTACGTCACGGTGGTGTCGCCGGGCTTCGAGCCGTCAATCTTGACCATGGGCTTTTCGGAGTCGACCTGCCGGTTGTCGCCGTAGCGCTCCTCGATTCGCTTGCAGAATTCGATCCGCGCGGACAATCCCTTGATCTGCTCGGTCAGGAGGATCGTCGAGAAGTGGGACATTCCCTCCGAGAGCAGATCGCCGCCGGGTCCCTTGCCGGGGAGGAGCATGTTCCCCCACCACTGGTGCGCCGCCTCGTGCGCCGCCACCGTGAAAGGCGCGTTCCCCGTCTTCTCCTGCTGCGTGAGGAAGCCGATCGCCTCGGAGAAGGTGATGTCGGTCGGGAACCCCTGAGCGTAGGTCGCCACCGAAGGGAACTCCGAGAGCTTCAGCTCCTTCCACGGGAAGTCGTGGAACCAAGCGGAGTAGTACTTCCGCGCGCCGTTCAGGGCGAGCATCATCTCGTCGAGGTTCGAGGCGTGGCCGGGGTAGTAATAGATGACGGTCCCCTCCCCCTTGCGCTCCGACCACTTGCCGGCGACGACGTTGAACATCCGGACCTTGTGATCGGTCTTCCAGACCGCCGTGCGCACCCCGTCCTTGACGGTGTCCGATTCGAGAACGCCGACCGAGTTGTAGCGATACTCGGGAGGGCCCGAGACCTCGACGCGCGCGGTGAATCCGGACCCGCTGCCGAACGCGGGATCGGTGCGGCCGACATAGAAGTCGTCCGGGTAGACCTTCGTCTCGTACCTGTTCTTCTCTTCCTCGATGCCGATCGTCTCGTCGTAGCCGACGGTCGGGACGAAGGTCGGGGTGAACGCCGTCAGGACGACTCCCGACGGGAGAATGAATTCCATCTCCCCGCCCCCGTTCTTCGAGATGCCGAAGGGAAACGTCCCGTCGTACGAGTAGCCGACGTCCACCGTTCCGCCGGGGAGGATGGGGGCGTCGGGGCTGAACGCGTAGAGGAACGTCCGGGCGTCCGGCTTGTACTCTTTCCCGTTCATCGTCCACTTGAGGTTTTTCCAGTGGGGGCCGGCGGTGAGCGCGAACTGCCGGAGGGGCGTCTCGTGTCCGTTCGACAGCGTGTAGCGGCCGACCGTGCTGAACCGGCTCCCCGCCGGATCGAGCTTGACTTTGACGTCGACGTCGACGATCTCCGGGTTCGGCGCGTCCTTCCAGGTCGCGAGATTCTGCTTCCAGTAGTCGTGCATCTTCTTCTTGGCGAACTCGGACTCCCGGCCGCGCGAAACCATCACGCCGAGGCTCGTGCCGAGAACGGCCGGAACCAGCGCGAACGGGGCTAGGCGCATCGCGGTGCCCCAGAGCGCCGCGGGCCGCAGGCGGTGGATGATCCGCACGGGGTCCGCGTCGCGCCGCGCGAAGAACCTAACGGCGATCACGACGAAGAACCCGGCCATCGAGAGCACCAACAGGCGATTCAGGATCAACGCCGGCCGGTCCATTTGGTACGGCCCCATGTCGCTCCAGCGCGCGACGTTCCAGATGTCCCAGTTGAAGACCCAGTTCATCTTCTGGCGAAACTGGAGCCACCCGGTCAGCGACAGGACGATGAGCCCGATGCCGTAGGTGGCATACCGGTTCCGCGTGATCGACACGACCGCGGTGACGAAGCAGGTCCAGAACAGGAACGTCGGAATGAGCAGCAACCCCCACGTGATCACGAACGGCGTAACCTGGAGAGGGGCCTGACCCTGGACGAGGATGACGATCGCCCCCCCGAGGAAGCAGCCGAGAAGCACCGCGACGCCGACGACCGCGTTCGCAACCGACTTGCCAAAGAGCACGGACGCGGTCCGCACGGGGGTCGCGTCGGCGATCGACGCGAGCCCGGTGTTCTTCTCGCGCTGATGGGACTCGACCGTGTAGAACAGCAGCAGGAACGAGACGAGGAGCGTCAGGGTGTTCATCATGCGCGCGGCGATCCCGCCCGAGGTCGCCATCAGGTAGGTGCCGAACGGACCCAACGCGAACACGTTCCCGCCGATCGTCTGCAGGAGGATCAGCGGGACGAACAGGTAGAGCCCGGGAGCGTGGCGAAGCTCGCGCAGCTCGACCCGAGCGACGTCCATCGCTCCTCGCCAGAATCCGGGCGCTCCTGCCTTCATGCTCAGCTCACCGAGCGGAGGCGTGACGCGCTCCTCGGCGGGCACGGCGTCGCGGGCCGCGGTCACGCCCTCCGCGAGCAGCTTTCGCTTCGCGGCGGCTGCGACCTCGCCGCGCATCGTCCGCGCAAAATGCCGCTCCGCGAGCGCGAGCGAGATCAGCCCGAGCGCCAGGATCGCCGTGCGGCTCGCCATGAAGACGAAGTCGAACGGGATCGCGGATTTGTTGTAGAAGTCGACCCCGCGATCCAGCTTCAGGTGCGTCTCGTTGAGCCAGCGAAAGCCCGCCGGGTCGAGCGCCATCAGGAGCTTGTTCCAGCTCGGCGCCAGCCAGGTCGGGGACCAGTCCCAGAGGAACAGCGCGCACACGAGGAGCATCGCCACCGGGAGCACGAAGACGAGGATCGGCTTCCGCCACCTCAGGCCGACCGCGAATGACGTCAGCGCCGTGAAGAGGATCGACGGAAGACCGAACGCCAAGGCGGGAACGACGTAAGCGGCGAGCGTGAACGGCCCTCGGATCTCGTCGGCCTTCGCGTTCGGCAGCAGGTGGTAGGCAACCATCGAGAAGAGCTGCTGGATGCAAAGGATACCGAGGAAGGCCACGATGACGGCCAGCACCTTCCCCCAGACGTACTCGTGCGGGGTCAGCGGTGTCGCGTGGAGCAGCTCCCCGATCTTGCGCTCTTCGTCTTGGATGACCCCCATGCCGGCCGCGATCGCGAGGAAGAACGTGTAGAAGAGAAACACGGTCGTACAGAGAGTGAAGGCCACGGCGAACTCGGAGGTGATCCAAGCTTTCGTGCCGCCGACCGAGGCGTCGCCGGTGTCGATGCGGACGTGCCCCGTCGACAGTCCCCAGACGACGAACATCATGATGAGGACGAGAATCCACGTCAGCGGCCGCTTCGCGTGAAACGCCAGGTCCGTCTTGAAGACGAGGTACAGCCTCCTGAAGCTCATTGGAGCGCCTCTTCGAGGACCTCGCCGCGCATGAGCACGAAGTAGGCGTCCTCGAGGTTCGGCTCGACGGCGGCGAACCCGGAGGGCGCCCGCCCTTCCGGCTCGTAGACGCGGACCTGATTCTTCCCTTCGACCAGGATCGCCTGGGTCACGCGGCGCGTCGCGGTCAGCTCCGCGAGCCGCTCGCTCGTGTCCGCAGTTCCCTGGAAGATCCGGCCGTGGATCAGCGCGCGCGCCTCGGCGGGGGTCGTCAACGCGACGACGCGGCCGCCGCGGATCACCGCGAACCGGCTGCAGAGCACCGAGACGTCCTCGACGATGTGCGTCGAGAGGATGACGATGCGGTCGGCCGCCAGCTCGGCGAGCAGGCGGTAGAAGCGGAATCGCTCTTCGGGATCGAGCCCGGCCGTCGGCTCGTCGACGATGATCAGCCGCGGGTTGCCCGCGATGGCCTGAGCGAGGCCGAGGCGCTGCCTCATCCCGCCGGAGTACGTCTTGACCTTGCGCTTGGCGGCAAACGAGAGATTGACCCGCTCGAGCAGTCCGACGACGAGGGCCCTCTGGCCCTTCGGCGATTCGATGCCCTTGAGAGCCAAGAGGTGCGCGAGCATCGCCTCGCCGGTCAGGTGCGGGTAGAACCCGAACTCCTGAGGCAGGTAGCCGAGCTGCGACCAAATCTTCTCCGGTTTCTCGGTGACGTCCTGGCCGTCGAGCATCACGCGCCCGGACGTCGGCTCGAGGAGCCCGGCGACGATGCGCATCAGCGTCGTCTTCCCGGCTCCGTTCGGGCCCAAGAGCCCGAACATCCCCTGGGGGATCGAGAGATTGATGCCTTGAAGCGCGGCGACGGGACCGGGGTAGACCTTGACGAGATCTTTGAGCTCCAGCATGGACCTCTCCTTACGGGTGCCGGCGGTTAGAATCCTCCCGTGGACCTCGCCATTCATACGCAAGGACTGAGGCGGGAGTTCGGGTCATTTGTCGCCGTCGATCGGATCGACCTCGCGGTGCCTCGGGGCTCGCTCTACGGGTTCGTCGGGCCGAACGGCGCGGGAAAATCGACGACCATCAAGTGCCTCACCGGGCTCCTCAAACCGTCGGGAGGAGCGATTCGGATCCTGGGGCTCGACCCCTGGACGACGCCCGAGGCCGTGAAGCGCCAGGTCGGGGTCGTCCCGGAAGATTTGGCACTTTTCGAGCACTTGACCGCCGCCGAGACGCTGGCTTTCGTCGGCCAAGTTCACGGGCTCGATCGCGCCACCCTCAAGGCGCGCAGCGACGAGCTGCTCGTCTTGATGGACCTGGCCGACGTCAAAGGCCAGGTCGTCGCCGATTTCTCCCATGGCATGAGGAAAAAGACCTCTTTGGCGGCCGCCCTCCTCCCGGCGCCCAAGCTCCTGTTCCTCGACGAGCCGTTCGAGGGGATCGACGCGGTCGCGTCGCGGCAGATCAAGGACCTCCTCCTCGACTACGGGAAACGCGGCGGGACGGTTTTTCTTACATCCCACATCCTCGAGGTGGTCGAGCGGCTCTGCGACCACATCGGCGTGATCCACAAGGGAAGGCTGGTCGCTCAAGGTCCGATCGAAGAGCTCCGCGCGCAAGCCTCGGGAGGCGAGAGCCTGGAGGCGATGTTCCTGCGTCTGGTCGGCGCCGGTGAAGGCGCGGGAGCCCACCTCGCGTGGCTGTCCGGATGATCCGGCTGCTTCGCGCGTTCGCGCTCCTCCGCTGGCGGCTGTTCACCAACATGCTCCGGGGACGGAAGCGCGACAGCTTCGAGCAGGTCTCCCGTGTCTCCCGCCTCTTCGTCGCGGCGACCACGGCGGTGACGATCATTCCCGGCTCGTTGGTCCTCGCCTTTCTCGCCTTCATCGGAGCGCGCGGGCTGGCGCAGGGGAATCCGAAGGCGGCCCCGGTCCTGGTCGGCGCGCGCGCCGTTCTGGCGGGGGTCACGATCCTCGTCGCCGTGGGCCCCCTCCTCCGGTTCGGCGCAGCGCCGGTCTCCTCCACCCGGCTCGCTCTGCTTCCGATCCCTCGCGGCCTCCTCCACGCCCTCGAGCTGTTCGCCGAGCTGACGGATCCGCTCGTCCTGGCCGTCGTGCCGGGCTTGATCGCGATGTCGCTCGGATTCTTCGCCGGTGGAGACGCCGCGGCGGGGCTGTTCGCCGCTGCGCTGGGAGCCGCGACGCTCGCCTTGCTCGCCGCCTTGGGCAGCACGGCGTCGCTCCTGACGGCGCTCGTCTTTCGCAACCGGCGGGTCGGCGAGTTCGTCACCGTCGCCGCGTTGTTTCTCCTGTCGGCGGCCGCGCTCCTGACGACACCGCTTTTCCGCAACGACTCTTCGACGACGCGCGAGGCGCTCCGCATGTTCGATGGTCGCGGAAGCGTCTGGATCGAGAGCCTGCCGTGGAGCCTGTACGCGAACGCGATCGACGGGCCCAAGACGGCTCCGGCGCTGTTCCTTGTGCTCTTCGCGCTGGCCCTGCTTCTCGTATCGAGATGGTCGTTCGATCGTCTGCTCGATGCGCCCCCCGAGCGGCGAAGCCGCTCGGCGCGCGGCGCCACGCCAAGGAGGATCCTCGGGTTGTCGTCGGCCGCATCCGCGGTGGCTTGGACGACGTTCCGGCTGGCCGCGCGGTCGGTGCGCGGGCGGGTGATCATGTGGACCGCGCCGGTGCCCGTCCTCATGCTGGCCATCGTCTGGAAGCGAACGCTGATCGGGAGCGGCTGGAGCGGGCTCCTCGGCATCATCGTCTTCGGAGTGGGATCGGCGTTGACGCTCTTCTCGCTGCAGACGCTCGTGGCAAACCAGTTCGCCGTCGACCGTGCGGGACTGACGCTCGTCTTCTTGAGCCCCGCGTCGGCCCGGGACATCGTCGTGGGGAAGGCGGTCGGCGGCGGTCTCGCGTTCGCCGCCCCCATGGCGATCGCCTTGACGATCGCCCTGATCCTGCACCCGCACGGGTCGGGCTTGCTCTGGGCGGCGACGCTCGTCATGACGCTCTCGGCCTACCTCGCGCAGGCGCCGATCGCCGCTCTGGTCTCCGCGGCATTCCCCGCACCCTGCGACCTGATGAAGCTCCGCGCGGGGAACACCCATCCGCTCGCGGGGGTGCTGGGCATGGTCGCCTCCGTCGCGGCGAGCGGCGCGGCGACGCTGGTCTTCGCCCTCGCCTATGCCTGGAGCGGATCGGGGCTCGTCGTGTTCGCTGCCTCGCTCCTGGTGCTGGCCGCCGCCGTCGGCGTCGCGGCCGCGCTCCTGCCGGTGGCCGCAAGGACGCTCGATCTTCGACGCGAGAACCTGGCGATGATCGCGCAGGGACGATAGCGGCCCGCCGTGGCCGACGCCGTCGAGCTCGCCTTCCAAGCCGCAGCGACCGAGCTGTTGCCCGGGGACTCCCGCGTGGTCGCGGCCGTGTCCGGAGGAGGCGATTCGGTCGCGCTCCTGCACCTGATCGCCCGTCTCGCCGCGAAGCGCCGACCCGCGATCGTCGTCGCCCATCTCGATCACGGGCTGCGGCGAGGCTCTCCGTCCGATCGGAGGTTCGTCGCCGCGCTGGCGGAAACACTCGGGCTTCCCTGCGTCGCGGATCGCCGGGACGTCCGCGCGGCGCGACGGAAGGGGGAGTCGCTCGAGGAAGCGGCGCGAAGGGTGCGGCGCGCGTTCTTGCTCGAGCTCGCGCGCTCGGAACGCGCCATCGTCGTTGCGACCGGTCACACGCTGGACGACCAGGCCGAGACGGTTCTGATGCGTTGGGCGCGCGGGGCGGGCCCGTCGGCGCTCGCCGCGATGGCACCCGGGGGCCCGGGGCCGTTCGTCAAGCCGCTCCTCGGCATCGAGCGTGGGGCGCTGCGTGCGTGGCTCCGCAAGAGACGGATCGCGTTCCGCGACGATCCCTCGAACCGGAGCCTCTCCTTCGACCGCAATCGCGTCCGGCGCCTCGTCATTCCCTTCTTGGCCAAGACGTTGAACCCGGCCGCGGCGCGGCACCTGGTCGAAGCCGCGGCGAGGCTGCGCGAGGACGCCTCTTATCTCGATGACCTCGCTCGTGCGGCGTTCGAAGCCGCCGCCAGGTCGACGGGGGGGCTTCTCACGCTCGATGCCACGGCGATCGCGGCGCTCCCCCACCCCCTCGCGGCGCGGGTTGCGCGGCTGGCGCTCGAAGGCGCCGGCTGCGACCCTCGTCGGGTCTCGACCCGCCACGTCGACGCCGTCGTCGAGCTGACATCGGCGGGCTCAGGCGCATCGCTCGATCTCCCCGGCCGAATCGCCGCCCGACGGCGCGGCCGTTTGCTAGAGTTCCGCCGATGCGCCTCTCCCGCGAGATCCTGATCGGCGAGACCGCGCTTCAGTCCCGCGTCGAGGCGTTGGCCCGAGCCATAGCGGCCGACACGGTCGAGGGCGGGGAGCTTTCCATCATCGGCCTGATGGACGGGGCGTTCATGTTCTGCGCCGATCTGGTCCGCCGACTTCCGATGCCGGTCCGGCTCGCGCTCGTGCCGATCAAGTCTCTCGACCGTGGTGGGGACCCGGCCGCGCTCGCGCTTCCCGACGGGTTCCCGCTCGAAGGGGCCGACGTGCTGATCGTCGAGGACATCCTCGACACGGGCCGCACCCTCCATGCGCTGAAAACCTACGTCTTCTCTTTTCGCCCGGCCCGTCTTCGCGTTGCCGTGCTCCTGGATAAACCGGGCCGTCGCAGCGCACCGTTCGCCGCCGACTACGTGGGCTTCCAAGTCCCCGACCGCTGGATCGTTGGGTACGGGCTCGACGCTGACGGGTTGTACAGGAACTTGCCATACGTCACCTTCCTGGAATAGGGGACACTCCCCTTTTCTTGGCGCCAGCGCCGGCATCCCTATATATTCGACATGCCCCGCGGGGCCCGGAGGTCGGCCGAAGTGAACAATCATCTGCGGACCATCCTCGTCTGGCTGGTTTTTCTGGGCGTCGTCGTCATCGCGTACCAGATCTTTGCGACGGCCAGCGAGCAGCGGAAGGACCTGGACGCGACGGAGTTCTACAAGCTCGTCGACGCCGGCGAGGTCCAGGAAGTGACGGTCTCGGGCGACGCCGTCGGATACGACATCCAGGGGAAATTCAAGGCGGCCCAGCTGACGACGACCGGACAGCAGGTCCCGAACTTCCGTGTGTACACCGTCAAAGACGACAACCTGATGAAGGTCCTGAGGGACAAGGGGGTCGTCGTCAAGGCCAAGAAGCCGGCCGACAACTCGTTGATCTCCATGATCTTCATGTGGTCGCCGATCCTGATTCTCGTCGTCGTCTGGATCATCTTCATGCGCCAGATGCAGTCCGGCGGCAACAAGGCGCTCTCCTTCGGGAAGTCCCGCGCGAAGCTCACCTCGGCCCAGGGCAAGAAGGTGACGTTCAAGGACGTCGCCGGGGTCGAGGAGGCCAAGGAAGAGCTCCAGGAGATCATCGAGTTCCTGAAGGAGCCGCAGAAGTTCCAGAAGCTCGGCGGGAAGATCCCGAAGGGTGTCCTCTTGATGGGCCCCCCGGGAACCGGCAAGACCCTGCTCGCGCGGGCGATCGCCGGCGAGGCGAACGTGCCGTTCTTCTCGATCTCGGGCTCCGATTTCGTCGAGATGTTCGTCGGCGTCGGCGCCTCGCGCGTCCGCGATCTGTTCGAGCAGGGAAAAAAGAACGCCCCCTGCATCATCTTCATCGACGAGATCGACGCCGTCGGCCGCCATCGCGGCGCGGGGCTCGGCGGCGGGCACGACGAGCGCGAGCAGACGTTGAATCAGCTCCTCGTCGAGATGGATGGGTTCGAGACGAACGAGGGCGTGATCTTGATCGCAGCGACCAACCGACCCGACGTCCTCGATCCGGCCCTGCTCCGCCCTGGCCGCTTCGACCGCCAGGTGATCGTCGGGCGGCCGGACATCCGAGGCCGTGAGGAGATCCTGCGAGTCCACGCGAGGAAGATCCCCCTCTCGCCCGACGTCGATCTCTCCGTCCTGGCGCGCGCGACCCCCGGATTCTCGGGAGCCGACCTCGCCAACCTCGTCAACGAGGCGGCGCTCTTCGCCGCGCGCAAGAACCGCAAGGCGGTCATGCAGGACGACTTCGAGATCGCGAAGGACAAGGTCCTGATGGGGGTCGAGCGGAAATCTCTGATCATCTCCGACGAAGAAAAGAAGATCACCGCCTACCACGAAGCGGGCCACGCCCTGGTCGCCTTCAAAGTCCCGGCGGCCGATCCGCTCCACAAGGTGACGATCATCCCGCGCGGCCGGGCGCTCGGCGTCACGCAACAGCTCCCGGTCGACGACAAGCACACCTACTCGCGCGAGTACCTCGAAGGAACGATCGCGGTCCTGATGGGCGGGCGCGTCAGCGAGGAGCTGACGTTCGGCCGCATGACGACCGGCGCGGGAAACGACATCGAGCGCGTCACCGAGCTCGCCCGGAAGATGGTCTGCGAGTGGGGAATGTCGAGCATCATGGGCCCCTTGACCTTCGGCAAGAAGGAGGAGCAGATCTTCTTGGGCCGCGAAATCGCCCAGCACCGCGATTACTCGGAGGCCACCGCCGTCGAGATCGACCGCGAGGTGAAGTCGATCGTCCTGACCGGCTACACGACCGCCAAGAAGATCCTCGAAGAGAATCGGGATTCGCTCAAGATCATCGCGGAAGCGCTCCTCGAGCGCGAGGTGCTGGACAGCGATCAAATCGCCGCGCTCGTCCGCGGCGAGTCGCTCCCCGTTCCTCCGCAGACTCCCCCAACGGCCGGCGCCGAGGTCACGGAGCAGGCCGAGCCCGCTCGGCGGCCGGGCGTGATCCCCGCGCCGGGAAGCCAGCCCGCCTGAGCGCAGTCGTCCCGCTCGTGGTCCGATTCGCCGACGGCGAGGCCTGGGACCTCGCGTCGGGGACGCGCGTGATGGGGATCCTCAACGTCACCCCCGACTCCTTCTCCGACGGCGGAGAGCTCGGCTCCCCTGAAGTCGCCGCCGACGCCGCCGTTGGGATGATCGAAGGGGGCGCCGATCTCGTGGACGTCGGGGGTGAGAGCACGCGCCCCGGCGCGCCAGCGGTCCCGGAGGACGAAGAGCTCCGGCGCGTCGTCCCGGCAATCCGGGCGATCAAGCGCCGCGTGCGCGTCCGCCTGTCCGTCGACACGACGAAGTCCGCGGTCGCCCGGGCGGCGATCGACGCGGGCGCCGACCTCGTCAACGACGTGTCGGCCTTTTCCGACCCCGGGATGCTCCCCCTCGTGCGGGATGCGCGCGTCCCGGCGATCGTCATGCACAGGCGCGGGACCCCGCGGACGATGCAGGAGGATACGCACTACGACGATCTCCTCGCGGCGATCCTCGAGTTCCTTCGCGAGCGGATCGCGAGTGCCGCCGCGGCGGGGGTCGCGGATGATAAGATTCTCGTCGATCCCGGCTTGGGGTTCGGAAAGTCTGCGGCGGGGAACCTCAAGATCTTGCGGGAGCTCCCCACGCTGCGAAGCCTGGGAAGGCCCGTGGTCATCGGGGCGTCCCGCAAGGCGTTCATCGGGACCGCGCTCGATCTCCCTGTGAGCGAGCGGCTCGAGGGGAGCCTCGCGGTGGCGGCTTACGCGGCGTGGAACGGCGCCCACGTGATCCGCACGCACGACGTGACGGCGACGAAGCGGACGACGCGAATGATCGACACGATCCAGAGGGCGTAGCGGCATGCTGGAACGACTGACCGTGGCCCTTCATCTTCACGACCTGAACGGCGTCGCCGTGCTCGACATCCTCATTCTCGCGGCGATCATTTACCAGCTCCTCCTCCTGATCCGGGGCTCTCGGGCCGCTCACATGATCGTCGGCGTGGTCGCGGTGCTGCTGCTCCACTTCCTGACCCGCCCCGGGCTGTTCTACCTTCCGGCCGTCCACGCGGTGCTGGGAGACCTGCTTCTGTACATTCCCCTGGCGGTCATCGTCCTCTTCCAGAATCAGCTTCGACAGGTCCTGGCGCGCGTCGGCCGGAATCCGCTCTCTGCGGTGCTCACGCGGCGCACGCACGAGAACATCGTCGAGGAGATCGCGCTGGCGGCGGTGTCGCTCGCGAGCAAGAAGCTGGGGGCGCTGATCGTCGTCGAGCGAGAGCTGGGTCTGCGCGCGTTCTCCGAGACCGGGATCACGCTCGACGCCTACGTTTCCTACGACCTCCTCGTCTCGATCTTCCAGAAAGGGGCCCCGCTCCACGACGGCGCGGTGGTGATCGTCGGCTCCCGCATCCGTGCCGCCTGCGCCTACCTTCCCTTGACGACCAACCCCAACCTCTCGCGCGCCTACGGCACGCGGCACCGGGCGGCGATCGGCATCACCGAGGAGTCCGATGCGATCGCGATCGTCGTGTCGGAGCAGCGGGGCGGGGTCTCGTACTGCGAAGGCGGGCGCATCGAGGAGGACCTCGACGCGAGCACGCTGACCGAGCGCCTCGAAGCCGCGCTCGCACCGCGCCGCGAGTCCCGGTGGCCGTTCGGCCGGCGCTCGGCCGCGCACCGCGTGGCGGAATCCCGCCGTGCTTGAGACCGTTTTCCGCCGGTGGCACCTCAAGCTGATCGCTCTCGGCTTGGCGTTCGTCGTCTGGATCGCCGTCACCGGGGAAGGGCGTGGCGTTCAGGACTTCCGGGTGCCGGTCGACGTGTTGCTCGCCTCGGGCGCTACGCTCTCCGGCGCTCCTCCGACCAATGTCACCGTTCGCCTCCGGGGTCCGGATCCGTTGCTCCGCCGCGTCGACCCGTACGACCTGTCGATCCGCGTCGATCTTCGCGACGCGGGGGGCGGCGACCGAACGGTTCCGCTCTCGGCACGGAACGTCGCGGGAGTTCCGCACGACGTCGAGGTCGCGCTGATCGATCCCGATCGCCTCCGCCTGACGATCGCGAAGAAGCGCCAGCGCGAGATCGCCGTCGTTCCGACGATCGTCGGCAAGCCGCCGCGCGGGTACCTGTTCTATCGCGCGGTCGCGCGCCCGGAGTCGCTGAAGGTCGAGGGGCCGGAAGCGAAGCTGTCCGCCGCGACGCGCCTGACGACCGATCCGATTCGGATCGACGACAAGACGGAGCCGTTCACCTTGCGCGTCGGCGCGATCCCCGACGGGTCGGAGCTCCGGGTCGCCGACGGGCGCCCGCTGGACGTCACGGTCTACATCGACCTCGCTCCGGTGACCGCGGAGATCGAGCGCGTCCCGGTGGTTGCGGCCGGCGCATCGGGAGCCGTCGTCGTCGTTCCATCGTCGATCGGCGTGACGGTCTCGGCTCCGTCGGCTCTGATTCCGAAACTGCGCTCCGGCCACGTGCGCGCGATCGCGGACGTCGGGAGCTCGGGAGGGTCGGCGTTCGTCGTCGGAGCTCCTCTGCGTATCGAGCTTCCCGGACTCGACGCCGAAGAGCGCGCGAAAGTGACCGTCCTCAACATGTCTCGCAAGAAGGTCGACGTCCGCAGGAGCACTTCATGAAGCGATTGTTTGGAACGGACGGTATTCGAGCCGTCGCCGGCCTGGCGCCGCTCGATCCGCCGACCGTCAGGAAGTTCGGCCTCGCGCTGGCCGCGGTTTTGAAGCAGGAGCTCGGCCGGGCGTCGCGCGTGCTGTGCGGTCGCGACACGCGCGAGTCGGGGCCGTGGCTCAAGGACTCGGTGGCGGACGGCTTGGCCGCGCGAGGCGGATCGCTGACCGACGCGGGCGTGATCACCACCCCCGGATTGGCCTTCGCGACGCAGGCGGGCGGGTTCGATGCGGGGGTGATGATCAGCGCCAGCCACAATCCGTTCGAGGACAACGGGCTCAAGGTTTTTTCGCGCGAGGGCGTCAAGCTCCCGGACGCGATGGAGGCCAGGATCGAGGCGATCATCCTCGATCCGAGCGTGCCGGTGCCTCCCGAGGGCGCCGGTCGCCCCCTTTCGGACGCGTCGGCCGTGGAAGGATACGTCCGGGCCCTCGAAGGGACGGTCCCGCGCGGGCGATTCGACGGGATCAGAGCCCTCCTCGACTGCGCCAACGGAGCGGCATCCGCGATCGCGCCCGCGGTGTTCCGTCACCTGGGGGCGAGGGTCGAGACGATCGGCGACGCGCCGAACGGACGGAACATCAACTTGGGGTGCGGCTCGCTGCACTTGGACGGGCTCGCGGCGCGGGTTCAAGAGGGGGGGTTCGATCTGGGGTTGGCGTTCGACGGGGATGCCGACCGTTGTCTCGCCGTCGATCGACGAGGCCGGGTGGTCGACGGCGACCACATCCTCTACCTGTGCGGGCGGCGCCTGAAGAAGCGCCGGGAGCTCGCGAGCAACGCGGTGGTGGCGACGATCATGAGCAACTATTGGCTCGAGAAGCGGCTCGGCGACGAGGGTATCCGCCTATGCCGCGCCCCCGTCGGCGACAAGTACGTGCTCGAGATGATGGTCGCGGAGAACGCGTCGCTCGGCGGTGAGCAGTCGGGACACGTGATCTTCAGGGGTCGCAGCACGACGGGCGATGGGATTCTGACCGGCATCCTCTTGATCGACGCCATCCTCGACGACGCCGTCCCTCTCGAGGCGACTCTCGACGCGATCGTCCCGTTTCCCCAGATACTGATCAACGTACGGGTGACCGCGAAGCCCGACCTGCGCGCGCATCCCGTGATCGGCCCGGTGGTCGCCGCAGTCGAGCGCGAGATGGCGGGCCGCGGCCGCGTCGTCCTCCGTTACTCCGGCACGGAGAGTCTCGCTCGCGTCATGGTCGAGGCCGACGACGACTCGCTCGTTCGTCGCTCCGCCGAGCGCGTCGCCGACGTCATCCGCGAGCACCTGGGATAAACCGGGACATTCTGCTTTTTGCAGAAAGGGGATAGGCCCCGTTTTTTCGAAAAGCGGTATCGGGGAGCCATCCGAAAAAACGGGGCCTATCCCCTTTCTGCAAAAAGCAGAATGTCCCGGTTCACGCCTGGCGCATCCAGCGGAAGATTTCGGGGATCGACGGACGCTTGCCGTACATGAGCAGGCCCGTGCGGAACACGCGGGCGGCGAAGCGCAGCACGAGCCAGACGGAGACCGCGAGGATGCCGAGCGTCAGCGGGATCTCCCACCACTGGACAGCCCCCAGCCCGATGCGAATCATCATGGTCACGGCGGATGTCAGCGGGAAGTAAGAGAGGATCCGCGCGGTGAGTCCGCCGGGGTCCTGCAGCAGGATCTGCATGCACATCATCGGAAGCGCGCTCCCGATCGACCAGAACATGCCGTACTGCTGCATGTCCTTCGCGTTCGTCCCGATGACCCCAGTTGCCGTGATCAGCATCCCGTAGAGCAGAAACGCCAGGACGAAGTATGACAGGCAGAGGACGACGAGCATCGGCGAGAACAGAAGCCCCGCGAAGAGCATCGCCGCCGGCAGGAGCGCCATCGTCAGCCAGATCGCGAGCTGGAGGAGCCCCGCCGATCCCAGGCCCAAGAGCTTTCCGAGCAAGAGCGACCGCGCGTCGATCGACGAGAGGATGATCTCGATGACGCGGTTCTCCTTCTCTTCGCTGACGCCTTGGATCAAGCCCCCCGCGGCGGCCAGGATGGAGATCAACAGCATCATCGTGAACGCGATCGGCACGGCGATCTTCTTGACGATCTCCGCGATCCCGCGCTCAACCCAGCTACCGTCCTTCTGCTTGGTCAACGTGGTCACGTCGACCGGCGCCAGCATGCGCGCGACGACGTTCGGCGGCACCGAATCGGCGGCCAGGCTCTTCACCAGGAGCCGCCGGAGGGGGACCTGAGAAAGCTTCCCTTCCGAGATCAGCGACTCGCTGGGGTTGTAGGCCGTCACTTTCCCGGTCGCGACGTAGTCGGGCTGCACGACGTAAACGGCGCCGATCTCCTTCTTGTCGAGCGAGGCGAGCGCCGTCTTCTCGTCCGCGAACGGAAGGAACTCCGTGCCGGAGAGCAGCGTCTTGACGAAACCCGCAGCCGGACCCGCCGACGATCCGGCCGCTGCGATGGCGGAGCCCATCGCCGCCTTCGCCTCCTCGGGCATGTCCCCCGCCGGCACCGGCCCCTTTTCGAAACGGACGATCCCGGCGTGGTCGACGACGCCGGCCTTCCCGGTGGGCTTGTCCATCTTCGCCGCGGAGGCCGTGATCAGGATGATGATCCCGGCGTAGATCCCGACGAACACCGGCATGCCGAAGGTCGCGATGAGCCACCCCGGCCGCTTGATCGTCCCGAAGAACTCGCGGCGAACGACGACGCCCGTCTTACCCCTCATGCAGCCTCCTCGGCCTTCGTCGCCACGTGCACGAAGATCTCCTCGAGAGGGGTCGGCGCCGCCTCGAACCGCGCGATCGTCATCCCGGCCGCCAATGCGCTCTCCAGGAACTTCTCCGCCTTGAGCTCGGGAGCGAGGTTCAGCGTCATCGCGCCGCCCACGGTCTCGGCCCCCAGCACGCCCGGTAGCGCCGCGAAATCCCCCTCACCGTCCACGATCACGACGTTTCTCCCCGTGGCCGCGTGCAGCTCCGCGGAATACCGCTTCTTGATCTCTCGCACGGTGCCGTAGAGCACGCGCTTGCCATGGTTGAGCATGACGATCCGGTCGCACAGCTCCTCGACCTGATCCATCTGATGGGTCGAGAGAACGATCAGCCGTCCTTCGCGCTTCAATTGATGGATGATCTCCTTGACCATCCGGGCATTCACGGGATCGAGTCCGGCGAACGGCTCGTCGAGGATGACGATGTCGGGCTCGTGGAGCAGCGTTCCGACGATCTGCACCTTCTGCTGCATCCCCTTCGAGAGAGCGTCGACCCGCTTCTTCGCCCATTCCCCGAGTCCCACGCGGTCGAGCGCCGCCTGCGCCTTCACCTTCACGCCGGGGCCGGTCATCCCCTTCAGTCGCCCGAAGTAGTCGAGCACGTCGATCACCTTCTGCTTCCGGTAGAGGCCGCGCTCCTCGGGAAGGTAGCCGATCTTGTCGTGGTCGGCGTCGGTCGAGGGACGGCCGTCGAGCAGGATCCGGCCGGAATCCGGCCGCAGGATGTCCATGGTCATTCGGATGAGCGTGCTCTTCCCCGCTCCGTTGGGGCCGAGCAGGCCGAAGATCTCCCCGCCTCCGACCTCGAAGCTGACGTCGACGACGGCGACTTTGCCGTCGTACGCTTTGACCACGGAATCGATCGTGAGCTGCGGCATGCGGCGCGATTATACGTACCCCGCTGCTGGTAGGATCTTGGTGTCGTGCCACGGATCGCCGCGCTTCTCGGATTCGTCGTCGCCGCCTCCCCCGCGCTCGCAGCGGGTACCGTGCACTACCACCTGCGCGCGACTCTCGACCCCGCGGCGCACAAGATCACCGTCTCGGGGACGATGCGCGACACCTCGGGCAAAGAGACGCCGATCTCCGACACGAAGACGATCGACCATCCGATCGCCATGGAAGGCGAGGACTACGCCCGCGGCTTCGCGGAAACGCAAGGGACGATCCAGAGCGAAGGTGTGTACCTGTCGGGCGAGTCCGGCTGGTATCCGAAATCGGGGGATGGTCTCGTGACCTTCGACCTCGAGGTCTCCCTTCCCGTGGGATGGGACGCGATCAGCCAGGGGCGTCGCGAGGTCCTCGAGCGCGGCCCCGCCGGAACGCGCGTCCGCTTCACCTCCGACGAGCCGCAAGAAGAGATCTGGCTGATCGCGGGACCGTGGACCGAGACGAAGCGCACGGTCGACGGGGTCGAGACGCTCGCCCTGCTCCGCCAACCCGACGACGCGCTCGCGGGGAAGTATCTGGACGCCACGGCCACCTATCTGCCGATGTACACGAAGCTCCTCGGCGCCTACCCGTACACCAAGTTCGCCTTGATCGAGAATTTCTGGGAAACCGGCTACGGCATGCCGTCGTTCACGCTCCTCGGCTCGAAGGTCATCCGCCTTCCTTTCATCGTCACGACGTCGTACCCGCACGAGATCCTCCACAACTGGTGGGGGAACGGCGTCTACGTCGATGCCAAATCGGGCAACTGGAGCGAGGGGCTGACGGCGTACCTGGCCGACCACATGTTCGCGGAGCAAACCGGAGGAGCCGCAGCGTACCGCCAGGAAGCGCTGCAGAAGTACGCCGACTACGCGGCGAAATCGAAGGACTTCCCGCTGACGAACTTCACCGAGCGCCACAGCCCTTCCACGGAGGCGGTGGGCTACGGCAAGGCGCTGATGCTGTTCCATATGATGCGCCGCGAGCTGGGCGACGCGACATTCATCAAGGGGCTCCGCGCGCTCTACGCCGACAAGAGATTCGAGCGCGCGAGCTTCGACGACGTCCGTCGCGCGTTGGAGAACGCGTCGGGGCGCGATCTCGCCGCGCTGTTCAACCCGTGGGTGAGGCGGACCGGGGCGCCGCGGCTTTCGGTCGGCGAGGTCAAAGCGACGGCGGGGGCGGGCGGAGCGTGGCGCGTGACGGGCACGCTCGATCAGCGTCAAACCGGCGATTCGTACACGCTGTCGGTTCCGGTAGCGGTCACCCTCGAAGGGCGCGAGGCGACATTCCAGACGGTGGTTCGTGCGAGCGGGCGCGAAACGAGCCTCGACATCACCGTTCCGGCGCGGCCACTCCGGCTCGACGTCGATCCCGAGTACGACCTGTTCCGCGTGCTCGACGTCGAGGAGGCGCCTCCGGCGCTGTCGGGCGCCTTCGGGGCCGAGGTGGCGACGATGATCCTCCCGGCGAAGGCGGACGCGGAGTCGCTGGCCCGTTACCGCTCGATGGCCGAGGGGTGGAACACGGGGCGGACGACGCCGATCAAGGTCGTCACCGACGGGGAGCTGGCCGATCTCCCGTCCGAAGGCTCGGTCTGGGTGATCGGCTACGAGAACCGGTTCGTCGGCCGCGTCGCCGACGCGGTCCGCGCCTACGAGGCGACCCCCGCCAAGAGCGGCGATCGCGCGGTCGTTCTGGTCGCACGGCGCAACAAGGGAGAAGCGCCGGTCGCCGCCTTCGTCGCGGCGGCGCGCGCGGCGCAGATTCCCGGGCTCGCGCGGAAGCTCCCGCACTATCACAAGTACTCCCACCTGGCGTTCGAAGGAGACGAGCCGGTCAACGTCGACAAGGGGCGCTGGCCGGTCTCCGGATCGCCGATGACGGCGCTGATCTCCGGAAGCGTGCCGATGGGGGGGCTTGCGCAACGCGAGCCGCTCGCCGAGCTGCCGCCCGCGTTCTCGAAGGAGCGGATGATGGCGACGGTGCGCACGCTCGCCGCACCCGAGATGAAGGGGCGCGGGCTCGGAACGCCGGAGCTCGATCGCGCGGCCGATCTGATCGCGGCCGCCATGAAGGACGTGGGGCTCGAGGTCCTCGCCGCCGACAGCGAGCGTCGCAATGTCGTCGGCGTGCTGCGAGGAACCAAGGCCGAATTCGCCGGATCGAGCGTCGTCGTCGGAGCGCACTATGATCATCTCGGAACGGGGACCGACGGCGCCGTGCACCCCGGCGCGGACGACAACGCGAGCGGCGTGTCGGTGCTCCTCGAGCTGGCGCGGCAGATGGCCGGGAGCGACAAGCCCTCGCGCGCGGTGATCTTCGTCGCGTTCACCGGGGAAGAGTCGGGGCTCCTGGGATCAAAGCGGTACGTCGCCGCGCCTTCCGAATGGCCGGCGTCGAAAGCGATCGGCATGGTCAACCTCGACACGGTGGGCCGCCTCGGCAAAGGGAAGATCCTGGTGCTGGGATCGAGCTCCGCCGAGGAGTGGATCCACATCGTGCAGGGCGCGGGATACGTCACGGGAGCCCCGGTCGAAGCCGTGATGAACGACCCGGGCGGGAGCGATCAGAAGAGCTTCATCGAAGCCGGCGTCCCTGCGGTGCAGGTGTTCACCGGCGCGAATGCCGACTACCACGCGTCGTCGGATACCGCGGACAAGATCGACGCCGACGGTCTCGTCAAGATCGCCGCGGTGACGCACGAGATCGTGGCGTATCTGGCCGAGCGGCCGAACGTCCTCACTTCGAGAATCGCAGGGGCGAAGACCGCGGCGCTCGGCGCCGGGCCCGCCGCGTCGGGAGACCGCCGCGTTTCGCTGGGCTCGATCCCCGATTACTCGTTCCCCGGCCCCGGCGTTCGCATCACCGGAACCGTGCCCGGCTCCCCCGCCGAGAATGCCGGCCTCAAAGAAGGCGACATCATCATGAGGATCGGCGACGCCCCCATCACAGGCATGCGCGAATTCGCCGACGCTTTGAAGGCCCATGCGCCTGGCGACAAGGTCAGAATCACCGTGTTGCGTGGCAGCCAGACCGTCAAGGTCGACGTGACACTGGTGGCGAGATAAGAAAGGGGACACTCCCCTTTTCGAAAAAGGGGAGTGTCCCCTTTTTCACGGCGCCGAAATGCTCCAAGTGATCTGGGATACGCGCGGCTACTTCTTCTGGCTGCTCGTGGTCTCGGCGCTCTGCGTGCTCCTCGAGCGGCTGCGGCCATGGCGCAGGGAGCAGAAGCTCCTCCGCCGGCAGTTCGGACAGGACGTGATCTGGCTGTTCTGGAACGGCCACTTCGCGGGGATCCTGCTGGCGCGCGTCGCCGCCTTTCTTTTCGCCTGGGCGGTTCCGATGATCGAGCCGCTGCGATCCCTGAGGCTGGTCGCAGCGAGCCCGTGGCTCGTCCAGTTCGTCGCGTTCTTTCTCCTCAAAGACCTCCTCGAGTGGTGCATCCACAATCTGCTGCATCGCGTGCCGTGGCTCTGGGAATTCCACAAGGTCCATCACTCGATCGAAGAGCTGGACTGGATCGGGAACTTCCGGTTCCACTGGATGGAGATCGTGGTCTACCAGGGACTGACCTATCTGCCGCTGATGATCCTCGGCGCGCGCGACAGCGTCGTTCTCGCGATCGCGGTCGTCTCGACTCTCATCGGCGACCTGAACCACTCCAATCTCGACATCACGTGGGGACCGCTGCGCTATCTCGTCAACTCCCCGCGGATGCACGTCTGGCATCACGACCGCGAGTGGCCCGCTTCGCGCCCCTACGGCGTGAACTTCGGGATCGTGCTGAGCGTGTGGGATTGGCTCTTCGGCACCGCGTATTGGCCGGGCCGCGACGAGTCGCCTACGCAGCAGCCCCGCGGCCTAGGCTTCCCCGGAATGGCGGCACTCCCCGCGGGGCTTTTCGGACGTCTGTTCTACCCGTTGACGCGCCGGCGCCCAACCGAACGAACCTAGCTGCCTTTACGGCGCCTCCGGCGGCGGCAACCCCTCGATCTCCTCGAGCATCGCGTCCGTCGGCTCGCCGTGCCCGCGCCACACGATCTGATCGCGCCGGTCGATGACGAACACGTACGGGTCCTTCATCGACTGGGACGCCGTGCACCGCTGCCACTCGTCGCTGTTCGACGCCGCCACCCAGAAGTGCGCATGCAGCGGCGCCGGCACCGAATGCGCCATCCCCGAAGTTGCCGACGACCGGAACATCTTCGGCACGTCCTCGATGACCGACACCTGGAAGACCGACGCGCGCAGCTTGTCCCCCGCCTCGCGCAGTTTCTGCGTCCAGGCCCTCCCCTTTTCCGACGCCGCCTTGGTGAACGTCACCACGAACACCGAGCGCGGCTGGTCCGCGTCGGCCGGAAAGCTCTTGGCCTCGCCATCCAGCGTGTGAACGGGCAGGCTCATGCTCACCACCGATGCCAGCGCCATCATGACCGACGACACTCCGCTCATCGACGATGCCCCCGCACGCTCGTCGCCCACGCCGGGAGCGACCTGAACCCCGTAAACGTCGTCCCCGAACCGATCGACATGTCCCACACCGACGGTCCGAACGCCTTGCCGTGGATGTCGGCCACCGCCAGGCTGAGATGCGCGCTCACGCCGCCCTGGAGCAGCAGAATCGCCTCGGCGCACGTCGGCGCCTCGCGCCCATCCCCGCCCTCGCCGCAGTCGTTGACCTCCCATTGGATCGCATCCTTCTTCACCCCACCGACCTCCGCCAGCCAAGTTTCGAGGGGTGTACGAGGGAGAGAGGCGTCGAGTTTGGCGACGGGGAGGTGCTGGACAGAGGGGATTGAGTCCGAGGCGAACGTCGGGAGCGAGGCAAGAGCGAGGGCAGCGCAGATGAACTTGGAAGGCGTGATGGTCATCGCGAATGGGCCTCCTGCCCTCTCCGGGGCCTGAAGCTGAGGTCATTCGTCACGATTGACAACCGTCACGCCGCGGTGGCGACTCCCGCAGGTTGACCTCCCCCTCTCCAGACCCGATAATCCGCGCCGCCCGGCCTGTTCGAGCCGAAAGCGAGGAAACATGAGATCGAACCTCTCCCCCGCGCGCCTGTTGACGGCCCTAACGCTCGTCCTGCTCGCCAGTTGCGGGGGCGGGGGTGACAAAAAGTCGGTTGGGGGAGCCGAAACGGGAGGAGCGGTGCCGCCGAGCGCGCCGGCGAGGGACACGATCCTCGTCGGACACTTCGGATCGATGACGGGGTCGGAGGCGACGTTCGGACAGTCCACCGACAACGGGATCAGGTTGGCGGTCAAAGAGGCTAACGCGGCGGGCGGGGTCAAGGGCAAACAGATCGAGATCAAGACTTACGACGACCAGGGCAAGTCCCAAGAGGCCGGGACGGCGGTGACGCGGCTGATCACGAGCGATCACGTCGCAGCGGTGCTCGGCGAGGTGGCGTCGTCGTTGTCGCTCGCCGGCGGGCGCGTGGCGCAGCAGTACGGGGTGCCGATGATCTCGCCGTCGTCCACCAATCCGCAGGTGACGCAGATCGGGGACATGGTGTTCCGCGTGTGCTTCCTCGATCCGTTCCAGGGGTGGGTGGAGGCGAAGTTCGCGCGCGAGAATCTGAAGGCGCAGAAGGCGGCGATCCTGTACGACCAAGCCCAGGCGTACTCGAAAGGATTGAAGGACTACTTCACGCAAGCGTTCGAGAAGCTGGGCGGGACGATCACGACGACGCAGGCGTATACGGGCGGGGATCAGGACTTCTCGGCGCAGCTCACCACGATCCGCGAGACGAAGCCCGACGTCATCTTCGTGCCGGGTTACTACACGGACGCGGGCAACGTCTCGATCCAGGTCCGGAAGCTCGGGATCACGGTGCCGATGCTGGGCGGCGATGGGTGGGATTCGACGCAGCTCGCGGCGATCGGGAAGGAGGCGATCGAGGGGAGCTATTACTCGAACCACTATTCCTTCCAGGAGAACCGCCCCGAGGTAAAGAACTTCGTCGACAAGTACAAGGCCCAGTACGGCGTGATCCCCGACGGGCTCGCGGCGCTGGGATACGACGCGGCCCGGCTCCTGTTCGATGCGATGGGGCGCGCGGCGTCGCTCGACGGAAAGACGCTGGCGGCGTCGATCGCGGCGACCAAGGGGTTCCACGGCGTGACGGGAATCATCTCGATGGACGCCAATCGTGACGCCAAGAAGTCCGCGGTCGTCGTGCAGGTGAAGGGCGGCGTGCCGGTGTACGTCACCACCATCGAACCGCCCGAGTGAGGCCTGCCGCCTCGCGGAACGCCGCGTGACCAAGTTCCTTCAGACCTTGATGGACGGTGTGGCCGTCGGGAGCCTCTACGCGCTCATCGCTCTCGGCTACACGATGGTCTACGGGACTCTCCAGTTCATCAACTTCGCCCACAGCGACATCTTCGTGCTCGGCGCGTGGATGTCGTACACGCTGGCCGTGGCGTTCGGTTACGCGACGCTGGGCGCCCCGCCGCCGCTGTACGGCGCCATCCTGATCCTGGTCGCGGCGATGGCGTTCTGCGGGACCGTCGGGTTCACCGTCGAGCGGCTCGCCTACCGACCGCTGCGGAGGGCGCCGCGGCTGAACGTGCTCATCACCGCGATCGGCGTTTCTCTCTTCTTGCAAAACGTCGGCCAGCTCAAGTGGTTCTTCGGGACCCAGCCGCAGCGGATGCCGAGTCTGATCGGGGACCGCATTCTGGGGACGGTCGCCGGAGTGCAATTCCACCTGGTCGACCTGATCGGAGCGGGCACGGCCCTCGCGCTGATGATGGTGCTCGATTGGCTGATCTTCAGGACGCGCATGGGCCGCGCGATGCGCGCCGTGTCGCACGACACCGCGGTGGCGTCGCTGATGGGGGTCAACGTCGACGCCGTGATCTCGTTCACGTTCGTCCTCGGATCGTCGCTCGCGGCGGCGGCGGGATATCTCTACGCCATGAAGTACCCCGGACTGAACCAGCCCGCGCACGCCACCTGGGTGCTCCTGGGCCTCAAGGCGTTCGTCGCCGCCGTCATCGGAGGGATCGGGAACATTCGCGGCGCCATGCTGGGCGGCATCATGATCGGGTTCATCGAGTTGTTCGGCGCCGCGTACCTGTCGCCGCACCTGCGCGACATCTACGTCTTCTCGATCCTGATCCTCGTGCTGCTGGTCCGCCCCAGCGGCGTGCTCGGCAAGGCCGTCGCGGAGAAGGTCTAGATGCGCGGCCTCGTCCCCGTCGCCGTCGGGTTCGCCTTCGCCGTGCTGATGCAGGCCGCGATCGGCCCCTTCGCCGGTCCGTTCGCGGTGAAGCTGCTGATGGACATCGGGATCAACATCATCCTCGCGGTGTCGCTGAACCTCGTCAACGGGTTCACGGGGCAGTTCTCGATCGGACATGCCGGATTCATGGCCGCCGGCGGATACGTCGCCGGAGCGGTGACGTACTACGGGTCGTACATGATCTGGGGCGGGCCGCAGGTCCACTCCGGGTGGTTCTCCGGCGGCGACGCGCTGTTCGTATTCGGCTGCCTCTGCGGCGCGCTCGTCGCCGCCGGCACCGGGTATCTCGTCGGACTGCCGTCCCTCAGGCTGCGCGGGGACTATCTGGCCATCGTGACCCTGGGGTTCGGCGAGATCTTGCGCGTCATGCTCCAGCGCACCTCGGATGTCATCACGTCGGCTCCGGAGGTGAAGAAGGCGTCGCTCATCACCATGGCGACGAGCCTCGGCGGGTCGCTCGGTTTTTCCGGCCTCCCCTACTACACCGACCTCTTCTGGGTGTACGTGTTCGTCACCCTCACCGTCGTCGTCGCGTTGCACCTGAAGTTCTCCAGCTTGGGGCGCGCGTTTCTCTCGATCCGTGAGAACGAGATCGCCGCCGAGGCCGTCGGGATCAACACGACGAGCTTGAAGGTCAGGGCCTTCATGCTCGCGGCCGGATTCGCCGGGATCGCCGGTGGGTTGTTCGCCCACGAGGTCGGGACGTCGTTGAACCCGCGCGAGCTGGGGTTCCAGAAGTCGTTCGACATCATCATCATGGTCGTGCTCGGCGGCATGGGCTCCGTGTCGGGGGCCATCCTCGCCGCGATCGTGCTGACGCTGCTTCCCGAGGCGCTGCGCAGCTTCTCCGAGTTCCGGATGCCGATCTACGCGCTCGCGCTGATCCTGATGATGATCCTGCGGCCGCAGGGAATCCTCGGGCTGAAGGAGATCTGGGAGCTGCCGTGGTTCACGAGGCGCAAGGCGGCGAAGGAGGCGGCGAAGTGACCTGCCTCCTGAGCGTCCAGAAGACGGCGATCGCATTCGGCGGGCTGAAGGCCGTGCAGGACTTCAACCTCGAGCTGCCGAAGGGCGCCCTGTTCGGTCTGATCGGCCCGAACGGCGCGGGGAAGACGACGGTCTTCAATCTGCTGACCGGCGTCTATCGGCCCGACGCGGGTGCGATCCGCCTCGACGGGCGAGATCTCATCGGGATGAAGCCGCACCAGATCGCGCGCGCGGGGATGTCTCGGACATTCCAGAACATCCGACTGTTCCCGAACCTCTCGGTGCTCGACAACGTCCGGATCGGCTGCCACCTGCGCGGACGACACCCGCTGATGCCGACCATCCTGCGCGGGTTCAAGCAGCAAGCCGAGGAGAAGACGATCCTCGAGCGGGCGCGGCGGCTGCTCGACCTGTTCGAGCTGGACGATCGGCGCGACGAAGAGGCCCGGTCGCTCCCTTACGGCGATCAGCGCCGGCTCGAGATCGCCCGCGCGCTGGCGACCGAGCCCAAGGTCGTCCTGCTCGACGAGCCCGCCGCCGGCATGAATCCCAAGGAGACGCACGCGCTCGCCGCGTTGATCCGCCGCCTGCGCGACGAGCTCGGGATGACGATCCTCCTGATCGAGCACGACATGGCGCTCGTCATGGACATCTGCGACCAGATCACCGTGCTCGATTACGGAGTCACGATCGCGTCGGGGGCCCCGGAGAGCGTCCAGAAGGACCCGGAGGTGATCGAGGCGTATCTCGGCGAGCCGATGGAGCCGGGGTCGTAGATGGCGCTCCTCGCGATCGACCACCTCTCCGTGCACTACGGCGCCATCCAGGCGCTGCACGGCGTCACGATTGCGGTCGAGCCCGGGGAGATCGTCACGCTGATCGGTGCGAACGGGGCGGGGAAATCGACGACGCTCCGCGCCGTCAGCGGGCTCTGCAAGGCTTCCGGCGGGTCGATCAAGTTCGACGGGGGGGATTTGGCCGGGCTGGCACCGCACACGATCGTCCGGCTCGGGCTGGCGCAGGTGCCGGAGGGGCGTGGGATTTTCCCGAACCTGACGGTCGACGAGAACCTCGACCTCGGCGCGTTCGCCAGGAAGCGCGGCAAGGATGTCGAGGCCGACCGCGAGCGCGTCTTCGCGCTCTTTCCTCGCTTGAAGGAACGGCTGGACCAGCGGTCGGGGACCTTGTCGGGCGGCGAGCAGCAGATGCTCGCGATCGGCCGTGCCCTATTGGCGCGGCCGCGGCTGTTATTGCTCGACGAGCCGTCGCTCGGACTGGCGCCGCAGCTCGTCCAGACGATTTTCAAGATCATTCGGGAGATCAACGCGTCGGGGACGACGATTTTTCTCGTCGAGCAGAACGCCCACATGGCGCTGCGGGTCGCGCACCGCGCGTACGTGCTCGAAGTCGGAAACGTCGTCATGTCCGGCTCCGCCAAGGAGCTCGCGGCGAGCGACGAAGTCAAGAAGGCCTACCTCGGTATCGCGTAAAAAAGGGGACACTCACCTTTTCTGAAAAAGGGTGTGTCCCCTTTTTCATCACCGCGTAGAAATGTTCGACGCGTCGCTAGAGCGCGATCGAGAAATCAACAGCGTCGATCACGAGAGACGACTGGCAAGGTGATTGCTGTGTGTTCCTACGGAGGTGGAGAACCGGAACGCAGATCGATCGAGGGGGGCATAACCCCGAACCGAGTACCAAGGAGATCGCCCGATGAACAGCGTGAAGAAAGTCGAGAAGACGGTACCCACCAACTCCTTTCACACCTGCACCTTCGACCAGATCGAATCGGCCGGCACGTACGTGGAATGTCGTACGGGCACGCTGCTGCGAATACCCGAAGACGCACTGGCGCCCGGCCGGTCTCCCCGCATCGAGATCGTGGCCGACGAGAAGTGGATCGTGACGCGCCTCGCGGACGACCCCTACCTTCCGCTGACCAAGGCGCGCATGGTCGCCGCCGATCTGGACATCCCCGTCAATTTCTAACGCAGCATCCCGCTCCGGCCCTCCACCTCCGGTAGAGCGGGAACCCGCAACAGGGGCCACTCCCGCATACACGGCTTCCTCAGTTCCATGCGCAATTCGAAGGGCGTTGTAATAATTGCAGGCCCATGGATGCGCGCCCCTGCGTCCGATTCACGCTCGCGGCCACCCTGATCGTTGGAGCCGCCGCGTCCGCGCGAGCGCGCGAGATTCCGCTACCCGAGTCCCCCGGACGAGGGATCGTGCCGGGCGAGTTTCCCGCCCGCCCTACGGATACGGCGCACTCCATCCCCGAGGACATCGTCGCGCGGCGTGATCGCCTGACGATCGTCGACGTCCTCGACGTCGCTCTGCGGAACGACCCGTCGACCGAGATGGCCTGGCGCGACGCGCGGACTCGGGCCGACGCGCTCGGCGTCGCGAAGGCCGACTGGTGGCCTGAGCTCGACGTCACCGCGAGCGCGACGCGCGCCAAAACCGTCGTCCAGGGCGGCCGCTTCAACACCACGCAGACCACCTACGGCCCCGGCGCCACGCTGTCGTACGTCCTCGCGGATTTCGGGGAGCGGTCGGGCAACGTCGCGAGCGCGCGGGACGCCGCGCTCTCCGCCGTCTGGACCCACGGCGCGGCGGTTCAGAGCACCGTCCTCCGGACGATCGAGGCGTATGTCGCCTACCTCGATGCCAAGGCGCTCCTCGTCGCCGCCAAGATCACCGAGCAGGAAGCTGCGACCAATCTCGACGCCGCCGAGCAGCGTCGCGCCGCCGGCCTCGCGACCATCGCCGACGTCCTCCAGGGAAAGACGCAGCAGTCGCAGGCGAAGCTCGCCGCGCAGACGATCGAAGGGAGCATAGGCAGCCTCCGCGGCGCGCTCGCGACCGCCATGGGGCTTCCCGCCAACGTCCAGTTCGAGGTCGGCGAGCTGCCTACCGAGGTCCCACACATCGACTTCGGCAACGCGGTCGACGACCTGATCGCGAAGGCGCTCGGCCAGCGCCCCGATCTCGCGGCCGCGCGCGAATCCTGGCTCGCGGCGAAATCGCAGATCACCGCGGTCCGCGGGTCGTGGCTCCCCCAGCTCGATCTCACCGGCGCCGCCAGCCTGAACTACTACGACCCCGCCGTTTTCGCGGATCACACGACACCCTGGTCGATCGGAGTCATCCTGCGCATTCCGGTCTTCAATGGCCTGCGCAACAAGTACGAGGTCGCGATGGCGAAGGAGGGCGAGCGGCACGCCGCGGCCGCCGCCCGCTCCGTCGAGCAGGACGTCGTCAACCAGGTGTGGACGAGCTGGTACGACGTCAAGACCGCATCGCAGAGGATCGAGACCTCGAAGGACCTGCTGGAGAGCGCGACGGAATCCGAGCAGGTCGCGCTCGGCCGGTACCGAGAAGGGGTCGGCTCGCTGCTCGACCTGTTGAACGCCCAGACCGCGCTCGCCGGAGCGCGCGCCCAGGAGATCGCCGCGCGCGCCGACTGGCTCGTCGCCGCCGCGCGCCTGCTCTACAGCACCGGAGGGCTGACCGGCCCGGAGGCTTTGCCCCGATGATCAAACCCGCGCTCTCCGCAACCGCCCTTCTGATCGCCGTCTCCTGTGCGGGGAACGCCGCGAACACGCCCCAGACGCAGGCACCTCCTCCCGTCGTCGTCGGCCAGGCGGTGCGCCGCACCGTGCCCGTCTCGCTGCACGGCATCGGCAACGTCGAGTCGATCGCCTCCGTCGCCGTCCGATCGCGGGTCGCCGGGCAGATCCTGAAGGTGCACATCGTGGACGGCGCCGACGTTGCCCAGGGACAGACCCTCTTCACGATCGACCCCGCCCCGTTCGAGCTGGCGCTCGCGCAGGCCCAAGCGGCGCTCGCGCGCGACAAGGCACTCTTGAAAAAGGCGCAAGACGACGAAGCCCGCTACTCGAAGCTCGTCGAGAAGGAGTACGTCACCCGCGAGCAGTACGAGGCCGCGACCTCCCAGGCCGAGGCGCTCGCGGCGACCATCCAATCCGATCAGTCGGCGGTCGAGAGCGCCTCGCTGTCGCTTTCGTACTGCAAGATCGGCGCGCCGATCTCGGGCCGCGCCGGCAGCGTCAGCTTGAAAGTCGGAAACCTGGTCAAGGTCGCGGACGATCCCCCGCTCGTGACGATCCTCCAGGTGCGGCCCGTCTACGTCACCTTCTCGGTCCCCGAGAAGTACCTCGGGGACGTCCGCACGCGCGCGGCCGCGGGCAAGCTCGCCGTCGTCGCCAAGGGGCGCGGCGAGACCGGCGAAGGGCATCGGGGGAGCCTGGCGTTCGTCGACAACACGGTCGATACGACCACGGGGACGATCCGCCTCAAGGCGGAGTTCCCCAACGAGGACCGCGGCCTTTGGCCCGGGCAGTTCGTCGAGGTGCAGCTGATCCTGTCCGAGCAGAAGGACGCCCTTCTCGTTCCGTCGACCGCGATCCAGGTCGGCCAGCAGGGATCGTACGTGTTCGTCGTCGCCGCGGATGGGACCGCGCAGATGAAGCCCGTCGTCGTCGACCGCGCGATCGGTGAGGAGACCGTCCTCTCGTCCGGCCTCGAGGCCGGAGAGACCGTCGTCACCGACGGCCAGATCCGGATCATCCCCGGCGCCAAAGTCACGGTGCAGGCGAAGTCGTGAACATCTCGCAGCTGTTCATCAGGCGCCCGGTCACGACGACGCTCGTGATGGTGGCGATCCTCGCCTTCGGCTGGGCGAGCCACGGGCAGCTTCCGGTCAGCGACCTCCCCAACGTCGACTTCCCCACGCTCCAGGTCACCGCGAACCTCCCGGGCGCATCTCCCGAGACGATGGCCGCCTCCGTCGCGACCCCGCTCGAGAAGGAGTTCTCGACGATCGCGGGCCTCGACTCGATGAACTCGTCGAGCGCGCAGAGCACGACACAGATCACGCTGCAGTTCGTGCTCGACCGCGATCTCGACGCCGCTGCGCAGGACGTTCAGGCCGCGATCTCCCGCGCTCAGAAAAATCTCCCTCCGGAGATGCCGACCCCGCCGTCGTTCCAGAAGGTCAACCCGGCCGACCAGCCGATCCTCTACATCGCGCTGACCTCCCCGACCCTCTCGATGTACGACCTCGACGAATACGCCGAGAACATGCTCGCCCAGAGGATCTCGCAGGTGTCGGGGGTCGCGCAGGTGACGGTCAACGGCTCGCAGAAGTACGCGGTGCGAGTCAAGGCCGATCCGACCGCGCTCGCCTCGCGCGGGATCGGCATCGATGAGGTCGCCGACCGGCTGCGCTCGGCGAACTCGAACGCGCCGACGGGAGCGCTCTGGGGGGCGAACCGCACCTACACCGTGCAGACGAGCGGGCCGATCCTCAAGGCCGACGGCTACCGCTCGATCATCGTCGCCTACCGGAACGGCCTGCCGGTGCGTATGGACGAGATCGCGAAGGTCGAGGACGGCGTCGAGAACGACAAGACCGCCGCCTGGTTCGTCGATCAGCGCGGGATCATCCTGGCCATCCAGCGCCAGCCCGGAACGAACACCGTCGCGGTCGCGCAGGCGGTCCGCGATCTGCTTCCCGCCTTCCGAGCCAAGCTCCCGGCAGCCGTCAACCTCAACATCCTCTTCGACCGTTCGGAGACCGTGAAGCAGTCGGTCGAAGACGTTCAGTTCACGCTCGGGCTGACGCTCGCCCTCGTCGTCCTCGTCATCTTCCTGTTCCTGCGGAACGTTTCGTCGACCATCATCCCCTCCCTCGCGCTGCCGCTGTCGATCCTCGGCACGTTCACCGTCATGCAGGCGCTCGGGTACAGCCTCGACAATCTTTCGCTGATGGCGTTGACGCTCGCGGTCGGCTTCGTCGTCGATGACGCGATCGTCGTGCTCGAGAACATCGTTCGCCACATGGAGATGGGGAAGACGCCCATGCAGGCCTCCATGGACGGCGCCCGGGAGATCGGCTTCACCGTCGTCTCCATGACGATCTCGCTCTCCGCGGTGTTCATTCCGATCCTGTTCATGGGCGGGATCATGGGGCGGCTCTTCCACGAGTTCGCCGTCGTGATGGGCGCCGCCGTGCTGATCTCGGGGTTCATCTCGTTGTCGCTGACGCCGATGCTCAGCAGCCGGTTCCTCAGGCCCGGCGGCGAGTCGGGGCACGGAAAGCTCTACCGGATGACCGAGGCCTGGTTCGACAAGGCCGTCTCCTGGTACGACGCCGGCCTGACCTGGTCGCTCCGGCGCCGCGCGACGGTCATGGTGGCGACCGCGGCGATGATGGTCGCCACCGTCTGGCTGTTCATCGTCATTCCCAAGGGGTTCCTCCCCGAACAGGACACGGGCCAGATCGTCGCCTTCACCGACGCGCAGGAAGGGATCGGGTTCGAATCGCTGGTCGCGCACCAGAAGCTGGTGATGGCGATCGTCCAGTCCGACCCCGCGGTCGCCGCATTCATGTCGTCGTGCGGTGCGCGCGGCGCGACCGGCGCGAATCAGGGGATCGTCTTCATGCGGCTGAAGCCGCGCGATCAGCGTGACGCGCTCCCCGTCGTGATGGCGCGCCTGCGCGCCAAGGTGTCGGGCATCCCCGGCATCCGCGCCTTCTTCCAGAATCCGCCGCCGATCCGCCTCGGCGGGCGTCTGACGAAGAGCCAGTACCAGCTGACTCTCCAGAGCACCGACACGAAGGAGCTGTACGAGTACGCCCCGAAGCTCGAAGCCGAGATGCGGAAGCTGAGGGAGGTGCGGGACGTCACGACCGACCTGCTGCTGAAGAACCCCACCGTCAATCTGACGATCGACCGCGACAAGGCGGCCGCGCTCGGGATCACCGCCGAGCAGATCGACGACGCGCTCTATTCGGCCTACGGATTCCGGCAGGTCTCGACGATCTACGCGTCGAACGCGTCGTACCAGGTCATCCTCGGCGTGACCAACAAGGATCAGGCCGGGCCGTCCGTGCTGCCGCTGCTCTACGTCCGCGGGAGCCGCGGCGGGCTCGTCCCGCTCGACACGCTGGTCGCCCCCGCCACGGGGGTCGGGCCGCTGACCGTCAGCCATTCGGGGCAGCTCCCGTCGGTGACCGTGTCGTTCGACCTCTCCCCCGGCGTGTCGCTGGGCCAAGCGGTCAACGCGGTCGGCACGGCGGCGCGGCGCGTGCTGCCGGCGACGATGAGCACGGCGTTCCAAGGGACGGCGCAGGCGTTCGAAGCATCCCAGCAGGGATTGGGCCTGCTGCTCGTCATCGCGATCCTCTTCATCTACGTCGTGCTCGGGATTCTCTACGAGAGCTTCATCCACCCGCTGACGATCCTCTCGGCCCTTCCCTTCGCCGGGTTCGGCGCGCTCTTGACGCTCCTGGTGTTCCAACGGGACTTGTCGGTCATTGCCTTCGTCGGCGTCATCCTTCTGGTCGGGCTCGTCAAGAAGAACGGGATCATGATGGTGGACTTCGCCGTCGAGGCCCAGCGCAACGATGGAAAGGACGCGTTCGCCGCGATCCACCACGCCTGCCTGGTGCGCTTCCGCCCGATCATGATGACCACGATGGCCGCACTGTTCGGCACGCTGCCGATCGCGTTGGGGCTCGGCGCGGGCGCCGAGGCCCGCCAGCCCCTCGGCCTCGCCGTCGTCGGCGGCCTGCTCTTCTCCCAGATGCTGACGCTTTTTGTAACTCCGGTGGTCTATACGTATCTCGATGCCGCGGAGCACCGCCTCGCCCGGCTCATCCCCGGCCGAGCTCGCGCCGAAGCCACAACGTAAAAGGGGACAGGCCCCTTTTTTCCCGCGAGTGTCCGCTGCCGTCACGACCTATATTCACAGCGGTCTCGAGGGAGATCACATGCACAGAATCTCCGCTACCGTCGCAGCTCTCGCGCTTGCATCCACGCTTGCGGCAGCAGGCAGCTCCTCGGGTCCAGAGCTGCGATTCGCGGCAGGCGTTTTTCATCCCGGCGAGCCCGGAGCGGCGCCCGGCTGGTTCCATGACTCGTCGACGGCGACGAGCGCGGGCGGAAGCCGGTACCTGACGGCGATCACGCGCGGGTCGCTGACGCAGCAGGAGCGTGCGCAGATCGAGGCGCTCGGGGTCGAGATCCTCGGATACCTTCCGGTGCACGGATACCAGCTGCGCATGCCGCAAGATGCCGAGGCCACGGTCCGCCGACTCCCGTTCGTCGTTTGGCTCGGAGCGTCTCCGCCCCACTTCAAAGTCGCGAGCGAGCTCGCCGCGAGCGTGGCGTCTCCGGCGCACGCTACGCGGATTCGCGTCGTGCTCGTCGCGGGAGAGCCGAAGCAGCGTGTGCTCGATGCCCTGGGCGTCGCTCCCGACGTTGCCGCCCCCGCGGGGAAGGACGGCGCGTGGCGCATCGTGGCGACCGTACGCGCCGAGCGGCTGGCGGCCGTCCTGTCGAGCGTGGCGTCGCTCCCGGAGGTGGAAGCGATCGAGGCGGTGAAGCGCTTCCGCCCGATGAACCAGGACGCGGTGTGGGTCCACCAGTCGTTCGTCGGACCGTCTCCGCAGCAGACTCCGATCTTCGCCCACGGGATCTTCGGCTGCGACCAGATCGCCGCGATCGCCGACACCGCCCAGGACTACGACCTTTGCTACTTCCGCGACACCGTCAGCGGCGCGCCCCCGATTTCCCTCTGCGGCGCCGCCCCTTGCCCTGTCGCCGCCCCAGCGCCGAACCGCAGGAAGGACATCCTCTACTACAACTGGTCGGGCGGACCGACGGGAGAAGAGGACACCTGCCCCGCGACGACCACCGGGACCAGCGGCCACGGCACGCACACGTCGGGCTCGCTCGCCGGCGACACGTCGCCCTACGCTGATTGCGCGGGGTTCACGACCCCGGCGCGAAACGGGGGCGACGGGCTGGCCCCCGGCGCCAAGCTCGTCGTTCAGGAGATGGGAGACGGGTTCGAGTACCTGAACGATCTCGGAGGGACGCTCTTAAACCTGACCGACGTCGCGTACCAGAACGGCGCGCGCATCCACTCGAACTCCTGGGGCGGCGCCTGCTACGACATCCTCGGAGAGTGCATTCCGGGGTGCACGATGCCTTACGACTCTTACGCGCGCGACGCCGATCTCGCGATGTGGAGCCGTCCCGATCTTCTGGTCGTCGTCGCCGCGGGGAACGGCGGCGGTCTCTGCCCCGCGCCGATCTCCGTCGGAACGCCCGCCAACGCGAAGAACATCCTCGCCGTCGGAGCGGTCGGGCACGGCGTCAACGCGTCGATCCCGTCTTCGTTCACGAGCCCCGGGCCGGTCCACGACGGCCGACTCGGCGCGGCCGTGGCAGCCCAGGGCGAATCGACGGTTTCCGCGGCCTCGGATGCGAATCTCGCCACGAACAATTGCGCGAGCTGCTCGCTCGACGGAACGTCGATGTCGGCTCCGACCGCGGCCGGTCTCGCCGCGCTCGTGCGCGAGTACTACACCGCCGGGTTCCTGGCTGCCGGAACGCGCAACGCGGCCTCGGGGTTCATGCCTTCCGGGGCGCTCTTGAAGGCGACGTTGATCGATGGCGCCGTCCCCCTGTCCGCCAACGCGCCGGAGCCCGACTTCGAAGCCGGGTTCGGACGGATACAACTCGATCGCACGCTCGCTTTCGCCGGCGGCTCGTTCCAGCTCCGCGTCGACGATCACCGCGAGGGGCTGACGACCGGAAGCGTGGTCTCTCATGCCTACGACGTCGCCGCGGGAACGCCGTTCCGTGCCACGCTCGTCTGGACCGACTACCCTGCCGCCCTCAACGTCGCGGTCGCCCGCGTCAACGAGCTGAAGCTCGAGATCGTCGATCCGTCGGGCACCACCTGGTTCCAAACACTCGATCCCGGCACCGGTCTTCCGGCCGCGACGTCGAACGGCGCGAACCCGCACGACACGCGCAACGTCGAAGAGCGTCTCGTTTTCGACGCGCCGGCGCCGGGGCGGTACATCGTGCGGGTGCGCGGCGTCGACGTCCCGTTCGGACCGCAGCCCTTTGCTCTCGTCGTCCGCGGCGCGCTCACCGATTGCCCCGCACCGGCCGCCCCCGCGGCGCCGTCGCTCGCGACGCCGGCCGACCATCAGGTCCAGGTGTCGTGGCCCGCGGTGCCCGGCGCCGCCGCCTACAACGTGTATCGAAGCCTCGGCGCCTGCCCCGGCTCCCCATGGGTCGCTGTGGCGACGACCTCGAGCACGTCGGTGCT
Organism: uncultured Acidobacteriota bacterium; assembly: GCA_964511835.1. Lineage (GTDB taxonomy): Bacteria > Acidobacteriota > Polarisedimenticolia > Polarisedimenticolales > DASRJG01 > DASRJG01. The sequence goes on along the minus strand of CAZEII010000003.1, from coordinate 50,203 downwards.
CGACACGGGCGTGTCGGGGAGCACGACGTACTCGTACTACGTGGCCGCGGCTTCCGACGCAGCGGCGGCGTGCGAATCGGCGCGCTCGCCCTGCGCCTCGGTCGTCCCGACGGGGGAGTGCACGCTCACCCCGACCTTCCAAGGGATCACCGGCGCCGTGAGCGCCGGAGCGGCGACGTGCGGCATCCAGCTGACGTGGGACGCGGGAGCCGCGCATTGCGTCGGTGACCTCCGCTACAACGTCTATCGAGGGACGACGAGCGGGTTCGTGCCGGGCCCCTCGAACCGGATCGCGCGGTGCGTTGCCGGGACGAGCTTCACCGACTCCGTCGGCCTCGCATCGGGCTCGCCGGTTTGGTACATCGTTCGAGCGGAAGATGCCTCGCCCGGCCACGGCGGCCCGTGCCGCGACGGACACGAAGAGACGAATACCACGGCGATCGTCGCGGTGCCGGACGGGCTCCCGGTCATCGGCACTTGGATCGACGATGCCGGCGACACGGGACTCCCGAAGATGCTGGTGGCGGCGCCGTGGACGGTGGCCGGAGCCGGCGGCCACGCGGCGGCGAGCGTCTACACGGCGACGAGCTACTTCGCCGCCTGTGCGGACCTCACCACACCGGCCATTACGCTCGCCGATCCCGGACAGGGGCCGCAGCTGACCTTCTGGACCAAGCACGATCTCGATTTCGATCCGACGGGCGAGATCAACGGGACCGAAGGCTCGGTCGGGCAGGCCGAGATCGCGACCGGCCCGGCGTTCTCTAACTGGACCCGAATCCCCCTCACGCCGAATTATCCGGAGAACGTCCAGTTCCCGTACAACAATTGCCCGACCACTCAGATCCCGACGCAGTACTTCACTGGCACGCACCTGACGTACGCGTCGTACTCGGCGTCGCTCGCGAATTGGGCGGGAGGCGACGTCAAGATCCGCTTCCATCTCTCGGGCGATCTCCTCTATAGCGGCGGCGACTGGTGGCTCGACGACCTGGCCGTCACGGCGGCGTGGGTCCCCGGTTCCTGCCAGACCGTCGCGGCGGGGCCGCCGCCGGTCCCGGACGGCGCGCTCGTCCCGGGCATGCCGATGCGGGCCTCGAAGATCGGCGCCAGCGTCTCGATCACCTGGGATACGACGCAGTGTCCAGCGACGGCGGTGACGGTCTACCGCGGCGCGATCGGCAGCTACGGTTCGTTCACCGGCGCCGCGTGCAATCTCCCCCCGTCGGGCTCCGCGACGCTCGCGATCCCCAACAACTCCTGGTTCCTCGTCGCCGCCACCGACGGCGCCTCGACCGACGGCAGCTACGGCCGCGCGGTGAACGGCGCGGAGTTGAACTACTCGGGTGCATCGGCGGTCTGTCCGGGGATGACCTCGCACCTCACCAACAACGCCTGCCCTTGAAGGATAGGGGACACTCCCCCTTTTCCTATCAAAGCGGTATCCGGGGAGCTTTGGGTAGTGGGTCAGTTTCACGCTGATAGCCTTTCAGCCTCTTCAAGCACTCCGACCAGCTCCCCGGTCGTCCAGACGTGATCCGCCAACCCTGCTTCCATCGCCGGAGTAACGCGTAGAGTCTGGTGGACGCGGCAAAAGTTGTAGTGCATGAAGTGCAAGGCTACCGCGTGCTCTAGGTTTTGCACCTTCTTGGAGAAGCCGTTCGTCAGGCGAGTGAATCGGCGCATTCCCATCCGCATTGTCAGATTCTGCCGTTCCACGTAGCTCGTGGAAATATGACGCGGATCGGGAGCGCCTTGGATGGTCTGACGCTCGATGCCGATGCACTCTGATGGTGCGAAACGCCGTTCCGCGGCTGAAAGGCCCCTCCACGGTATGCCGTAGATCTTGACGAGCATCGCATAGTCAATGCGGTCGCCAAAGGCAGCGCCGACAGCCCCAAGGTATCCGTTGAAGCCGTCCGTCGTGACTTGCACACGTTCAGAGATGATGCGAGCGGCCACGTCTTGCATGAAGTTGAACGCCGTCCATCCATCGCGGTTGCCGACAAGGTACGACACGATCAGTTTTGAATCGGGACAAAGCGCCGTCCACGTCCAAACGTCGCCGTAGCCAAACTGGCCGCGCTTCTCAACCGGGACATGCTTCTCTCGCGCGTAACAGAAGGAGTGAATCTCGTCGGCCTGAACGCGCTTGCACTTGAGTCCGCGCACATTCGCGTTGTGGTACTCGCGGCATGCCGCGCCAAGTTCCGCAAGCAACTTGACGACGGTGTTCTTCGCAACGCCAGTCATGCGGACGGTTGCACGAATCGAGTTCCCCTCGACCAAGGCCGCGACAACGCCGGTCCGTTCCTCTTTGGTGAGCTTGTTCATGCACTCAATATACTTGACCGCTCAAGCATAAGCAAGCGAATTTTGTTCGGAAACTATTTGCTTGCGCGTTTGCCTTTGACAACTATCTTGAGGGGATGTACGAAGGTGCGGCGAAAGGGGTGTCGTGAAGGAACTTCGTCTATCCCTGAGCGGCGGTCAGATCGATATGCAGGCCTTCTTGGAGGCCATTTCGACCTTTGTCGACTTGCTCCGCGATGTCGACCGTTCGCTAGGGAGACAGACAAGCATCCGATGGCGGCTCGCAACTCTACGCTACAGCAGTCCGGCGGTAGTCGGCTGTGTTGGCGAGCCGCGGAAGCCGAACCAGCCTGACATGACACCGCTAGTCGTGAGAACTGTGCTGGCTGGCTTCGAAGAACTTGAAGAGGGAAGGCGCCCAAAAGGCTTCTCGGACGATGCATTGGAGTCTGCAAAACGGCTGGCTGATCTTCGTGGTCAGCGCGGCGTCCATGATGTGACTATTCTCGATCCTGGCTCCGAAGACCCGCAGAAGGGAATCCATGTGATCTCCCGGCGTGTCTCAGTCACGGTCGACGAACTGATCGGAGCAAAGTTCGAATCGATGGGGTCCGTGGACGGACGACTAGAGGTAGTCAGCTCCCACGGCGGCAATCTGACGTGCAACGTTTATGAAATGGTGACCGGAAAGCCCGTGAAATGCACCGTTCCAAGAGAGAAAAAGGCTGTCGTGTTGGAGTACTTCGACTCGATGGTGCGAGCGTTCGGAACGATCTGGCGCGACTCGTCCGGTTATCCGCGAAGAATCGACGTCGAATCGATCGAGCCGCTTGAGACGCGCCTAACCGTCGCCCCCTTGCCGGAGCTTGGCGACAAGATCACGGGTGGATTAGACATTGCGGAATACCTCAAGAGGCAGTGGGAATGAAGGGACCGGAGCGGCGATATTGGGACTCCTCAGTCTTTCTTGCCGGCATCAAGCAGGAAGAGGGACGGAACGAGACGGTTCGCGGGATTCTTCGTCTTGCGGCGAATGGCGACTGCATCATCCTCACGTCTGCTGTCACTCTCGCAGAAGTAGTACGGCCTCATAAGGGAACGAAAGCGCTCACCCCCGAGGACGAGGCTGAGATAGTTGAGTTTTTCAAGAACCCGTTCATTCAGATCGTCGACTATACCGAGCCGCTTGGTCTCGCCAGCAGGAAACTCCAATGGAATTACGGATTGAAAGTTAGAGATTCAATCCATGCCGCGAGCGCGATCTATGCTAAAGCCGCATTTCTTGAGGCCTACGATGGAGACTTCGGCAGGATCAAGCGTGAAGACATTCCCGATTGCCCAGAGGTCAGGGAGCCCAAGCTGCCACAGCCTGGGCTTTTCGACGGCAGCTAGGGTTGCCGCTTCGACCATCTAGCTCTAGCCGCTTTTTTTGCGATGACCGACCGCTTCCTGGCCGTGAGAGTTGCCGCTCGCGCTCTTCCCCCCTTCAGGCCACCCATACGTCCCAGGGCCACGGCCGCCGGGTTCTTCCCCTCATTTTCGGGTTTCGTCGCCTCGGCAAGAATGGCAGCTGCAAGAGCGTTTACGTCGGATGGTTTCTTCTTGCTTGAGCGGTTTGGCATGCCCCGAGTATACGAGCGGGGGCTATTTGGTCAAGGATCGGGCACTTCAAACTGACCCACCACCGAGCTTTGTAAGAAAAAGGGGAGTGTCCCCTTTTCTCGAGTGCTAGTCTTTCGGGATGCCTGAATTCATTTTCACGATGAAAGACCTCCGCAAGACCGTCCCGCCGAAGCGGGAGATCTTGAAGGGGATCTGGCTTTCGTTCTACTACGGCGCGAAGATCGGTGTCCTCGGCCACAACGGCGCGGGAAAGTCCTCGCTGCTGCGCATCATGGCGGGCCAGGACGACCAATTCACCGGCGAAGCGTTCCCCGCCAAGGGGGCGACGGTCGGGTTCCTCGCGCAGGAGCCCGTGCTCGACTCGGCCAAGTCCGTGCTCGCCAATGTCGAAGAAGGAGTCGCCAAGCAAAAAGCGATCCTCGACCGCTACAACGAGCTGATGGCGAGCTACTCGGACGAGACGGCCGACGAAGCGGCGAAGCTGCAGGACCAGATCGATCAGCAGAATCTCTGGGACCTCGACACGCACCTGGAAATCGCCATGGACGCGCTGCGCTGCCCGCCCGGCGACACGGACGTGAAGACGCTTTCGGGGGGCGAGCGGAGACGCGTCGCCCTATGCCGGCTCCTCCTCCAAAAGCCCGATCTGCTTCTCTTGGACGAGCCGACGAACCACCTCGACGCGGAATCCGTCGCGTGGCTCGAGCGGCACCTCAAGGAATACCCGGGGACGGTCGTGGCGATCACGCACGACCGGTATTTTCTCGACAACGTCGCCGGCTGGATTCTGGAGCTCGACCGCGGTGCGGGCATCCCGTGGGAAGGTAACTACAGCTCTTGGCTCGAGCAGAAGCAGCGCCGGCTCGCGCAGGAAGAACAGGCGAGCTCGGCGCGGCAGAAGACGCTCGAGCACGAGCTCGAGTGGGTCCGGATGGCGCCGCGCGCGCGCCACGCCAAGAGCAAGGCCCGCATCACCGCCTACGAAGACCTCCTACGCCAAGAGACCGAGAAGCGCGCCGACCAGCTGGACGAGCTGTACATCCCCCCGGGACCGCGTCTGGGAGACGTCGTCGTCGAAGCGACGGGCGTGCGCAAGGGGTACGGCGACAACCTCCTGATGGAGGACCTGTCCTTCAGCCTGCCCCCGGGCGGTGTCGTCGGCGTGATCGGTCCGAACGGAGCCGGCAAGACCACGCTCTTTCGCATGATCGTCGGCCAGGAGAAGCCCGACGGCGGGACCTTGCGCATCGGCGAGACCGTGCGCCTCTCCTACGTCGACCAGAGCCGTGAGGTGCTGAAGGGAGAGAGGAGCGTCTGGGAGGCGATCTCGGAGGGGAACGACCTCATCCCGTTGGGGAAGCGCGAGGTGCCCAGCCGCGCGTACGTGTCCTGGTTCAATTTCAAGGGGTCCGATCAGCAGAAGCTGGTCCGCGATCTGTCAGGCGGTGAGCGCAATCGCGTTCACATGGCGCGCATGTTCAAGAGTGGCGGAAACGTGCTCCTGCTCGACGAGCCGACGAACGACCTCGACGTCGATACGCTCCGAGCGCTCGAGGAAGCGATCCTCGGCTTCGCCGGCTGCGCCGTGATCATCAGCCATGACCGATGGTTCCTGGACCGCATCGCCACCCACATCCTTGCGTTCGAAGGCGACAGCCGCGTCGTGTGGTTCGAGGGGAACTATCAGGAGTACGAGGCCGACAGGAAACGCCGCCTCGGCGCCGAGGCCGATCAGCCGCATCGGATCAAGTACAGGAAGCTCACACGATCGTAAAAAAGGGACACTCCCCAAAAAGGGGAGTGTCCCCTTTTCAATCAGCCCGTTAGCTCTTCGCTTGATCCAGCTTGGTCGCGGTCAGCCAGGTGTGCCCGTCCTTCTCGCTCACCGTTCCCGTGGCGATGACGTTCTTCTCCGCTTTGCAGACATGGCCGAACTCTTCGGCCAGAGCGTTCTTCGCCAGGTAGTACTCGGTCGTCTTGCCGTCGGCTTCGGCGATGATGACGTTCTGGCAGCCCTTCGCGTCTTCCTTGCCGAGCGTGCATTTGGCGCAGACCATCTTCCCGGTGACGGTCACCGTCTTCGCCTCTTCGCCGGCCAAGGCCAAGCCAGCAACGGCGACGACGGCAACGAGGACGAGCGAGAGGCGGAGGATCTTCATCAGGGACTCCTTCGAGCGGCGGTTCGCCGCCGGACGATGTTCGTGCCCGGAGAGTCTAGCGCGTCCCACTCCCGGGCGCGATTTTGATCCTTGACGGCCCGGGGCATCTGGGGCACCTTGAGCTCGGAGCACCCCGATGCGGCAAGCCTCTCGCCAAACGGTCCAGCACCTGATCGACCGGCTCGACGAGTCGGTGAAGATGGGCGAGGTCCACACGATCACGAGCCACGTGAAGACCGCGCTGTGCGATCTGATCCGCGCGAACGACCTCGACATACCGGGGCCGTTCGTGCGCCCTCTCAAGGAGCATTACGCCCGCCGCCTCCTGTTTCGGAACGAGGAGCTCGGCTACTCCGCGGTGGTCATGACCTGGGCGCCGGGACAGACGACCGGTCTTCACGACCACGCGGGGATGTGGTGCGTCGAAGGCGTCGTCGCCGGGCAGATGAACGTCACCCGGTTCGACCTGGTCGAAACCGTCGGCGAGCGCTACCGGTTCACGCAGGTCGAAGAGGTCCGCGCGGGCGTCGGCTCGTCGGGGGCGTTGATCCCTCCGTACGAGTACCACGTGCTCTCGAACGCTCTTCTCGACCGCCCCTCCGTGACACTCCACATCTACGGCGGCGAGATGGAGAAGTGCAGCGTGTTCGAGCCTCAGGGAGACGGGACCTGGACGAGACGGCTGAAAAAGCTCGGCTACGACGACTGATCCCCTCGCACACCCTTCTTTGAAATCCCCCACCCCGCTCTCGGTCCTCCCCGGCCTGGCTCTCGTCCTCGCGGTCGCGATCGTCGCGCGCTACGCGCACGCGCGCGTTCCGCCGGCCACGGGAAAGCTGGTCGGAGAGGTGATCTTCGCCGTCGTCTTCGGGCTCGTCGTCGGCAACGTGCTCCGCATCCCGAAGTTCGCGCAGCCGGGAATCACGTTCGCGTTCCGCACGCTCCTGCGCGGCGCGATCGTGCTGCTGGGAGCGACGTTCTCGTTCGCGGCCGCGATGTCGATCGGCGGACGTGCGCTCCTCATGGTCGTCGGCCTGATGACGCTCGCGCTGATCACGGCGCACGTACTCGGAAAGCTGGTCGAGGTTCCTGGAAGGCTGGCCACCCTGATCGGCGTCGGCACCGCGGTCTGCGGGAATACGGCGATCTCGGCGGTGTCTCCGGTGATCGGCGCGAAAGACGAGGAGACGTCGTTCGCCATCGCGACGAACACGCTGTTCGGCACGCTCGCCGTGTTCGCCTACCCGGTCTTGGGTCACGCGCTCGGCATGACGGACGCGGCGTTCGGAACGTGGGCGGGAACCGCGGTCAACGACACCTCGCAGGTCGTCGCGACCGGCTTTGCCTATTCCGCCGGCGCGGGAAAGGTGGCGACCGTCGTCAAGCTGACGCGCAACACGATGATGGGTGCGGTGATCATCGTCATGGGACTGATCTACGCCCGCGGCGGCAAGGGGGCCGCGGGCTCGCTCGCACAGCGGCTCAAGCAGTCGGTCCCATCGTTCGTGCTCGGGTTCCTCGGGATGTGCCTCCTCAACACGGTGGGCGTCGTCGCGTGGGGCTCGAAGCTCGTCGGCCGCGATCTGGTCGCGGACGCTCAGACCGCGGCCAAGTTTCTCATCTTGGTCGCGCTCGCCGGCGTCGGCCTCGGTACGCGGGTCGACGCCATGCGCAGGATCGGCTTGCGCCCCTTCTGGATCGGTCTCGCGACGGCGCTGATGACCTCGGGCGCCAGCTACGCGATGATCCGCTTCTTCGGACCTGCGGGCGGCCCATAACCTCCGGCCGGAGTACCATGGACCTCGCCGAGCTGAGGTCCCCGTGTTGATCATCCTGCTGCTCAAGCTCTTCGCGATGGCGGCCTCCGATCGAGCGGACGAGCCCGCGCCCGTTCAGGCTGCTTCCCCCGCTCCATCGGCGTCGTCGGTGAACCACTGGGCCGAGCCGACGCGGGGGATCCTGGCGCAGCACTGCGGGCGTTGCCATCTCCCCAACCTCCCGACCAGCATTCCCCGGGCCCTGGAGGTGTTCAATCTGACGGAGGAGCCGTGGTACGGGCGGCTGACGAATCCGCAGTACGATTCGCTCCTCGGCCGCGTGAAATCGATCCGCAGCCTGACGGACGCCGACCGTTCGGCCGTCGAGAGCTTCGTCCTGTGCGCCCGCGATCGGAACTGCTCGAGCGCCCAGCCTTGATCCGCGCCATCGCCATCCGCACCGCGCTCGGGCCCGGCGACGTCGAGGCGATCGTGCGCCTGCACGGAGATCTCTACGCACGGGAATTCGGGTTCGACGAGACCTTCGCCGACTACGTCGCCCATCCCCTCGCGGCGTTCGCGCGCGAGGGCTCGTCGAGGGAGCGGATCTGGATCGCCGAGGAGGGCGGCCGGATCGTCGGCTGCGTCGCGATCGTCGCGGCCTCGGAGAAGGAAGCCCGACTGCGCTGGTTCCTCGTCGATCCCCGCTCTCGCGGCCGCGGGCTCGGGAGCACGCTTCTCCAGCTCGCGCTGGATTTCTCTCGTGCATCCGGATACTCGTCGGTGACCCTCTGGACGGTCGGCGCGCTTTCGGCGGCCGCCCGACTCTACCGTGACGCCGGGTTCCAGCGCGTCGAGGAGAGGCCGGGCCGCCGTTGGGGCGTCGACGTCGTCGAGGAGAGGTACGCGAGGGAGCTCCGTGCCCCGTAGCGCTCTCGTGGCCGGCGCGACCGGCCTCGTCGGGCGGGACATCGTGCGGGCGCTCACCGCCGACGGCGGCGTCTCCGAGATTCGCGTGCTCGTGCGCCGGGCCTTCGACCGCCCGGTTCGCGATCCCAAGGTGCGAGAGATCGTGGCGGACTTCGAAGCCCTGGGCGCGCAGCGGGATGGGTTCCGCGTCGACCAGGTCTTCTGCGCGCTGGGGTCGACGATCCGCAACGCGGGCTCCCAGGATGCGTTCCGTCACGTCGATTTCGACTACCCGTTCGAGATCGCGCGGCTCGCCCACCGAGAAGGAGCGCGGCACTTTCTCCTCGTCAGTGCCGTCGGCGCTTCCGCGCGCTCGCGCCTCTTCTACAACCGGGTCAAGGGCGAGCTGGAAGAGGCGATCGGCGCCGTCGGGTTCGCATCCGTGACGATCGCTCGCCCCTCCCTGCTGTTGGGTGACCGGGACGAACCGCGCCTCGGCGAGCAGGTGATGAAGCGCGTCGCGTTTCTCCTCCCTTCCCCTTGGAAGCCCGTGCAGGCTCGCCAGGTCGCTTCCGCCTTGGTCGCCGCCGCTCGAAGGGAACGACCCGGCCTCGAGATCCTCGACAACGTGGCGCTTCGCAGGGAGCCCCCGGCGGACTCGTGAGCGTCGTCTTCGTCACCGGAGGCACGGGCTATCTGGGGAGGCTGCTCCTCGAGCGGCTGATCGCGAGGGGCCGCGAGGTTCACGCCCTCGCTCGGGCGGGCTCTGTCGGAAAGCTGCCGTCGGGCGCGAAGGCGGTTCTGGGGAACGCGCTCGACGCCACGACCTTCGCCGCCGCGATTCCCGGAGGGTCGACGATCGTCCACCTCGTCGGAACGCCCCACCCCTCGCCGGCGAAGGCGGCGGAATTCCTCCGCGTCGACCTCGCATCGATCCGTGCAACGTGCGAGGCCGCGATGAGAGCGCGCGCAGAGCACCTCGGTGGCCCTACGCTCTCATCCCGTTCTACGCTCTCTTCCGCGCGGTTCCCGCCACGCGCGACGGGGCGAAGCGCCTGGGCCTCGTCAAGAGTCGGTCGATGATCGCGGCGCTCGTCCGCGCCGTCGAATCCGGGCCGGTCGCCGGAGTCCGCATCGTCGACGTTCCCGAAATCCAGAAAGCGGGCTGAGCCGAAAGCGGCCCGTTCATCCCCGGCAGGCTTCAGAGGCTTAACGCCGCGCGCTCGGAACATACGAAAAAGATCAGTAAAAACCTATCCAAAACGCTTGCCGGCCTCGAGCGGCGGCCCTAACTTTGACGTCGGGATGGACGCCATGAGGATGAGCGGCTCGGCGGTGGTCGCGCGGTTCCTGGATGGCCGCGTGCTCAAAGGCACGACGCAGGATTTCGCCGCCCAGAAATCGAACTTCCACCTGTCGGTTTGGGGGGAGCCCCAAGCCCGGGCGATCACGATCCCGATCGGCGCCTTGAAGGCGGTCTTCTTCGTTCACACCTTCGAGGGGGACCCGAAGCACGTCGACGACCGGAACATCGCCGGCGCCAAGGGGCAGGGCCGGAAGATCGTCGTGACGTTCGCCGACGGAGAGCTGCTCGCCGGGTTCACCGCAGGCTACAGCAAGGACAAGCCGGGGTTCTTCGTGATTCCGGTCGACAAGGCCGGGAACAACGCCCGGGTCTTCGTCGTGAACGCGGCGGTGAAGAAGATCGAGTGGGCCGACACGCCGGCCCCCGTCAAATTCGTCGCGTCGATCTAGCCCGCGTCCGTCACTTCGAGGCGACCTCGAAGTGGAAGTGCACCTCCATCGTCGGAAACTCCCACGACTTCGGCAGAGGGGCGAAAGGGGCGGCTTTCTTGACTGCCGCGATTGCGGCGTCGTCCCACGGCTTGTAACCCGTGAGCATGTTGTCGCGCAGGCCGGCCAGCTTGCCGTCCTGGGCGATCTCCGCGATCAGGACGGTCTTCTTTCCGACCGGCGCGCCCGCGACCGGCTTCCAGGCCTTCAGGACCTTGGCCGCGGCCTCCTTCTGGTAGGCCGCGTCGGTGAACGCCGGGGTGAAATAGGCGTTGAATTTCCCCCCCGGAAAAAGGGCGAGGGCCAGGACGATCAGGGCCGACGGCATGGGGGCATCTTAGCGCCCTTGACAAACTCCGAGAATCATTTAACCTTCTATCCGCATGGACGGATGGATTTGATGGCGAAGACCTCGACCCTGATCGGCCAGATGCCGGTGCTGGGCGACGCGATGCGCGGGCGGCTCCTGCTCGTCCTCGAGAGGGGCGAGCTGACCGTCGGCGAGCTCTGCAGCGTCGTCCAGGCGCCGCAGTCCACGGTCAGCCGGCACCTCAAGGCCCTCGCCGACGGCGGATGGCTGACCTCGCGCGCGGACGGGACGAACCGCCGGTACGCGGTCGCCGCGGGGAAGCTCGATGCGCCGCTCCGGTCCCTGTGGCTTCTCGTCAGAAAGGAGACAGCCGCGAGCCTTCAGGCCGCTCTGGACGAGCGCAGGCTCGAGCAGGTGCTCGCGTCGCGCCGATCGCGCTCGGAGGAGTTCTTCCGAGCGGGCGCGTCCAGCTGGGATCGGCTGCGCGACGACCTGTTCGGGCGAAGGTTCTTCCTCCCCGCCCTGCTGGGGCTTCTCGACGAAGACGCCGTCGTCGCCGATCTCGGCTGCGGCACCGGCCAGGTGGCCGACGTCCTGGCGCCCTTCGTCGGCCAGGTGATCGGCGTCGACACCTCGCCGTCGATGCTCAAGGCGGCGAAGAAACGGCTCGCCGGGCGGAAGAACGTCGACCTGCGTGCCGGGACCCTCGAGGCCCTACCGGTCGACGACGGCGCGCTCGACGCCGCGATGATGTTCCTCGTCCTGCACCACGTCGCCGATCCGCCGCGCGCGGTCGCCGAAGCCGGGCGGGCTCTGAAACCGGGCGGGCGGCTGCTCATCGTCGACATGCTCCCCCACGACCGGGACGAGTACCGCGCGCAGATGGGGCATCTCTGGCTCGGCTTCGCCGAGGAGGACGTCTTGCGAACCCTGCGCGGCGCCGGACTCGGTCACGCTCGCACTCTTCCCCTTCCCGCGGACCCCAAAGCCAAGGGGCCCGCGCTCTTCGCCGCCCGCGCGATCAAGCCCGCAGCGGCCTCACGTCAACCGCAGCCCGCCGTAAGGAGATCCCGATGAGCCGCACCGTGGCCGATTCGATCCACCCCTTCGACGCCGCCGTCAAGGCGAAGCGCCCCCCGTTCAAGGTCGCCGACCTCTCGCTCGCCGAGCTCGGCCGCAAGGAGATCCGGCTCGCCGAGCACGAGATGCCGGGCCTGATGGCCGTCCGTCGCAAGCACGCCGCGGCGAAGCCGCTCGCCGGAGCGCGCATCATGGGATCCCTTCACATGACCGTGCAGACGGCCGTGCTGATCGAGACGCTCGCGGATCTGGGCGCCGACGTGCGCTGGGTGTCGTGCAACATCTTCTCGACGCAGGATCACGCCGCGGCCGCGGTCGTCGTCGGGCGCCCGGAGACCGGGGGCACCGCCAAGGACCCGCGCGGGATTCCCGTCTTCGCGTGGAAGGGTGAGACCCTCGAAGAGTACTGGTGGTGCACCAGCGAGGCGCTGCAGTGGCCCTACGGCGGCGGCCCGACGCTGCTCGTCGACGACGGGGGCGATGCGACGCTGCTCGTCCACAAGGGCGTCGAGTTCGAGACGAAGGGAAGCGTGCCGGCGTTCGACGCGGCGGCCGACCCCGAGGAATGGGGGGTGATCCTCGACCTCGTCCGCAAGGAGATGGCGAAGAGCCCGAGCCGGTGGCGCAGCGTCGCGAAGGATCTGCGCGGGGTCAGCGAGGAGACGACGACGGGCGTTCACAGGCTCTATCAAATGATGGAATCGGGCACGCTGCTGTTCCCCGCGATCAACGTCAACGATTCGGTCACCAAGAGCAAATTCGACAACATCTACGGGTGCCGCCACTCCCTCCCCGACGGCCTCGCCCGTGCGACCGACGTCATGCTCGGGGGCAAGGTGGCCGTCGTGTTCGGCTTCGGCGAGGTCGGAAAGGGCTGCGCGCAGGCCTTGAAGGGCCAGGGCTGCCGGGTCGTCGTCGCCGAGATCGATCCGATCTGCGCGCTCCAGGCGGCGATGGAGGGGTACCAGGTGGCGACCCTCGAGGATTTCGTCGCCACGGCGGACGTCTTCATCACGGCGACCGGCAACAAGTCGATCATCACCGCGGCGCACATGGCCAGGATGAAGGACAAGGCGATCGTGGGGAACATCGGCCACTTCGACAACGAGATCGACATGGCTGGCCTGAAGAAGGTGCCCGGGATCAAGAGGGTCAACATCAAGCCGCAGTACGACGAGTGGGTCTTCCCCGACGGTCACTCGATCCTTGTGCTGGCCGAGGGGCGCCTCCTCAATCTCGGCTGCGCGACCGGCCACCCGAGCTTCGTCATGTCCGCGTCGTTCACCAACCAGGTCTTGGCTCAGCTCGAGCTGCACCTCCACAACGACAAGTACGAGAAGAAGGTGTACGTGCTTCCGAAAGCGCTCGACGAGGAGGTCGCGCGCCTGCACCTCGCGCATCTCGGCGTCAAGCTGACTCAGCTGACCGACGAGCAGGCCGCGTATCTCGGCGTTCCGGTCAACGGGCCGTACAAGCCGGACCACTACAGGTACTGAGAGAGGCTCCCTGGCGGGATCAGCCCCCGATGCGAAGGGTCGGGGCCGGCGGCGGGGGGTCGTCGGGATCGTAGCGCTGGATCACCCATCCGTCGTGGATGAGAGCCGAGATCACGTTACGACCGATCCCCGCGAACACCGCGGCATCGACCGGCTGGCCGCCCACCTCGGCGCGGCCGGTGATGCGCCAGAGGGGCTCGCGGTTCGCGGACACGAGAACCGCCTCGAACGGGATCGACGCGGTGCCTCCGTCGATCCGCTGAGGCTCCACGTTGACCTCGAGGTCGTAGTCTCCGGACTCTCCCGCGTCGAGGCGACGCGTGTGCACTTGATGCGCCAGCTCGCGTGCCAGCTCGCCTCGCACCGCCGCGCCGCCGTCCGGGGAGAAGGCGTGCACGTGCACTTCGATGCCCGGCAGACCCAGTTTCGGCAGCGTGTCGTCGCGGCCCGCCAGGCTGACGGTGATCCGCGTTCCCGCGAACGAGCTGCCGGCGAGCACGAGCGCAGCCGCGATCGCGCCCCAGCGTCCACGTGCGAAGGACCGGCGCATGACGGCCTCCCGAGGGCCAGACCCGAGCGGCCCTCGTCTCCTCCTGTACGCCGGATCCCGTCGCTCCGCCACGACCGAAATCGTACTCAGGGCCGCCGGTGCGCCTCCGCGATCAGTTTCTCCAGGGGTTCCGGCGTGAGCGGCCTTCCCAGAAAGTCGAGAACGACGACGCGCGACGGACGCTCGAGGCCGAACCGGTACAGCCGCTCGGAGAGCCAGGCGTAGAGAGACGGGGCCGGCGCCTCGAAGGCGTCCGCCCCGCGCACCTCCCGGACGCGAGCGCGAAGTGCCTCGCCGACGACCGCGCCAAGCGCGTAGTTGGACATGTACCCCGGCGAGTCGATCAGCTGCCCGCGCATCGCCCACCACGGAAGCTCCGGGTGCGCCGCGATGCCGAGGTATTGCGACGTGAGCTCCGCCCACAGAGCGCTGGGATCGGCACCGGCGTCCCGGTGCGCCCGAATCTCGAGGAGCGCCCACGCGACGTCGAGGATCGAATCGGCAAGACGCGACCGCAGCGCATCGCCGACGGGCGCTTTGACCCCGAGATGGCGGCGCTGCCACGCCGGGTCGTAGGCCGAGAGTCCCAGCATGTCGGCGAGCGCCTCGGAGAGGACGTCGCTGTCCGGCCAGTCGCAAAAAGGGGGACGCGTCCGGATCGCCGCGATGTGCGCCGCATGTCCCAGCTCGTGCATGAGCTCGTAGAGGTTTCCGAGCCCTCCCTCACGGTAGGACGCCGAGACCCGATACGCCCCACGGCGCCACGAACCGTTCTCGTAGCGACCATGCCGGAGGAAGTCGGTCGAGGCGACAGGGTCCTTGCCGCGGCGAGGGGCCAGATCGAGCTCGACGCCGATTTGCCCAGGCGCAGCGCCGAGCTCCTCGTAGTAGCGCACCGCCGCGTCGACGATCTTAGGAAGCGGAAGTCGCCGGTCGGCCTCGCGGCTGGCCGCGCCGTTGGCATAGAACCAATCCCAAGGCTCGACGACCGGAGCGTCGCTCGGGAGCGTGTCGCGCCACACCTCGAGCAGGCGGGTGAGCCACGCCTCGACTTCGCTCGGAGCGAGGCCCCATTCTCGAGCCTTTCGATCGAAGGGCGTCCCGTCACCTCGTTTCGACCAGGCGGAGAGCCGGCGCTTCACCAGCTCGGCGTAGGGAGTGCTCTCTCCCGGTCGTCCGGCGACCGTCCGCCACGTTGGCTCGAGGGTCAGGAAAAGACGCCGGCGTCGCTCCCCGTCGGGCTCAATCGCCAATCGCGAGAGCACGGTCAGGCGATCGATCGTCTCTCCGTCGAACGGAATCGCCTCGGCCGCGCGGCCGAAGGCCTCGTAGATCGATTTCGTCAGCGAGTCCTCGTCGAGGGGCTCGGGAGTGAGCGCCGCGCGCATGGCCGTCACCGCACGTCGATCGTCTTCCGAAAGGCCCGCCGGATCGAGACGGTCGAGGCACTCGATCGCCCGCAGCGCCTTCGCACGCTTCTTTTCTTCGCGATGTGCCGACGGACGCGAGCGCGCGCGGTCTTCCGCGTCCCGGAACGCGAGGAAGGCGCGCTCGGCGTCTCTGACCTGCGAGGACGCTGCGAGAGCGCCCGCGAGGACCAGGGCGATCAACCGCCGTGCTTTCGCGCCGAGAGGATCGGCACGTGCCAGACGGCATAGCCCACCGGGTTCTTGATGCAGGCGATCATGTCTTCGAAAAGCGCGCGGGCTTCGTCCCTCGTGAACGGCGTGTGCTCCCCGATCGGGTCGACGTAGCCGTCGCGCCACGCCTCCCAGATCCCCGCGAAGATCGCGCGCGGGACGCGGATCGTGTCCACGATGACGTAGTGCAGGGCGATCTCTTCGACCGGCAGCGACCGGATCCGGCCGTAGGCGGTCCGGCCGATGTGGAGATCGGTGCCCACGGAGGCTCCGTACGCCGGCGGGCCGACCGCCCAGAACCGGTCGACGTCGAGGCGCGTCGGGTGCATGTGGATCATGCCGTAGTCCTCGACGAGCAGATGGATGCGCCCTCCCGGCTTGAGAACCCTCACCATCTCCGCCATCGCCTCCTCGGGCCGCGGGACGGCCTGGAGCATGTGGCGGCACACGACCAGATCGAACGCTCCGGCATCGAACGGGAGGGCGAAAGCGTCGGCTGCTCGGAAGGAGACGCGCTCTCCGAGCGGCGCCGTCCGGGCTCGCGCGATCTCGAGATGGGCCTCGATCAGATCGACCCCCACGAGCTTCGCCTGGGGATAGAGATCGGCGAGGCGCGAGGTGATCTCGCCCGTCCCGCAGCCGACATCCAGAGCGTCGAAGGCGCCCGTCAGCCGGTAGCCATGAAAGATCTCCCGCTCCTGCGGCCAGATCGCCTCGGCCTGGCGCGCGAGGTTGCGGACCATCGACTCGTCGGCCATTTGCTCGTACTGCGGGTTGTTGGCTTGCTCGCCCACGACCGATCGACCTCCGCCGCAAGGGTCATGGTGTCACGATCGGTGCAGATTTGCCTCGGAGCGACGGCGGACCCTACGTTCTTGCTCGGTATGCCGACGGCTGCAGCGCTCTTCAGAGCTCGCGATCCTTATGCCGGGTTCCGGCGCTTGGACGGCCGCCATCCGTACCGCGGCGCAGTCCCGGGAGGCTACGTCGACTACAGGGCCCGCCGCCGCCGCGACGGTCAGGTCGCGTTCTTCAATTTCGGGCTGGCCCGCGAGATGGGGTTGATCCCGGCCGCGCATCCCGACGCGATGGTCCCGGCGCTGCGAAAGGCGATCCTCGAGGCGTTCTCTCTCGTGATCGTCAACGAGTACGACCTCGCTCACGGCGTACGCGTTTCGACGCGCGATCGTCTTCCCCACCCCTACATGGCCACTCGCTACCTCCAGCTCCAGCATCCCGATCGCCGCGGCGAGACATCGGGGGACGGACGCAGCGTTTGGAACGGGACGTGGCGGCACGGCGGCGCGAGCTGGGACGTGTCGAGCTGCGGCACGGGAGTGACCCGCCTGTGCCCCGCGACGGCGCTGACCAAGCGCTTCTACAAGACCGGCAGTCGCAGAGCCTCTTACGGCTGCGGTACGGCGTCGGTCGAGGAAGGGCTGTCGGCCGCCGTGATGAGCGAGGTCTTTCAGCGGAACGGGATCGCGACCGAACGGGTGCTCGCCGTGATCGCGCTTCCGAATGGTTTCGCGATCAACGTCCGCGCCGCGCGGAACCTGCTTCGCCCCTCGCACCTGTTCGCGCCGCTGAAGCAGAACGACCTTCCGCGCCTCCGGGCCGCGGTCGATTACGCGATCGCCCGCGAGCGCGCCAACGGCACCCTTCCGGCGGCGCGCTCCGCGGCCGAGGGGTACCGGGCCTTCGCGGAGGCCACCGCACGCGCGTTCGGGCGCGTCGCGGCGACGTTCGAGCGGGAGTACGTTTTTTGCTGGCTCGATTGGGACGGTGACAACGTCCTCCTCAACGGCGGGATCGTGGATTACGGGTCGGTTCGGCAATTCGGCCTGTATCACCGCGAGTACCGGTTCGACGACGGCCCGCGCTGGTCGACGACGATTCCCGAACAGCGGCTGAAGGCTCGCACGATCGTGCAATGCTTCGCGCAGATCGCGGATGCCCTGATCGAAGGCAGGCGCAGACCGCTCGCGGCGTTCGTCCGAGACCCGGTCGTCAAGGTCTTCGACGCTGAGTTCGTGGAGACGCGAGACCGCCTTCTGTTGCGGCACATCGGATTCGACCGAAGGGCGGAGAGCTTGCTGCTCCAGCGCGCCCGGCCGCTCGTCAAGAGGTTCGATCGGGCCCATCGCTGGTTCGAGACCGCGCGCTCCGCCCGAGGTCGCGTCCCGGTCCCGGACGGGATCACGTGGGACGCGGTCTACTCGACGCGGGACCTCCTGCGGGAGCTTCCGCGGATCTACGCCCGCGACCCGAAGCTCCTGCCTCCGTCCGTCGTGCTCTCGCTCGCGGCTTCCTCGTACGCCTCCCGCCGCGACCGGCGCCCGACCCCGTGGAAGCGCAGTCGAGCGCGCGAGCTCCAATCCGCGTACCTCGCTCTCGCGCGCCGCGCCGCCCGTCTGACCGGCCGGCCGATGCGGCGCGTGCTGGCCGATCTGGCGATGCGCTCATCGACGATCAACGCCTACACCCGCATCACGGGAGATGCCGCGGCGCACGCGGCCGCGCGCCTCACCCGGTCGCGGAAGGCCCTCGGCGCGGATGGGCTGTACGACGTCATCGACCGGTTCGCCCGGCGTCAAGCCAGCGTCGCGGACGCAGGCGCCGGCCCGCCACGACGGCCCGACGCGAAGCGGGTGTTCGACGCCCTGCTCGCTCTCGCGATCAGCACGCGCGACGGTCTCTAGCGAATCCTCTACGATGCGCGGCCATGCTCTACTTCGGCTACGGCTCCAACCTCTCGACCGCCGATCTCGCGCGCTGGTGCCGGGAACGGGGCCACGCCGATCCCGGCCTGACGAAGGTTGCCCGGGCCTTTCTTCCCGACAGGAGGCTCGCGTTTACGCACCGCTCGTCGACCCGCCGGGGGGCGTGCTCGACGTTCCACCGGCGGGAGGGTGCACGGTCCCGGGAGTGCTCTTCCGCGCTGCGTCGGAGAATGCCTGGGCGACGCTCGACGCCAAGGAGGGTGAGGGGCATCTCTACCGCAGGATCGAGACGAGCGCCTTGACCGACGACGGCGGCGAGCACCGCGCCATCACGTTCGAGGTGGAGCCGAGCCTGCGCGAGAGCTTCGTCCCACCGGCGCCGAGCTATCTCGATGCCGTGCGCGCCGGATACGATGAGCACGGGCTCTCGAGCCTGGATCTCCAGGAAGCGGCGTCGGGGCGATCCCCCGGCGGACCTGTCGATCAGCTCTTCGTCTACGGAACGCTGTTGCGCGGGGAGGAGCGTCACCCGGTGCTGGTCCGCCACCGAGTCGAGGGCGGGGAGGCAGCGACCACCCCCGGCTCTCTCCTCGACCTCGGACCGTACCCGGGGCTCGTCCTCGACGGTGCCGCGGGGGAGGTCGTCGGCGAGATCTACCGCGCGGCGGATCACGATGCGGTCTTCGCAGAGCTCGACGAGATCGAGACGTTCCGCGGGTTCGGCGCCGCCGGCTCGATCTATCGCCGAGCCGTCGTGCGCGTCCGGACCGTTGCGGCGGGCGAGGTGCGGGCGTGGACTTACGTGTATGCCGGATCGCGTGAAGGCGCTCGCCCGATTCCCTCGGGAAATTGGAGATCGCGGGCCTCGTCTTGACATGCCGCGGACGACCCGGCGAGAATCGCGGCACGCCACACGGGGCCGCTCGTCGGGAGGAAGCCTTCATGCGCGTCGTCGATCTCGTCTGCCGGCACGTCCGACGGTCGCTCGCCGTCGTTCTCTCTTTCTTGCTGATCGCAGGCGGCGCGCCGGCCGTGCTCGCCCAAGGGGAGACGGCGGCGATCGCGGGTGTGGTCCTCGATCCCTCAGGCCAGCCGGCGTCGGGATTCAAGGTCGTCGTGCGCGACGTCGCGAGCGGGCAAGAGTTCACGAGCGGCCCGACCGATGCGCAGGGGAACTATTCCACGCAGGTGCCGGTGGGGGGCAAGTACAAGCTCACAGGCGTCATCGCGAGCGACGGCGTGACGAAGCTGCCGGTCCAGGACGTTCCCGCAGTCAACGTCCTCACCGCGGGCACCACGCGCTTGAACGTGAGGTTCACTCAGGCTCCTGCTCCCGCGGCGCCCGCGACCGCCGCACCGAAGGACGAGAAGGAAAAAAAGAAGGGCGCGGTCCCGTGGTACAAGAAGCCGGGCCCGATCATCGGCATCGTCCTGGGGTCGCTGCTCGTCGTCGGGCTCGCCGCGAGCGGCGGAGGGGGCGGAAGCAGCAGATCGCCGTCTCCTTCCCTCCCGAGTCAATAGCCACGAGCTTCGCGCGTCGCGTTCGATCGGGAGTCGAGACGGCCGCGGCGGCAACCCTCCTCGCTTTCGGGCAGTCGCTCCCGCGCAGCTGGCTGGCCGCCTTGGGCACCGGCGCCGGCGAGCTGGCGTTCCGCCTCGACCGGAAGCACACCCGCGTCGCGCTCCGGAACCTCGAAACCGCTTTCGGGGCGTCGCTCTCGCCCGACGCACGCCGGCGGATCGTGCGGGCGTGCTGGCATCACTACGGACGGATCACCGCGGATGCCGCGGCCTTTCACCGCTTGAGCCTCGACGACGTGGATGGCCGCATCCGGTATGAGGGGTTCGAAGCGCTCGAGGCCGCGCACGCCGAGGGGAAGGGCGTCCTCCTCGTGCTCGCCCATTTCGGACACTGGGAGATGACCTGCTACATGCAGGCACTCCGCGGCTACCCGATCGTCGGCATCACGAAGACGATGGACAACCCCAGGGTCGAGGCGATGCTGGCGAAGGTTCGCGCCCGTTCGGGGAACATCGTCGCACCCAAGGAAGGGGGCGTGCGCGCGTCGCTGCGCGCCTTGGCGTCCGGCCTGAGCGTTGCGGTGATGATCGACCAGGACGCCCGGGGCTCCGGCATCTTCGTTCCATTCTTCGGCCGGCTCGCCTCGACGATTCCGACGGTCGGCACGATGCACGTCCGCACGGGGGCGGCCGTCGTCTCCGCGTTCTCGTATCCCGAACGCCGCGGCGCTTGGCGGATCGTCTACGACCGGCTGAGATTTCCAGCGCTCACCGGCGATCGGGACACCGACGTGAAGCGGATCACCGCGGAGACGACCGCTCTCCTCGAGGCGCGCATCCGGGAGCGGCCGGAGCTTTGGCTCTGGATGCACCGGCGCTGGAAAACCCCTCCTCCGGCGGACGCTGGGGTCGCCGCGGCTAGAGGATCGTGATCGTCTCTCCGACCGCCAGCACACGGAGCCGAGCGGCCGGGGATCGGAGCTCCCACGCGCGGCGCAAGCGCTCGATCGGCTCGAGCAGAGCCTCGTCGGTCAGTTGGAACGCCCCCCAATGCATCGGCGTCATCGCGCGGGCGCCGAGCAGCTCGAGCGCTTCGAGGGCCTGCTCCGGGTTCATGTGGTTCTGCTCCATGAACCATGCCGGGGCGTAGCCGCCGACCGGCAGGAGCGCCAGGTCGATCGCCGGAAATCGAGCGGCGATCTCCCGGAAGCCGTCGAACCACGCGGTGTCCCCGGCGTGATAGAGCGTGGTTCCGCCCGCCTCGACGACGAAGCCGCCCCACCAGCTCCTGTTGACGTCGACGAGCCGGCGCCGCGACCAGTGCCTCGCGGGAACGAAGCTGATGGACAGGGGGCCGAGCGACGTTCGTTCCCACCAGCGCATCTCGGTCACGCGTGAGAAGCCGCGCCGGCGGAACCACTCGCCCAATCCTGCGGCCGTGACTACGGGAAGATCGCGGGATAGCGCGAGCACGGACGGAGCGTCGAGGTGATCGTAGTGGTTGTGCGAGACGAGCACCGCGGTCAGCGGGGGGAGGTCCGATGCGGAGAGGCCCGCTTCACCGTGCCGCGGTATGAAGCGGGCGATCCGCTTGGAGAACACCGGATCGATGACGATCGAGGCCCGACCCAGGGTCGCCAGGAACGACGAGTGGCCGATCCAGGTGAGGCGCCCCCGTGCCTCGAGACTTCCGATCGCCGCGCGATCGGGGGCAACGCGTGGGGCCGGCGGCCCCGCGGCGGACCGGCGCCGCCGGCCCGTCAGACGGTCGAGGACGCCCCAACGGAAAACCTCGCGCCAACCGTGCGGCGCGTGTCTGGGGTCCAGATTGGCGTAGCGGGCGGCCATCCGAAGGGCCTAGACTAGCGGCGAAGCGCACGGTACGCCCGTCGAAGGACAACGAGCATGGAATCGGTCGAGCCCGCCGTCGTACCCGCCGGCCCAGGCGCCCGTCGTCTCTTGCTGCGGCGGACGCGGGAGTTGTTTCGGGTCTATCCGAAGGCGCTCGTCGGGGACGTGGAGGCGGTGCACGGCCTGAGGGTGGCTGCCCGGCGGTTGCGCTCGGCCTTGAGCCTCCTCGCCGGAAACCCGGACGGGAGGCGTGCTCGCCGCGCGGACAAGTCGCTGCGCTTGCTCGCGCGGACGGCGGGGCGAGGTCGCGATCTGGACGTCGCTCTCGAGCTGCTGGACTCGTTGCCGGCGGTCGTCCACCCGGACAACGGCAGGCTTCGCCGCTCGCTGCGCCGGTCTCGGTCGCGAGTCCGGGTGCTGGCGCGCGAGGATCTCCTCGACGCCGATCTGGCCCGGCTTCGCCGGGACCTGGCCGGCCTGGCCGGTTCGACACGGGTGGACCGCGAGGTTTTCATGACGCGACTGGCGGCGCTGCGACGGATCGAGGAAGAAGCGATCAAAGCCTCCCTCGTGGAGGCGCGCCGCAGGCCTCTTCCCGAGTCGATGCATCGGGCGCGCCGGTCGGCGCGCCGCTTGCGCTACGCCGCGGAGCTTTCCGACCTGTTCGACGCGACCGATTCCGGCGTCGCCCGGCGGTGGCGAGGGATCCAGACGCGCCTCGGTGACATCCAGGACCGGTTCGTCCTGGGAGCTTGGCTGGCCGCCCGCGAGCGTCGCGCGCAGAAAGCGGCGGACGCGGAGCTCGCCGCCGCGGCGTCGAAGGCCCAGAGGGTCGTCAAGCGGGATGCCCTGCGTCGCACCCGGGAGTTCCTGGCTTCCGACCTCGCGTCGAGCGTACTCGAGCCGTCTAGCGCGACGAGGTGATGTAGCGCCGGACGGACTCCCCTTCCCGAGCGTCCAGATCGACGCAGTCGCCGACCGACTCCACGACGCGGGCGAGCTCGCTCGAGGTCCCTGGCGGGGAGTGCTTGGGTTCGGCGAAGAATGTCTTGGCGGCCCCGACGCGCTCCTCGGAGCATCCCGCAGCGAAGTACGGCATGAAAACCATGAAGTCCGGGGGGATGCGCGCCGCGATCTCGTCGTAGTGCGCGGTCATCCACTCGTAGGTCTTCCCCCGCTCCGACGGAATGGCGCCGTGGGATCGAGGGATCGACATCGTCTCCTGGGGGCGAAGCGGCCCCTTGAAGACGTACTCCAGGGCCCGGGCGACGAGGGCCGGATCGCGAAAATTCCCGAGCGCGGCGAGGAACCGCTTTCTCACGGCGGGCACTTGGGCCGCCTCGAACCGCTCCCGGTAGAGATCGAACCGCGCCGCGTCCCCTCGGATCGCCGACACCTTGATCGCGGCGTCCGCGAGCGCCGGATCGATCGACGCCGCGTCGGCCAGGTAGGACGTCGCAAGCCGCTCCATCTGCGCGAGGACGTCTCCATCTTGGCCAGCGTCCCCCAGCATCTCGAGCAGCTTCGGGCGAAGCTCCGTCACCGCCGCGGCTTCTCCGGGCCGCCTCGCAGCGCCGAACCGCTCGAGCGAGGGCAGGAGCGTCCGGCGAACGAAGGGCGCGAATGCGGCATCGCGCCCTTCAGCGAAGAACGTCTCGCGGATTTTCTCGAGCCCGCCGAGAACGCCTCCCACGACCTCCGCATCGGGATCGGCGGCGAAGGCCTCCAGCATCTTGACGTAGTCGTCCCCCTTGAGCTTCCCTGCAGAGAGCAGCGCCGCGGCGTTGCCCAAGAAGCCCACCCTCTCCCGCGTGTCGAGGGCGCGCCCTGCTTCCGCAGTCAGCCGCTCGAACGCCTCGCTCGGGACCGACCAGCGGTAATACCCCAGCTCCTCCGAGTTGGGATGGATCCAAGCCGGGGTCGTCTTCGTCCCGAGTGACATCACCTGCTCGGCCTTGGTCAAGAGGAAGCGCTGCGTGGACGTTTCGGCTCCTTCGGGGTAGCGGAGCGTCACCGGGATTCGCCAGAGTTGGGACTTGGCGGGCTTGGCGCCCGCGCTGACGAACCGCGACTGCGAGAGCTTGACCCGCCCGCCCGGGAGCGGAACCGCGGAGACGAGAGGGACTCCCGGCTGGTCGAGAAACGAAGAGAGCACGGACTTCACGTCCTTGTTGGCGACCTTCCCCAGCGCGTTCCAGAGATCGTCGCCGGTCGCACTGCCGTCGGCGTGCTCCTTCAGATAGGCCAAGACCCCCTCCCGGAACACGTCCTTGCCGAGCCATCCTTCGGTCATGTGGAGGACGGCCGCGCCCTTGGCGTACGCGAGGGCGTCTGCGGACTGGAGCAGGGAATCCATCGACTTCACGGGCTGCCGCATCGCCCGCGTGGTCAGGAGGCTATCGATCTCCATGACGCCCTGGGCCGATCTCACCTGATCGACGGGAGTGTTGAATTCGGGAAAGACCTCGTTGGTGACCTCGTCCTCCATCCAGGAGGCGAACGACTCGTTCAGCCAGAGGTCGTCCCACCAGAGCATCGTGACGAGATCGCCGAACCACATGTGCGCGATCTCGTGGGCCGTGTCGACGGCCAGGCGCTGACGGTCGTCGTCGTTCATCGTCTTCGGATCGAGAAGGAGGACCCGGTCGACGTACGTGATCGCCCCGGGGTTCTCCATCGCGCCGTACCAGTATTCCGGGACGGCGATCAGGTCCATTTTCTCGTACGGATAGCGGCCACCGAAGTAGCGCTCGAGGGAGGCCAGGATGGGCGGCGTCATCTTGACCGCCTCGGCGGCCAGGGGCGCCTGTCCCTTCGGCGTGACCACGCGCGACGGGATCGAGGTACCGGGAATCGGCACGAACTCGAACGGTCCGATGGCGACGGCGAGGAGGTAGGCCGGCAGTGGCCGGGTCGTCCTGAACGCGACGGTCCGCTTCCCGTCCTGCTCGGTCGCGCTCTCCTCCGGCGTGTTGGCGATCGCCGCCAGCTCCTTGGGGACCGTCAAGGTGATGCGGTACGGGATCTTGTACTCCGGCTCGTCCCAGCACGGGAACGCCTTGCGCGCATCGACGGCTTCGAACTGGGTGAACGCGTACCACTCTCCGCCGGCCTTCAGCCGGTAGAGCCCCTTCGCGTCGACGTCGAACACCTTGTGGAACTCGATACGGAGGGTGTAGCGGCCTTTCGGAATCTCGCTCGGCGCCGCCGCCACGACTTGGGTATCGGGCGCGGGCGTCGCCGTGAGCCGGAACAGCTTCGCAGAGTTTCCCGGCGCCGTCAGAGTCAGGCTGCGGAGCTCGATCGCCTCGGCGTGGAAGCGGAACGAGCGAACCGGCTTCTTGACGTCGACGACGATCTCGACCACGCCGTCGTAGTCCGGCTGCCGCGGATCGGCGTCGAGGGAGATCGACTCCGAGACGGGGACGACGTCGTGTCCCAGGCGGCCGATGGCGGCGTCTTCGGCGAGAGCCAATGGAGCCCCGGCGGCGGAAGCGACCAGGATGGAGATCGCTGCGAGAATGCGCATCCGTGCCCTACTTGACGGGCTGGTAGATGTTCGTGACCAGCTCCGCCACCGGCGTGTTCCCCGGATCGCTGACGTATTCGTCCCACGGCGCCCCCGCGGATTCGTACCCGCGCGCCACCATGAACGACTTGAGCTTGTCGTAGGTCGCGGGCATCCCGTCGTACGGGCCTTTCATGACGACCTTCAGCGCCTTTCCGGCGTAGGTGGATTTCACTTTCACCGCGGAGCTCTCGGGGACCTCCTTCGCCGGGGACTTGTCGATCGGGACCCCGGCGTCGAAGCCGTATCCCTTGTCGTCGTAGCGGGTGTTGATCGTGATGGGAGCTCCCGCTTGCTTGAGCCCGTTCGCCTTCATGAACGCCCCGACCTTGGCGTAGGCCGCGCCGATCGCCGCCCCGATCTCCTTCGTATCCGTCGAGCTTTGCGAGGCGATGTACGCCACCGTGACCGGCGCCACGTCGACTTTTGTGACGGCGAGGTCGGCAAAATCGGTCTTCGGGAGCTTCTCGGCGAACGTCTTCAGGGAAGCCAGCCCCTTCTCGTAGTCCTTGCCGATCATCTTGTCCATCATCAGCCCGAAGTAGCGGCCGATCGGCCCGGCGCCCATGTCCATGTCGAGGCTCCACGTCACCTTGGTGCCCGCGGTGTCGGCCGCCAGCGCCCACCCGGAGCTCGCGAGGCCGTGCTCTCCGAAATCGAGATTGACCTTCACGCTCTCGAGCGGCTTGACCTCGACGATCTCCTCGCTGCCGGTCCCCACGGTCTTCGGGTCGCCGGACCAGCTCTGCTTCGCGCCCACGCCGAAATCGGGCCCCGCGAACGTGTACTTGCAGTTGGGATCGAGCGCGGCCCAAGGGGACCACTTGTCGAATTGCTTGAAGCCGTCGACGAGCGCGAAGACGGTCGCGCGAGGGGCATCGATCACGACGGAGCGCTCGACGTGCACCTTGCGCGGGAGCAGCATGCCGATCCCGGCGAGAACGGCGACGAGGACGACGAGTGCGATGACGATCTTCTTGAGAACGACCATGGATCTCCTCCGTATCTGGAGCTCTTTGCGGACAAGCTGCGCACGCTACACCCGGGCGGGGGCGCTTTCAACGGGGCTTGCGGGCGTCGCTACGATTGGTCTCATACGAGGGGGATCACGTGAAGTTGCTCGGCAACACCAAGTCGCTCCTGCTCACGGGCCTCGCCGATGTTTGGTCCGCCGTCCAGGAGCAGAGGCGGCGACCCGGCGACCGGTTCGGTCTGACGCTCATGGTGATCTCGGCGGCCTGCTTCGCGCTGATGGCCGCGGTCGCCAAGAAGCTTCTCCCGAGCACGCCGATGCAGGCCGTCGTCTTCACGCGCGGTCTCCTGATGACGGCGACGTTCGTCGCGCTGGCGCGTCGTCAAGGGGTTCCGATCCTCGGAAAGAACCCGCCGATGCTCCTCTTCCGCGGGCTGCTCGGTTACGGCGCTCTCTCTTGCTACTTCTGGTCCGTCCAGCATCTCCCGCTGGGAGACGCGGTCCTCCTTCAGTACAGCCATCCGATCTTCGTCGCGGTCTTGGCACCGTTCTTTCTGCACGAAGCGACCGGCCGTTGGCACTGGCCGCTCGTGCTCGCCGCGCTGGCCGGCGTCGCGCTGATCGTCGGCCCTTCCGGCGCGGTGCGCGGCCCGGCGGTCGTCGGTCTGTGCGGCTCGATGCTCTCGGGGATCGCTTACATGGCGGTCCGCAAGCTCGCCAAGACCGAGCACACGCTGACGATCCTCGTCTGGTTCCCGCTGGCAACGATCCCGCTCTCTTTTCTTTGGATTCTGCATCTCGGCGCGGCCGCCCTGCCGAGAAGCGGCGTCGAGATCGCGGGGCATCTCCTCGTTTTCGTGACGGCCCTGCTTGGCCAAACCTCGCTGACGGAAGGGCTGTCGCGAGCGGGTGCAGCGCGGGCGACCGCCGTGACGATGACCGGCCCGGTGTTCGGGCTGCTGTTCGGCTGGCTCCTCCTCGGGACGCCGCCGACGCCGGCGTCGGTCGCCGGCACCATCGTGGTCATCACCGCGGTGATTCTGTTGGCGAGGCGCACGATCCCCGCTTGACAGGCCACGGTCCTGGCCGTAAAAGGGAATTTTTCCTCGACACCACGCGTCAGGAGCGAATCCCCCGATGAACCGAGCGACCGAGGTGTACGACGACATCCTTCAGCTTCTTCCGAGCGTGGAGAACCCGACGCCGCTCGTACGGATCAACCGCCTGAACCCCTCCCCCGGCTTCACGCTCTTCGCCAAGCTCGAGTGGATGAATCCGTTCGGCTCGGTCAAGGACCGCGCGGCCGCGTATCTGATCCGCGATCTCGAGCGCCGTGGCGAGCTGTCGGACACGCGCGGCATCGTCGAGCCGACCTCCGGCAACACGGGTCTGAGCCTCGCGGGATATTGCGCCGCGCGCGGCTACCGGATGCGCGCCGTCGTGCCGAACAAGGTCCCGCTCGAAAAGAAGGTTCTTCTCAAGCTCTCCGGCGCCGACCTCGACGTGGTCAACGACGAGCTGTGCCCGTCTCCGGGTATGGGGGAAGGCTCGATCAACTTGGCGAAATCCCGGGCCAAGGCGCAGAGTGACATCTTCGTCATGCCGAACCAGTACGAGAACGAGTTGAATTCGCGCGCCCACTACGAGACGACCGGTCCCGAGATCTGGTCGCAGACGGAGGGCCGCATCACGCACGTGTTCGTTTCGCTCGGCACGTGCGGGACGGTCACGGGGTGCGCCCGCTACCTGCGAGAGAAGAACCCACGCGTCAAGGTGATCGCCGTCCAGCCGACGGAGGGGCACGACGTTCCCGGACTGCGCAACGTCGCGCAGCTCGACGTCTCGAAGCTGTTCGACCCGACCCTCATCGACGAGATCCTCGAGATCGACTACGAGCTCGCCTACACCCGCGCCGTGGACCTCGCGCGTCGGGAGGGTCTGATGGCCGGACCCAGCTCCGGGCTGATCTACGAGGGGGCTCGCCGGATCGTCGAGCGGGATCGCGACGGCGTCGGCGTGATGATCTTCAGCGACAACGTCTTCAAGTACGTGACGAACATGGTCAAGCACATTCCGGATCTCGCGGAGGGGACCTCCGCTTAGGGGTCAAGAAAGGGAGGAACGGTCGCATGGGAGGTTACGCACAGCCTGAAATGCTCGTCTCGACCGACTGGGTCAACGAGAACATCGGCAAGCCGAAGATCAAGCTGGTCGAGGTCGACGTCGACACGAAAGCCTACGAGGCCGGCCACATCCAGGGCGCCATCGGATTCAACTGGCAGACGCAGCTCCAGGATCAGGTGAGGCGGGACATCATCGGCAAGGAGGAGTTCGAGGGGATGGTCGGCGGCGCCGGCATCGGCAACGACGACACCGTCATCCTCTACGGCGACAACAACAACTGGTTCGCGGCGTACGCGCTCTGGCTGTTCAAGATGTACGGGCACAAGGACGTTCGGCTGATGAACGGAGGCCGCGTCAAATGGCTCAACGAGCCGGACAAGAAGCTCACCGTCGAGGTGACGAAGTACGCGCCCGTTCGCTACACCGCCTCCGCGCCGAACCTCGCGGTGCGCGCGCGCATCGGCGACGTCTTGAAGGTCGTCGAATCGAGCTCGCACAATCTGATCGACGTTCGCTCACCCGACGAGTTCACCGGCAAGGTCATCGCCCCTCCCGGCATGAGCGAGACGGCTCAGCGGGGCGGCCACATCCCCGGCGCCAAGAGCGTTCCCTGGGCGACGGCCGTCGCAGCCGACGGCACGTTCAAGCCCGTGGAGGAGCTCAGAGAGATCTACCTCAAGAACGCCTCGATCGACACGAACAAGGACACGATCGCCTATTGCCGGATCGGCGAGCGCTCGAGCCATACCTGGTTCGTGCTCTCATATCTGCTCGGATTGAAAAACGTCAAGAACTATGACGGCTCGTGGACCGAGTACGGCTCGATGGTCGGTCTGAAGATCGAGAAGTAGCGAATTGGATTGACATCTTCGCGCGCCGGGGGTAACTGTTGGGCAGTTGTCCTCGGCGCGTAACGCTACCCGCCGAAGGCATCGGGGGTGGCAACGGCAATCAACCGACGCTCGCAAGCAGTCTTGCGTCTGCTCGTGTCGGCCGGCGTTGCGGTCGCGTCCGCCCTACCAGCCGTCGCCGTGGTCACGAGTATTCCCGCCGATTGCGGCGGGGCCGCCTGTACGTGCAACGGCGGCAACACCCTCTGCTGGCCCAATCAACGCCTCGACGCGATCAAGATCACGAGCGGGTTGACATTCGACTGCACGCTCGGTGCCGGCGGTCCGTATTCGCTCGGCGGGCCGACCAGCGGGTCGCCAACGTCGGGGGCGATCGTCGAGATCACCGGCGCCGGGGTAACGCTCCAGAATTGTCTCGTCCAAAACGGCTCCCTCTACGGGATCTATGCGCACAACACGAGCAACGTCTCCCTCATCGGGAACACCGTGCAAGGGACCGACAACTATCCGGTCTTCGTCTTCTCCGTGACGTCGACCGGGGCCCCCGGAACTCCAGCTGCGGTCATCCAGAGGAACACGACCTTCAAGCCGCGGACGGCGATCAATGGCTCCGGTGACAATTCCTTCCACTTGAACAATGCCGGGATCGTCGATTTCACGTGCAACGTGATCTCGACGGGATCCAACGGCGCGTCGGCGCTGGGCGGGACCACGCTGCACAGCACGTGCAACGCCGTGTACATGTACGGAAGAAAGTACAACGACGGCTTCTTTCCCATCGGAGAGATTGCGCTCGTCGGCAACGGCATGGTCTCCGACCGCGATTGCGTCACGACGGTGTCGGATGGCGTCAACCCGCTGCTGCCGACGCGCTGCACGGCGGACGGCCCGTGGGTATCGGCGTGCCAAGGACTTTTGAGCAACACTTGCTTGCAGCCCCTTCAAGCCTACGGGTCGTTCGCCTACTCCGCGGCGAGCCTGAATTTCAACTCCCGCGCGAACAACACCTCGCCTCCGTTCGATTCGATCGATCTCGCTCCTCCGGACGGAGTCCCTGATCTCTTCGACGAGGATGGGGACGGGATCGTCGATTGGAAGGATTCGAACAATACCGGCGTCAGCAAGGGCATTGCCGACGTCGATGCCTATGGCATCGGCGCAACGGCCCGCGGCGGCAACACTTCGAATACGGAGATCAAGAACAGTCTCATCATCGGCGCACAGCGGCCGATTTGGGTCGCGGCCGAGCAGACGAACACCAACCACACCGTCAACATCCACGACAATCGCGTGATCAGCATCGGGAGCCAGCCCTTGAGCGACCCGAGCACCGGGATGCTCGGCGACGCCGTGTTCGCCAATCACGCGGATGGCTTGACGATTCACGACAACACGGTCGTGGCGTCGAACTGGGGCATCCTGACGAACGACACCGCCCACGCCGGCTTCCCGTTCGTCATCTCGCACAACACCGTCATCGGCTCGCCGTTCTCGCCGGACATCGTCAATTTCGCCGCGCTGCAGATGCAGAAGACCTCGGCGCTGACGAAGGCCGACAATCGAGTCGAGCAGAACACGGTCTCCAATTGGCGCGGTTACGGGCTCGCGGTCTTCGGAGGCGTGCAGGCGCCCGCGACCGCCGGGCTCTCGATCTCCCAAAACACGTTCTCGAACATCGACTACGCGGTGTTCGACCTCGAGGAGTTCACCGGGACGGACCCGATCGACCTCGAGCTCAAGAGCAACTCGGCGTCCTACTCGGGGTCCCCGCCCCCGACCAGCGAAGGGTTCTACACGAGCTGGAGCGCCGGAAGCGCACCGACCCTCTCGATCCACGACAACGACTTGATGGCACGGACGATGTTCGATCAAGTCGCCGCGAACTACGCGAGCTTCGCGGTCTACCACAACGTCTTCCGGCCGATCGGGACGACGCCGAAGCAGAGCAGCCAGGCCGCAGGCTCGGTGCCCCAGATCACGAACGCGTCGACGGCGCAGGGCAACAACTGGAAGTCGCGGTGCGATCCGGGATACACCGAGGTGTGGACCGATCTCGCGAGCAACGCCCTCTCCGCCGTCGACCCCAACGCTTTCGACGACGGGCTCGGGGTCGACCGCCCGTGGGATCCGCCCACCAACTACCTCCCGGGCTGCCTGGCTCACGTGCTTCAGGTCGATCCGCCCGACGACAGCACGGACATCGGCATCGGCTCGAGAGTGACGGTGACGTACGACGTGCCCATCCAGGCGGCGTCGGTCAACCCAACGACGTTCCAACTGCTCGGGCCGGGGGGCGCCCCGGTTTTCGGGACGCGGACGGTCACCCAGGACAACCTCCACGTTACGCTCGACCCAGCCAGTCCGCTCGCTCTCGACACGACCTATCGCGTCGTGACGACCTCCGGCATTCGCGGACCGGGCGGCCAACCTAGCCAGCCGCTGACGAGCTACTTCAGGACCAGCCCGACGTCGAGCCCGCCTGATCTCGGCTCGTCGTCCCAGCAGACCAATGGATTCCCGGCGCAGTCCCAGGGCGGCTCGTCGGTCGCGGGTGCCGGGCACTTGAACGGCGATGCGATCAACGATTTCATCGCAGGCGCGCCTGGCTATCAGGTCACCGGGTTCACCTCTCTCCCCGAGGCCGGCGCCGCCTTCGTGTACCTCGGAAGCACCGATCCGACGCAGCGCGCCGCTCCGGACATCATCTTCACGGGTGAGGCGGCGCACGACCGCGCCGGCGTGTCGGTCGCCAGCAACTTCGACTTCAACAATGACGGGATCAACGACATCGTCATCGGCGCGGAGCAGGTCGATCGCATCACGGATCCCGCGCACCCGACGCCGACCGGGAACGGCAAGGTCTACCTGATCTTCTTCGACCCGAACGACACGGTTCATTACCCGAATCTCGCCGACCCAGCGGTGCCGGACGTCGTCAGCTTGTCTCTCGTCGGCCAGCCGGGCGGCATCCCGGGCGTCGTGTTCCACGGAGCGGCGTTCGGGGACCAGGCGGGGTTCTCGGTGGCCGGCGGAGGGAAGTTCACGGCGGGGGGCGGCCGAGACATCGTCATCGGCGCGCCAGGCGCCGATCCAGGCGGACGGACCGACGCGGGCGCCGCTTACGTCGTCTTCGACAGCTCGACGCTCCCTGGCAGCGTCTCGCTCGGCCAGATCTCGGACGGGCTCCCCGACCAGGTTCCGGGCGTGGCGTTCCTCGGAGGAACCGCCGGGGACAACGCCGGCTTCAGCACGGCGTTCGCCGGAGACGTCGTCGCCGGCCAGACGCCCAACACCGGGACGGTCCTGTTGGGAGCGCCGCACGCGAGCGGTGGGGCCGGCAAGACCGTCGCTTGCTCCGGCGACCCCGACACGACTCCGATCATCGTCGACGCGGTCGGGACCACGCACTCCGGCATTCAGATCCAGGGAACTCAACCGGGTGAGCAGATTGGCTACTCCGTCGCCTCCGGAGGCAACGCGATCGTCGACGGCGCTCCCGATCTCCTGATCGGCGCCCCGACCTACGACTCCGGGTCCGGCACCGACACCGGACGCGTCCTCGAGACGTCGCAGGTTCTCGCGACGGGCGTCTACAGCGCCGATGGCGTCGGCTCCTCGATCAACGGGGTGACATGGACCGGCTCCAACGCCGGTGACGAGCTGGGCGTGGCGGTCGCAGGCTTGGGCGACGTCACCGGCGACGGATTCGACGACGTCGCCCTCGGCGCGCCGTTCGTCGATCCGGTCGTCGGCGGCGTGCCGCAGCCGGACGCCGGCGCCGTCTATCTCATCGCCGGATTCCCCTCGACGTTCCCGCAAGGGACGCACTCCGTCAGCGAGGTCGGCACGACGATCGCGGGCGAGGAGATCACGGGCACGCAGGCGGGCGAGCACGCCGGCTCGTCCCTCGCCGGCACCGGCGACATCGACGGCAACGGCGACGCCGACTTCACGGTCGGCGCGCCCGACAGCAACTCGGACGCGGGGACGGTCTACATGGTCGTCCAGAGCTCGCCGCGCATCGTCGGGAGCTGCGATTCTGCGGGCTGCGACGTCGCGGACCTCTCGACCGGGGCCGAGGCCAGCATCCCTCCCGGCGCCCTTGCCGGTGCCGTGACGGTCGGCGCGGTGGGAATTCTGGATCCGTCGAAGCTTCCCGCTCCCGTACCCCCGGCGATGATCTTCCTGGGAGCGGCCCGTCTTACTCCGGACGGCACGTCGGTCGGATCGCCGTACGGGACGATCCACATCCCCACAACCGATCCGTATACCGGCTTCCAGATGCCCAGCTCCATGCTGCCGCTCTTCTACTTCAACGGGTCGGGCTGGGTGCTGGCCGGCGTCAACGGGACGACGGAAGCGAATCCGTCTTACCCGACGCAGATGGCGGTCAGCGCCGTCGTAGCGGTGCTCCACACGTACGCGGTCTTCGCGAGCGACGTCGACGGCGATGGAATCCGCGACTCGGCGGACAATTGTCCGACGGTGGCCAACGCGTCCCAGCTCGACACCAATCACGACGGCGTCGGCGACGCCTGCCAGTGCCTCAATGTCAGCTGCGACGATTCGAACCCCTGCACCGACGATTCCTGCGGGGCCACCACCGGCTGCGTGCACCCCAACAATTCGGCACCTTGCGACGATGGCAACGGGTGCACGATCGGCGACGCGTGCAGCGGCGGCGCGTGCACGGGGACGCCCATCTCGGCTCCCCCGGAGATGCAGAATCTGAGGGTGCAGTCCGACAAGTCGTCCTATATCTGGGATCCGATCTCGAACTCGCCGACGTACGACGTCATCCGGGGCTCCCTTTCCGCCTTCCCCGTGGGACCCGGCGGCGGCGACGAGGCATGTTTCAACGACCTGGTGGCCGCCGTCCTCGTCGACGGCAACCTTCCGCCGGTTGGGACCGGCTGGTGGTACCTCTCGCGCGCCACGAACAGCTGCGGCACCGGCACCTACGGCACGCGCAGCGACCTGACCCCGCGGAGCTCGACGACCTGCCCCTGATGCAGCCCTCGCCCGTCTTGACGGATTGGCGGTGGTCGCCGTAGGTATCTCTGCGAGGTGCCAAAACGCCAATAACTCTCTTTTTCTACCTCGTACAGGCCAACGACAGCATCTGCGAGTCCTCGGAGTAGACTGCAGCAGGAACCTGGGGAAGACCGCCGTGTCCGAATTGCAGGAACCTACCGCTCAGAAATCGTTCCCCCGGACGGCTGCGTGCCTCCCGGAGATCTTCGATTTCATGGATGCGTTCTTCGAGGATGCGGGGATCTCCGACGAGCACCGTATGCCGATGCACTTCGTGGTCGAAGAATTGTTCACCAACCTGGTCAAGTACAGCCGCGGCGGCAAGCAGGACATCCTGCTCGAGCTGAAGAGGGACGGCGACAGGTTGATCATGAGCATCACGGACTTCGACGTGGAGCGGTTCGACATCCGCACCGTTCCCGACGCGAATATCGATCTTCCTCTGAAGGACCGGAAGCCGGGTGGCTTGGGTATTCACATCCTGAAGCGGATGGTGGATCACGTGGGGTACGAGTACGTCGACGGAAAAAGCACCACGACGTTCGTCAAAGCGTTGGAGTGACCGGGATGCTCGAGATCAGGGTCGGGGACAAGGGAGAGATCGTGTTGGCCGGGCGTTTCGACGCGTCCCAGGCCGTCAAAGCGGAGACGTTCATGTCCGCGCTGACCGAATCTCGAGTGGTGGATCTCGGAGAGCTCCAATACATCTCCAGCCTCGGATTGGGAGTTCTGCTGGCGACGCAAAAGCGACTGATGGCGGCGGGACACTCGCTGAAGCTGGTCAACGTTCGAGGGCACGTCCGTGAGGTATTCCACTATTCCGGATTCGAGCGAATCTTCGAGATCGACCCAGGACCCAGCGCGTGAGGCGAGCCAACCTTTCGGGCACCGGCGTGTAGTTATGACGAGCGAACCGGACGACAACGAGCTGGTTCGAGGGTGCATCGATGGCGACGAACGCGCTTTTGAGATCTTGCTCCTGCGTTACCAGGCGCCGGTCTTCAACGCTGTCCTCCGGATGGTGCGTCAGCGGGAAGAGGCAGCCGACCTCACCCAGACTGCGTTCGTCAAGGCCTACGAGCAGCTCAGGCACTTCGATCCGGCTCACAAGTTCTTCAGTTGGCTCTACCGGATCGCCATCAACGAGGCGATCAACCACCTCAAGCGCCGCGGAAAGCTCGAGCCCCTGGAGGGGGACTGGACATCCGCGGGCCGAAGCCCGGAAGAGGCATTGGTCGGGGCGGATCTCAGCCGCCACGTCCAGGAGGCACTGATGCGCGTCTCTTCCGACCATCGAGCGGTTCTCGTTCTACGGCATTTCGAAGGGTGCTCGTATGACGAGATCGCCCAGATTTTGGGTGTGCCTGAAAAGACCGTGAAGTCGCGGCTTTTCAGCGCGCGGCAGCAGCTCAAGGACCTTCTCGAAGCTGAAGGGATACGGCCATGAGCATCAACCCCGAGATTCTCGAGCTCATCCACACCGAGATCGACGGCCTCGCGACGCCCGCCGAGCAGGCAAAGCTGCGCGACGCCATCGCGGCCGACCCTGCAGTACGCGACGAGTACCGGCGCATTCGCGGGTTGTTCGATGTCCTTTCCCGCGTTGAGCCCGTCGCGCCTCCCCCCCAGATGGCCCCCAACGTCATGCGTGAGATCAGGGCTCGCCGGGAGGCCGCTCGAGTGGGATTCACGGGGCGCATCCGGGCGATGTGGCCGGGTGGCCGGCTGGCTCTCCGCTATGCGTACGCCGTCGCGGCGGGAGCGGTCGTCGGGGTGGTTGGACTTCATCTGATCAGCGGCGGGGCCTTCTTCGGGCCGGCCATTCCGAGCGGAGATGTGACCGCGACGATCGCCCCCCACCGAGGCTCGACGAGCCGGCTCGACCTTTCGCCGGCTGGGGTTCGGGGTGTCGCGACGCTGCGTCCCTCCGGCTCGGGCAGCTCGATCGACCTCGATCTGGACGCCTCGGCGCCGGTGGAGCTCGTCCTCAAGTACGACCCCAAGAGCGACGGCAGCCAGGTCGACGTCTCCGTAGTTCACGACGGCCAGACGACCCCTGCCGGGTCGCTGCGTCTTTCCAAGAAGGACTGAGGGATCAAATGCCGGAAAAGGACGCCAACCTTTACCCGGCTCGATTGTAAGTCTCGTTAGACACGATTTCAGCAAGCCTACGGGCGGAGGAGATGGCCATGGCAGTACAGAACTCGACAAAGAAGTGGATCTTCATCGGGGGTGGCTTGATCGCGGCCGCCGCGTTGGTGGTGTTCTTCCAGAATTATCCGCCAACGTCCAAAGACGCCACGGGGACGATCGGTGCTGCGCAGCGGTATCACAGCACTCAGGTCACCGGAAACGACGTGAAGGTCGCTCCGGATGAGCTGACGACGTGGATGCAGAGCGACACGTTCGATCGCATCGTCAAGGATCCTGAGGCTCGTAAGCTATTCACCAACCAGGCGGTGGTCAACCTCTTCACCGACAATTCCGCCCGGACGACCGTCCTGTCCAACGACGTCATGAAGGCGATCTCGCTCGCGAACGACGCCCTGAGGTTCGCCGACCTCGCGAACGACTCGATCAAGGCTTCGATCCTCTCGAACGACATGGCCAAGAAGACTCTGCAAGCGAACGACGCTCTGAAGTTCGCGGAGCTCTCGAACGACGCCATCAAGGGCGTCCAGCTTTCCAAGGACGACTCTCTGACCAACGGCGTCCTGAAGTTCACGACTCTCGCGAACGACTCCATCAAGGCCGTTACGCTCTCGAACGACTCGACCAAGTTCGCCCAACTCGCGAACGACGCCCTCAAGGCGGTCGAGCTCGCCAAGGACGCGATCTCCCGAGTGACGCTCGCGTGCGACGCTCAGCGGTTCTTGTATCTCGCGAACGACTCGATGAGCCACGCCGCCAGCCTCTCCAACGACTCCACCAGGTTCGCGCAGCTGGCGAACGACTCGGCCAAGTTCGCCCAACTCGCGAACGACTCGGTCAAGGCCATGCAGCTCACGAACGACTCGATCAAGAAGGCCCTGACGGCGAACGATGTGCAGAAGATCGCCATCCTCGCGAATGATTCCCAGCGGTTCGCGCTGCTGGCGAACGACTCCCAGAAGTTCGCCCAGCTCGCGAACGACTCCGTCAAGTTCGCCCAGCTCGCGAACGACTCCGTCAAGGCCGTCCGGCTTTCGAACGATTCGACCAAGTTCGCGCAGCTGGCGAACGACTCGATCAAGGCCATCCAGCTCGCGAACGACTCGACGCGGTTCGCCTATCTGGCCAATGACTCCGCGCGGTTCGCCTATCTCGCGAACGACTCCACGCGGTTCGCCTATCTCGCCAACGACGCCGTCAGCCATGCGATGGAAAACGGCGCGATCCGGGCCGCGCTCGAGAGCAACGTGCTTCCCCGGCTGCTCGCGAACGACTCCGCGCGGGCGACGATCATGAGCGAAGCGGCCAAGGCGGACGCCAGCTCGCATGCCGACTGATCCGAAACCCAGGTAGAATCCGCTTCCGTTGACGACGGGGGCGCGCCGATAGAAAGGGCGCGCCCCCGTCGTCGTGTTTGTCGGGGAGGGGGCGGGGCGTGCGGTTCCGGCCGTACTCGGGGGTGGCCGCCGCGGCTTTCGGATGGTTCGCCGTCACCGGTGCGTTCTCGCAATACTCGAGCGTCGAAACGGACGATCTCCGGCTGATCTACGTCGACCCCTTCCAGACTTACCTCGTCTCCCACGTCGGCCGCTGCTTCACGAATTCCCTGTCGTTCGAGCACACCCTGCTCGGCTACACACCGACGCAAAAGATCACGGTCCTGCTGAACGACTTCTCCGACATGGGAAACGCCAGCGCGACCGCGGTGCCGCGGAACTCCCTCGCCGTCCAGTTAGCGCCTTTCGCGACCGCCTACGAGTCGGTCTCCCCCAACGAGCGCTTCAACTGGGTGATGAACCACGAGCTGGTGCACATCGCGACCCAGGACATGGCGACCCGAGCCGACCTGCGCGCGCGCGCGTTCTTCGGCGGCAAGGTGCTCCCCAACAACGACGACCCCGAGTCGATCCTCTATTTCTATCTCACCGCGCCGCGGGCCAGCTCGCCCGGTTGGTATCTCGAGGGGAGCGCTGTCTTCGTCGAGACCTGGCTGGCCAGCGGCCAGGGTCGGGCGCAGGGTCCGTACGACGAGATGGTCTTCCGCTCGAAGGTACGCGACGGGAGCAAGATCTACGACCCCCTGGGGCTGGTCTCGCAGGGGATCAAGGACGATTTTCAGGTCGAGGTGAATTCCTACCTGTACGGCACGAGGTTCATGACCTATCTGGCGTACCGGTACTCCCCGGAAGATGTCATCCGCTGGATCTCGCGTCCCGAGGGGAGTCGGGCGTATTACGCGAAGAACTTCGAAGCCGTGTTCGGTGCGCCCCTCAACACGGTCTGGGGGGAGTGGATCGCGTTCGAAAAGCAGTTCCAGAACGCCAATCTCGAAGAGATCCGGAAGTACCCGACGACCCCGTACAAGGACCTGTCGACGCGGGCGCTCGGCTCGGTCTCGCGCGCGTTCGTCGACGACGACGCCCGGAAGATGTACGTCGCCTTCTATTACCCGGGTCTCGTGGCGCACATCGGATCGATCTCGCTCGACGACGGGAAGGTCACGCCGATCCACGAGGTCAAGGGCCCCGTACTGTTGAGCGTCGCCTCGCTCGCGTGGGACCCGGGCCGGCGCATGATCTACTACACGACCGACAACGCCGAGTACCGGGATCTCCGCGAGCTCGACCCGGCGACGGGAAAGACGCGTCTCCTGATGAAGGACGTGCGGATCGGCGATCTGGCGTTCGACCGGGCCGACGGATCCGTCTGGGGGATCCGAATCCTGAACGGGCTGTCGACCTTGGTTCGAATCCCCTTCCCGTTCAACGAGTGGAAGCAGATCTACACCTTCCCGTACGGGACCGTCCCCTACGATCTCGATGTCTCCCCCGACGGGACGCTGGTGTCGGCGTCCGTCGGAGGCATCGACGGCCTCCACGCCATCCACATCATGAAGGTGGAGGATCTCCTCGCGGGGAAGGCGGAGCCGATCGCAAAATTCGACTTCGGCACGTTCATCCCTTCGAACTTCACCTTCTCCCCCGACGGCAAGTATCTTTACGGAAGCTCGTATTACACCGGCGTTTCGAACATCTTCCGGTACGAGCTGGCGACGGGAAAGACGGACGCGCTCTCGAACGCCGAGACCGGCTTCTTCCGGCCGATCCCGCGCAGCGACGGCTCGTTGATCGTCTTCCGGTACAGCGGCGAGGGGTTCATTCCCGCGACGATCGATCCCAAGCCGCTCCAGGACGTCAGCGCCATCAAGTTCCTCGGCGCCGAGCTGGTCGACAAGCACCCCATCGTCAAGGATTGGAAGCTGGGCTCGCCGGCGAGAATCCCGTTCGACGATCTGGTGATCGCGCGCGGTCCCTACAAGCCGTTCTCGAGCATCCGCTCCGAGTCGTTCTATCCGATCCTCGAGGGGTACAAGAACTCCCCCGCGATCGGCATGCGGTTCAACTTCGCGGATCCGGTCCAGATCAATCGCTTGACCCTGAACGCCAGCTACTCGCCTGACACCGATTTACCCGAGAACGAGCGACTCCACCTCCGCCTCAAGTTCCGTCGCTTTGCGTGGCAGATCGAGGCGAAGTACAACGGCGCCGACTTCTACGACCTCTTCGGACCGACGAAGGTCAGCCGCAAGGGGTATTCGGTGCGCTCGTCGTGGGAGAAGACGCTGTTCCGGGATCTCCCGAAGAAGCTCACCTTCACCATCGACGGCGCGTACTACGGCAATCTCGACACGCTCCCCTTCTATCAGAACGTGGCTTCGCCGGCGGACCGGCTGGCGCAGGCGTTCGTCAAGTTCCACTGGGAGAACGTCCGAGCGTCCCTGGGGCAAGTCGACGAGGAGAAGGGACAGCGCGCCGAGCTGTTTCTCAGCGAGGCGTACACCCCCGGCGCCCAATGCAACACCGCGCTGGCCCCCGGCGGGGTTTGCGATCAGGCGACCGCGCCTCCGGCCGGCTTCTACCCTCAGATCCTGGCGACGTATGACGTGGGGTTCCCGCTCCCGGGCGCCAATTGGTCGGTCTGGCTGCGCAACGCCGCCGGCGCGGGCATCGGCGACCCGATCAATCCGTTCGCCCAGTTCTTTTTCGGCGGGTTCGGCAACAACTGGGTGGATCACGGTGATATCCACCGGTACCGGAATTTCTACGCCTTTCCCGGCATCGACCTCAACGAGGTCGGCGGCCGGACCTTTGCCAAGGCCATCCTGGAGTGGAACCTGCCGCCGCTCCGATTCAACAGATTCGGCGCGTCGGGATTCTACGGGTCGTGGGCACGCACGTCACTTTTCGTCGCGGGGCTGACGACCGATTTCGACCACGCCCCGACGCATCAGACGCTGGCGGATGCGGGAGTGCAAATCGACTTCCGCTTCACATGGCTGAACCGCCTCAACATGACGCTGTCGACGGGCTACGCGGCCGCCTTCGAGACGGGCTTCGACACCCGCCGTGAAGCCATGCTGTCGCTCAAGGTGATGCCGTGACGATTTCGGTCGGGCTTCTGCCCGTCCTTCTGTTCCTCCTCGCCCTGATCTATCTCGACAGCTACAAGCTGGTCCGTCCGCGCTGGGTCGCTGGCGTGCTCCTGTCGGGCTGTTTGCTCGCCGCCATCTGCTGGGTGGCCAATGCGAAGCTCCAGGCCGCTCTTCCGATCTCCGTGTCGCTCTATTCGAGGTACATCGCTCCGGTGATCGAGGAGACTGCGAAGGCGCTCGTGATCATTTGGCTCGTCCGGGCCAACCGGATCGGCTTCCTCGTCGATGGGGCGATCTACGGGTTCGCGATCGGCACCGGCTTCGCCGTGGTCGAGAACATCTGCTATTGGAACTCGCTGTCGAACCCCTCGCTCAACCTGTGGATCGTCCGCGGGTTCGGCACGGCGGTGATGCACGGCGGCACGACGGCGATCTTCGGCATCGCCGGAAAAACGCTGTCGGAGCGGCCGGGCCTGCCCCGCGCGGCCGGCTGGGGGATCGCGCTCGGCGTCGCCATGCTGATCCACTCGGCATTCAACCATTTCTTCCTGTCGCCGGTGCTGTCGACCGCATTCATCCTGATCGTGCTCCCGCCACTGGTCTTCATGGTGTTCCAGCGAAGCGAGAAGGCGCTCGAGGAGTGGCTCAACGTCGGCTTCGACGCCGACACCGAGGTCCTCGAGATGATCCTCTCCGGAACGCTCTCTCAATCCCCCGTCGGCGAGTACCTGCGCTCGCTCAAAGAGCGGTTCCGCGGCGAGGTGGTCGTCGACATGCTCTGCTACCTCCGATTGCACCTCGAGTTGTCGCTGCGCGCAAAGGGGCTCTTGATGATGCGCGAGGCGGGGTTCCCCGTCGCCCTGGACGCCGACGACAAGGCCAACCTCGACGAGCTGGATTTCCTCGAGCGCAGCATCGGCGCCACGGGCAAGCTCGCCATGGCGCCCTTCCTGAGGACGAGCTCCCAGGACCTCTGGGAGATCTACATGATGCGGGACGAGGCGACGCGGGCCGGAACGAAGTGACGGTTACTTCAGGCGGACGGAGAGGCCGGTCGCGGTCAGCGCGGCCAGCGACAGGTGGAACTTCCCGTCCTTCTTCTTGGCCTCGACCTTGATCTTGTCCGGGTCGTAGCGGTCGACTTTGTAGTCCGCGCCCAAGGCGACCTTGAGCTCCTTCTCGAGGTCCTTCGCGACCTCCTTGTTGGACATCTTCTTCGCGACCGTGACGCGAATCGCCTTGGTCGCACCGCCCTGCGGCGTGAAATCGAAGCGGATCTCACCGTCGGTCTTCGCCTTGTCCTCGAGAACGATCTTGATCGATTCGACCATCGTCGGGGCGGGCCCCGCGAGGGGGGCCGGCGTGGGGGCGGGCGCCGCGGAAGGCGCCGGGGCGTCCTGCGCGGTGGCCGACGAGAAGGCGATCAGACCGAAGAGACCGGCGAGCAACAGCGTGCGGCGCATGGCAGCCTCCTTCACGGGCGGGGAACGACCGGCGGCGCATTATGTCACAGTCGGCACGCTCGGCCGTGGTAAGTTCGGTCGATCGGGAGACGCCAACGTGGACCTCAAACAGATCGTCAAGCAGTCCCGCAAGCTCTGCGCCCCCTACCGCGTGGACCGCGGCAAGG
Source organism: uncultured Acidobacteriota bacterium (assembly GCA_964511835.1). GTDB lineage: Bacteria > Acidobacteriota > Polarisedimenticolia > Polarisedimenticolales > DASRJG01 > DASRJG01. The sequence goes on along the minus strand of CAZEII010000003.1, from coordinate 7,714 downwards.
GTTTCAAACTGTCCGACTTCGATCCCAAGGACACCGGGGGTCACAAGTCCGCCGAGAAGCCGCGCGCCAAGGAGGCGTTGACGGCGGGCATCGAGGCGCTCGCCGCGCTGCAGGACCGACTCTACGCCCAGGACCTTTGGTCTGTGCTGCTCATCTTCCAGGCGATGGATGCGGCAGGGAAAGACGGGGCGATCAAGCACGTGATGTCCGGCGTCAACCCCCAGGGCTGCCAGGTGTATTCCTTCAAGACTCCCTCGGCCGAAGAGCTGGACCACGACTTCCTCTGGAGGACGACGAAGGCGCTTCCCGAGCGCGGGCGCATCGGAGTGTTCAATCGCTCCTACTACGAAGAGGTCCTCGTGGTGAAGGTTCACCCGGAGATCTTGAGCGCTCAGAGGCTTCCGCCCCGGCTCGTGAGCAAGAAGATCTGGGACCACCGCTACGCGAGCATCCGGGACTTCGAGCGTCACCTGTCGCGAAACGGCGTCGCCATCCGCAAGTTCTACTTGAACGTCTCGAAGGGCGAGCAGCTGCGCCGCTTCCTGGAGCGCGTGGACAACCCGGACAAGAACTGGAAGTTCTCGACGGCGGACGCGAAGGAGCGCGATCTGTGGGACGACTACATGCAGGCCTACGAAGACGCGATTCGCGAGACGGCGACCGACGGCTCCCCCTGGTACGTCGTCCCCGCGGACAACAAGTGGTGGACCCGGATCGTAGTCGCCGCGGCCGTCATCGATGCCTTGGACGAGCTCGACCTTTCGTACCCGAAGGTCGACGACGCCAAGCGAAAGCAGCTGGCCGCCACGCGCGCCGGACTGCTCAGGCGAAAGCGGTGAACGGAGCGAGGGCTTCGGCGACGCGCGCGCGCAATTCCGGGTCGAGCCGGAGAGCGGCATCGAATCTCTCGGCCGCTGCGGCGGCGGTGGCGGGCGTCGCGTAACCCATGAAGGCGGCGACGTCGCGAAGCCGGTGGCAGCCCAGCGCGCGGGCAGCGTGCACGAGCGCCCCACGCGCGCGTGCCGCGGACGCCCCACCGAATCTCGCCGAACGCAGGGCCGCCGGGGTGGTCTGAAAAGCGCCCGCGAGGGCGTTCGCAAGAGACGGGAGACCCGGGTCGCGCAACGTCCCCGACGGCGCCCGGGGAAGCGGCCGCGTGACGGGCAGGACGGGATCGACTCTCCACGCCCCGTCTTCCAACGGAGATCCCGCGCCGAAGAGCGAGGACCATCGCGGGCGTCCATCCCGATCGCGCGTTCCCGGATCGAGACCCGCGTAGACGTAGGCCCGATGCCGGTGTCGCGAGCCGATCGTGCCGAACCTCCCGAGGACGGCCTCGGTGACGATCCAAGCCGGAGCCCGCAGGTCGCCGAGGTAGGCCCGGAAGCTCGAGTACGGCCATTGCTCGGGGCCCCAGACGAGCCCGGCGTCGACGGGATTGAGATGGATATAGCGGCTGACCGTGGTCAGGTGTCGGCCGTAGGCGACCGGAACCGCACGCGGAGATCGGGCGACCTGGATCCCGGTGCGCTCCTCGACGCGCCGAAGCGCAGCTCGCAGCGACGCGGGCTCGGCGCGCACGAGCATGTGGTAGTGGCGCGGGAGAAGACAGTAGGCGTGGAGGTCGACTCGAAGCGCGGCGCACGCTTCGCCCATCGATTCGACGAACGCCTCCGCGGCGCCTCGATCGGGGATGCAGGCGCAGCCGTCGGTCGCGCGGTTCATCGCGTGATGCCAAGAAGCGGTTGCGGGTGCTCGCGTACCGCGCACGCCGTTGACTTACAGCGAGACAGGTCGACTCCTCCCGGCCGCATGCGCCCTTGGGGTTTCGAACCGGTAACCTCAGTGGCGGGACGGCCCCCTTGACGCCTCCCGCGCCCTCTCCTACTCTGTGCGCGGGTTCTGGCCGGCATCCTCTCGTAAAGAAACGAAAGTGTGATGCGCCGAAGCCGGTGGCGCGCTAGGCGCTTGTCTCTGACCCGATGGCTCGGGTTGGCGGCCGGAACCCGGGACGGCGCCCCCAACCGTTGGCGCCAGGAGTTCCAGCATGGGTACCAGACTGTATGTCGGCAACCTCCCTTTCTCAGCGGACGAAACTCAGATCCGCGATCTCTTCGCTCAGAGTGGGCGGACGGTCTCCGAGGTGAAGCTCGTGACCGATCGTGACACGGGGCGACCGCGCGGGTTCGGCTTCGTCGAGATGGGCAGTTCGGAGGACGCCGACGGCGCCATCCGCGATCTGAACGGCCGGGATTTCGGCGGCCGCGCCTTGACCGTCAACGAAGCCCGGGAGCGCTCGAGCGGCGGTGGCGGCGGGTTCGGCGGGGGCTACGGCGGCGGCCGTGGCGGCGGTGGGAATCGCCGCTACTGATCTTTCGCCATCAACGAGCATCCGCTCGGGGGCACCGCTTCGGCGGTGCCCCTTTTGTTTCTAGGAGCCGCGCCGGGTCCCGCCGGCAACTTTCGCGATCGTTGTAGCGTATATCGGCCATGCTGAGCCTTCTCGGAGTCGACAAGTCCTACGTCACGGGGCGGAATCGACTTCACGTCCTGAAATCGGTCGACCTCGAGATCGGTGAGGGCGAGATGGTGTCCGTCATGGGCGCCTCGGGCTCGGGGAAGTCGACCTTGATGAACGTCCTCGGGCTGCTCGACGGCTACGATGCCGGGACGTACACCCTCGACGGCCAGCTGATGAAGGATCTCTCCGAGACGCGGGCGGCGGTCTACCGGAGGAAGCTCATCGGCTTCGTCTTCCAGTCGTTCAATTTGATCCCGTTCAAGACCGCTGCCGAGAACGTCGCCCTTCCTTTGTATTACCAGGGGGTGGGCCGGAAGGCACGCCTTGCGGCGGCCCGACGGCAGTTGGATCGCGTGGGACTGGCCGAGCGCGCCGAGCACCGGCCCGCCGAGATGTCGGGGGGCGAACAGCAGCGGGTCGCGATCGCACGCGCGCTCGTCTCGAAGCCGAAGCTGGTCCTGGCGGACGAGCCGACGGGGGCCCTGGACTCGGCGACGTCCGTCGAGATCATGCGGCTCCTCCAAGAGGTCAACGGAGACGGCGTCACCGTGGTCGTGGTCACGCACGAGCGGGACGTCGCGGGGATGACCCGGCGGATCATCCGGCTCCGGGACGGACGAGTCGAGCACGCGAACCTGGAGCTCGCCGATGTTTGACGCCGACACCTGGCACGAGATCCTCGACACGATCCGCGCGAACAAGCTGCGCTCGTTCCTCACGGGGTTCTCCGTCGCGTGGGGGATCTTCATGCTGATCATCCTCCTGGGCTCGGGCGAAGGGCTCTCCCACGGAATCGAGTACCAGTTCCGCGACGACGCGATCAACAGCATCTGGGTCTTTCCAGGACAAACGAGCGTCGCGACCAAGGGGCTTCAGCCGGGGCGGCGCGTGCAGCTGACCAACGACGACTTCTCGGAGATCCGGAACGGCATCAACGGGGTCGAGCACATCACCTCGCGTTTCTACATCGGCGGCACGCTGAAAGTCCGCTACCGGGATCGCACCAGCTCGTTCGACGTGCGCTGCACCCACCCGGACCACCTCTACCTCGAGAAGACGATCATGACCGAGGGGCGGTTCATCAACGAACTCGACCTCAAGGAGTTCCGCAAGGTGACCGTCTTGGGGGTCAGGGTCGTCGACGCGATGTTCAAGAAGGAGCCTCCCATCGGCAAGAACATCGAGATCAACGGCGTCGCCTTCAAGGTCGTCGGAATCTTTCGCGACGAGGGAGGCGAGAACGAGCAGGAGAAGATCTACCTGCCGATCACGACGGCGCAGCGCGCGTTCGGCGGCGCGAACCGCGTCAATCAGATCATGATGACGACCGGCGACGCCCCGTTGTCCGAGACGCAAAGCATGTCGAAGGAGATCAAGAGGCGCGTCGCCCTGCGCCACGCGTTCTCGAAGGACGACCCGCGCGCGCTCTTCGTCAACGACAACAACGAGGAGTTCCAGAAATTCACGAGCCTGATGTCCGCGATCCGAGGGTTCGTCTGGGTCGTCGGGATCGGGACGATCCTGGCGGGGGTCGTCGGGGTCAGCAACATCATGCTGATCACGGTCAGGGAGCGGACACGGGAGATCGGGGTTCGCAAGGCGTTGGGCGCGACGCCCTGGTCGATCGTCTCCCTCATCTTTCAGGAGTCGATCCTGATCACGGCGGTCGCGGGGTACATCGGCCTCGTCGCCGGGATCGTCGTGCTCGAGCTCGCCGGGAAGGCCCTTCCCAGCTCGGGCTATTTCATAAATCCCGAGGTCGATCTCCTGGTCGCGATCGAAGCCACCGTCCTGCTCGTGGCCGCCGGCGTCGCCGCGGGCTCGGTGCCGGCCCGCCGCGCGGCGCGCATCCGCCCGGTCGAGGCGCTGAGGAACGAATGAGCCTGATCGACGTCGACCACTGGCGGGAGATCTACGAGACGCTCCGCGGGAACAAGGTCCGCACGTTCCTGACGGCGTTCGGCGTCTTCTGGGGGATCTTCATGCTGATGGTCATGCTCGCGTCGGGGAATGGGCTCTGGAACGGCGTTCGCCAGGGGTTCTCGAACGGGGCGACCAACAGCTTGTTCGTCTGGAGCAACCGCACGAGCAAGCCGTTTCGCGGCATGCCCGTCGGCCGGAACGTGGCGTTCGACACGGCCGACGTCGCCGCGATCCGCCAGCAGATCCCCGAGGCGGCCGTCGTCTGTCCCCGCAACCAGCTCGGTGGCTTCCGCGGCGGGAATAACGTCACCCGCGGGACCAAGGCGGGCGCCTTCTCGGTGATGGGCGACGTTCCCGAGATCGCCCGCGTTCAGTCGGTGCGCATCACGTCGGGGCGCTTCCTGAACCAGCTGGATCTCGAGGAGCGCCGCAAGGTCGCCGTCATCGGCACGCGCGTGCGGGAGGTGCTCTTCGGGAAGGACGAGAACCCTGTAGGCGGCTCGATCCGCATCAACGGGATCTACTTCAGCGTCATCGGCGTCTTCGCGCCGAGCCGGACCGGAGACAACCGGGAGGAAGAGCCGCAGACGATCTTCGTCCCGTTCTCGACCTTCAAGACGGCGTTCAATTTCGGGGACCGGGTCGGCTGGTTCGCTATCATCTCGAAGGGCGGGGTCCCCGCATCGGCCGCCGAGAAAAGAGTTCTGGCTCTTCTCAAGGAGCGCCACCGCGTGGCGCCCGACGACGAGCGCGCGTTCGGGCACTTCAACATGGAGCGCGAGTACACGCAGCTCCAGGGGCTGTTCGGCGGGATCGACGCCTTGGTCTGGATCGTCGGGATCGGGACCCTGTCCGCGGGCGTGATCGGCGTCAGCAACATCATGCTCGTCATCGTGCGCGAGCGGACGAACGAGATCGGCGTGCGCCGTGCCGTTGGCGCGACGCCGTTCACGATCATGGCGCAGATCGTCTTCGAATCACTGATCCTGACCACCCTCGCCGGGTATTTGGGGCTCGTCGTCGGGGTCGGCGTCGTCGAGGCGGTCGCCAAGCTCATCGCCGCGGCGCCTGCGGAGATGTTCCGCGATCCCGAAGTGCCGTTCCGGAGCGCGCTCACCACCCTCGCCATCCTCGTCGCATGTGGCGTCGGGGCCGGCGTCGTTCCGGCGCGGAGGGCGGTCAAGGTGACCACCGTCGAAGCGCTGCGAGCCGTCTGACCTCGGGGAGATCCTCGCCGCATGAAAAGACTGCTCACCATCGTCATCGTCGCGGGCCTCGTCGCGCTGTTCGCCGGAACGCTCTGGTACCTCTGGCGAAAGGCGCAGAAGCCGGTCGTCGTCTACAAGACCGAGTCCCCGTCGGTCTCCGACATCGTCAAGAAGACGGTCGCGACGGGCTCCGTGATCCCCAGGAAGGAAGTCGCCGTCAAGCCACAGGTGTCCGGGATCATCGACTCGATCAGCGTGGAAGCCGGGCAGAAAGTGAAGCGCGGCGATCTCCTCGCGGTGATCCGGGTCGTCCCGAACACCGCCGCTCTCGCCGCCGCGGAGAGCCGCGTGAACCAGGGGAAGATCAAATCGGAGGACGCGGAGCGCGAGTATCAGAGGCAGAGCAAGCTGGCCGCCGACGGCGTCGTCTCGGACAAGGATTTCCGCGGGGCGACGGTCGCGCGAGACACCGCGAAGGAGGAGCTGGCGGCGGCCGAGGACAGCCTGCAAGTCGTGAGGCGCGGGGTCGCCGCCCGCTCGGGGAACGAAGGGAACACGCGCGTGGTCGCGACGATCGACGGCACGGTCCTCGACGTTCCTGTCAAGGAGGGCGGCTCGGTGATCGAGACCAACACGTTCAACGACGGCACGACGATCGCCACGCTCGCCGACATGTCGGCGCTGATCTTCGAAGGAAAGGTCGACGAGTCCGAGGTCGGCAAGCTCAAGCCGGGGATGGCGATCGTCCTGACCATCGGCGCCCTGGAGCCGGCGAAGTTCAACGCCGTTCTCGAGCGCATCGCGCCCAAGGGCGTGGACGAGAACGGCGCGATCCAGTTCAAGATTCGCGCGGCGCTCACCGCCACGGGCGACGCGCTGATCCGGGCGAACTACAGCGCGAACGCCGACATCGTTCTCGACCGCCGCGACAAGGTGCTCGCCGTCAAGGAATCGCTCCTGCAATTCGAGAGGGACGACGTCTTCGTCGAGGTCGAGAAGACCCCTCAGCAATTCGAGAAGCGCAAGATCAAGACAGGGCTCTCCGACGGCGTCAACATCGAAGTGATCGAGGGCCTCACCAAGGACGACAAGATCAAGGCTGCCGCCCAATAGGGGACACTCCCCTTTTTCTCACGATTTGGGTTGCTTCAGTTCGACCAAGATCAGGTGGATCGTCGTCGTCCCGATGTTCTCCGCCCAGTGGGTCAGCGGCTCGCGGTAAATCGTATCCCCCGTCACCATCTCGCTCTCGGTCGTCTTGCCGTCGGCCGTGTGATTGCGGACCTTGCCTCCGGCGATGACGTAGATGACGTAGGCAGGATGGGAATGGAGGTTCTCCTTCTCGCCGGGCGCGAGTGTGCCCTCCATCACTCGGACGCGGTCGTTCTCGAGCTTCACGTGAATGGTCTTCGCGTTGACCACTGCAGGATCGAGCGATGCGGGTTCTGCGGCGCCCACGACCCCCGCGCTGCTGAGAACGACCAACACTCGGAGCAGAAACGTTCTTGGTCTCACGGGATCACCTCCCACTGAAAAGGGGACACTCCCCTATTTTCTTGCAAAGCGGTATCCGGGGAGCTTTGCAAGAAAAAGGGGAGTGTCCCCTTTTCAGAGTGACGTGCCGACGACGGGATACCGGAAGTACACGCCGTCGAAGGCTTTGATGGCGCCGACGATCGGCAACGCGATCGCGGCGAGCCCGAGAAGAATCCAGAAGAGGATGACGAGCGGGATCAGGATGACGGTGATCCAGAGCAGCACGGTCGCCGCGATCGATAGGAACACCACCACGTTGAGGAAAAGCGCCTGCTTGGCGACCGCGGAGATCACCCTGGAATCGGACTTGACGACCCAAATGATGATCGGCACGAGCACGCCGCCCAACGGGATGATGTAGCCGGCGAGCCCCGACAAGTGGGTCAGCGCCGCGAGGGTCCGCTCTTCGGGCGCGATCGCGATGTTGGTCGCTACCACGAACGCCATTGGATCACAAAACGACCCGACCGAGGAACGGCAATTCCCGAGCCCAATGGTTCGGTAGCACGATCACGGCTGCGCGTCG
>CAZEII010000002.1:129652-143214 GCA_964511835.1 uncultured Acidobacteriota bacterium | reverse complement strand
TCGACGCGCGCGAGCATATCCGGTGCGACCTCGTCCGCACCGCCCTTATTCTTTGACTTCCAGCGTTGTCACATCATTCCGGCGGGAACACGACGGTCAGTGGTTCGTAGACCTTCAGCTCGGCTCGCATCTCGGCCGCGGCCAAGTCGAAGATCTCGACGCCTCCCTTCCGCAGAATCCACAGCTCCTGTGCGCCGGGGCGCAGCCTGGCGTCTACGGGCCCGCCGGAGATCGAGTTCCACGAACGCGCGCTGACCGTCCCGGCGTCATCGACCGACACGACCGATGTGTGACCGCCGGTGATCACCAGGGCGCGCCGCCCCGAGGGCAGCGGGAAGACCGACGCGGACGACGTGTTCCCGATGGCGGTCTTGGCGAGGATCCGGTGCGATGCCACGTCGATCGTCGTGACATCCTCGCTCTTATGGTTGACCACGAACAGCAGGGAACCGTCCGCGGAGAGCGCCATCAACGGTTTGGCCGCCGGGGGGACGTATCCAACGATCGGGCTCGGCGAGGGATGGCCGCCAACGACCGCGGAGCCGAGCTCGACCACGAACGATCCGAGAAAGCTGAGCGCACTGCCGATGGCCTTGCCCGCCTTCACGCCGGCACGGCCCGACGTCAACACCTTGAGCGGACCGCCCGGCTCGAGGGCGACCGCCGCGACTTGGGAGCTGTCGGCGCTGGCGATCCAGGCCGACGAACCGCCCGGCGGAACGAGGAGCTGCGCCGCGTCGAACGGCAAGTCGACTGTCCGCTCGATGCGAGCAAAGGTCGCGTCCACCTGCACGACGTGTCGCTCACAGAGCACCAGTCTCGCGAGCGACCGGGGAGCGGAGACGACCTGCACCGGATCGCTCGGCAGCGCCAGCTCGGTGACCCCTGCCGGTTTCAACACGAGGACCCGAGGCGGGTGTTGTCCGAGCCTGCGCGCCAGCACGAGCAGGCCGCCGTCGGATAGACGCTCGAACGAGGGCGGGTCGAAGCCTGCGTCGACGGCGGAGACGACCGCTCCGGTTTCCGCGTCGAGAGTGTAGACCTTGCCTTGCTGTCCGTCCTTGCCCGCCTTCTTGCGTTCGAAGTGGCCGCCGCACAGCACGTACAGGAGTTTCCCATCCTCGGACGACGCCATCTGGTTGCACCGCGCGCCGAGGGTGAGCTGGGTGCGGACCTCGCCCGTCGCTGCGTCGAGCAGGGTGAGCTGGGAGGGCGCTGTCTGCGCCTTCACGAACACGATCGAACTCTCACCGCGAGGTGCACCGGCCACCGGCGGCTTCAACGGCACCATCGGATTGTGACTGCGAGGTGCGCGGACCACGAACAAGGATCGACCGGAAGGCGAGAACGCGGCGATGTGACTCTCCGGTAGCTCCCCGACCCAGAGCCCTGGGCCCAAGGGGGTGCGGCGAATCGGTTCGAGCGAAGTCCGATCGAGGAACGTCGCACTGGGACCCTTGGCCTTGGTGCCAACGCACAGCACGACGGCGGGCCGATCGCCGGATCCGACGAACAGGATCGAGGGCCCATCCTCCAGCGGTATCTCGCGGAGCAGTGTCCGCGACGACGCATCGACGACCGAGAGCGAGCCGTCGGTCATGGCGTAGTTCATCATCTGCATCGAACCGTTATTGAGCACCCAGAGGTGATTGGCCCCGGGCTCGTACGCTCCCTCCGAGGGAGTCGGTCCAACCGGCATCGACCCTCGCGCCGTCAGCCCGACGGAATCGACGAAGGTGGCTGTTCCCGAACGATTGGGGCCTGGCGGATCGTCGCCGAGGACCACGATCGGAAGCGCCGTCGTCGCGGAGCCTTCGACCGACGGTTCGGCGGAAACGAGGTGCAGCGCGAGAAGGAGCGTGTACCCCATGGCAACCTCCTCGATCCGTCGTGCGGGCTCACGGCACCCGTTCGCGGAGAGTTCCAGGAGATCCCAATCCCTGAAGAGCGGTCTAATATGCAACGGAACCTAGCGGTTACGCCGCTTGTTTCCGCAAGCGTCGCGCCCGCTCGGCCCGCGCTATGCGGCCAGAACGGAATGGAGGCACAAATGAAATCTCGCGTGCAAAAACTTGCCAGAGTCGCAGCAGCAGCGGGCCTTGCGATTGCGTTCGTCTGTCCGAGAGCCGATGCCAATCCTCCTCCGAACGAGCCTCCGGCTGTTGAGTTCGCCGCGGTCAAAGGTCACGAGTGCCTCCAGCCCGTCGCGCATCGGGCTGGTGCACAGTTGGCGGACTATCGAGCGGCCGAAGTCCGCTGGCTCAACAACAAATATCCTGGCGTTCCTATTCCCGAAGTCAAGACCGAGATTCTCTTGTCTCCGGCGACTCACTCGAGCGGCAAACCGAAAAGCGAGAGATTTCAACGCGAGACGTTCTACCTCGACGGCATCGTTGGCGCCGGCGCCGCAACCTGTTTCGACATTAATCTGACCACCGATCCGGACGTCAAATGACCAGCGGCCGTCTGGAGAATTGGCTGCGCACCACCGGCGTGCTCAGCCCTCGGGGGAGCGGCTGAGCGGCAAGGCGTTGGGCGACAGCAGAGGTGTTGTTCGATTTTCCGGACCGCCAGGGTGTTCGTGCAGGAAGGTTGTCATGACGAGAGACATGCGTGTCGCGATAATTGATGACTACCATCGCGTCTTCGATGCCGACCCCGCCGTTCAGCGCCTGCGCCAACGCGTTGCGGTCGATGTGTACACCGATCGGCTCGCGCCGGAGCATCTGCGGCCGTATCCGATTCTCATTGCGCTGCGCGAGCGCACCCGGTTCGACGCCGCGTTCTTCGAGGCATTACCGGGGCTCGAGTTGATCTCCCAGACCGGCAACCACGCGTATCACATCGACATTGGGGCAGCCACGCAGGCGGGCGTGCTCGTCAGCCTGGGATCGTCGGACCTCCAAGCGATGGGCTCCGTCGCGCGCTCGACGATCGAGCTGGCTTTCGGACTCATGATTGCGGTGCTTCGGCGCATACCGCACGCCGACGCGGCCATTCGCCGCGGCGAATGGCCTTCGTTCGCGGGACGGACGCTCGCCGGGAAGAAGCTGGGGATTCTCGGACTCGGACGAATCGGGCGCGAGGTGGCGACGCTGGCGCACGCGTTCGGGATGCAGGTGCTCGCCTGGGGTCCGACGCTGACCGCGGAGCGCGCCGCGCGCTCTCACGCAACTTTCACGGAGCTCGACGCGCTTCTCGAGGAAGCCGACATCGTGACCGTGCAGCTGAAGCTTTCGGAACAGAGCCGTGGACTCTTGAACGAGGAAAGGCTTCGCCGCATCGGGCCGCGGGGCGTGCTGATCAATACGGCCCGCGGCGCCATTGTCGACGAGAAAGCATTGGCGCGCGCGCTGGCCGAAGGCTGGCTCGGCGCCGCCGGGCTGGACGTTTTCGCGGAAGAGCCTCTCCCCCTCGACTCCCCGCTGCGGCAACTGGACAATGTCGTGCTGACCTCACACCTCGGCTGGCCCGCCGACCTGACTTACACCACCATGGCGCGAGGCGCCGTTGCGATCGTAGATGCGTATCTCGATGGTGAGTACACTGGTGCGCTCAACCCGGACGCGCTTCAACATCGCAAGGCACGGTCGGATGATCGGTAAGGGTCAGTTCCGCTTCAGCTACTTCACGCGAGACTACGAGGCGACGGTTTCGTTCTACCGGAACGGTCTCGGCCTTCCGATCTTCGAGTCGTGGGATCGCGGTGCTGACGATCGTGGCACGCTCTTCGCGGCGGCCTCTGGAATCATCGAAGTCGTCTTCCGACCAGAGAATCCGGCGTCATTCCACGGTTGGGACGACAGGCCCCCTCAGGGTGCGTTCATGGCGATCGAGGTCCCGGATGTCGAACGGGCGTACCGGCGAGCGACGGAGAGACACCTCTCGATCCGAGAGGAGCTGACCACGCAGCCATGGGGTCATCGCAGCTTCTGCGTTCGGGAACCGAACGGACTCATCATCTACATATGGAGCGATGTTCAGAAGCCTTGAGCTAAGGCGCAGCGATCAGCTCTTCGGAGACAGCATGAAATCGAAACCAACGTCCATTTTTGTTCCACCGCTCGAAGCAACGTCGCAGGCGGGCACGACGACACGCATCACAAGCCGTCAAACCGACGGCGCTTACTGCGTCTGTGAGATGACCACACTGCCGGGCGATGGTGTGCCTCTGCACGTGCACGACCGGGACGAGGAGTTCTATTACATCCTCGAAGGCGCTTACGAGATGCAGGCGGGCGATCAACGGTTCACCGCCGAGACCGGTTCGCTGGTGGTGATTCCGCGAGACGTGCCTCATCGGTTTCATAATGCTGGCGGCGTACCCGCCCGGGCCTTGATGATTTTTCGTCCCGGCGGGTTCGACGAGCTGGGCGACGAGCTGCGTCATGCTGCCGAAGCCGGAACGCTGGACGAGCAGCAGCGCCAGGCGATCTTCACCAAGTGGGGAGTCCATTTCAAGGATGACTCCAGCTTGTGACGTAACCGCCTCAGAGGTGCATCCATGAACACGAGTGGCAAACTGGCCTTGACCGCGAGTGCTGCGGCCCTCGGCATCTTCGGCGCGGGGTGGTTTCTGGCGCCTGGGGTGTTCTACCGGTACTGGGCCATCGTGCCCGATCCCGACCAGTACATGGGCCGCCGCTACGGGGCGTTCATGCTGGGGCTGATGGTGATCTCGTGGCTCGCGCGAAGTGCGCCCAACACCCGAGCGCGACGCGCCATCTTGGTCGGGTCCCTTGTGTGCTGGGTGCTGACGGACGCTCTCAGCCTATACGGTGCACTCGCACTGCGACTCAACGCCTGGTGGCCTTTCGTCGTGGAGCTCGCACTGGTCGCCGCCTTCGTGTGGGCGCTGTTTATCAAGCCAGAACCTGTTCTGTGAGCGCTTCGAGCGGGCCGTCTCGTCCCGAGGCTCATGGAGGTCCATGACTATGAGCAAGCCGCTAACGTTGATCGCCCCGCCGGTGCCGGAACTCCCCGTAACTGATGTTGAACGCGCGCAGCAACACTATCGGGATGCGCTTGGCTTCGAGATTGCCTGGCTCTACCCCGACAAAGAGATTGGTGCCGTCTCACGCGGAGACGCGGCGATATTCTTCCGGAAAAGAACTCCGCCATTTGAGCCTGCGGTGCATTGGGTGTTCGCGATGGACGTCGATGCGACGCACGACGAGTTGGTAGCTCTCGGCGCCACCATCGTCGAGCCCATAGGAAACAAGCCTTGGGGGTTGCGGCAATTCACGGTCGAGGATCTGGATGGCAACCGCTTCTATTTCCACCATGATTTGCCACGCGCGACCTGAATTCGGCTTCGGCGGACGGTCGAGGTTTAAGATTTCGTATGTTCCTGTTAAAGCGATTCAACTTTTGGGCCTTGCTGATCGTGGCTGCGGCTATCGTCGCGGTGCAACAACTGCGCCCATGGCTCGCGCACCGCGTTCCAAGTCTCGAACCCCTTCTCGGTGTGGCTCCCAACCTGGTGGCCGGCGTCGGGCTACCGTTTTCGTGGGCAGCCAGCACGCGTCGCACGAGGGTCGAACACTGGCGGAACTGCCTTGTGACCGCGATCGCGCTGTGCGGGTACGAGCTGGCGCAGGGTGCCGGCTTCGTTCTCGGTCACCCTCGATTCGATCCCAACGACGCCTTCGCGTCGATCGCAGGTGCTCTCATTGCTGGCGCACTTGGTTGGCGATCACGGCCGAAAGATCCTGTGTAAGGACAAGGAGTGAACCGTGCGCGAAGACGCTCGCAGCTGCGTTATCCACCTTGCGGAATCCCGGTCGCAGATTCCGGGTCCGAGGGGGGAACATGCAACGAGAGTTCTCCGGCACGGGACCCTTGACCTGGCGCTGTCCGTGCCGCGGACTTCGGTTCTGCAAACGCCGCATGCACAGGACGAGGTGTATGTCGTCGTTCGAGGCCGTGGAGTGGTGAAGCACGCGGGCGAAGGAGATGAGGTCGAACCGGGTGATGTCGTTTTCGTGGCTGCCGGGGCTGAGCATCAGTTGGAGGGCTTCGACGACGAATTCGCCGTGTGGAGGATTTTCTATGGGCCTGACGGAGGCGAGCCCACGACGTCGCAATGCACCTGAGTCGTTAGGCGGCCAGTCGAACGGAACAGTGGAGATCCCGAACAGGCTCCAGGTCATATTCGCCCGACGGGGCGGGAGGAGACGCAGGATGAACCGATTCACGGGCGGTTGCCTTTGCGGCAACGTCCGAATTGTGGCGTCGGGGCTCCCATACCGGGTCGGCCTTTGTCACTGTCTCGACTGCCGCAAGCATCATGGGGCCCTTTTTCACGCTTCCGCGGTGTTCCCTCAGGATGCGGTGACGATCGATGGCGAAACACGCGACTACGCCGGGCGGTTTTTCTGTCCCCGCTGCGGCTCGTCCGTTTTCGCACGCACGGCAGACGAGATCGAAGTGAATCTGGGATCCCTGGATGCCCCTGACCAACTGATGCCAACCTACGAAAGCTGGATCGTCCGTCGCGAGTCCTGGCTGCCGCCGTTTCCGCTCACGAGACGATACGAGCGCGATCGTGACGCGACGGGTCGCACTGAGGAGTAGGTGGCACGTGCGCATGCGGCAAGGGGGCATCGCCGTGGAAGTGACGCCAGAACAGTGGCTCCTGATCAGGGGTCTCTCGCCCGCGGGTGTCGCCAAATGACACAGCACAGTTTCGTGGACCGGTCAGCCAATCCCGGCAGGCGGTGCCTTCCTGGAATTGGTTAGGCAGATCATCGCCCGAACCGCAGGAGAAGCACCATGATCGTCGAAGCGCAGGTAACCATCAACGGATCCAAGGCGGCGATCTGGGCCGCAATCACCAATATCGAGAACGCCGCGGAAACCATCGGCGGAATCGATAACATTGAGGTTCTCGAAAAACCGGCAAGCGGGCTCGTGGGACTGAAGTGGCGTGAGACCCGAACTCTCTTCGGTAAGAGCGCCACCGTGGAAAAGTTGATCACGGAGGCGGCTGAGAACGAGTTCTACAAGACCAAAACAGAAAGTGATGGATTTGTATACTTGTGCACCAAGAGCATTTCAGAGGGCACTGATGGCATGACGTTGACCGAGGCTCATGAGTCTCAGCCTCAAGGTGCTGTTGCAAGATTACTTTCGATCCCCATGGGGTTTCTGATCAAGGGCGTGTGGAAAAAGGCAGTCCTGAAAGACCTAAACGATATCAAGGCCGCGGTTGAGAAGGAATGATCGATTGCGGCCCAAGCCACTCGGGTTGAACTTCGGAGGCCCAAGATGAAGAGAGTCACAGGTATCGGAGGAATCTTTTTCAGCGCGAAAGACCCAGTCGAACTGCGAGCTTGGTACAAGCAGCACCTCGGAATCGACGTCCAGGCATGGGGAGGCGCGGCGTTCGAGTGGGCCGACGGATCGGGCAATCCGATAAAGGGAACGACCGCGTGGTTGATCGACCCCGCTGATGGAAAGCACTTCGCACCCAGCAAGTCAACCTTCATGGTCAACTATCGCGTCGAGGACTTGGCCGCTCTACTTCGGTCGCTTCGGGACGAAGGATGCAACGTCCTGGAGAAGACGGACGACTCCGACTACGGGAAGTTCGGATGGGTCATGGATCCCGAGGGCAACAAGGTCGAACTTTGGGAGCCGCCTCCGGGACAGTGAGCTCAGCCGCTAGCGGAGAGAACGATGATCATCCGAAAGGATCAGCCACAAAACGATCAGGGCACGGAGAACCGGGCGGAGCGCTACGGAGCCTTCGAATCGCTGCGCTACTCTCAAGAGGGCGGATTGACCCAGTTCGGCGCGTATGTCGAGACGCTCCAAGCAGGATCTCGCACCACGGAACGACATTGGCACGAAGAGGAAGACGAATTCCTCTACCTGCTCTCGGGCGAGGCGACCGTCATCGAAGACGATGGTGCCCATGTGCTTCATCCCGGCGATGCGGCGTGCTGGCCCGCCGGGACCGCGAACGCGCATCAGGTCCAGAATCGCTCGAGCGCGCCTTGCACCTATCTCATCGTCGGCACTCGCGCCCCTCGCGACGTCGTGCACTATCCCGATCTCGGACAGGTGCTGTACAACGAAGGGGATCGATGGCGTCTTCTTCGAGCCGACGGAACGTTGCTGAAGTCGGGAGGATTCTCGTACTCATCAGGAACGACAACGGATGGCGCCTGACTACGACGTCCACGAAGTGACCGTCACCGCGCGACCGGTCGCCGGGGTGCGCGCACAGGTTCCACTGGGCCGTGTCGCGCAAGAGTTCGGCCACCACTTGGATCAGGTGTATGCGGCAGCCCGTGCCGGCGCTGTACACCTCGACGGACAGAACATCTTCATCTATCGCACGGCGACTTCGAATCAGCTCACCGTGGATTTCTGCGTCGGCGTCACAGCGCCGTTCGCCGCCGTGGGGGCGGTCGTTCCCTTGGAGACGCCGCACGGCGTCGCGGCGATGACGACGCATTACGGCGACTACGGACGACTCGGCGAGGCGAACGCCGCGATCCTCGCGTGGTGCCGCGCGAACAATCGGCTGCGCGCCGGTCCGTCCTGGGAAGTGTACGGGCATTGGCACGCGGATCCCGCGCCGTTGCGCACCGAGGTCTACTACTTGCTGCAGGGCGACAGATGAATCGGATTAGGCTCTAGGCGTGGGGTCGCGCGCGGCGTACCTCTGGTGTGCGCGCGGCGTTCCGAAGAGCCCGCTCTGGGCGGCGCTGTTCGTCTTCGTCGCCGGCGTCAACGATGTGCCGGCGCTTGCAACCGGCGATTGCGCGATCGAGGTGCCGCGCGATTCACGAACGTTCAAGTTGAAGGCCGGAGAAACGTACACATTTACGGTCGCCAGCAACCGCTTCCGACACTCCAGGAAGGCCAGTCGACGGTTCACCCTGCCCGGAGGAAAAAAAGGATGACCGACGATCGGGATCGATGGGCGGCCGGGTCAACCTACGAGGAGTTCATGGGCCGGTGGAGCCGCCTCCTCGCGCCCCGGTTTGTGACCTGGTTGTCGATCCCTCGCGGTGCTCACTGGCTGGATGTCGGGTGCGGTACGGGATCCCTGACCGGCGCGATCTGCAGCCTCGCCGACCCGGCGTCCATCGTCGGCTGCGATCCTTCCGAGCCGTTCGTCGAATTCGCTCGAGCGCACAGTCGAGATGCACGGGTCTCTTTCGTCGCCGGAGGAGTCGGAAGCCTCCCGCGACGACCCGAGGGGTACGCCAGCGTGACGTCGTTGCTCGCTTTGAACTTCTTCCCGGACGCCGAAGCTGCCCTTCACGAGATGCGGTCGGTCGCTGCGCCACCCGGGGCGGTGTCCGCGTGCGTGTGGGATTACAGTGACGGAATGCAGCTCCTGCGACACTTCTGGGACGCGGCTGGAGCGTTGGATTCGAAGGCCCGAGAGCTCGACGAAGGCAACCGATTCCCTCTCTGTCGCCGCGACGCGCTGATGGCCGTCTTCCGAAGCGGCGGGCTAGCTGACGTCAGCTGCGTGCCGATCGAGATCCCCACGGCATTCGTCGGCTTCGACGACTATTGGCGGCCGTTTCTCGGCGGAACAGGTCCCGCTCCGTCCTACGTCGCATCGCTCGACTCTGATCGCCGCGCGGTCCTGGCGCGGAGGCTCGAGGAGACCTTTCGGCCGGGACGAGATCGAACGATCGCTCTCACCGCTCGGGCCTGGGCGGTTCGCGGAACGGTCGAGCGTTAGGTTTCGGAGCAAGCATGACGAGAACCGCGATCGCCGGCGAGGCATTCGCCATCGTGCTGGTTCTCCTCGTCCTCGTCGTCCTCCTCACTGGCCACGGGACCCGGGAGCAGGATGTCGACCGCGCCGCGATCTCGCCGGCGACCGCCCCCTCGACCGCGGCGGCTGATGCGGAGGCCGATCGGAGTTTTATTTACGGCCGCGTTACCACCGTAATCGGCGAGACCTACGAGGGGCGGCTGCGCTGGGGGGGCGACCAGGAGGCGTTCTGGGGAGACTACTTCAACGGCTCGAAGCACGAGAATCCCTGGCGGGCCCAGGTGCCGCCAGAGCGACTGCCGAAGGAGCGCAGCTCGTTCGAGGTCTTCGGGATCAAGATCGCCCAGAGGGAAAGTCCGATCGATCTCCATCGGCCGTTCATGTCGCGCTTCGGCGACATCGCGCGCATGGAGGCGCGCGACCGCGACGTGCGAGTGACGCTCAAGAGCGGGACCGCATTCGACCTCGACCGCTTCGAGGCCAGCGACTTCGACGACGGCGTGCGCGTGTGGGATGGCAAGAAGGGCGTCGTCGACCTCGACAGCCGGCGGATCCGCGCCATCGAGCTTCTCCCCAACCCCTCGCCAGGCGCCGCCTCCCACCGACTGCACGGAACCGTGCACACGCGGCATGGCGACTTCACCGGCTTCGTCCAGTGGGCCAGGGAACAGTGCGTCGGCTCCGACGAGCTCGACGGCCGCACCGCGGAGGGGAAGCTCCGCCTGCGCTTCGACACCATCCGCTCCATCGCGCGCGGCTTGCGCGACAGCAGCCGGGTGACGCTGCTGGACGGCCGCGAGATCGTGCTCGACGGTACCCCCGATGTCGGCCTGGGCAACCGCGGGATCTACGTCGACGACCCCCGCTACGGCCGGGTGCTGATTTCGTGGTTCGCGTTCGAGCGCGTCGACTTCAGCCCCGGCGGCAGCGGTCCAGCCTACGGCGACTTCCCGCCGGGGAGCCCTCTCATGGGCCGCGTCACCACCCGCGACGGGCGCCACCTCGCCGGGCGGCTGGTCTACGACCTCGACGAGAGCGAGACCACGGAGACGCTCGACGCCCCATCCGAGCGCGTGGAGTACACGATACCCTTCGGCATGATCGCCTCGATCGTGCCCCTCGGCCGCGGCGAGCGCGATGTCCAGGGCGCCCGGGTGACCCTCCAATCCGGGGAGGAGCTCATGCTCGAGAGTGAAGGTGACCTCGGCGACCGAAATGCCGGCATCCTTATTTTCGTCGAGGGCGTAGAGCGCCCGGAGTACGTGCTGTGGGGCGACGTCGCACAGGTTGAACTCGGTACCTTCCCAACGCCATGACACGAGCGAACAGAGGTGGGTGGAAGACATGCTCCCGCGGGCACAAATTCCGCGGGACGAGCGGATGCCCGACGTGATGGAAGGGGAATCGCGCCACCGGCGGTGAGCGTCGCAAACCCCACCACGACGCCGTCCGAAGTCGGATCTAGAAGATATGAAACGCACATGGACGATCATCGGCGTACGCGACGTCCCGGGCAGCGTCGAGTGGTACCAGTCGCTCTTCGACCAGCCCGAGACACCACCGGTCCATGACTACTTCGGGCAGGTCGTGGACGCGGATGGAACGGTCTTGCTCTGCCTGCACCGGTGGGGGGCGCACGAGCATCCCTCGTTGATGAGTCCCGACGAAGCGGCGCCGGGCAACGGACTCCTCTTGTTCTTCCGCGTCGACGACTTCGACAGCACGCTCTGCCGGGCACGCGCGCTCGTCACCCAGCTCGAAGAGGAGCCGCACGTGAACCCCCATACGCACACGGAGGAGTTCTCGCTCCGGGATCCGGACGGTTACTACGTCACGATCAGCGCGACGAAGAGGTGACCTCTTTTACGGCATCGACGCGATCGACATCTTCCTCCTTGACAATCAATAAGCATTTGCTTATATATTGTTCATGCAGAGCCGGGCCGTAGCCGAGAACAAGGTCTTCCAGGCGTTGGCGGACCCCAGCCGCCGGGCGATCTTCGAATCGCTCACGCGGGGCGAAGCGGCGGTGAAGGACCTCACCGCCCGGTTCGACGTCTCGCAGCCGGCGGTCTCGCAGCACCTCGCCGCCTTGAAGGACGCCGGCCTGGTGAACGGCCGGCGCGAGGGGCGCTGCGTCTACTACCGGGTGCGGCCGCGCGGGATCAAGCCGCTCGTCGACTGGATCGCACACTACCGAGCGTTCTGGGCGGAGCACGTCGATCGCCTCGAACGCCTGCTGGAGACAATGGACGAATGAGCTCCATCGACAAGACCGCCCCATCACAAACCGAATCCCTATCCTTCGAATTCGACTTGCATCATGCGCCGGAGAAGGTGTGGCGCGCCCTCATCGAACCGGAGCTGCTCAAGGAGTGGCTCCTCCCCGTCGTTGGGCTCGAGCTCGAGCGGGGGGCCGCGTTCACGTTCAAGACTCAGCCGTACCCCGGGTGGGACGGCATCGTGAGCTGCCGGATGCTCGAGATCGAAGCGCATCGGAAGCTCAGCTACACCTGGGGCGTCCCGTTTCTCGAAACGGTCGTGACCTTCACGCTCACGCCCACGGCGTCGGGCACGCGCTTGACCGTCGTGCAGTCGGGCTTCAAGCCGGACCAGAAGCGGGAATTCGGCGGGGCTCGTTACGGCTGGAGAATGATGGGTGGAAAGCTCGTCGAGCTGCTCGGGAGGATCTCAGGATGAACTGGAACCACTGGATCCGGCAGACGCATCGGTGGGTGGCGATCGCTTTCACGGTCACCGTCATAGCCAACTTCGTCGATCTGGCACGCGGGGGCGGGAACCCTCCGACCTGGATTACCTACTCGCCCCTGCTCCCGCTGGCTTTGCTCCTGCTGACCGGTCTCTACTTGTTCGTGCTGCCGTACGCCGCGCAGTGGCGCAGCAGGCGACGTGCCGACTGAACGGGCGGCCGTCTAGAATCCTCAGGAGGACGATATGAAGAAGTCGGGTTCGACCGAGGGGCGGCCGGCCGCCGAGCTGATCGACGAGCGCATCGCCGAGCTCGTGGACTGGCGCGGGAAAGCCCTGGCCAGGATGCGTAATCTCATCAAGGAAGCCGACCCGGACGTCGTCGAGGAGTGGAAGTGGATGAACCCCGTGTGGTCGCACGACGGGATCGTCTGCACCGGCGAGTCCTACAAGTCGATCGTCAAGCTGACCTTCGCCAAGGGGGCCTCGTTGAAGGACCCCGCCAAGCTCTTCAATTCGAGCCTCGACGGGAACGTGCGCCGCGCGATCGATATCCACCAAGGAGCGGACGTCGACGCCTCCGCCTTCAAGGCGCTCGTCCGCCAAGCGATCGCCCTGAACGCATCCGGTGGAAGGGCGACGCCGAGGCGAGCGAAGTAGGATGCGAAGGAAGCCGGTCCTTCTCTCCGGAGGGAACCCGCAGATCGCGAAGGCCGACGGTGACGCGCCCGTGCAGGCCTACATCGCAGCCATGCCCGACTGGAAAAGCGTCGTCGGGCGCCGCCTCGACGCGCTCATCGTGCGCACCGTGCCCGACGTCCGCAAGGCCGTGAAGTGGAACTCACCCTTCTACGGCATCGAGGGCCAGGGCTGGTTCCTGGCGTTCCACGTCTTCACCCGCTACGTGAAGGTGACCTTCTTCCGAGGCACGCTCCTGCGACCCGCTCCGCCCGGAGGCACGGGCAAGGACGCGCGCTGGATCGACATCCACGAGGACGATCTCGACGAGAAGCGGCTGGCGACCTGGATCAAGCAAGCAGCTTCCATCCCCGGCTGGGATGGCGGATCCAGGCGCTAGGGCGCAGCAGGTGAGCCATGAACTCAA
>CAZEII010000002.1:76484-129552 GCA_964511835.1 uncultured Acidobacteriota bacterium | reverse complement strand
TAACGGCGAATGTTAAAGGAGCGCTCAGTGCCTCAACCCAAAGTCCTCTTGACCGGAATCTCATTCGGCGAGCAGCCACGCTGGCACGAGAACCGGTTGTGGTTCTCCGACTGGGGCCCGCGGGAGGTCATCGCCGTGGATCTCGAAGGC
This sequence comes from uncultured Acidobacteriota bacterium, assembly GCA_964511835.1. GTDB lineage: Bacteria > Acidobacteriota > Polarisedimenticolia > Polarisedimenticolales > DASRJG01 > DASRJG01. The sequence continues at coordinate 129,402 of CAZEII010000002.1, read as the reverse complement.
AGAAGCGAAGTCATGCTCCGAGCGCCGTCCTTTCCGTGCTGTGTCGATTGGCTGCCCGATGGGCGTCTGCTCGTCGTCTCAGGACGGGACGGCCTACTGCTCCTCAGGCAGCCCGACGGGACGCTCGTGACCTATGGCGATCTGACGAGCGTCTCGAGGCCTGCCGCAGGAAACGAACTGGTCGTGGACAGCCGCGGCAACGCGTACGTCAACGGCGGCGGCTTCGACCTCATGGGCGGCGAGCCGTTCGCACCAGGAATCGTCGCTCTGGTCACCCCCGACGGCTCGGCTCGTCGGGTGGCCGATGGACTCGCATTCCCTAACGGCATGCTCGTGACCCACGACAATGCGACGCTGATCATCGCCGAGTCGTACGCGAAACGGCTCTCTGCCTTCGGCATCGCCGCCGACGGCAGCCTGACCGGGCGCCGCGAATGGGCTGGTCTTGGCGACGGCGTTCCCGACGGTATTTGCTTGGACGCCGAGGGTGCCGTTTGGTACGCGGACGTCCCCAACAAGCGTTGCGTGCGCGTTCGCGAAGGCGGGGAGGTGCTGCAGAGAGTCGAGCTCGACCGCGGTTGCTTTGCGTGCGCGCTCGGAGGCGTCGACAGGCGCACATTGTTCATGATGGCGACCGATTGGAATGGTCCTGCAGGCATGTTCGCCGAGCCACGCACCGGTCAAGTGCTCTCAATTGAGGCGCCGGCACCGGGCGTCGGCTGGCCGTAGCGGCCGGCCGCGCCGCACGGCTATACGTCCAACACGGCGGCAGGGACAACTATTATGCGCCGCATGGGAGCGCCGCTGATCAGATTCGCGCTGTGCATCGTTAGCGTGTCCGCCACCCTGGGTGCGGAACCGCCGGCCTGGCAGCCGTCTCCGGGCCACACACAAGTGCCGATATGGCCCTCGACGGCAGCGGCGCAATCCGCCAAAGCCGAAGCTGAGACGACCGGAGCCGGCGAATCGCCGGTCGCCGGGCGGCCGTGGCTCTACATCAGGAACGTCTCGCGTCCCACGCTGACCGTCTACTCGCCGACGGGGAGAAACACCGGTGCCGCGATCATCGTATTTCCCGGCGGCGGCTATCAGATCCTTGCCATCGACCTCGAAGGCACCGAGGTCTGCGACTGGCTGACGTCGAAAGGGATCACGTGCGTGCTCCTGAAATACCGCGTGCCCAATTCTGGGCCGACCTGGGACCAGCAGTGCGGTTGCGAGACGGACACGAGATCTTCCAAGCCGATCGAAGACGCCCAGAGGGCGATCTCGCTCGTGCGCTCTCACGCGGCGGAGTGGTACGTCGATCCGCACAAGATCGGAGTGCTCGGGTTCTCCGCGGGCGGCCACTTGGTCGCTGCCGTGAGCACTCGATTCGATCGCCGTGCGTATCCGCCCGTGGATGACGCCGACCGCGAGAGCTGCCGTCCGGATTTCGCGGTGGCGGTGTATCCCGGGCATCTTTTCGACTACCGCAAGACCGCGCTGAACGCCGATCTTCACGTCACGCGCGACACGCCGCCGACGTTCTTGGTCCATGCGGAGAACGACAACGTGGATGGCCCGAGCAACACCCTCGCATACTACGAGGCGCTGAAGGACGCCGGCGTGCCCGCGGAATTGCACATGTACGCCGAAGGGCGGCACGCCTTCGGGCTCCGGGAGACGAAGCTTCCTATCACGGCCTGGCCTCGACTGGTCGAAACGTGGCTGCGAACGATCGGCATGATGTCGCCCGGGTAGAGCCGCGAGGAGGGATCGCATGAAACGGCTCGCATTCGTTGCGTTCGTCTTGGCGTCGTCCGTGAGTCACGCCGCCCCTCCGGCTCCTTGCCGAGCTCCGGAGAATCGGCAGTTCGACTTCTGGATCGGCGATTGGCAGGTCCACAAGCCGGATGGGTCGTTCGCGGGAATGAACCGAATCACCCTGGAGTACGGTGGATGCGTGATCCACGAACACTACGCCACGGGAAAGGGCTATAGCGGTGAGAGCTTGAACACCTACGATGCCGCCAGGAAGCTCTGGCACCAGACGTGGGTCGATGACAGCGGCTCGCTCTTGACCCTCGAGGGACATTGGGACGGCAAGAACATGGTTCTGGAGGGTCTCGGGCCCAGGTCAGACGGCTCCATGGCCAAGCAGCGGATCACCTGGACACCCGGTCCGGATGGCAGCGTTCGTCAGCTTTGGGAGTTCGCGGATCCCAAAGGCGCGTGGACCGTTGCGTTCGACGGGAAGTACACGAAGCGCTGATCGGGGCGCGGGCCAGCCGCGGAGGACGGTTCGGTGCGAAAGCAGTATTACTTTCGACCTTCGAGCCGCGGCCTTCTGGCATGGGACGTCGATCGATTGGTCGCGCTGTCGAATGGATTGCCGCGAAAACGAATTCCGTTGGCCGAGCTCGGAGAGCTCGACGAGGAGTGGCACGGCGACGACGCGCCGCTGACCTGGCGCGCCCTTCTCGAGCACGTGCGCTTGATGGACGACGCGGACTTGTCGTTTCCGATTATCCTTTCCGCGAGCGGCGCCGTCATGGATGGCCGGCACCGAATCGCCAAGGCGTTTCGCGAAGGGCGGACGGACATCGAAGCCGTCCAGTTCGAGATCGATCCGGAACCGGATCACGTGGGGCGCGGACCGGACGAGCTGCCTTACTGAGTCCGACGTCCCACGAAGGCTCGCGGCCGGGGAGGGAACCGATGCATCCCCTCAAGAAGACCGCACGGCTCGCCGGTTTGCTCTACCTGCTCGTCGTGATCGCCGGTCCGTTCGTCCTGATCTACGTGCCGAACAAGCTGTTCGTGCCCGGAGATGCCACCGCGACGGCCGGCAACATCCTGGCTCACCAGACGCTGTCGCCGGCTGCCTCGCCGTCATCGAGCTCGGCCTCTTGAGAGGGCGCTCGGTGGCGACGAGAACATCCGCGGACGCGAAGCGGCGATTCGGCAGCGAGATTCTCGCCACCCTGCGCGCCGCGAGCGCCTTGCGCATCAAAGCCGGGGAAGAGCCCCATCGGTTCATCGGAATCTGGATGGTCGTCGTCGAGGGGCGAGTCTTCGTTCGCTCGTGGAGCATCAAGCAGCGAAGCTGGTATCGCACGTTTCTCCGGGAGCGCAGCGGGTACATCCAAGTCGCCGGTCGGACGATTCCCGTGCGCTCCGTGTCCACCAGGAGCGAGCGCCTCCTCGGAGCCGTCGATCGCGCTTACCTCGAAAAGTACGATGCGCTGGGCTCGCTCAAGTACGCTCGTGACCTGGGCCGAGCCAAGTCTCGCCGGACGACCACCGAGCTCGTTCCGAGGCTGGGCGGACGCAGCCCGGGACGTTCGCCATGATTTGGGCCTGGCTGGGTTTTCTCGCGTTCGTCCTGCTCGTGCTCGCCCTGGACCTGGGCGTTTTCCACCGCAAGGCGCACGTCGTCAGCGTATCGGAAGCCATCGGTTGGTCCGCCGTCTGGATCGCCCTGGGTCTGGCGTTTGCGGCGGTCCTTTACTTCGCCTACGAGGGGAAGTGGCTGGGTCTCGGGGCCGTCGCGGATCCCGTCGACGGGTTGATCATCGACGGCGGCACGGCGACGGCGAAGTATCTCACCGGCTACGTCGTCGAGAAGTCGCTCAGCGTCGACAACATCTTCGTCATGGCGATGATCTTCGGCTTCTTCGCCGTTCCGCCGCTTTACCAGCATCGCGTGCTGTTCTGGGGCATCCTGGGCGCCCTGGTCCTGCGCGGGGTGATGATCGTTCTCGGCGCGAAGCTCATCGCCGAATTCCACTGGGTCCTGTACGTCTTCGCGGTCTTCTTGATCTTCACCGGGATCAAAATGCTCGTGGTCAAGACCGAGGAGGCCGACCCGAACAAGAACGTCGTCGTCCGGGTGACGCGGCGCTTGTTTCCCGTGACCGTGAAGTTCCACGGGGAGCACTTCATCGTCCGTGCCGGAGCGCCCGCATCGCGCGAGAGCGAAGTTCCCGGCGCGCCCGCGGTACGGGACCACGTCGTCGAGAACGCTCGCGCAGGGACCCTTCTGCTCACGCCCCTCGCGCTGGCGCTGATCACGGTGGAGGCGGCCGATGTGATCTTCGCGGTGGATTCGATCCCCGCCATCTTCGCGATCACCGGCGATCCGTTCCTGGTCTTCACCAGCAACGTGTTCGCGATCCTCGGTCTCCGGTCTCTCTACTTCGCACTCGCCGGGATGGTCAGGAAGTTCCGCTACCTCAAGGCGTCGCTCTCCCTGATCCTGCTGGTCGTCGGAGTCAAGATGCTGCTCGCCGCGCCGCTGAAGCGCGCGCTGGGCGAGCACTTCAACCTGTTCCTGCTCGTCGTGGTGCTCGGGATCCTCGCCGTCGGCGTCGCGGCTTCCCTGCTCGCCCAGCAGGCCGGCGGGCGAACACCGAGCCCGGGCGACGGTGGGGCGGAGTAGCGGCATGGAGCGCGCCTACTTCGTCTTGCGGTCGCGTGGACCGGCGTGGGACGACTCGAATCCGATGGAGTCGCAGTCGGACTGGGCGGCCCACGCCGCATTCATCGACGGAATGTTCGAGAGGCGAATTCTCGCCCTCGTCGGTCCTCTGGAAGGCACGCGCGACGCCCTCCTCGTCTTTCGCGCCACCGGCCCGGAAGAGATTCTCGACCATCTCGCCTTGGACCCCTGGACGAACAGCCGCCTCCTCGTCACGAAGCAGATCAGCCCATGGCAGATCCGTCTCGGCACGCTGGGTGACCAGACTCGCGCCGGGACCGTTCTCTATGCCAAGGACGTCGACCGCGTCGTCGCGTTCTACTGCCGCGTCGCCGGCCTGACCGTCGGAAGCTCCGGGAAGGATCACGTCGTGCTCGCATCGGCGGCGTTCGAGCTGGTGGTGCTTCGGATACCGGCTCCCATCGCCGATTCGATCGAGATCGCGAAGCCGCCCGTCCGCAGGGAGAGCACCCCCATCAAGCTCGTCTTCTTCGTCGAGAGCATCGCCGCGGCGCGGGCCGCGGCCGGTCCTCTGGGCGGTGCGTTGGGCGGCACGGATCAGGAGTGGCGATTCGAAAGGTTCAAGGTGTGCGACGGGGATGATCCCGAAGGCAACGTCTTTCAGCTGCGGGAAGATCTGCGCTGACCCGAAGGGAGCCGCGGATGAAGTTGCTCGACACCCCCGTTCACGTTCGAATCAAGCTCTCGGCGCTCTGGGCCTCCGTGATGTTCTGCTATGTCTACGGAGACTTCTTCGGGCTCTTCAAGCCTGGAAAGCTGGCAGCCATGCTGGCGGGGAATACGCCTCTGGGTGAGACGACCCAGGGCATCCTGCTCAGCTTTGCCGTGGTCATGGCCATTCCGAGCGCCATGGTGTTCCTGTCGTTGGTGCTGCCACCGGCCTTCGCTCGCTGGGCCAATATCGCGTTCGGCCTGATCTACACCGCCATCATGCTGCTCGCCATGCGGGGCGCCTGGAGCTTCTACCTGTTCCTCGGCATCGTCGAGATGGCATTGACCCTCTTGATTGCCTGGTACGCATGGACCTGGCCGAAGACGAATCCGTAGGCCTTCTTGGACTTGCTCCGATCGACCCTCGATGTACGAAGATGATCTCGCCTTCATACAGCACCAGGGGTTCTCGGATTTCGCGAAGTCCGCGGGACCGGGCGTGCTCGAGATCCTTCGCAAAGCGGGGATCTCCCGCCCGCGCTCCGTGCTCGCCGAGCTCGGGCGGGCCGGATTCACCGCTCGAACTTCCCGCTGCTACGGCACGTTTCCGCTCCCGTACCGGCGGTTGGCATTCATTGCCACGAAAGCCCGGTGAGGTGGCGCATGTCGGTTCGCGGGTTCTACGACGCCCTCGCTCCTTGGTACCACGTGGTCTACGAGGACTGGGAGAGAAGCATCTCGCGACAGGCGGAGGCGCTCTCGACGCTCATCGCCGACGAATGGGGCGCGGGCGTGCGGCGCATTCTCGATGCCGCGGCAGGGATCGGCACACAGGCGCTCGGGCTCGCCGCCCATGGGTACGAGGTCGTCGGATCCGACCTCTCCCTTGCGGCGGTCCGGCGGGCGGTCGTCGAGAGTCGCCGGCGGAATCTCACGATCCCGTTCGTCGTGGCGGACATGCGCGCGCTGCCGTTGCGAGACGGCGTCGTGGACGCGGCGATCGCGTGCGACAATGCCCTGCCGCACCTGCTCTCCGAGGATGCGATCCGCGTCGCGCTCTCGGAGATGAAGCGGTGCATACGCCCGGGAGGTGGCTGTGTGATCTCGATGCGCGACTACGGCGACCCTCCTCGGGCCGGCACGGTCGAGTTCCAAGACTACGGCGAACGTCGTTGGGGCGACCGCGGCGGCAGCCTCCGACAGGTTCGGCGCTGGCGGGGAGCGCTCTACGACATGGCTTTCGAGCTGATCGCGACCGACGGATCCGGAGACGTGCTGGCGTCGACGCCGCAGACGACCTATTTCGCGGTCCGGCCCGCCTCCGTCGCCGATCTCGCGACCGAGGTCGGCTTCGCGAGCGTCCGGCGTCTGGACGGGCGCCTGTTTCAGCCGGTGCTCGTCGGGACGGCTTGATGCGGCCGCAGGGGCTCGTCGTTCTCGCGCTCGCGGCCGGCGCGCTCGGCGCGCCGGGGCCGCCCGGCGATCGCAGTCCCTCGGAGCTGATCGGCACGTGGCGGGGCACGTCGACCTGCGCGGACCGCGTCGCCGCTCCGGCCTGTCACGACGAGGTCGTCGTTTACGATTTCACGGCCGCGGAAAAGCCCGGCACGGTTCACTGGAAGGCCGACAAGGTGGTCGATGGCAAGCGGGCGTTCATGGGAGAGTTCGACCTCGCCTACGACGCTGCCGAGATGTGCTGGTCGGCCGAAGTCCACGGGACGCGCGTCGGCAGCCTGTGGTGCGTGACGGTCGTTGGCGATCACTTGACAGGCACGGGCCGCGAGCTTCCAGGAAAGCAGGTGATTCGAAAGATCGAAGCCAAGAGGGATTGAAGAGTCATGAAGTCAGCGAACGCTCAGGGATCCTTCGACGACATCCTCGCCATCGCGAGGCCCGATCTGAGGCCGATCTGCAAGGCGCTCCGGAAGATGATCGTCTCGCTCGACCCCGACGCCGTGGAAGTGGTCTGGCCGAGGATGAAGATCGCGAGCTTCGGCGTCGGGCCGAAAAAGATGAGCCAGCACTACGCGTACATCGCCCCGCAATCCGCGTACGTCAATCTGGGTTTCTATCACGGCGCTTCGCTTCCCGACCCATCGCGTCTCTTGGATGGCGCCGGGAAAGAGCTGCGACACGTGAACGTGGCCGACCTCGCCGCCGTCGAGCACCGGGCTCTCAAGGCGCTCCTTCGTGCGGCCATCAACGATCGGCGGCCGCACGCGGACGGGGCCTGAAGACCCGTGTCCAAGGTCGTCGTCATCACGGGGGCGAGCGCCGGCATCGGCGCCGCCACCGCGGAGCTGCTCGGAACGAGCGGCATGTCCGTGGCTCTGGTTGCCCGCCGCGGCGATCTCCTGAAGAGCGTCGCCGCTCGATCGGGGGCCGCCGCGCTCGCGATCACGGCCGACGCGGCGCAACGCGCCGACGTGCGGCGCGTGGTCGAGGAGACGCTCGCACGCTTCGGGCGGATCGACGTCTGGATCAACAACGTCGGTCGGGGAATTTCGCGGCCGCCGTCGCATCTGACCGACGAGGACGTCGACGAGATCATGCGGCTGAACGTGAAATCGGCGCTCTATGGCATGCAGGAGGTGCTGCCGCACTTCAAGGAGCGCGGGGAAGGGCACGTCATCAACATCTCGTCGATGCTCGGGCGCGTCCCGTTCGCCGTCATCCGCTCCGCCTACTGCGGGGCCAAGCACTTCCTGAACGCGCTGACCGCCGTGTTCCGCGAGGAGGTCCAGCAGACCCATCCGAACATCCAGTTCTCCCTCGTCTCGCCGCCGGTCGTGCGGACGGACTTCGGGCAGAACGCGCGCCACGGCGGTCCAGACTCGAGATCGCTCCCGAACTCGCAGAGCGCGGAGGACGTCGCGGCCGTCATCGCCTACGTGATCGCCTCGCGCGAGCCCGACGTTTACACGGCGCCGGGGGCCCGCGAGCGGATCGCGCGGTACTACGCATCGCTGGGCGTGGATGCGCCGAGCGCTCCACGAGAGTAGGGCCGCGTGTTCTCCGAGTCGGCCGAGCTCCAGGCCGCTAGACGGCGCACGCCATCGGCTGGCAAGATATCCCGTACTCAACTCACGAGGTGCGGGAACGAACATGCCAGAGAACAAGACCAAGCCGACCCAGGTCAGCGTCAAGGACTTCATCGCCCGCGTCGACGGGGACACCCGACGCGAGGACGCCAAGACCCTCCTCAAGCTGTTCGAGAAGGCGACGGGATGGAAGGCGAAGATGTGGGGGCCGACGATCGTAGGTTTCGGCGCGTACCACTACACGTACGACTCCGGGCACTCCGGGTCGATCTGCGTCGTCGGATTCAGCCCGCGCAAGGCGAACCTGGTCGTTTACGCCTTCGATTTCCCGGGCAAGGAGGAGCTGCTCAAGAAGCTCGGGAAGCACAAGGGCGGCATCAAGCAATGCCTCTACATCAACAAGCTCGCCGACGTCGACACCGCCGTCCTCGAAAAGATCGTCAAGGGAGGGGTGGCTCAGACCAAGACGATGTGGCCGGTGACGGCAAGCTAGGGGACGAGGGGCGCGATGTCACTTCAGGACGACGGCTTCGCCGTGCTTCTGCCGGAGGCGCAGCGCTGGCGCGAATCGAACATCATGAAGATCCCGAACACCAACCTCCTCGAGGATCTCGGAGGAAGCGACCGGCTCGGTGGACGGCTGTGGCGCCTCCCCCCGTACTCCGCGAACACCTGGCACAGGCACGTCGACTCGTGGGAGCTGTACGTCGTGCTGGAGGGGGAAGGGCGCATGCGCATCGGCGGGAAGACGATCGTGTTGCCGACCTACGGCTGCGCGCTCGTCGCTCCCCGGATGCTCCGCCAGATCTTCAACGACTCGCCTCACGAGTCGCTCTGGCTGATCGTCGCCGCGCCGCAGGAAGGACAGTCCGGCGTCATGCCGGATCGGTCCGCGTTCTATCCCGACGATCCGAAGTCGCTTCCGCGGGAGCTGGCCGGCCGCGACTGGCCACCCAGGTAATCGACCTCCCGGCCCGGGCATCAGGAGAATCCCATGCGCACGCCGTCACGCCTCTTCGCCGCGACCCTCATGAGCGCGTCGCTCTCGTTCGTCGCGGCGGCGCCGCCCGCCGAGCTCGAGCCGTACGCGTTCCTTCTCGGCGAGTGGCCGTCGACAGGCTCCGGGCAGCCGGGACAGGGGACCGGGACCGCCGCGTTCGCGAGGAGCGTGGGGGATCGGGTGATCGTGCGCACCAGCTACGCGGATTATCCGGCCTCCGGCGACAAGCCGAAGTCGCGGCATGACGATCTCATGGTCATCTACGCCGCCTCCGGTGGGACGGTGCGGGCGGACTATTACGACAGCGAGGGGCACATCATTCGTTACGCCGTGCAATCGCCCGCGCCGGGTGAAGCGGTGCTCGTCAGCGACCCCGCGGACGGCGCGCCGCGATTCCGGCTGAGCTACAAGCTCGCTTCGCCGGGGGTCCTGAAGGGGACGTTCGAGATCGCGCCGCCGGGCGCGGGGGACGCCTTCAAGCCCTACTTGAGCTGGGAGTCGCGTAGGAAGGACGCGCCGGCGAGATGACCGCTTCGGTGTTCGTCGGCGTCAGCGTCGACGGGTTCCTCGCGCGCCCGAACGGCGCGCTCGACTTCCTGCCGCCGGGTGGGGGCGAGCCGCACGGCTACGACGAGTTCATGGCGTCCGTCGACACGATCGTGATCGGGCGCAGAACCTACGAAATCGTCCTGACGTTCGACGCCTGGCCGTACGCCGGCAAGCGGGTCGTCGTGCTGAGCCGAGGTCCGCTCGAGGTCTCGGGTTTGGCGGCTCGCGGAGACGTGATCGAGCAGATGGGCGGACCCCCGGAAGCGATCCACGCGCAGCTCGCCGCGAGCGGCGCGCGGAGCCTCTACGTCGACGGCGGCGTGACGATTCGCGGCTTCCTTCGGGCCGGCCTCATCGAGCGCCTGATCGTCACGCGCGTCCCCGTGCTGATCGGGGAGGGGATCCCGCTGTTCGGAAGCCTGCCGCACGATATCGTCCTTCGCCACGTCGCGACGAGGTCGTTTCCGAGCGGGCTCGTGCAGAGCGAGTACCGGGTGGCCGGCCCATGAGCGGCCAGGATGAGCTGCGATACGACGCCCCTCTCGGCGACTACCAGCGGCAAGCGAGAGCGCTTCTCGAGGCGCTGAAGCGAGGGGACAACGATGCGCGCTGGCGGTTCAAGTGGGAGCACCCGCGCTTTCGCGGAAAGTCCGTCGCCGAAGTCGATCCCGCGACGCTCGATCTCCCCGACGCGCAGCTCGTGATCGCGCACGAATACGCGCTCGACACCTGGACCCACCTTGCGGCGTTCACGCACGCCGTCGAGGACGAGAAGGAGGTCGAGCGATTCGAGGCGGCGGTCGAGGCGGTCGTCTCGGGGGACGTCGCCGGTCTCCGCTCGATGCTCCGAAGGAACTCCTGGTTGGCCACCGCGCGCTCGAGGCGGCGCCATCACGCGACCCTGCTCCACTACGTCGGCGCGAACGGCGTCGAGGGTGGGCGGCAGAGGACACCGCCGAACGCCGTCGAGGTCGCAAAGACCCTGCTCGATGCCGGCGCCGAGGTCGACGCCTGCGCCGACATGTACGAGGCGAAGTGCACCACGATGAGCATGCTCGTCTCGAGCACCCACCCCGCGAAGGCGGGGCTCCAAGCGGCGCTCGCGGAGACCCTGCTCGACTACGGCGCGGCGTTCGAGGGGCCGGGCTCGCATTGGCAGTCGGCGCTGATGACCGCGCTCGCGTTCGGATACGTCGACACCGCGCGGGCACTCGCGAGGCGGGGCGCGCCCGTCGACGATCTCGCCGCCGCCGCCGGGCTCGGCCTTCACGAGAGCGCGGCTCGATGGCTCCCGAGCGCCGACGCGTCGAGCCGGCACGTCGCCCTCGCTCTCGCCGCCCAGCTCGGGCAGGCGTCGATCGTCAAGCTGCTGCTCGATGCCGGCGAAGACCCCAATCGGCTCAATCCCGACGGATTCCATTCGCACGCGACGCCGCTCCACCAAGCGGTGTGGTCCAGTCATGCGGACGTCGTGCGGCTGCTCGTCGAGGCGGGCGCGCGCCTGGACATCCGGGACACGATCTACAACGGCACGCCGCTGGACTGGGCGATCTACGGCGGGCGCGACGAGATCGCGGAATACTTGCGCCGAGTTTAGGACCCCACAACACCGTGGTGGTAGGCTCGACGGAACAGGGGGGACACCATGAAGTCCAACTCCGCCTCCCGCCCGCGTTGGCGCACGTGGCTGAAACGTGTGGCTTGGACGATCGCCGGACTGGTCGCGCTCGCATTCGGCGCGCTCGCGGTCGCGTACTGGCGATCGGACAACACGTGCCCGGACGCCGGCGGCGCCGCCCCGCGCAACCCGATGAAGGCGATCGTCTACTGCGACTACGGCGCGGCCGACGTCCTCCGGCTCGCCGACATCGAAAAGCCCACCCCGGACGACAACCAGATCCTGGTCAAGGTTCGGGCGGCTTCCGTCAACCCCTTGGACTGGCACTTCATGCTCGGCAAGCCGTACTTGATGCGCGCGCAAGCCGGCCTGCGCAAGCCGAAGATCACGCAGCTCGGCGTCGACTTCTCGGGGACGGTCGAGGCGGTCGGCAAGAACGTCACGCAGTTCAAGGCGGGGGACGACGTATTCGGCGGGAGGACCGGATCGTTCGCGCAGTACCTCTGCGTGCGGGCCGACCGCGCGGTGGTGCCGAAGCCGGCCTCCCTGACGTTCGAGCAAGCGGCCTCCCTCCCGATCGCGGCAATCACGGCGCTGCAGGCTCTCCGCGACCGCGCCCAGGTTCAGCCGGGGCAGAAGGTCCTCATCAACGGCGCCTCGGGCGGCGTCGGGACGTTCGCCGTCCAGATCGCCAAGACATTTGGCGCCGAGGTGACCGGCGTCTGCAGCACGCGGAACCTGGAGATGGTCCGTTCGCTCGGCGCCGATCACGTCGTCGACTACACCAAGGAGGATTTCACCAAGAGCGCCGAGAAGTACGACGCCATCCTCGACAACGTCGGAAATCACGCGCTGCTCGATTGCCGGCGGGTGCTGAAGCCCAAGGGGAGATTCGTCCTGATCGGCGGCGGCGGACCGAACAAGGGCAACTGGCTGGGCGGGCTGAGCCGGGCTCTTGACGCGCTCCTGCTGTCCCCGTTCGTCAGTCAGGACATGGGGATGTTCCTGGCCGACATGAATCCGAAGGACCTCGCCGTCCTCGGCGAACTCATGCAGTCCGGCAAGGTGAAGCCGGTCATCGACAGGAGCTACCCGCTGAGCGAGCTTCCGGCGGCGATACGGTATCTGGAGGAAGGGCACGCGCGAGGGAAGGTCGTCATCACGGTCGAGTGATGCTCCGATGACGCCGCCACTTCCTCTCACGTGGCCGTACGCCCTGATCTTCTGGCCGGTCTACCTCTGGGTCTTCATTCCCGAGTTCCGCATCGTCGGGCGGGCGGCGACGAGCGCCACGCCTGCCGAGGACCGCGGCTCGCTCCGAGTCATCATTCTCGGGTTCAATCTCGCGACGCTCGCCGCGTTCTCGATTCCGTTCGTCGCGCCGGCGGCGACGCTGCCGCATCGTACGGTCTGGCTGTTCGCCGGCGTCTCGCTCCTCGTGCTCGGCGGCCTTCTTCGCCGCCATTGCATTCGCGTGCTCAGCGAGTTCTTCACCGGCGCCGTCACGATCCAGGCCGGTCATCGCGTCGTCGAAGCGGGCGCCTACCGCTTCATCCGCCACCCGTCCTACAGCGCCGCGCTGCTCATCGTCTCGGGGACCGCCCTCGCGTTCGGCAACTGGCTCGCGGTGGCGGTCTCGTGCGTCATCGCGTTTCTCGCCTATGACTACCGGGCGCGCGTCGAGGAGCAGGCCTTGCTCGCGTGCCTCGGAGAGCCGTACGCTCGATTCATGGCCACGCGCAAGCGGTTCATTCCGTCGGTCTACTGATACGTGCCCTCGTGTATCCACGGTGGCCGCAAGGTTGTTGATGGGTGAGATGTGCGCCCCGGACGTTGCGGACACTCTCCGGACAATGAAGTGCCGAAATACCCAGGATTTCGCTTGGTCCGGGTCTTGCCTTCTCCCGGCTCATGCGCTGGCCGAGGCATCCCACAGAATCGGTGCGTGCTTCGAGGTTCCGTCCACCGTTCTGTCCTTGGTCCGATTGCATCGCCCATCGAGGACCGTCGCTCGGATTCCAGAAGTGGGGCTATTACAGGAAGCGCAAGGATCCGGCGCGAATCCCACGGTTCCGCTGCAAGGCCTGTCAGCAGACCTGCTCCCGGCAGACGTTTTCGACGACCTACTACCTGAAGCGCCGAGAACTTCTCGTCAAAGTCGCCGCGGGACTAGCCGCCTGCTCGGCGCATCGACAGATCGCCCGGTCGGCTCGATGCTCCAAGACCTCAGTCACCCGAATGGCCGAGCGTCTCGGCCGGCACGCGATCCTCTTTCACGTTCGGTGTCGGGAGGCCATCCAAGAGCTGACGGAGTCCATAGTCCACGACCACTTCGAGACGTTCATAGGCCGACAGGATCAGGCGCTCGGGATCGGGACGGCCGTCGGAGCCGATTCGTGGCTCGTCTACGACATCGACCCGGCCCGTCACAGAGGAAGTGGACGGCGTCCCGATCGGCTTCTGCGAGCGATCGATCGCCCCAATCGTCCCTATGTTGCGAGCATCCGCAGAACGATTCAGGCTCTATTGCCTAGGGTTTCCGCACCAAATCGGCTTCGATTGGTCGTTGATGGACGAGTCGATTACCGGGCCGCGATCCAAGGGAAAACGATCAAGAAGCGAACGCGTCTGACCGTGTACCCCAACCCGAAGCGCGGGCCCAAGGGCTCACCGCGGTCGGCGGAGGCGTCAGCCCGGGACTGGGCGATGTTTCCCGTCGATCAGCTGCACCAGCTTTTGCGGCACACCTGCTCGGACCACAAGCGGGAGACGATCTCGTTCGGGAGGCGGCTCGAGTCCATCCTCGGGCGGGCGCATTTGATCGCGGTTTGGAAGAACTTCATCAAGTCGCGATCCGAGCGAAAGCCCGACCGAACGACCCCGGCCATGCGCTTGGGTCTCGCCGAGACACCCTGGCCATGGGAGCGAGTGTTCTCGAGGCGGTTATTCCCGGAGCGAGTCGACCCGGCGGCGTGCGTGCGGAAGCTGTATTGGAAAAGATGGACGCTCGAGCTCCCCGAGTTCCAGCGCGCGCAGGCCGTCTGATCCGAATCAACCCATCCCACCTCAAGAAGATTCAGTCGACCGAGTTCGGCGCACAGATATGGCGGGCCGAGCTACCAACAACCTCGCGGCCACCGTGTCGTGTATCCTCCGCGTCACCTGCGAGGGATGAAATCGTCGTGAACCCTACTCGAATCGCGCTCGCCGCTCTCGTCGCCACGGCCGTCTACTTCGTTCTGGGCGGGCTGTTCTTCGCGGCCTCGCCGTTGAAGCAAGAGTTCATCCGGTACCCGGCGGTCTATCGATCGCCGGAGAGCATGAAGTCGGTGTGGCCGATCGGCATCTTCGGGATGATCCTCTCCATGGTCGTGCTCGCCGTGCTCTACGCGATGGTCTATCGGGGCGGCTCGGGGCTGGCCGAAGGGGCTCGGTTCGGTGCGCTGATCGGCGCCTTTGCCGTCGGCTCGTTCGTGCTCCACAACTACGTCAATCTCAACATCGGACTGCGGCTGACGCTGGGCCAGGCCGCCGCTTACTTCGTCCAGTGGACGATCGTCGGCCTCGTGATCGGGCTGATCTACCGAACGCCGTCTCCTGGCTAGAGCATGCCGAGCTTCGACGGCCGCTACGCCAAGGAGTTCTTCGCCGGGTGGGGCGCGATGGATCTCAACGGGCACATGGCGAACACCGCCTACCTCGATCTCGCCGCCGACGTGCGGATGGCGTTCTTCGCCGAGCACGGCTTTCCGCCCAGCGAGCTGCGGCGGATCGCGGTCGGGCCCGTGATGAAAAAGGACGAGCTGGAATACTTCCGCGAGGTCGGCCTTCACGAGAGCGTCACGGTCACCTACGCCGTTCTCGCGATGAGCGCGGACGGCTCGCGCTTCGTGGTCGAGAACGAGTTCTGGACCGCGCGAGGCGAGAAGGCGGCGATCGTACGGTCCAAGGGGGCGTGGCTCGATTTGCGCGCGAGGAAGCTCGTGCCCCCGCCCCCCGAGCTGTTCGCGGCGTTCGTTCAGGCGCCAAGAGCGCCCGGGTTCGTCGAGCTGCCGGCGAGAGGCCCGGGCGGGTTGGAAGGGCCCGGGTCAAAATAGAAGGGAACCGGGCTCATTGAGACCGATCGAGGAGAGGCCACCGTGAATCGAAACGCCGCGCCGCGCGCCCGTCACGTCGCGCCGCTCTGGGAGCAGATCGACGCGTACTTCGCCGGGAAGCTCGCGCTCTCGGACGACGCCCTCGAGGCCGCGCTCCGGGAATCCGAGACCGCTGGGCTCCCCGGCATCAACGTGACGGCGGCGCAGGGCAAGCTGCTTCAGCTGCTCGCTCGCCTGGTGGGTGCGCGCCGCATCCTCGAGATCGGCACGTTCGGCGGCTACAGCACGATCTGGATGGCGCGCGCTCTCCCGCCGGGCGGGCGGCTGATCTCGCTCGAGATCGAGCCCACGTACGCCGCCGTCGCGCGGCGAAACCTCGAGCGCGCGGCACTGGCGAATTGCGCCGAGGTCCGCGTGGCACCCGCCGCGGAGAGCCTTGCGAAGCTGGCGGCTGAGGGCGCGGAGGCGTTCGATTTGATCTTCATCGACGCCGACAAAGCGAGCGGCGATCTCTACTTCAAGGCCTCCCTCGGCCTCTCTCGCGCCGGCACGATCATCGTCGTGGACAACGTCGTCCGCGATGGCTCGGTGCTCGACGCATCGAGCGCCGACGCCAACGTGCTCGGCATTCGCCGCCTCGCCGACCTCCTCGCGAGCGAGCGCCGCGTGTCGGCGACGGCGCTCCAGACCGTGGGGAGCAAGGGGCACGACGGATTCGTGCTCGCGGTGGTGACGCAGCCACCCGCGGCCGCTTGAGCGTCGCGAAAGCAAGGAGACCATGCCGTTCACGCCATTCCACTTCGGGCCCGGGCTGCTCGCGAAGGCGGCCGCTCCGAGACGATTCTCCTTCACGTCGTTCGCCCTCACCCAAGTCGTCGTCGACGTCGAGACCCTCTACTACATGGTGCAGCGGGAGTGGCCGGTCCACCGGCAAGCGCACTCCGTCGTCGGCGGCGCCGTGGTGGGGCTCGTCGTCGCCGTGGTGGTCGTCCGTGGGCGTGCGCTTTTCGAGCGCATCGTGATGGCGGTGGCCGGTACCGGGGGGAAGTACGAGCCGCTCTTGGTTGCCGAGACGTCGGGGGAAGCCGCGGCGATCGGCGGACTGATCGGCGGGACCAGCCACGCGGTGCTCGACGGGATCTTCCACCTCGACGGGGTCCCGTTCTGGCCGTTCGCCGACAACAATCCATTGTCCGGCCTGATCGGCCCGAGCTGGCTCCAAGGGCTGTGCGTCTTGGCGGGAATCCTAGGAGCCGGGATCCTCTGGCTCGGCGTCCGGAAGCGGAGCGCCGTCGCTGGAGTCGACGACGACAGCCCGGTGGCGGAGTAGCCGCGGCGTTAGACTGGAGTCCCGATGGCTCCTGGTGATTCGGCCGGCTACTCCGGCGTTCCGCTCGCCCAGAAGCTGGGCATCAAGGACCTCTCCCGGGTTTACCTGATCGATCCGCCCGAAGACTACGAAGAACTCCTCGAGCCGCTCCCCTCGGGAGTGACCTTCGTGACGCGGCTGGACGCGGCCGTCGATGTCGCGCACGTCTTCGTCACGCGCAAGAGGGACCTGATCAAGCACCTCGGGGCGCTACGGAAGAAGCTCAGGCCCGACGCGGCCGTCTGGGTCTCGTGGCCCAAGAAAACGTCCCCGGTCGCCACGGAGGTCACGGAAGACACGATTCGCGAGGTCGCGCTGCCGATCGGTTTCGTCGACGTCAAGGTCTGCGCCGTGAGCGACATTTGGTCGGGTCTGAAGCTGGTCGTGAGGAAGGAGCTCCGATGATCGCGCGAGTTTGGCATGGCGTCGTGCCCTTGACGAAATCCGAGGCGTACGGCGAGTACCTCTCGCGCTCCGACCGCGGCGTGCTCGACTACCAACGGTCTCCCGGGAGCCGAGGCGCCACGCTGCTGCGACACATCGAGGGCGACCGGGTCCATTTCCTGCTGATCTCGTTCTGGGATTCGTACCAGTCGATCGAGGCCTACGCCGGGCCCGACGTCGAGCGCGCGCGGTACTTCGCGTTCGACCGCGAATGCCTGATCGACCCCGAGTCCAACGTGATCCACTACGAGGTTCTCGCGGGTCCCGAGATGGGGTCCGTGGAACGACCGTGAGCCACAAGGCGGAGTACTGGTCGAGAATCGCGAGTCGATACGACGGCGTCGTCGACCTGCAAATCGGGCCGTTGACCCGCTCGGTGGTCCGGGAACGCGTCGCCCAGGAAGGGCGGCTCGGCCACGCCGTCGAGCTAGGTTGCGGAACGGGGTACTTCACGAGGATTCTCGCGGCGAAGGCGGACGCGCTCCTGGCCACGGACGTTTCGCCGGGGATGCTCGAAGAGGCGAGGAGGAATGTTGTCGCGCCGAACGTGGCGTTTCAGGTCGAGGATTGTCAGAGCACTTCGCTGCCCGGCGGCGCGTTCGACACCGCGTTCATCAGCCTCGTGCTCCACTTCACGGAGCCGAATCGTGTGATCGCCGAGATGCGCCGGATCCTGAAGCCCGGTGGCCTTCTCGTCATCGCCAGCCTCGACCGGAGAGCGCTTACGGGGCTGAGCCGACTGCGCAGTCAGATCCGGGTCTTCGTTCGGGGGATCATCGGGTATCGAACGCGGCCTCCGAGCGACTTGCGTCAGAGCGCGCTCACCGGCCAGGAGCTGCGCGATCTGCTCGCCGGCTCCGGCTTCCGCGTCGTCAGCTCGGAGACGATCCGAGATCCGTCGAGCCCGGCCAACATTCCAATCGAATACGTCCGGGCAGCGAAGGAGTAAGCCATGGCCGCCTATCTCGTCGTCGACATCGAAGTCACGGATCCGGATGCGTTCGCCGAGTACCGCAAGCTCGTGCCCGACGTGATTGCCGCTCACGGAGGGCGCTACCTCGTGCGGGGGGGATCATGCGAGGTGCTCGAGGGAGCTTGGACTCCGAACCGCTTCGTGGTCGTGGAGTTTCCGAGCATGGCCGCGCTGAAGGCATTCCACGACGCGCCGGAGTACCGGTCTCTGCGCGACCTGAGGCAACGCTCGACGAAATCGAACCTCATCGCGGTCGAGGGCGCCTGACGCGAAGCGTGTTACGATCGCCGAATTCACTTCTCTCATCAGGAGACTTCCATGCCGAAGTACTTGCTCGAAGCCAGCTACGTCGGAGACGGGATCAAGGGTCTGCTCAAGGAAGGCGGCTCCGCACGGAGGAACGCAGCCGCGACGGCGATCAAGTCGGTCGGCGGCACGATCGAGGCGTTCTACTTCGCCTTCGGCGACCGCGACGCCTACGTGATCGCCGATATTCCGGACAACGTCAGCATGTCGGCCGTCGCCCTGGCGATCAACGCCAGCGGCGCCGTCGCCGCGAAGACGACCGTTCTCATCACTCCCGAAGAGGTCGACGCCGCGGCGAAGAAAACGGTCAGCTATCGCGCACCCGGACGATAACGGCCGACGCGCAACATGGCGGCGCCTCCGGAAACGGGCATCCTCGCCGCAATCGGCAACACGCCGCTCGTCGAGCTCTGCCGCGTCGTCCCCCACGGCAGCGCGCGGGTCGTCGCGAAGCTCGAATCGGCGAACCCCACCGGGGGGATGAAGGACCGCATCGCCCGGGCGATGGTGGAGAAGGCCGCCGCCGACGGGCGGCTTCTCCCCGGCGGGACGGTGGTCGAATACACGGGGGGGACGACGGGCGTCTCGCTCGCGTTGATCTGCGCCGCCGCCGGCTACAAGGCCCATTTCGTCAGCTCCGACGCCTTCAGCGACGACAAGCTCCGGACGATGCGCGCGTACGGCTGCGAGCTGACGGTGATCCCGAGCGATGGGAAGAAGATCACGCGGGAGCTGATCCGGGCGATGATCTCGAAAGCCGAGGAGCTGAGCCGGAGGCCCGGGCATTGGTACTGCGACCAGCTCAACAACCGCGACGGAGAGGCCGGTTACCACCCCCTCGGCGAGGAGATGTGGCGGCAGTCGGGAGAGCGCGTCGATGCGTTCGTGCACTCGGTCGGCACCGCGCACTCGATCCACGGGACCGCGCACGCGCTGCGCGGCCGCAACCCACGCCTGCACGTGACGGCGGTCGAGCCCGCGGAATCCGCGGTGCTGGCGGGAAGGCCGCCGGGCTCGCACCGGATCGAAGGGATCGGAATCGGATTCCTCCCGCCCCTCTGGCGCCGTGACGAGGTCGACGACGTGGTCGGCGTCGGCACGGACGACGCCAGCGCGATGGCCCGTCGCCTGGCGCGCGAGGAGGGGATCTTCTGCGGCACCTCGACGGGCGCGAACGTGATCGCGGCGCTCGCGGTCGCCAAGACGCTCGGG
This sequence comes from uncultured Acidobacteriota bacterium, assembly GCA_964511835.1. Taxonomy (GTDB): domain Bacteria; phylum Acidobacteriota; class Polarisedimenticolia; order Polarisedimenticolales; family DASRJG01; genus DASRJG01. The sequence goes on along the minus strand of CAZEII010000002.1, from coordinate 109,659 downwards.
GCGGGGTCGACGGTCGGCACGATCGTCATCGACTCCGGGATCCGCTATCTCAGCACCGACATCTTCGAGAGCTGAGCGAGGGGGGCGGGCCGTGGCCGTGCGCGTCGTGCGTCTCGGAAGCGATCGTGGCCGAGGGGAAGGGCTGCGCATCGGAACGGTTCGGCACCCGCCACGCGGCGTCCCGAAGGACCAGCACGCGTCGCAGAATTGGTACGACGTCTGGCTGCCGGAGCTGGCTCCCAGCGCGCCGCTCGTTAAGCTGGGACAGACCGACCGCTCACCGAGAGCGTGGGCGGGGTTCGTGCGTCGCTACCGCAAGGAGATGGCGTCGCCGGAGCGGGCGCATCTCCTGAGGTTGCTTGCGGCGCTCTCGCGTCGGTCCGACTTCTCGGTCGGCTGCTACTGCGCCGACGAATCGCACTGCCATCGCTCCGTGCTGCGCGAGCTGTTGAGGGAGCAGGGCGCCGAGCTGGCCTAGATGGCGACCGCTGATGTTCGATTCGCGACGCTCGCCGATGCCGAGGCGATCGCCGCGCTCGTGACGCTCCTCGGGTACCCGACCACGCCGGAGCAGTTGCGGGCCAGGCTCGGACGCATTCTCGCCGACGGCAATTACGCGACGTACATCGCGGCGGAGAGTGGACGGGTCGTCGGATTCGTCGGCACGCGCATCGGACCGCGATACGAAGACGATCACCCCTACGGTCAGATTCTCGTGCTCGCCGTCGCGCGGGATTTCCACCGCAAAGGGATCGGCAGGCGATTGCTTTGGACCGCGGAATCGGATTTGATCGGGAAAGGAGCGAGAGTCCTCGTCCTGAGCTCTGGAAACCACCGCGCAGGGGCGCACGCGTTCTACGAGAAGAACGGTTACCTGTTCACTGGTCGCCGGTACAAGAAGACGATCTAGAGGGGGAGCCGCCATGAAAGCCACGACGAAGACCCGGCCCGAACCCAGGACGATCGACCAGTACCTCGCGAGGCTCGATGGGGACAAGCGCGCGGCCCTTCAAAGGCTGAGGAAGACGATCAGGTCGATCATGCCCCGGGCCCAGGAATGCATCAGCTACCAGCTCCCCGCATTCCGCCTCGACGGACGGATGGTCGTCTGGTTCGGCGCCGGCGCGAGCCACTGCGCTCTCTACCCCGGGACGGTTCTCGCCCAGTTCGCGGACGAGCTGGCGGAATACAAGACGAGCAAGGGGACGATTCGCTTCCAGCCCGACCAGCCGCTCCCGCCGGCTCTGGTGCGGAAGCTGGTCAAGGCGCGCATCGAGGTGAACGCGAAAGAAATTGCGGCGCGAAAAGCGAAGGCGGCCCGGCGGCGTTGAATCCGGCGCTCGCTCCGGCGATGATCGTCGGCGGATGGCCACGATCGTCTCCCCGGAGCGGCCCGATTCTCCGGACGCCGTTGCGCTGATCGCCGAGCTCGAATCGCACCTCGAGCCGCTCTATCCCAGCGCAAGCCGCCACGGCTACAGCGTCGACAAGATGATCCGGGAGGGCGTGGCGTTCTTCGTCATTCGCGCCGACGGCGCGCCCGTCGGCTGCGGGGGCGTTCAGATCTACGGTACGGAGTACGGCGAGATCAAGCGGATGTACGTCCGGCCGCAGCATCGCGGCGCCGGCCACGCCAAACGGATGCTCGACCACCTCGCCGACTACGCCAGGGGCCGCGGCGTCGCCCTGCTGCGCCTCGAGACGGGTATCCACCAGGAGGAGGCGATCGGCCTTTACGAGCATGCGGGGTTCAAGCGCATCCCGCCCTTCGGCGAATACAAGGACGACCCGCTGAGCCGGTACTACGAGAAGCGGATCTCGTGACGCCCGCAGAGCGCCCTCTCCTGACCGCCGAGTGGCGCAACCTCTTGATGATCAACTTCGCGGTCGATCCGAAATTCCTCGCGCCGCTCGTTCCGGCGGGAACGGTCCTCGACGCACACGCGGGTGTCACCTACGTCAGCCTCGTCGCGTTTCGATTCCTCGGCACACGAGTCCTCGGACTCCCGATCCCATTCCATCGAAACTTCGAAGAGATGAACCTCCGCTTCTACGTCCGTCGCGAGCTTCCCACCGAGGTCCGCCGCGCGGTGGTCTTCATCAAGGAGATTGTTCCCCGATGGGCGATCGCCTGCCTTGCTCGCGCGCTGTACAACGAGCCGTACGCCACGCTTCCGATGCGGAATCGCGTCGGCGGAGACCCACCGCAACTCGAGTACGGATGGCGGATCGGCGGAGAGTGGCTCTCGCTCCGAGCACGCGCCCATGGAATCGGCGCGGTTCCCGATCCCAGGAGCGTCGAGGCGTTCATCACCGAGCACTATTGGGGTTACACGCGCCAACGTGACGGGTGTACCCTCGAGTATCGCGTCGAGCATCCTCGATGGAGGGTGTGGTCTTCGGAGCTGTCGGATCTGCCGGACCTGGAGGGGTGTTACGGAAAGGAGATGACCCATGCTCTGGGCAGACCGAAGTCGACGATGGTTGCCGATGGCTCGCCGGTCCGGGTGATGCGCGGCCGACGGTTCAAGGAGACTTGAAGATGCGCAACGCTGTGACGAACTCGACGTGGCGGACGCGGCGTCCATGGGCGACCAAGCTCCGGCCCGAGATGGAGCCGAAGATCGTGCCCAGCTCGCGCGGATCTGGAACGATGCTCGTGCCGACGCCGCTCCTCGTGGCGGAGGAAGTGAGGCGTGTCCGGTCGGGCCGGCTGATCACGCCGCGGCAGATTCGCGAGCGGCTTGCGGCCCGGTTCGGCACCGACGAGACCTGTCCGCTGACGACGGGGATCTTCCTGGTCATCGTCGCCGGCGCCGCCGAAGACCAAATCGAGGAGGGCAAGCGTCCCCTAGCGCCGTATTGGCGAGTGGTCGATGAGCGCGGGTCGCTGAATCCGAAGTTTCCCCCGGGCGCCGAGCGACAGGCGTCGCATCTCCGACGTGAGGGCCACCTCGTCAAGCGAGTCGCCCGTTCGAACCGGTGGCAGGTGGTGGGCACGGCGTAGCGAGGCGGCCGCTTGCTCGATTGGTTCCCTTTCCTCACCTGGATCGCCCCGATCTCGTCGGCGATTCTGCTCGCTCTCTTGTGGATGGAGGGCGAGGTCAGGCAGCGGACCGGCTTGCTCGTTCTTCTCGTCTTCGTCGTCGCGGTGTATTGCCAGTTCTTCGCGAGCTCGGCTGTCGTTTCGGCTGTCGGGCTCTGCGTGCAGACCGTGCTGGCCGTCGGTCTCTTGCTGCGGTGGAAGGCCTCGGGCTGATCGACATCGCGCGGAGTAGACTGCGAGGCACGCGAGGTGAGCCCATGAGGAGAAAACTGCTGATCGCGCTCGTCACGGCCCTGCTTGGAACGACCGTCGCATTGACCGGCGGGGCGCTCATCCGGGACAACGTCATCGACTCCGAAAAACGGCTCGTCCAGCATCCGGAGCTCGATTCCGCGCGGCGGGCGGCCACGTGGCAGCCGGATACGTCATCGCCGAACTGGAAGGCGATCTCGGACGACTTGGGCATGCTGCTCCGGGACGACAGGGATCTGGGGCTGCGCGGGCGCCTCTATGTCCGCATCGACGGCAAGTGGCGGGCGGTGGCCGCCGACGGGCTGGCGGACATCGGCGGCTGGTTCCCGACGAAGTAGCGCGGCGTCACGGCGATGACCAGCAAGATCACGGGCGGCTGCCTGTGCGGCGGCGTTCGCTACGAACTGCATGGCCGGTTCCTTCGGGCCGGACACTGCCACTGCTCGCGGTGTCGACGGCATTCCGGAACGGCGGTGTGCACTCAAGGGCGCGTGCGCCGGGAGGATTTCACCCTGCTGTCGGGGGCGGATCTCGTTCGCGCCTATCGCCCGAATGGCGGATCGGTCAAGGCGTTCTGCTCTGTCTGCGGCTCGAGCTTGTTCGGCGGGTCATGGCCGGGGGGCAACGAGATCTCGATCCGGCTCGGGAGCGTGGACGGCGAGCCGGGAATCCGTCCTCAGTACCACACGTTCGTAGGGTCGAAGGCGCCTTGGGACGAGATCCATGACGACCTTCCGCAATACGACGGCCCGCTTCCGTAGGAGGTCGGGATGATCATCGGCGCGCACGCCATCGTCTACAGCAAGAAACCGGAGGCCGACCGCAAGTTTCTTCGGGACGTGCTGAAGCTTCCCCATGTCGACGTCGGGGGAGGGTGGCTGATCTTCGGGCTCCCGCCGTCGGAAGTGGCCGTCCATCCCTCCCGGAAGAACGACGGTCACGAGCTGTACTTGATGTGCGAGGACGTGCATGCCTTCGCCGCGGCGATGAAGAAGCGCCGTATCGAGTGCGGGAAGATCGACGATCAGGGCTGGGGAGTCCTGACGAGTGTCGCGCTGCCGGGGGGAGGGAGGCTCGGCGTCTACCAGCCACGGCACGCTCGGCCGGAGCCCATGGAGGTCAAGAATTTGCAGAGCTCGCGGAAGGGGAGGACATAGGTCCTTGACATCCAGACAGATGGTTGGCACCATCTATAGGCCATCCAATAGGATGTTGGGAGGACCCATGATCGAGAGCGAAAAGATCACCATCAACCTCAGCGCGGCCGATTTGGGCCGGATCGATCTCCTGACCGAAGAGGGGTTCTACTCGAACCGGACCGATTTCATCCGGGCCGCGATCCGCAAGGAGCTGGACGTCCACGGGGACGTCGTGAAACAAAGCGTCGCGCGGCGCTTCGCGATGCTCGGCGTCGTCGTCTACACGAAGCGTGGGCTTGAGCGCTTCCTGGAGAAGAAAGAGAAGCTCAATATCAACGTCGTCGGGGGCGTGGTTTTTTCGAAGGACGTTCCCCCCCAGCTGGCTCTTGACACGATCCAGAGCTTGAAGGTTCATGGAGTCCTGCGCGCCAGCTCGGCCGTCAAGGAGGCCCTTGCCGACCGCATTCAGTGAGGCGGATCCCGTGGTGATCGAGCTGAAGAAGGGGCACGATGGACCGTCGACGTTGACGTGCGTCCGCTCGGACGGCACGCGCACCTGGGGGAAGCTTCACCGGTTCCTTCCGGTCCACGACCTCACGCATTGCGCGGTCGAGAGCGTGTTCGGGTTCACCGATGCGTTCTTCGGTCTGGTCGCCTCCGGCTGGCAGATCGACGACTTCGCGGCCCCGGGGGCCTCGAAGCGCGTCCCGGTCGAGGCGCATTGGGCCGAGAGCATCGTTGGCCTGTTCGATCTCGAGCGCGGCACCGGGCAGATGTGGACCGCCGCGACGTTCGACGAGGCGCTGGCGGAGTCGCTGGGCGGCCAAGGCGTCGCCAGGTTCAGGCCGGTGAGCGACGGAGAGCTCACGGCGGTCCGGCGTCTGCGAGGCGAGCTTCAGGGTCAGTGGGAAAAGCTTCCGCCGGGCGGGAAGCTCGCGATATCGTTTCCGGCTTCCGCGACGGTGTAGGAGCTCTTCGCATCGATGCGGTGAGAGGGAGGTCCCATGGAAACCGCACGGTCCCTTCAGAGAGGTCGCCGGAATCAGATTGCCGCCGGCGCGATGCTCGTCGTCATCGGGCTCGTCGCCCTCGCGCTTCAATACTTCGAGGGACCGGGCCGGGCGGCCGTGCTGCTCGTCGCCTCGGGAGTCTTCCTGGCCTCGTACTTCTATACCGACGTCTACGTGCTCCTCGTTCCCGGCGCGTTGCTCGGCGGCCTGGGCCTGGGCTCGCTCGCGGAATTCTGGGGCCTCTCGCTGCGTGATCCGAATGCCGTCGGGTTGGGAGCCGGGTTCGCGATGATCTACCTCATCGAGCGGGCGTACCGGAGGAGAGCGCACGGGTGGCCCTGGATCCCGGCGGTTCTCCTGATCGCGAGCGGTCTCGGAGCGCGGTTCGCGGATGCAGGACGGATCCTCTGGCGATTCGCGCCGGCCATTCTCGTCGTCGTCGGGGTCGTGATCGTCATCCGGGCCCTGCGTCGCCCGGTCTCCCTGTCGACTACTTCGCCGCGGTCTCTCTGACGATCCCGTAGATGATCTCGGCCCCTCGCGCGACATTGTCGAGCGAGACGCGCTCGTCGTCGCCGTGTGAGAGGTCGGCCTCTGTTTCGTCGAGCGTCAACGGGTCGAACCCGTAGGCGGCGATGCCGAGCGGGCGCAGGAGCGCGCTCTCGGTCCACGACGTCAAGAGCGTCGGGACGACCGGAACCCCAGGCGCCATCCGGGCCGCGGTCTTCTCGATCGCCCGGAACAGGTCGGTGTCGGTCGTCGAGGTCGGCGTGGCCCTCACCGGCTGAAGCGGCTCGATCGAGATCCTCGGGTCGGCGACCGCCTCGCGGATCTCCTCGATCATCGCCTTCGGGTCCTCGCCCGGCAGCAGTCGGCAATCGAGGTGAGCCGAAGCCTCTCCGGGAATGACGTTGGTCTGAGGTCCCCCTTGGAGCACCGTGATCGCGATCGTGTCGCGCACCCGTGCAGCGCGCTCCGGCTCGGCGAGGAACGTCTTCCGAAACGCGGCGTCGGCGCGCAGCGAGGTCGCGAGGCGCGCCAGCTTTTCCGGTGGCAGTCCCGGGTACGATCGGGAGAGCGCCGTGAAGTAGCGCTGCACGTCGGGTAGCACCTTGATCCGTGTCTCGTGGCGGCGCACTCGATCGAGGGACGCGATCAGCGCGTCGACCGCCGTCCCCTCGGCAGGAGGCGTCGAGGCGTGGCCCGACGGCCCCTTCGCGGTGAGCTTGAGCCACAGCACGGCCTTCTCGGCCACGCTGACATTCCACGACCGAACGCGGCCGCCCTTCGCGTCGATGACGTCCCCTTCGGTCAAGGAGAACTCCGCGTCCTTGAAGATCTCCGGTCGCTTCGCGATCAGCGACTCCATCCCCGTGGCCTCGACTTCCTCGTCCCCGGTTCCGATGAAGATGATGTCGCGGGCCAGGGGCGTCCCCTCCCGCTTCAGCCGGACCAGCGCGGCGAGGTGGAGAATCCCCGACGTCTTCATGTCGAGGCTCCCGCGGCCGTAGAGGTGGCCGTCTTTGATCTCCGCTCCGAACGGATCGGCCGTCCACTTGGAGCGGTCGGCCTGCACGACGTCCATGTGGTGGGAGAGGATCAGCGCCCTCTTCGAGCCGTCCCCGCGCACGCGTGCGACCAGATCGGCGCGCCCGGGCGCGAACTCGACGACTTCCGCTTCGATCCCTTCGCGGTCGAGGATTCCCTTGAGAAACGTCGCCGCCGCCAGCTCGTTCCCCGGCGGGTTGGAGGTGTCGATCCGGAGGTAGTCCCGGAGCACGGGGAGCGGATCGAACGGCAGCGGGGCGGGCACGGGTTGCGGCGCAGCCGCCAGTAGGGCAAGCCCCGCGATCACCGCTCTCATCGACGACGCTCGTCCATCGTCAGCGGCCCACGATCACTGCGGCGACGGCGGCGGGGCGCTCGCGTCGCGGCAGCTTCTCCGCCATCATCCGGATCCCCTCGGCCCACCCCGGCTGCTCGACGAGCACGTCCGTCTTGACCCGCCGGGAACGCAGCGGCCGCACGGCCAGTAGCCGCGCCCATTCCGGACGGGCGGCACCGTTGACGTCGACGCATTCGGTCTCGAAGCCGCGCTCGGTGCGGTAGATCGCGAGGAGACCCAGGCCGCTCCCGCCGTCCGCTTCGACGTGGAGGATCGCGGTTCGGCCGAGCGGACCGTCGTCGATCTCCGCCAGGATCCCTTCGACCAGCGGATGTCCCGAGGCGAAGAAGTCGATCGATTCGTCGGCGACCGCCTCGGCGCGATCGAACGTCCCGAGGAAGCTCGAACCGCCGGGGACTCCGGGGAGCGAGTCGACCCACGCGCGGTTCCCGAAGACGATCGAGTGGACGCGCCTCTGGCGGTGCTCTTCGACGGAGAGGCCGAGCTGATGGCACGCTCCCAGGACGACGTCCTGTGTCAACTCCTCCAGGTCGGCGGGAACGCGGGCGAGGATCTCGGGGGCGGTCTCCGCGCGGAACGGATCTCGGTAGAGCTCGTGATACGCCGCCGCGCGCACGCGCTCCCGCGCGGCGTCGGCCTCGCGGGCCGCCGTTTCGAACATCCGCGGCGTGATCGTCTCGGACTCCGAAAGAGCGGCCGCTTCGATCGCCCTCTCGACTCGGGCCAGCTCGTGCTCCAGCCCGCCGAGCGGCTCGCGGAACAGGCCGATCGTCTCGAACAGCGCCGCGATCGCCGCGCTCAGCCCCTCCGGCGGGCGCACGTAGACGATCTCGACCGGCTTGTCCCGCCCGATCCGGTCGAGCCGTCCGATCCGCTGCTCGACCGCGGCGGCGCTCCACGGCAGATCGAACAGGACGAGGCGATGACAGAACTCGAAATTGCGCCCCTCGCCTCCGCACTCGGTCGCGAGCAGGAGCGAAGGGCCGGACGGCAGGCGGAACTGGGCGACCTCGATGTCCCGTTGTCCGGGAGAGAGGTCTTCGTGGAAGACGCCCGTCCGGAGCTGCACGCGGCGGGAGAGCTCCGTGCGGAGGTGCTCCACCGTCTCGCGTTCGGCGGCGAAGACCAAGGTCTTCTCGCCGCGCGATTTCCAGCCGGTCGCGGCGCGGGCGAGCCATGCGATCCTCGGGTCGGCGGCAAGCCAAGCCTCGGCGAGCCTCCGCGTCTCTCCGTCCTGGCGTGGCGTTTTCGCGAGGAGCGATGCCCCCGACGACAGCGCGGCGCGTAGGAGCCGGGCCTTCTCGCGCCGCGCCACCTCGTGCTCGGCGGGACGCGCGCGCAGGGCGCGCTCGAGCCGAGCGAGATTGTGCCAGCCCGGATCGTTCGGGAGGTCGACCGGTGCGCCGACGCGCGGCGGCAGCCCGCCGATGTCCCGGCGACGCGTGGAGCTGGCGCAGGGCGGGAGCGGCTCCCGGCGCGCCAGCCGCGCCTCGAATCCGGTATCCTCCGGAAACTCCTCGGGCCGCAAGAGCTGCAGCAATCGAAAGAAGCCGTGCGCGTCGTCCTCGAGGGGCGTCGCCGTCAGCAGGAGGACGTGCCGCCCCATCGCAGCGATCGGCGCGACCGCCCGATACGCAGGCTCGCCCGGATGCCCCGGCGGCCTCCGCAGGTGGTGGGCCTCGTCGACGATGAGGAGATCGATCCCCGCGGCGATCGCTTGCTCGGTCAGCTTCGGCCGCGCCACCAGCATGTCGAGGCCGATCACCGCGCGACGGTGGACGTCGAACGGGTTGAAGCCGGCGCCGAAGTCACGATCGACGTCCGCCAAGCGGGGCTCGTCGAGGAGCACGAACACTTGGTGGTACTTGCGCCACAGCTCGCCGAGCCACTGCACGGTCAGCGTCTCGGGGGCGACGACGAGCGTCCGCTCGGTCCGTCGGGTGCGGATCAGATGATTGGCGATCAGGCAGGCCTCGACGGTTTTTCCGAGCCCGACCTCGTCGGCGAGCAGCCAGCGGACCGGGTCCTGACGGGTCGCCTTGAGCGCGACGTCGAGCTGATGGGGGAACAGCCGGATCCGCCCCCCGAGAAACGAGCCGAGGTCGTCGCCCGAGCGCGACGTGGCCAGGTGCAGCGCATCCAGCCGAACCGAGAAGGCGTCGAGAGAGCCGACGTCGCCGAGCGCGAGCCGCTCGACCGGCGAGTCGTCGGGCGCCGGCGTCCCTCGCTCGTCCCAGGGAAGGAGCGCATCGGTCGACGCCCCGAATCGAAGCACGGTGTTCTTGCCGGCGAATTCGACCACGACGTTCCGGCCTTCGAGCGCGGCGACACGGCCGACCCCGAGCTCGGCATTGAAGCGGTGCGTGACGCGGTCGTCGATTTTCCACGTGGTCATGTCGTGGGCAGATCCTCTGGCGAAAGCGGAGATGGTAGCAGTACTCTCCCGCGGCAAGATGCGACGGCCGCCGACCGATGAGAGGATCGAGCTCCTGCCGCGGCCGCGCCGGATGCGGCGCGGGGCCGGAGCGCTCGGTTTGGACAGGGACGGGAGCGTTCCCCGCGCGGTGGGGCCCGAGGTGCGAATCGATGCGTCGATGTCGGCGATTCCGCCACAGGGGTACCGGCTGGTTGTGACCCCCGCGCAGGTCGTCGTCGAGGCGCGCGATGCGGCGGGAGCGTTCTACGCTCAGGGGACGCTCCGCCAGCTCACGAAGCTCCACGCCGAGATCGGCGCGATGCCCGCCTTGACGATCGACGACGCGCCGGACTTCGCCGAGCGCGGCGTCCTGCTGGACGTCAGCCGGGACAAGGTCCCGACGACGGGCACGCTCTTTCGTCTGATCGACGAGCTGGCATCCTGGAAGATCAATCGGCTGCAGCTCTACATCGAGCACACGTTCGCCTACCGGTCTCATCCGGCCGTCTGGACCGACGCGTCTCCCCTGACGGGCGACGAGATCGAGACGCTCGACGCCTACTGCCGCGAGAGGTTCATCGAGCTGGTCCCCAACCAGAACTCGTTCGGCCACATGGAGCGCTGGCTCAAGCGGCCGGAGTACGCCGAGCTGGCGGAGGTCGCCGAGCCGGCGGGCGAGACGATGTCGCTCTGCCCGATCGATCCCCGCGCGATCGACTTCTTGGCCGGCCTGTACGACGACCTGCTTCCGCACTTCACGAGCAAGACATTCAACGTCGGATGCGATGAGACCGTCGACCTCGGCAAGGGACGGAGCCGAGAGGCCGTCGAACGCCGGGGGCGGGGGAGGGTCTATCTCGAGTTCCTCGAGAAGATCCAGGCCCTCGTCAAGGCAAGGGGCCGCCGGATGCAATTCTGGGGGGACATCGTTCTCGAGCACCCCGAGCTCATCCCTGAGCTGTCCACGGATCTGCTCGCCCTGCTGTGGGGGTACGAGGCGGACCATCCGTTCGACGCCCAGGGGGCGGCGTTCGCCGAGGCTAAGGTCCCTTATCAGGTTTGCCCCGGGACGTCGGCGTGGCTGTCGCTCGCGGGCCGGACGACGAACGCGCTCCGCAACCTCGAGGCCGCCGCGCGGTCTGGGTTGGCGCACGGAGCGTCGGGAATGTTGATCACCGATTGGGGGGACAACGGGCATTGGCAACCCCTCCCCGTGTCGTACCTGGGACTCGCCTACGGCGCCGCGTTGGCGTGGTGCCGCGAGACGAACGAAGGGCTCGACGTCGCGCGAGTCCTCGATGCGCATGTGTTCCGCGATCGCGCCGGCGTCCTGGGCGAGCTCGCGCGCGATCTGGGGGACGTCTACCGCGACACGGGGGTGCAGCCCAAGAACGCTTCCGTGTTGGCGCTCTTGATGCTCTTCCCCGAGCGGGCCCTCGGGGAGGGGCGGTTAGCGGGGCTCAGCGTCGAGGGGCTCGATCGTGCGGAAGCGAGGGTTGACGAGGTCGCTGCCAGGCTGGGAGGTACGCGACCCGACCGCGACGACGCATCGCTGCTCATCGCCGAGTTCGCTCTCGCGGCCGACATGATGCGCCACGCCTGCCGACTCGGTCGCGCCCGCCTGCGCGCGCCGGGCGGGGCCGTCACCGCGATCGGCCCCGGAGTCCGAACGGCGCTCGCCGACGATCTGCGCACCATCATCGCCGAATACCAACGCGTTTGGCGCTCACGCAATCGCGAGGGCGGCCTCCGCGACAGCGTCGCTCGTTTCGAATCTTTGCTCACGCTTTACTCTGGTTAGGCGGAGGGAAAAGCGGAAGCAGAAAAGGGGACAGGCCCCGTTTCCCTTCAGAGCGAATCTCGGCATGACGCCTTGAGTGGAAACGGGGCCTGTCCCCTTTTCTGCTTTCCCTATCTCAGAATCGTAGAAAGGCCAGCCCAGGTCTCGCGATCCAAGACGTAGAGAGTGGCGAGGTAGAGCTCCACGTCGGCCGCCGGGAACCTCTCCGAGAGAAGCTTCGCGGCGTGCCGAAGCTCGGCATCACCCGGAGGTTTCGACGCGTGGTCGTCCGCGATCAAGCCGTGCTGGTGCGGGATCTTCAGAGCATCGAGAAATGCTCCCAGCATGTCGCGGTGCTGCTCCAGATGGAGCGCCAGCAGCAGGCTGCCGACGAGAGAGTCCGCCGGCCGGATCGAGCGCGCGAGATAGTGGGCTCGCTTTTCGGCGGGGAGCTGGCGGACGGCGCTCTCGCGAAAGCGCATTCCCTGCATGATCGCGAGGTCCGCCTCGCGGCGCGCGGTCGCCTCGCCCCAATCGTGGCTGTAGAGCGAGCGCGCCGCGGCCAAGCGAATCTCCGGCTCGAGCGACGCCCAGAGCTGCGAAGGAGTGCACTGCGCGAGATCGAGGCGGGACGCGAGCGGCATCGCGTGAGCTTACTGGAACTTCTTGTAGAGAACCACCTCGCGGCCGCCCTTCCTGTGCTCGATGTGATCCATCAGCTCGCGCATCAGGAAGATTCCGCGCCCGTGAGTCAACTCGACCCGGTCCTCGCGACGCGGATCGGGAACTTTGTTCGGGTCGAAGCCCAACCCTTCGTCGCGGACCGCGATCACCAACCCCTTCTTCGGATCGCAATAGGCGCGGACGAGGACCTTCTTGGCGGAGTCGCTGCGGTTGCCGTGGAGCACCGCGTTCGCCAGCGCCTCGCGAAGCGCGATCTCGAGCTCGGCCTGGTGCTCGGCGAGGCACCCGGTGATTCGCGCGTGCTTGATGATGTCCCGGACGGTGCGATTGATCCCCGGCGTGGTGCTCTGCAGGCGGCGCCGGAAGCGGAACGCCAGCGTCCGGCGGTCGAGGGCGAACGGCGCCCGCTTCAGCACTGTCTTCTGCCCATGCGCGTAGGCCACCCGGCTCCCGTCCCCCGATCGCTCGCGCGATCTGGGGAAGCATAAGGCAAAATGTTCGTCGTCCGTACGTCGAGAACAATACGAGGTTTCGAATGGCGCAACGATTCTGGCTGTTCAAGTCCGACCCCGACACGTTCGGCTGGACCGATCTGACGAAGGGAAAGGGCGGGCGCACCGTCTGGGACGGCATCCGGAACTACCAGGCGAGGAATACCTTGAGAGACGACGTCAAGAAGGGGGACGGCGTGCTCTTCTATCATTCGCAATCGGACAAGGCCGTCGTCGGGACCTGCACGGTGACGAGAGCGGGTTTTCCGGATCCGAAGGACGGTGCCTGGACGGCGGTCGAGATCGCCGCGGACAAGCCGTTCCGGACTCCGGTGATCCTCGACGCGATGCGCGGCGTTCCGGCGCTCTCCGGGATGGTTCTGCTGAAGAAGGGGAGCCGGCTTTCCGTTCAGCCGGTCACGGAGGCGGAGTGGAGGATCGTCCTCAAGATGGGCGGCGCCTGACGATCCGGCACGGGCGCCCCGACGACGCCAGGTTCGTCGTCGCCCTGGGGACCACGGCGTTCGCGCGTTTCGGCCGGTATGGGCCGATCATGGAGGGGTTCCTCGCCACGCCGGCCGTGGCGGCGTTCATCGCCGAAGTCGACGGGGCGTCCGCCGGCTTCGTCCTCGTGGACTGCCCGCAGGGAGAACGAGGGATCGCCGATCTCGTGGCCATCGCCGTGGACGAACGGCACCGCAGGACGGGAGTCGGTCGGGCCCTCCTGGCCCGCGTCGTCGCCTCGCGTGAAGCCCGCGGCGGGCCCTCCCTGATCGTGCTCACGGTCGCCGACGACAACGCCCCGGCGATCGCCCTCTTCCGGTCGTTCGGCTTCGAAGCCGTGGCGGGGACGGCCGGCAGGTACGACGGCGGGCAGATGTCGCACCGGATGGCCAGGGCGCGGAGCTAGGCGTCGGCCCGGACGTGGACCTTTTCTTTGTACATGGCCGCGAAGAAGATGAAAACCACGCCCATGACCGTCATGACGGCGATGAAGAAGTAGAAGTAGTTCGGGCCGACCAGCCGGTACGTCGAGACCTCGCCGGCGCCTCGGTAGGCCCCTTCCGTCATGATCGGTGCCCGGTTGACGACGTCCATCAAGCGCACGCGGCTCTCAGCCGCGTCGATCTGGGAGACGAGAAATGTCCCCTCGAGCGGCTGCGGCTTCGCGCCGCCGACGATGGTGATTCCGTCGATCCCGGTGAAGTCGATCTTCTGGCCCGGGATGAACTGCGTCGCCTCCGCGACCGAAACCCAGGTGTCCGCCCCCGTCGCGATGCCGCTCGCGTGGAGAGGCTTGATCATGGCGTTGTTGACTCCGGCGATCATCAGGTTGCCGACGCTCGTCGAGAGGAGGAAGAGAGCCATGATGAAGCTTTTCATCCTCAGCGGCGCCTGCTTGTAGCTGAACTCGAGCGCGGTGATCGAGACGAGCACCTCGCCGGCGGTGAGGACGACATAGGCCAGGATCTGCCACCAGGCGCTGACCGAGTACCCGCTCTGAATCCGCTTCTCGACCCACGCGACGAGCACGAACGACGCGGCGGTCACGAAGAGACCCGCCCCGATCTTCCGGAGCGGGGTGACCTGAAAGAACCTCCCACAGACCGGATAGATCACGTAGGTGAAGACGGGGACGAGCGCGAGGATGAACAGCCCGTTGACGACCTGGATCTGCGCCGGAAGGACGGTGAAGCCGAACCCGAGGTTCTTGTTCATCAGGGACGACTGCGCCTGGAGCGTCCAGGTGTTCCCATTCGACTGATCCCACAGCATCCAGAAGCACGCGACGAAGAAGTAGATGACGATCAGGTTCAGGACCAGCTTGCCCCCTTCGGGGGAGAAGACGTCCCTGAGCCACGCCCGCCCTGCCGGGGGGACGACCGCGAATTTCTTACGCCCCAGCCAGAACACCACCGTCGCGACGAACATCATCGCCGCCGGCATGCCGAACGCCCACCGCGGCCCATAGTTGGGGTTGTTGAGCAGGATCGGGCAGAAGTAGATCGAGATCGACGAGCCGGCATTGATCGCCAAGTAGAACCAGGAGAACGCCCGTTCAATCAGGTGCTGGTTCTTCGACGTGAACTGGTCGCCGACGTTCGTGGACACGCAGGGCTTGATCCCTCCCGTGCCGAGCGCCACCATGACCAGCCCGAGGCCGACGGCGGCGGGCGTGTCGGAGAAGAGCGCGAGGGAGACACACCCCGCGCAGTACGCCAGCGAGAACGTCATGATCGTCCGGAACTTGCCCCAGAAAACGTCGGAGACGATGGCTCCGATCACCGGAAAGAAGTACGCCCCCGATTTGAAGACCGACTGCCAGGACGCCCCCTTCGCGTCGGTGAAGTGCAGGAACTGCACGAGGTAGATCGTCAGGATGGAGTTGATCCCGTAGAAGCAGAACCGCTCGGCGAACTCGTTGCTGACGATGTACGGGATCCCCGCCGGCATCCGGTCATCGCGGGCCGCCGCAACGCCTTCAAGGGTCTGTGTGCCCAAGCTGCACCTCGCCGCGCGCACGGGCGCCGAAAAGACGGGCGATCATACAGCACGGGACGATCGCCTCTTGACACGGGCTGCACGATCACCGCAGGCTGCCTCGCGATGGCGATCGAAATCGGCAAGGCGGCCCCCGCGTTCTCGCTGCCCGACGCGAATGGCAGCCGCGTGGCCCTGAGCGACCTCCGAGGCAAGAACGTCGTGCTCTTCTTCTATCCGGAGGATGACACGCCAACCTGCACCAAGGAAGCGTGCGCCTTTCGGGACGTCTGGAAGGACTTGAAGAAAGCGGACACCGTCCTGCTCGGCGTGTCACCCGACTCGGCCGAATCGCACAAGAACTTCGCCGCGAAGCACCGGTTGCCGTTCACGCTGCTGTCCGACCTGGACCGCAAGGTCTTGACCGCGTACGGAGCGTGGGGCGAGAAGAACCTCTACGGGAAGATCGTCACCGGCGTCATCCGCTCGACCGTCTGGATCGGCCCGGACGGCAAGGTGAGGAAGCATTGGGCGCGGGTGCGCGACGCGGAAAAGCACCCCGACGAGGTCATCGAGGCGTTGGCGGGGGCTTAGCGGCGTCCTTCCCCGAGACGACCCACGCGTCCCACTGGCCGAACGCCTTCATCTGGGCGTCGAGGTGGGTCGCCGTGATCAGCGCCTCGACCTCGGCACGCGATTGCCGCGGGCCGATGCGGGCATCGCGGTTGGCGAGGTCCCAGACCAGCGCTCCGAGCGCGGCCTCCGCCGCCTTCGCCTCCCGCGCGTCGACCTTGTCGAAGGTGTCCGACTCCGCGTGGTAGTCGGGGAGATACGGCGCGGCGTCCTGCATGCCGACGATGTTCGGCACGCCCGCAAGGAGAAAATAGTAGTTGTCCGTGCCGTCCAACGCCTCCGGCGAGCTGGCGAACGGCCCCAGGGCGCCCACGCGCGCCAGCGCAGCGTCCACCGGCGCGCGCATGTCGTTACGGCCGTTGAGGTACATCCCCTGCAGCTTTCCCGATCCGATGTCGTAGACGACGACGGCCACGTGCTTGTCCAGCTCGGCCGCATGCTGGGCGACGTAAGCTCCGCTGCCCAGCATCCCTTGCTCCTCGCCGGTGAAGAGGGCGAAGCGGATCGTTCGTCTCGGGGCCAGGCCGCTCGCCTTGATCTGCCGGGCGAGGTCGATCAGCTCGGCGCACGAGACGCCGTTGTCGTTCGCCCCGGTGCCGAGATCCCACGCGTCGAGGTGAGCGCCGACCAGGACGATCTCGTCCTTCTTGTCGCCGCCTCGGATCTCTGCGACGACGTTCCTGGACGCCGCGTCGACCGCGATCGCGTTCTCGATCGCGACCCGGACGCGAACCGGCCCTTGCGCGAGGAGGCGAAACAGGCGCTCCGCCTGCTCGCGCGCGACCACCGCCGCCGGCATCGGGTCGTTCGTCCCGTTGACCGTCATCGGATGGCGGTACAGCAGCCCGCGAGGCCGGCTCGACTCGAGGAGCACGGCAGCCGCGCCGGCCTGCCGCGCCGAATCGAGGATGATCGAGCTCTTCATGTACTCCGCGAAGAGGTCGTCCAGGCTCTTCATCTCGGGGTTGCGGACGAGCGCGACGGCGCCCTTCGCCGATGGGCCCAGCTTCGCGAAGGCCTCCGCCGATCCGTCCCCTGCGTCGGCCAGGGGAGCCTCCAGCGGACGGCCCGACGGCGTTCCCGCCGTTCCCGGGCAGGCCGCGATTCGAAGGGGGAATGCGGCGGGGGAGAGACAGGCCGCCTCCGCGCTGCGCGGCGACCACGCCCCGGCGATGGTGAAGCGCTCGAGCGCGACGGCGTCGACGTGGGCGGATCGAAGCTTCGCCGCAGCCCAGTCGATCGCGCGGTCGCACGCGGGCGTCGCCGAGATGCGGCCGCCGATCGTATCGGTCAGCTCGCGCAAATCGCTCATGGCCGGAGTGTCGCGGAGGATGTTCGCGATCAGGCGGTGCGCATCGTCGGGGCGGTCGCCAGCGCGCGCCGGAGCCGCCACGATCATCGCCCCCGCGAGCGCGCCGAGCGCCGCCCCGCCGAGACGGCGCGACGTCATGCCGCGCCGAGCGCGTCGATCTTGGCCGCGCAGATGAAGTCGTTCTCGGAGAGCCCGCCGACCGAGTGGGTCGAGAACGCCACGCCGACCTTGTTGTAGCCGACTGCCATGTCGGGATGGTGATCCTCCCTATGGGCGATCCAGGCGACGGCGTTCACGAACGCCATGCTCGCGTAGTAATCCTTGAATGCGAACGTCCGCCGGATCTCTTTGGCCTCGGCGCTCATCGTCCAGCCCGAGAGCTGCCCGAGGAGCTGCTCGGCCGCCGCGCGGGTGAGGGCCGGCCCCTGTTGGTGGGAGCATCGCCGGGACGCGAGGTCGCTCATCGCTTGGCCTCCTTGTGGTGCGGGGTCTTGAAAGATTCCCGATCGTACTCTCAAATCTGCGCCCATGCGCCGGACGTTCACCGCATCGTTCGCTCTCGCGGCGGCCGTCGCCGCGATCGCCGCTGCTCCTCGCCCCTCCGCCGCCCCCGCCGGCCGGGGATCGCCGCACCTCGCGGTGATCGTCGCCGTCGACGGCCTCTCGTGGGACAACTTGGACTCGCGGCGTCCCTGGCTCAACGCGGGGCTCAAGCGATTGCTCGACGAGGGCGCCGTGGCGACGGAGTGCCGGTCCGGCCACCTCAACACCGTGACGTCGCCGGGGCACGCCTCGATCGCCACCGGCGCTCCACCGCGGGTTCACGGCATTCCAGGCAACCAATGGTACGCGCCGTCCCCCGACGGCAAGTCGATGCTGACGATCTACGCCGGTTCGCAGCCCGCCCCGGGAGAGCCGGAGAACTCTCCGAACACGATCCTGGGGCCGGGCCGGCTGTGGGTGGACACGCTGGGCGATCGACTGGTCGCGCACGATCCGCGCTCGAAGGTGGTCGCGATCTCGAACAAGGACCGCAGCGCGATCCTCCTCGCCGGCCGCAATCCGCGCCACGCGGTCTACTGGTTCGAATCGAAGAATGGGACGTACGAGACGAGCGCCGCCTATGACCCCCGTGGCTCGGCCGCCATGGCCGCGGCGAAGATCGTCACGCGATTCAACTCGACGAAGGCCGGTACGAGGATCGCCTCGAGCTACGGCGCGACCTGGGCGCGGCTTCCGGAGCCCCCGGGTCATCCCCAGGGCGGCTACGTGGGAGGGCTCGGCGCCTATCAGGATCCGATCGTCGGCCCCGAATTCCCGCACGACCTCGTGAAGTCGACGGAGCCGCTCCCGTCCGCGCTTCTATCGACGCCGATCGCCGACCGGCTGTTGACCGACCTCGCTCTCGACCTGCTCGCGGACGACGGTCTGGCCCTCGGGCGGGGCGACGACCCGGATCTCCTCGCGATTTCGTTTTCCGCCAACAACTACGTCTCCCACGACTACGGCCCGGAATCGCTCGAGGCCCTGGAAACCTTGCGTGCTCTCGACGTGCAGATCGGCCGCCTGCTCGACGACCTCACCGCGCGCTTCGGCGACGGCGTCGTGGTCGCGCTCTCGGCGGATCATGGATTCCTGCCGCTCCCCGAGGCGACCAAGCGGGCGAACCCCGGCGGCACCGGCGGGCGTGTCGTCGAGGCCGACTTCGTTCGAAAGCTGAACGCGGCCGTCGACCGCAAGCTTTCGCGCAAGGGGCCTCCGCTGGTGCTGGGCATCGACGCCAGCAGCCTCTGGCTCGACCGCATCGCGCTCCGCGCGCCGGGCGCCCCCGAGGCCAAGCCGGTGCTGGCAATCGTTCAGCGCGAGCTGGCGACGACCTGGAAGGACGTCATCGAGCGCTCGTTCGTCGTCGACGGTCTACCGCCTCAGAGGCCGGACGACGAAATCGCCCGTCGCGCCTGGAACGCTCGCTTTCCCGGGCGAGCGGGCGATCTCTTCGTCGTTGCGCGCTATGGCGTGCTGCTCGCCACGGCCCGCGCGAAGGGAACGAGCCACGGCTCGCCCTGGGACTACGACGCGCACATCCCGCTGATCTTCTGGGGCTCACGCGTCGCGCGCCGCACGGTGACGATCCCGACGGCTCCGTACGATCTCGCGCCGACGCTGGCCACGTGGCTGGGCGTAACGCTTCCAGACGCCACCGGCTCGGCTCTCGACGTCTGGAGACCGAGATAGGGGACACTCCCCTTTTACTCATCAAAGCGGTATCCGGGGAGCTTTGTGAGTAAAAGGGGAGTGTCCCCTATCCCGCAACTCCAGCTGCAGGAGACGCATGAAATCTTGGGCGTTGGTGACGACGCCGAACGCCTGGTGCGTGCCGCGGTCCTTCAGCTTCGAGACGAGGAACTCCGTTTGGTCGACGCAGATCGTGGTGATCTCCTTGATCTGGCCGTCCGGGGCCGTGCAGAACGTCGGCAGCATGTTCCCCGCCGCGATACTGTGCAGGGCGCTCGCCACCATGACGACCATCGTCGCCTTGGTGGTCTGCGCCCGCATGGCGGCCTGCGCAGCGAGCGTGTCGGCGATCGTCTCGGGGAGCGGGCCGTCGTCGCGAATCGATCCCGCGAGAACGTAGGGAACCCCGGCCACCGTCAGCGCATGCATGATGCCGCTCTTGATGCGCCCCGAGACGAGCGCCCGGATCGATCCCGCCTTCTTGACCTCGTTGATCGCCCGCATGTGCATCGCGTGGCCACCCGCCTGGCCGCTCCCGTCCGCCTTCATGCCCAGCGTCGAGCCGTAGAGGGCTGCTTCGACGTCGTGCACGCCGACGGCGTTTCCCGTGAGGATGGCGTGGGCGAAGCCGTTGTGGATCATCCACTCCATCGCCTCGCGGCCACGGGCGTGGACGAGAGCGGGGCCGATCACCCAGACGATGAACCCCGAGGCACCGCGGTTCTCCAGGAACTTCTCGAAGATCGCCTCGTAGTTCACCGGCTTCTCGCGGCTCACCTCGGAGGACATGAAGGCGAACGCCTCGGCTTGCGTGACGTCCGCTTCACCCTCGAACCCCTTCTCCCAGACGAACACTCCCTCGGAGCCGTCTTCCTTGGTCGCGACGGCGACCAGCTCTCCCCGCCGCACCAGGCGGAACTCTTTGACCTCGAGGCGTCCGGCCGCGGGATCCCAGACGAGGTGGGAATCCATACGAGGATGGTCCGGCATCCGCCACGAGCCGCCGACGTGGACGTAGGTGGGGAAGTTCGTGGTCGACAAGAAGCCGTCGGGAAGCGTCATGTCCTTCGGGGCCGGCTCGAACCGGCACTCCGGGGCCCGGATCAAGCCCAGCGCGGTGAAATCGGGGTGGCGGTAGGGCATCGACCCTCCTCTGGCGGCGGGCTCCGCGCGCCACTACATTGAAGATTCTACCGGGAGTCCCTTTCGCCCCGGGTGCCATCGAGGCTTCCATGAGCGTCTCCTCGCCGGCCAAGTCGATTCTTAGCGATCGCGAGCGCGAATCGCTTCGCGTCGCCGAGGCCGCCCGCCAGACCGAGTGGAACGAGCCGAGCTTCCTGAAGGAGATCTTTCTCGGGAACCTCCAGATGCACCTCATCCGGCCGATCCCGGACGCGATGAAGGAGCGCCCGGAGTTCACCGCGTTCTACGAGAAGCTCAAGACGTTCCTTCGCGACAAGGTCAGCCCCGGCGCGATCGACGCCGCCGGTGACTATCCGCGGGAGGTCGTCGACGGCCTCAAGCGGCTCGGCGCGTTCGGGATGAAGATCCCCTCGGAGTACGGCGGCCTGGGCTTGAGCCAGGTCGAGTACGGCCGCGTGATGGAGCTTCTGGGCAGCTACGACGGCAACCTCTCCGCGCTGCTCTCCGCGCACCAGTCGATCGGCGTCCCTCAGCCCATCAAGCTATTCGGCTCGCCCGAGCAGAAGAGCCGGTTCCTCCCGCGCTGCGCCGCGGGGGCGATCTCCGCGTTCGCGCTGACCGAAGAGGGGGTCGGCTCCGATCCGGCCCAGCTCGCAACCACCGCCGAGCTGACCGAAGCCGGCGACGCGTACGTCATCAACGGCGAGAAGCTCTGGTGCACGAACGGGACGATCGCGGAGCTGCTGGTCGTGATGGCGCGCCACCCGCACTCGAAGAAGATCAGCGCGTTCGTCGTCGAAGCCGCCTCTCCCGGAATCGCGGTCGCCCACCGGTGCCGCTTCATGGGACTGAAGGCGCTGGCGAACGCGGTGCTCACGTTCAAGAACGTCCGCGTCCCCAAGGAGAACCTGATCGGAACGGAAGGGCAGGGGCTGAAGATCGCCCTGGTGACGCTGAACACCGGGCGGCTGGCCCTTCCCGCAGGAACGACCGGCGTCGCCAAGGTCTCGCTCGAGACTTGCCGGCAGTGGGCGAACCAGCGCGTGCAATGGGGCCAGCCGATCGGCAAGCACGAGGCGATCGCGCACAAGATCGCCGACATGGCCGGCAACGCGTTCGCGATGGAATCGGTCTCCGATCTGGCATCCCGCATGGCCGACCGCGGAGGCTACGACATCCGGCTCGAGGCCGCCGCGGCCAAGGAATGGAACACGGTCACGGGGTGGCGCATCGTCGACGAGACCATCCAGGTGCGGGGCGGCCGCGGGTACGAGACCGAGCAGTCGCTGGCCGACCGCGGCGAGACCCCGTACCCCGTCGAGCGGGCGATGCGGGACTACCGCATCAACCTCATCTTCGAGGGCTCGTCGGAGATCATGCACCTCTTCATGGCCCGCGAGGCGGTGGACAAGCACCTGCAGGTCGCGGGCGCGATGATCGACCCCGAGAAGGGATTCGGCGCCAAGCTCGCGGCGCTCCCCATGATCGGGCTGTACTACGCGGGCTGGTATCCGACGCGCTGGCTCGGCTGGGGCCGCTGGCCGCGCTACGCCCGGTTCAAGACCCTCGCGCCGCACCTGCGCTACGCCGAGCGGGCGACGCGCAAGCTCTCGCGAGAGATTTTCCACGGCATGCTCGTCCACAAGGCGAAGATGCAGCGCCGCCAGGCATTTCTCTTCCGCGCCGTCGACGTGGCGATGGAGATCTTCGCCATGGCCGCGTGCGTCTCCCGCGCCCGCACGATGCGTGAAGAGAAGCACCCTCACGCGGCCCAGGCGGCGCAGCTCGCCGACCTGTTCTGCCGGAACGCCCGCCGCAAGATCCGCCGCCTCTTCCGGGAGCTGTGGCACAACGACGACGTCCTCAAGTACCGCGTCGGCCAGAGCGTTCAGAAGGGGGAGCACATCTGGTTCGAGGCCGACACGATGGGGGCGCTTCCCCACGCGTCGGCACCCGCTGCCGTCGAGGCTTCCGAAGTCGCCGACAAGATCTACTCGTAGTCCCTGTATGCTCTCCCTCCAAGTCCCGGAGGGCGAGCGATGCACGAAGGCTCGATCGATCGGCGCCGCGTCCTGAAAGTCCTCTCCGCGGCAGGGGTCGGCTCGGCCGTCTTCGGCCGCGCCCTCGTCGCGATGGCGGCCGAGACACCGAAGATCACCGACGACATGGTCCGGCAAGCCGCCTGGATCTCCGGGACCAAGATCACCGACGAGCAGCGCAAGCTCATGCTCGAGGGGCTCAATCAAGCGGACGGGGATTACGGGAAGATGCGCGCGATTCCAATCCCGAATGCCGTGCCCCCGGCGTTCACGTTCGACCCGACGATCGCGGGGAAGCCTTCGCGCCGTGCGGCGGCGCACAAGGCGACTTCAAACGCGAGCAAGCGCCCGGCCCCTCCCGGCTCGAAGGACGACGTCGCGTTCTCGCCGGTGTCGACGCTGTCCGAATGGCTGCGGCACAAGTCGATCTCGTCCACCGAGCTCACGAAGCTTTACCTCGACCGGATCGAAAAGCTCGACCCGAAGCTGCACGCCGTCGTCACTCTGACGTCCGATCGCGCGCTGTCGAAGGCGGCCGAGGCGGACTCCGAGATCGCGCGGGGGCGCTGGCGCGGACCGCTCCACGGCGTGCCCTACGGCGCAAAGGACCTGCTCGCGGTCGCCGGCTACAAGACGACCTGGGGCTCCGTCCCGTACAAGGAGCAGGTGCTCAACGAGACCGCGTCGGTGGTCGAGCGGCTGGACGCGGCCGGCGCCGTGCTGCTCGCGAAGACCGCCGTGGGCGAGCTGGCCTGGGGCGACGTCTGGTACGGCGGCATGTGCCGCAATCCGTGGAAGCTGGAGCAGGGCTCGAGCGGCTCGTCGGCGGGATCGGCCTCGCTGGCGGCGGCCGGGTGCGTCGGCTTCGCGATCGGGACCGAGACGTGGGGGAGCATCGTCTCACCTTCGACGCGCTGCGGGGTCACAGGGCTGCGCCCGACGTTCGGCCGGGTCAGCCGGCGCGGCGCGATGGCGCTCGCGTGGACGATGGACAAGGTGGGTGTGATCGCCCGGTCGGTTCCGGATTGCGCGCTCGTCTTCGATGCGATCCACGGCTGGGACGCCGGCGACCCGTACTCGCGTACGGCGCCGTTCGAGTGGCCGGTCGACCGCCCCAAGAGCTCGATCAAGCTCGGCTACGTCAAGCCGCTCTTCGACGCGGACTACACCAAGTTCGCCGATAAGGACGAGGACAAGAAGCCGTACGAGGAGTGGAAGACGTTCGACGCCAGGTCGCTCGACACGCTCAAGAGAATTGGGTTCGAGCTGACTCCGATCTCTCTCGAATTCTCCGTACCGGTGCCCCCGCTGTCGACGATCCTCTCCGCCGAGGCGGCTTGTGCGTTCGACGAGCTTCTGCGCGATGGGCGCATCGACACGCTCGTCCGCCAGGTCGCCGATGCCTGGCCAAACGTTTTCCGCCAGGGTGAGATGATCCCGGCCGTCGAGTACCTGCGCGCCCACCGCTTGCGCACGATCGTCATGCGCGAGATGGCGAAGATCATGGAGAGCGTGGACGTCTACGTCGTGCCGTCGTTCGGCGGCGACAACGAGCTCCTGACGAACCTGACCGGCCACCCCGCCGTCGTCGTCCCGAACGGGTTCCGCACGACCGACGGAACGCCGACGAGCATCACCTTCCAGGGCCGCCTCGACGACGACGACCTGACGCTCGCGGTTGCCGACGCGTACCAGCAGGCCACCGACTTCCACACCAAGCGGCCACCTTTGTAGGAAAAGGGGACACTCCCAATTTTCGAATAGGGGACACTCCCCTTTTTCATGCAAGACTCGGCGATCCGAGAGCGTCGGCAGAAAAAGGGGAGTGTCCCCTATTCGAAAATTGGGAGTGTCCCCTTTTTTCCTAAAGCGCAGCGGCGATCGCGCGAATGTCGGCGGGGGTGGTGCGGCAGCAACCGCCGATGAGGCAGGCGCCGGAGTCGCGCCATTCGCGGGCGAGCCGATCGAGGGGGACGTCACTCGCGCCGGGCCCCCAGCTGCGGGAGCGGGGGTCCCAAGCGCCGCCGCGATTTGGGTAAGCGACGAGCGGCTTTGCGCTGACCGCGCGGAGACGTGCGAGCAAGCCGGTCACAGCCTCCGGCGCGACGCAGTTGACTCCAATTGCGAACACGCGTGAACAACCATCGGCGAGGCGAGCGGCGGTTTCAACCGGCGTTCCGTCGGCGAGTAACTTCGTGTCCCGCGTCTGGAACGAGATCCAAGCGGGTGGTCCTTCGTCCTCGGCCAGCAGGCGAACGATCGCATCGACCTCGACGACCGAAGGGACCGTTTCGAACGCGAGTAGATCGGCTCCCGACCCCTCGAGGAGACGCACGCGCGATCGGTGCCAATCCGCCAGTGCGCCAGCAGCCAGCCCGTAGTCGCCTCGATACTCGGAGCCGTCGGCGAGGAAGGCGCCGTACGGCCCGATCGACGCGGCGACCAATGGGCGCGGCCGCGCGTCGCTCGCCGCGCGCTCCTTCCAGTACGCCGATCGCGACCTCATCGCCAGGGCGACCGCTTCGAGCAGCACTCCGGCCGCCTCCTCGTCGGACATCCCGCGAGCGCGCAGCCCCGGAATCGTCGCCTGATAGGTCGCCGTCTCGATGATATCCGCTCCTGCTTCGAGATAGTCGCGGTGCACGGCGGCGACGGCCTCCGGCGCATCGACGAGCGCGCGCGCCGACCACAGGGGATCGTCGAGCGAGAGGCCGCGAGCTTCGAGCTGCGTCGCCAGCCCGCCGTCCAGCACGGCCGCTCCGCGTCGCGCGAGGAAGGGGTTCAAGAAGTCCTTCACGACCGCCGATCAGACCACGCCCCGGCCGGGAATGTCGAGAGACTCGCCGCCGCGAGCGGCCTATGGTCCAATGGGCGCCATGACCAAGCTGCCGATCGTTCTCGTCACGGCTCTCTCCATAGCTGCCTCGGTCCTCGCCGCGACCGACGCCGACTTCCAAACGATCGAGAAGACGTGGCGCGACAAGCGCGCCCAGCGCCTCGCGTCGCCGAACGGCTGGCTGACGCTCGTCGGCCTCCACTGGCTCCAATCGGGGGAGAACGTTTTCGGCTCCGACCCCGACTGCGCCGTGCCGCTTCCAGAAGGGAAGGCTCCGAAGCACGCGGGAGTGCTCGTGCTCGATGCCGGCGTCGTCCGCATCAAGCCCGACGCCGATGCGCACGTGATGCTCGACGGCAAGCCGGTCGAGGCACAGGTGCTCGCCGACGACACCGCTGAGAAGACCGACGTCCTGACGCTGGGCGATCTCAGCTTCTACGTGATCAAGCGCGGCGATCGAGTCGGTGTCCGCGTCAAGGACGCGAACAGCCCCGTGCGCACGAGCTTCAAGGGGGTTGACTATTTCCCGGCCGATCCGAAGTGGCGGGTCACCGGGACGTTCGCCGCTTACGACGCCCCGAAGAAGGTCCTGGTCCCCACCGTGCTCGGCACCGCGGACACCATGGACGCCCCCGGCTTGGTCAAATTCACGATCGACGGGAAGGACCTGACGCTCGAGCCGGTCGTCGAAGATCCCAAGGACCCACAGCTCTGGTTCATCTTCAAGGACGCGACGAGCGCGAAGGAGACCTACGGCGGCGGCCGATTCCTTTACTCGGAGATGCCGGACAAGGACGGAAAGGTCGTCGTCGACTTCAACCAGGCCTACAACCCTCCGTGCGCCTTCACGCCATACGCGACCTGCCCGCTCCCCCCCAAGCAGAACTGGCTTCCGGTCCGCGTCGAGGCGGGGGAGAAGACGTTTGCGGGAGGGCACGAGGCTCGTTGAGACGAGTTCCGCGCAGCGCGAACGGACCCCCTGACGCGCGCCACGTCTCCTAATCGCGATCCCTTCTTTGGTCCCGCCTTCATCCATCGCCGATGTCGTGCTGGCATTGGAGATTCTCCGGCCAGATGAGTTCCCCGGAAGATGCTCGGAGCTCGCGCAGGGTCGACACGATGAGCCAGGACGCGACTCCGAGCGCGGCAATTGCGTCGACGATCGCGGGACCACCCACGCCGATGACGAGGCCTGCCAACGTGGGAACCAACGACACGGCCACGTCTCCCAAGTTGTGCATGTAGGCGAGGCGGACCGTACTGCTGTGGCGCGCCGGATCGCGAAGGAGACGTGCCACTCCCGCATTGGCGCCGGCCGAGAAGAGGCCCACAGCGAACGAAGCGATCCCTTGGACATGAATCGGTCGGCGTAGCCGCGCGACTGCGCCCCAAGCCATGAGCCCGCTGAGCGCGACGAGACCGACGGAGTTCAACACATTGGCAAGTCGTTGTGACTGCCGGCCGAGGCCCACGGGATGAGAGTAGGCGAGAAACACGCACACCAGCGCAAGCTCGTCCGAGAGATTGTGGATGCCGTCCGTCAACAAGCTCAGACTGCGCGACGCGTGACCCGCCCAGACTTCCACCACCACGATCGCCGTGTTGAGAAGGGTCGCGGCACCGACGGCCCGACGATGGTGAGACACTCGCGGCCTCCGTGGCGGTCAAAACCGGTACCGAATTCGGCCAGCGAGCGTCCGCGGCGGAATCACGTGAGTTCCTCCGAACACGGATAGGACATTGTAGACCCCCTTCTCGTCGAAGGCGTTCAGAACATCGACCTGAAGGGACAGTGGCACGCGATGTTTGTCGAGATCGACCCCGGCGGAAAAGTCACAGATGGTGCGGGCCTTCACCCGGTTCGGATCGTAGGGGCCGCCGCTATGGACGACGACGTAGGGCGCCGCGAACGCGTTGTCGGGATCTGCGGCGAGGCTCGCGGGATCCGTGTCGGTGACGAGCCCGGAGTCGTATCGGACATTCGTCCCGATCCAGAATCCGCTCTTGACGATGTCGTAGGTCAGGGCGAGCTGCAATTGAAGGGCCTGATCATGGTCGATCAGGAACGGACCCCCCGCCAGCGAGTCGAGCGTCCCGCTGTCCAAGAAGAGGCCGCCGACCGGGGGCGCGACGTAGATCGCGCGCGTGTGTCCGGCGGAGAGGAAGCCGCGAACCCCAGCGGTTTCCGCGAGATCAAGTCGAACGTTCCATCCGTGGAGCTGACCCGACTGGAAGGCGAGCGGGAACACGATGCCGGTGTTGAGAAATTGATCTTGGTCTCCGGCGTTCTTCGAATCCCGCTGCCAGAAATCGATGTCGAGGCGCAGCTTCCTGCCCAGCCCTTGCTGCATTCCCGCGGTGTAAGCGTTCTGGACCTCGGCGTGAACCGGAAGCACCCCGCCGCCGAGCTGAGGCGTCCCTTGAACCGCCGGAGGAACGATCGCGCCGGCCTCAGGGGACGAGCTCAACAGAATGTTCTCGTACTCCGGAGTGTAGACGACCCGGTTGTAGGAGAGACGAAACACGGTATTCGACTTTGAAATGAAATACGCGAGGCCGATTCTCGGCTCCAGCTCGGAGTCCGTGATCGGGAGGTCGTTGTGGTCGTAGCGCAGCCCCAGATTCGCGGTGAATCCCTTGATACGGATGTCGTCCTGCGCGTAGGCGGCGTAGTACGTTCCCGTGCGCGAACCGTGAAACGTGAACATCGTCCCGCCGCGAGTCAGGTCGTAGGGCACCAAATTCGGGTTGTAATCCGGAGAAGCCGGATCGTTCAGGGCCGGATCGGTGATGCCGAACTCGAACCTCTCGTCGATCGGAATCCGCTTGTAGACGGCGCCGAACTTGAGGGCGTTGCGTCCCACGGTCCACGTGAAGCTCGGTGCCAAACCGTAGTTGTCCAGAGAGCGATCCGAGAGCGCGGTCACCGGCGTGTCGCCGGCCGAGGGGTCTAGCTTGAAGGTCGAAAACCGGCCGAACGCGGACAGATTGAAGATCGACGAATTCGAGACGATCCGCTGCCAGCCGAGGCTCACGTTCTGGTCGCGCGTCTCGACACGCTGAATTTGTCCCGCGGCTTCCTGCGTGAAGGTGTTGGGAACGCCACGGTTCGTCTGCCCGAGAAGCGCGGTGAAGCGGATCGAATCGTCGGGATCCACGGCCCAATCGACCCGAAGAAATCCGCGCGCGGTATCGCCGTGGTTGCTGAGATTGTCCGGGTTGACCGGATCGAGAAAGCGGTCCGACTTCGAGCCGCTCAACGATGCGAAGACCCCATATTTGTCGGACCCGTCCTGAACCGAAACGCCCCCGTCGTACGTGGCATACCGCGACGCGCCGACGTAGACGTCTCCCTTGAAGCCGTCCGAGCCCAGAGCGGACTTCGTGCTGAGGTTCATGACGGCCCCTATCTTCTCTCCGTATTCGGCGGGGACGTTCCCATAGATCACCTCGATCGACTGGGCGATCCCGGGATCGATGGAGTTCGAGAAGGTTGCGCCGGTCTGGTCCGAGATCGTTTGGCCGTCGATCACGTATTGGCTCTGGCTGTGAGCGCCTTGGAAGTGGAACCGGCCGTTCTCGTCCTTCGCGAAGCCCGGAGTCGAGGTGATGATCTG
Organism: uncultured Acidobacteriota bacterium; assembly: GCA_964511835.1. Lineage (GTDB taxonomy): Bacteria > Acidobacteriota > Polarisedimenticolia > Polarisedimenticolales > DASRJG01 > DASRJG01. The sequence continues at coordinate 80,639 of CAZEII010000002.1, read as the reverse complement.
TTCCATCGCGCGAGACGAAGCGGACGCAGGGGCGCGGGCAATGTACGACTTGTCGACGTCCACGTGGCTTACCGAGGTGTCGGCCTCGATCTCCGCCCGGCCAAGCTCGGCCGTGACGCTGACCGATTCGGTCATCGCGGGCTGCTTCAACTCCACGCGAGCGTCTTGCGGAATCGAGGAGCGGATCTCGACGCGCTGCTCCTGCGCGGGCAATCCCTTGATCTCGACTCGCAGCGTGTAGGGATTGAATGGGACGTTGTAGAACTGAAACTCACCGGCTGCGCCGGTGATGGTCTCGGCTCGGAAGCCGGTGGTGTCGTTCTGAAGGCGAACCGACGCGCCCACGACCGCTTGCGCGTCCGCGCCGACGACGTGGCCCCGAAGAACGCCCGCACCCTCGGCTGAGAACGCCGGCACGGCCAGCAAGGACATGACGGACAAGGACAACAGTACGTTTGCGACTCTCATGAGCTTTCTCTATCCCCCCACCGGATTGATCCGGTGATCGGTGGTTCACGACATGCGCGCTTTGGGCGCGCGAGAACACCCGGCGCGGCGAACGAACCGCCATCAGGCCGGGGCCTGGGATGTGTCGGAATTCAGCGGAGGGAGGTTAGACGGCGGGAGGTGCTCGTGAGTCGCGAAGAAGCGAGCGGCCGGCAGCGGCCGCCGCGGGACGGGACTCGACGCAGCGGGCCGAGGCATCGAGAGTGGCGGCAGCCGTACCCACGGCGGCGAGATGGACGGCGGTGTGCGCGGCCTTGCACAGCACGCACGACTCGAAAGCAATCCCGTTCGACGCGGCGGAGCAGAACCCGGCGTGGTCATGGGATGGCTTCGGGATCGGGTGATGGTGAAACGATCCCGCGACGGCGAAAAACGCCGTCAGTGCGAGCGCTGCGAGAGCCTTGAGCCGCTGCATGGAACGATCCGGTGGCCAGGGATACGCCTCCGAACGGCGAACGTCAAGCGGTTTGACGACGCCGCGGGCGGAGCGTACCCTCTTCGCCCAAGATGTCGAAATGCGTGAAAGCAGCGGTGACCGTTGCGCTCTGCTGGATTACCGCCGCGTGCTTCGTCGTCGCCGGCACGGTCGCCGCGGCGACGTGCACCGACCAAAACGGCTCTGACCAACTTCACTGCTTCGGCTGCTACTGGGCGCTGGCCGCGACCGCCGACGTCGTCGCGGCGGTTCACGTCACGCCGTCGATCGAGCCGGTCGGCGCCGCACATCTCTCGTCGCCCCTTCAGCCCCTCGAGACGCCGACTCTCGACACCGCCTCCCGGGGACCTCCTCAAGCGTAGCGATAGGAGTGCCGACGTTGGCCTTTGCGCGCGTCGCGATTCCGCGACTCGGCAGAGGCTGCTTCCGGTCCCATTTCGCGCGAAGAGGAGGTCTTGTGACGCATCGATTCGTCTTTTTTTCGGCGCTCGTGCTCGCCGCCGTCGGGAATGTCCGAGGACAGGATACGCCGCCGTCCCAGCCGCCCGAACAACCGCCGAGCCCGCCGCCCGCGGCGGCTGCCCCTTCCCAGACGTCGAACTACTTCAACCCGAGCATCTCCGCGATCGGCAACTTCCTTGCGGTCGGCGGAACGAACCACGTCGAGAATCTACCGGCCGCGAGCCTCCGGGAGTCCGAAGTCTCCTTTCAGGCGGTTGTCGATCCCTACGCGCGCGCGGACTTCTTCATTTCGTTCGGAGAGGAAGGTGTCGGAGTCGAGGAGGGATTCGTGACGTTCACGACTCTCCCGTGGGGGCTCCTGGTCAAGGTCGGCCGCATGCGGACGCTGTTCGGAAAGATTAACACCCTGCACCTCCACGTTCTGCCGTGGCCCGACGAGCCTCTTCCGATCGTCAATCTGCTGGGAGGCGAAGAAGGGTGGGTCGGCACGGGCGTCTCGGTGGCCAAGCTCATCCCGCTGCCGCACGACGTCTTCTCCGAGCTGACGCTGCAAGTCTTCGACGGAAACTCCGGGGATCTCTTTTCGGCTCCCTCGCGAGGCGACCTCTCGTACAACGCACACTACAAGATCTTCAGCGATCTCACCGAGTCCTCCAATCTCGAGGTCGGTTTGTCCTACGGGCTGGGCTCGAACGCGATCACGGCGACTTCGAAGACTCAGCTCGAGAACATCGACCTCACGTTCCGGTGGAAGCCGCTGCGGACGGCAACCTACCGATCCGCGAGCGTCCGGGGCGAGTTCACGCACAGCGACAAGGACGTCCTGGTGGGAACGCAGCGGGCGAACGGATGGTTCGTGTCGGGGGAGTACCAGCTCGCAAAGCGCTGGTTCATCGGCGCCCGCGTCGAGCAATCGGAGCAGGCGGACGATGCGACTCTGCGGGACTCCGGGGCGGCCTTCACGGCGACGTTCTGGCCCAGCGAGTTTTCGCAGATCCGCGCCGAGCTGCGCCGCCGTGAGTACGGCGTCGGCGAGACCGGCAACGAGATCCTTCTGCAGGTGCAATTCGCGATCGGCGCTCACGGCGCCCATCCTTTCTGAGGTGCCTCGATGAAAACGCTCGCGACGCTCGTCTCAACGCTCGTCCTCGCATCGGCGTCGATCGCACCGGCGTCGGCGAAGGTGCACGTCGTCTCGACGCTTCAGGATTTTTCGTCGATCGCATCGACGATCGGCGGCGATCTCGTCGAGACCGACTCCCTCGCCAAGGGATATCAGGACCCGCACTTCGTCGACGCCAAGCCGTCGTTCATCCTGAAGCTCTCTCGCGCCGACCTCCTGATCGTCGCCGGGCTCGAGCTCGAGATCGGATACCTGCCGCCCTTGATCGATCAGAGCCGCAACGCGAAGATCCACCAGGGCGGCGCCGGGTACCTCGACGTCTCGATCGGATGCGACATCCTCCAGCGCCCCGCCACGCAGGTGACGCGGGCGCTCGGCGACGTCCATCCCTACGGCAATCCGCACTACTGGACGGACCCGAACAACGGCCGGGTGATCGCGAGGTCGATCGCGTCGAGGCTGTCGGAGGTCGACCCGGCCAACGCGGCGACGTATGCGAAGAACCTCGCAGCGTTCGAAGCGAAGCTCGCCGACAAGGACAAGGAATGGCTGGCCAAGATGGCCCCGTTCGCCGGCGCGAAGATCGTCACGTTCCACGACTCGTGGCCGAACTTCGCCAAGCATTTCAAGCTCGTGGTCGCCGGACACGTCGAGCCGAAGCCCGGGATACCTCCGACCCCGTCGCACACGCTCGAGATCATCAATCTGATCACCAATGAGAAGATCAAGGCGATCCTCGTCGAGCCCTACTTCGACCTGAAGACGCCGAAATACATCGCCGGGAAGACAGGCACGACGGTCGTGCAGGCCTATCCTTCGGTCGGAGGTGTTCCGGAGATCAAGGACTACTTCGCGCTGTTCGACGTCAACCTCGAAGCGCTGGTGAAGGCGCTTGGGGGGAACTAGCCATGACCCTGCTGCAGTTGCTGCTTCCGGCGTTCGTCGCCAGTCTCATTCTGACGGGAATCCACGCCTATCTCGGCGTTCACGTCGTCGAGCGCGGCGTCATCTTCGTGGACCTGTCGTTGGCTCAGATCGCCGCGCTCGGGACCACCGTCGCCTACCTGATGGGAAACGATCTCCATTCGCCGACGGCTTACTTCTATTCGCTCGGTTTCACGTTTCTGGGAGCGGCGATTTTTTCCTTCTCGCGTGTGCACCGGAAGACGCGGATCCCTCAGGAGGCGGTCATCGGCATCGTCTACGCGGTCTCGGCTGCGGTCGCGATCCTCGTGATGTCGAAGGCCACACAGGAAACCGAGCACCTGAAGGAGATGCTCGTCGGCAACATTCTCTCGGTCACGTGGCCGGAGCTGATCAAGACCGCCGTGCTGTACGCCCTGGTCGGCGCGTTCCACTACGCCTTCCGCCATCGTTTCCTGCTCATCTCGATGAACGAGGCGGAGGCGGAGCGCCGAGGCTGGAACATCCGATTCTGGGATTTCCTGTTCTACGTGTCGTTCGGATTCGTCGTCACTTCCTCGGTCGCCATCGCGGGCGTGCTCCTCGTATTCTGTTTTCTGATCGTCCCGTCCGTCACGGCGATGCTGTTCTCCGCGAGACTCGGCCCGCGTCTCGCGATCGGATGGGGGATGGGGGCGTTGGTTTCCGGGGGCGGCGTCGCGCT
>CAZEII010000002.1:40918-76384 GCA_964511835.1 uncultured Acidobacteriota bacterium | reverse complement strand
ATCCAAGCGTGGACGACGTCTTCGCCGACGGTGTAGTTGAAGACGTACGAGCGGTACGTCTTGGCGAAGTCGACGGACTTGGCCGCCCGCTCGGGCGACACGAGCGCCCATCTCTCGATGAACGCCGCGACGTCGGCCTCGGGCTTGCCATCGTCGAGGAGCATGCGCGCCCCCTCGCCGTTGACGTACTTGAGCGGCCTCAGCGCGTCGCGGATCCGGTCGAGCGCGAGAATCGCGTCCGCGGGAACGCCGGCGATGGGACCGAGCGTCTCGGTCAGCGCCCGGCGACGTTCTTCCTCCGAGAAGACGACGTCCATACCGGCGTTCGCGGTTCCCTCCGCCAAGAGCGACTCGGGAGAGAAGAGCGGATAAACCGTGTGCTCCACCCAACCCTTCCCTTTGACGAGGCGGTCCTCGCGAAGGACGTTGTAGACGTGGTGGCCCGGGTACCCCTCGTGGACCATGGTGCCCAGGAGCACGTTGACCTCGGTGGGCAGATCGGTGTTCAGCTCGATCCGGCTCTGGAAGCCGCCGAGGTACCAGTTGTAGGCGCTCCAAGGCTTGCCGGTCACGATCCGGATCGCAAAATCCTCCCCGGCCGGCAGCTTCACGAAGGGCGCCGTCGCGGCTCGCGCGAGATCGAGCGCCCGCCTCAGCGTCCCCTCGATCGCGGGCTTCGGAATGTGCACGGCGGTGCGAAGCGCCTCCACGCGGGGACCCAGAGGTCCGGACCCCGGGACCAGCGTCTCGAGGGTGCGCTGGGCCGCCTCGAACTCCGCGACGTCGTGCCGCGGCGGATCGACGTCGAAAAGCGCCCGGCACTCCTCGGTCAGGGTCATGCGCTCGCCGGAGAGGCGTCGCAGGTGCGCCTCGACGGCGACGAGCTGCTTGTCGAGGAACCGCTTTCGGTCCGCGGGCCCCTTGGCCGCCGCGAGCTGCTGCCGGAGCGTTCGGGCCGTCGCCAGAAGCTCGGGCAGGGGCGCGGCCGGTCGCCGCTCGATTTCGGACTTCAACGCGGTCGGGCCGTAGTAAGCGTCGACGTACATGGGATCGTGCCGGCCGACCGCGAGCACGAGCTTCACGTAGGAGGTGGCCAGGTCGTCGAGCTTCGGGGCGCTCACGCACCCGGCCAGCGCGATCGTCAACGGAAGCAGGGCGGCGAGCGCCACGAGCATCTTCATCGGAATCCTTTCGCGGCGCGCTTTACGTGTAGCATCGCCCCGACAGCCGCCGAGGAGGGCTCCATGGACGCGCCGTGGACCAAGTCTTACGAAGAAGGGGTCCCAAAGTCCATCGCTTATCCGGCGTGGACCCTGCCCGAGCTGCTCGATGCGACCGCGCGCGACTACCCCGACCGGAAGGCGCTGACGTTCTTCGCCGATCCGAAGCTCCCGCCCTCACGCACGAGCTACCGCGAGTTTCGCGACGCCACGCTCCGCTTCGCGACGGCGCTCGACCAGCTCGGCGTGCGCAAGGGCGACCGGGTCGCGATCATGCTGCCCAACTGCCCACAGTTCGCCGTGGCGTTCTTCGGGCTGCTCCGCCTCGGGGCGATCGCGGTCAACACCAACCCGCTCTACGTCGCACGGGAGATGATGGAGCAGTTCAACGACTCGGGCGCCGAGACGGTCGTCCTCCTGAGCACGTTCTTCCCGCGCCTGCGCGAGATCCGCGAGAGCACGAAGCTCAAGCGGGTCATCCTCGTGGACATCGCGGAGACGCTCGGGTTCCCCTGGAAGGCGATCGTCCACCTCGTCCAGCGGAAGCACGGCGAGTACGTCGACGTTCGGCCCGAGAGCGACATTTTTCGACTGCCGCGCTTGATCGAAAAGCACCCGCCGTCGCCGCCCAGGGTCGAGATCCGGAGGGACGACGTCGCGCTCCTGCAGTACACGGGGGGCACGACCGGAACGCCCAAGGGCGCGATGCTGACGCATGGCAACCTGGTGGCGAACACGCTGCAGCTCGCGGCCTGGTTCGCGAGGGCGGAGCGCGGGAAGGAGGTCGTCATGGCCGCGATCCCCTTCTTCCACGTCTATGGCATGACCGTCTGCCTGATCTTCGGCGTTCACGTCGGTGCGGAGATCGTCATGGTGCCGCGCCCTCGCCCGGTCGACGTCGTCATGAAAGCGATCCAGAAGACGCGCGCGTCGATCTTCCCGGGCGTTCCGACGCTGTACACGGCGATCAACCATCACCCGCAGGTGAAGAAGTACGCCCTTGGGAGCATACGGCTCTGCCTGTCCGGGGCGGCGCCCCTCCCCCTCGAGGTGGCCGACACCTTCGAGAGGATCACGGGAGGGAAGCTCGTCGAGGGATTCGGCATGACGGAGTGCTCGCCCGTCGCCATCGCCAACCCGCTGTTCGGAACGCCGCGACGAGCCGGCAGCATCGGCCTGCCCGTGCCGGACACCGACGCCAGGATCGTCGACCTCGAGACCGGCGAGACGCTCGGCCCGGGACGGGAGGGGGAGCTGGCGATCAAGGGACCCCAAGTGATGCCCGGCTACTGGAACCGCCCGGAGGAGACGGCGGCGACGATTCGCGACGGCTGGCTCCACACGGGCGACGTCGCCAAGATGGACGCCGACGGGTTCTTCTACATCGTCGATCGCAAGAAGGACATGATTGCGGCCTCCGGCTTCAAGATCCTGCCGCGCGAGGTCGAAGAGGTGTTGTTCCAGCATCCGAAAGTCCTCGAGGCGGTCGTCGCCGGCGTGCCCGATCCTTATCGCGGCGAGACTGTCAAGGCGTACGTCGTCCCGAAGGCCGGAGAGAGCCCCACCGCGGAGGAGCTCATCGCGTTTTGCAAGCTCCATCTCGCAGGGTTCAAGGTTCCCAAGCAGGTCGAGTTCCGGACCGAGCTTCCGAAGTCGATGGTGGGCAAGGTTCTGCGACGGGTCCTCGTCGAAGAGGAGAAAGCGAGGCAGGCGGCCGCCCCGCGCTCATGATCCCCGACGCCGACGGCGGCATGCCGCCGCGATCCAAGGTCGCCTCCCTCCTCGCGATCGCCTCTGCGATCGTCCTCGCGGACCTCGCGACGAAAGCGATCTTCGAGCGCGCGTTCTACGGGCAACCCACGCTGCACCTCCTTGGAGACACGGTTCGCGTCGGGTTCGTCTTCAACTCCGGCGTGTTCCTGAGCCTGGGCCACGCGCTGTCCCCGGCGCTGCGCTTCTGGCTGTTCGTCGTCGGGGTCGGCGCCGTGCTGGCGGCGCTGCTCGTCCTCACCTTGAAGGACGGCCGCTTCCGTCGGCCCGAAGTGTTCGCCGTCGCGGCGATCGTCGGAGGAGGCATCGGGAACCTGATCGACCGCGTTCATCTGGGCGCCGTGCGCGACTTCCTCAATCTGGGGATCGGCCCGGTTCGCACCGGGATCTTCAACGTCGCGGACATGGCGATCACCTTCGGCGGCGTGGCCCTCGTCCTGATCCCGCTCCTTCGGAAGCGCCGCCGGCCGTAGCCTCGGGGGTGCTGCTAGAATCCCGGGCCATGCCCGACAAGACCATGACGGAGTTGTCGTTCGGCCTCGCGGGCGCCGTCGACGCGTCGCTGTCGGAGAGCGCGCACAGCCTCGTGGGCTCGGAGATCCTCAAGATCGCCGCGGAGATCCGGACGATGGTCGCGGCCGGGAAGGCCGTCTGCAATCTCACCGTCGGAGACTTCAACTCGAAGTACTTCCCGATCCCGACCGTCCTCATGGAGGAGATCCGCAACGCGCTCGCCGCGGGGGAGACGAACTACCCTCCGTCGGACGGCGTGCTCAGGCTGCGTCAGGTCGTCGCGGAGTTCACCGCGCGAGAATACGGCGTCCGCTATCCGGTCGAATCCACCCTGATCGCCAGCGGCTCGCGCCCGCTTCTCTACGGCGCGTACCGGTGCGTCGTCAACCCCGGCGACGTGGTCGTTTATCCGGCTCCCTCCTGGAACAACAACCACTACGTGACGCTGACCCGGGGGAAAGGGATCGACATCCCGACCCGGCCGGAGGACGGCTTCCAGCCCACGCTGGCGCAGCTTACGCCCCACCTCGCGCAAGCGCAGTTGATCACGCTCAACACGCCGCTCAACCCGGCGGGCACCGTGATCCAAGCCGACCATCTGCGCGCCATCGCGCGGGCGATCGTCGACGAGAACGCGAAGCGCGCCAAGGCGGGGCGGCGATTCCTCTTCCTGCTCTTCGATCAGGTTTACGGCTCCCTCGTTTTCGGCAGCAGCCACCACGATCATCCCGCCGCGCTGGTCCCCGAGATCGCGCCGTGGCTGATCACGGTCGACGGCATCTCGAAGGGTCTCGCCGCGACCGGACTGCGCGTGGGCTGGATGCTCGCGGCCCCGGAAGTGACCGCCCGAATGCGCGATTTCATCGGGCATGTCGGAGCCTGGGCGCCGCGCCCGGAGCAGGTGGCGACGGCGAAGTTCCTCCAGAACGAAGCGGCGGTCCTGGCCTTCCGCAAGCAGATGAAAGCTTCCCTGCAAGAGCGCCTCACCGCTCTCCACTCGGGCTTCACCGCGATGAAGGCCGAGGGGTTCCCGGTCGAGTGCATCCACCCGCAGGGGGCGATCTACCTCTCGCTGCAGCTCGACGTCGTCGGGCGATCGCTCGACGGCCGCAAGCTCGACGGGAACGAGGCCGTGCGTGAGGCCATCCTGGAACACGCGGGCCTCGCCGTCGTGCCGTTCCAGGCGTTCGGACTCCGAGACGAGACGGGCTGGTTCCGCCTGTCGGTCGGCGCGGTCTCGATGGACGAGATCTCGGGAATGTTCCCCCGACTGCGCGCGCTTCTCGGCCGGATCCGCTGATCGCCGTCGGAGTGGTACCGGCGCGTGGATTTGAACCACGGACCTAAGGATTATGAGACCTTCGCTCTACCCCTGAGCTACGCCGGTCCGATCGAGCGGCACGCACTCTAGCAGGAGACTCCGGGTCCCCTCAACGGGCCGCCGCGCGATGCCGAGGCTATAATCCCGGCGCGCCGGAGGTTCCCTTGCCCGAAGCCCTCGCCTGCCTGACCTGCAAGAAAACGGAATCCGAGACGCAACTGTTCCGGTGCCCGATCTGCTTCAAGTACGTCTGCGCCGAGGACGCCTTCAATTACAGCGGACGGGTTTTCTGCGGCAAGCACTGCGCCGACTACTTCTTCTTCGCCGACGAGGACTAGCGGCGTCCATGTTCCCGGTCACGCGCCCCCGCCGCCTGCGCCGCTCGGCCGCTCTCCGCGACATGGTTCGAGAGACGCGCCTGGCTCCCACCGACTTCGTCTACCCCTTCTTCGTTCGCAACGGAAAAGGGGTCCGGAGCGAGATCGGCGCGATGCCGGAGCAATTCCATCTCTCGCCGGACACCCTGGTCGAGGAGGCAGGCGCGGCGATCGAGGACGGCGTGCGGGCGTTCCTGCTGTTCGGGATCCCGGACAAGAAGGACGAGCGCGGCTCCGAGGCGTGGGACGACGGCGCCGCCGTGCAGACGTCGGTGCGGGAGCTGAAGCGCACGTTCCCGGAGGCCCTCGTCATCACCGACATCTGCCTGTGCGAGTACACGAGCCATGGCCACTGCGGGGTCGTGCACGACCGAAAGGTCTTGAACGATCCGACTCTCGAGCTCCTCGCCAAGACCGCTCTCTCCCACGCGAAGGCCGGAGCCGACCTCGTCGCGCCGTCCGACATGATGGACGGCCGGGTCGGCGCGATCCGCACCGCGCTCGACGGGGAGGGGTTCGAGGACGTCGCGATCCTCTCCTACGCGGCGAAGTACGCCTCGGCGTTCTACGGGCCCTTCCGCGAAGCGGCGGGCTCGGCCCCCCAATTCGGCGACCGCCGCTCGTATCAGATGGATCCGGGGAACGCCGACGAGGCGCTCCGCGAGGTCGCGCTCGATCTCGACGAGGGGGCCGACATCGTGATGGTCAAGCCTGCGCTGGCGTATCTCGACGTCGTACGCCGCGTGAAGGAGGCCTTCGGCGTCCCCGTGGCGGCGTACAACGTCAGCGGCGAGTACTCGATGCTGCTCGCGGCGGCTCAGCGCGGTTGGATCGACCGCGAGCGCGCGATCCTCGAGACGCTGACGGCGATCAAGCGGGCCGGGGCGTCGATCATCCTGACCTACCACGCGCGGGAGGCCGCGCGCCTTCTCAGGTAACGTGCCGGGAGGAGCCGACCCGCGGCAGCGCACCCTTTTCGCGCCGCGGACGCTCGAGGCGACCCCGACGCCCCTCGCGCGCTTGAGCGCGCTCGCCGCCGCGGCGCCGTCCTTCGCCGGCGGTCCAGCGACGCGGCTCGACGAGGACGCGGCAGCGCTCGAGACCCTCCGAACGATGGCGGCGAGGCTGGCCGCGCACTTCGCGCTCCGCTTCACGTCGGTCGACGCCGAAGCCGACGGGGTCGTCGAGCACTACGGCATCTGCTACGCCGACGGCCGAATCCGCATCCGCCTTCGCCACGCGAAGACCGGCCGCCTGCTCAAGGAGTCGAGCCTCGTCGACACGCTGTGCCACGAGCTGGCCCACCTCAGGCATTTCGACCACTCGCCGCGCTTCCGGCGGTTCCACGAGAGCGTGCTGACCGAGGCGAGGCGGCGCGGCTGGTACAAGCCGGGACCCGCCAAGCCCCGGCGTCATCCGGCCTGTCTGTGGGGGGATCGGCCGTGAGCCGCGACATGCAGCGCCTCTACGAAGACGCGAAGCGGCTGATGCCCGGCGGCGTCAACAGCCCCGTGCGGGCGTTCGGGGCGGTCGGCGGAACCCCGGTCTTCTTCGAGCACGGCGCCGGCGCGGTCGTCACGGACGCCGCCGGGCGCGACTACATCGACTACCTCGGCTCGTGGGGGCCGTTGATCCTCGGCCACGCGCACCCGCGGGTCGTCGCGGCCCTCCGCGACCAAGCAGGAAAAGGATCGACCTTCGGCGCGCCGACGGAGCTCGAGACGGAGCTGGCGCGGCGCGTGGTCGCCCGGGTCCGGTCCTGCGAGAAGGTGCGCTTCGTCTCCTCCGGGACCGAGGCGGCGATGTCCGCCATTCGCCTCGCGCGGGCGGTCACCGGCCGCCACGGCCTGATCAAGGTCGAGGGGTGCTACCACGGCCACGCCGACGCTCTCCTCGTCAAGGCGGGTTCGGGTTTGATGACTCTGGGCTTGCCCGGTTCTCCCGGGGTGCCGCCCGCTCTCGCTGCGCTGACGGCGACGATCCCGTTCAACGACGCCGCGGCGCTCGAGCGCCTGCTCGCCGAGCGCGGGTCCGAGATCGCCGCGCTGATCGTGGAGCCGATCGCCGGCAACATGGGCGTCGTGCCACCGGCACCGGGATGGCTCCCGGCGGTCCGGGATCTCACGCGCCGGCACGGAGTTCTTCTCATCTTCGACGAGGTCATGACCGGATTCCGCGTCGCACCCGGCGGCGCTCAGGAGCTCTACGGCATCGAACCCGACCTCTCGTGCTTCGGGAAGGTCATCGGCGGCGGCCTTCCCGTCGGCGCCTACGGCGGGCGGGCCGACGTCATGGGACGCATCGCTCCCGACGGGCCTGTCTACCAGGCGGGAACGCTCTCGGGAAATCCGCTCGCGATGCGGGCCGGCATCGAAACGCTCGACCTGCTCGCCGAGCCCGGCGCGTACGACCGCCTCGAGGCGCTCGCGGCAGCGCTCGCCTCGGGGCTGGCCGCCGCGGCCCGCGATGCGGGCGTGCCGAGCGTCGTGAATCGCGTCGGATCGATGTTGACCGGGTTCTTCACGGCGGGGCCTGTGACCGACTACGCCTCGGCGGCGCGCGCCGACACGAAGCGGTACGCGCGGTTCTTCCACGCCATGCTCGCGCGGGGCGTCTATCTGGCGCCGTCGCAGTTCGAGGCGGCGTTCGTCTCGACCGCCCACGATCCGGCCCTGATCGGCCGGACGGTCGCGGCCGTGCGCGAGGCGATGAAGGATGCCGCGGTGTAGAGTCGTTCCGAGGAGAAGCGATCATGCTCGATCTGACCTTTCACGGCCACTCCTGCTGGGAGCTCCACGACGGGACGCACCGCGTCCTGATCGATCCGTTTCTCACGGGCAATCCGCTGGCGGACGTCGGCCCCGAGAGCTTCGCCAAGCTCGACGCGATCGTCATCTCCCACGGCCACTCCGATCACATCGGCGACGCCGTCGCGATCGCGAGACGCACGAAGGCGCTCGTCGTCTCCAATTTCGAGATCGTCGGATGGTTCGGGAAGCAGGGGATCGAGGGGCATCCGCTCCACCTCGGCAGCGGACGCGAGTTCCCGTTCGGGCACGTCAGACTGACGATCGCGTTCCACGGATCGACGGGTCCCGACGGCGAGGCGCTGGGAAACCCGGCGGGGATCGTGCTCGCGATGGGCGGCAAGAAGGTCTACCACGCCGGCGATACCGCACTGTTCTCCGACATGAAGCTGATCGCGGAGATGAACGGCCCGCTCGACGCGGCGCTCCTGCCGATCGGCGACAACTTCACGATGGGGATCCGCGACGCCGTCAAGGCCGCGGAATTCGTCGACGCCGGCGTCACGATCCCGATGCACTTCGACACGTTCGGCTGGATCAAGGCCGACGCGGACGACTTCGTCAAGCGCGTGCGCGCCGGCGGGCGCAAGGCCACGGTCGTCGCGCCCGGATCGAGTCTCCGCCTCTAGCCTAGGTCGCCCGTCCGAGGTAGTCCCCGTCCTCGGTGCCGATCCGGATCACCTCGCCCTCGTTGATGAACGAAGGGACCTGGACGACGAGACCGGTCTCGAGCGTCGCCGGCTTCTTCTGGGCGGACGCGGTTGCCCCTTTGATCCCGGGAGCGGTCTCGACCACCTTCAGATCGACCGACGGCGGGATCTCGATGCCGACCGGCTTCCCCTCGAACCAATCCATCGTGACGGTGGAGTCGGGGATGACGAACGACATCGTGTCGCCGAGCGCGTCGTCGGCGAGGGCAAATTGGTCGTACGTCTCGGTGTCCATGAAGTGGTACCCCGCGGCGTCGTGGTAGAGGTACTGCATCGTCTTCGTGTCGAGGTAGACCTTCTCGATCAGGTCCTCGGAGCGAAACCGCTGCTCGGTGCTGAGCCCGGTGATCACGTTCCTCATCTTCGCCTGAACGAACGCGCGCAGATTCCCCGGCGTGCGGTGCGTGGATTCGAGGATCTTGTAAACCTGCCCCTCGAACCTGATGACCATTCCCTTGCGCAGATCGCTTCCCTTCATGGACTCGTCCCTTCCGTGGTGAGCTGGGTGTACGCGGGCAAGATGCGCTTGGTCCCGTACCCCGTGAATTGAATCGTCAGCTTCAGGCTCTTGCCGGATCCCTCCCGTTCCAAGACCTGGCCGCTCCCGAACATCGGGTGGCTGACGCGGATCCCGACGGCGAAACCGTCCTCGGGAGGCGGAAGGTCCGATGGAGGAGCGAAAGCGCTCTCCCGCGCGCGACGAGCCGCCGCGCGCGCCGCGGACGAGCCGTAGCCGGCCTCGCCCCAGCGGCCTGCGGACGGTTGGCGAGCGGGCGGATCGAAGAACGCCGCCGCCGCGCGGCCGCCGCTCTCGGCCAGCAGGGCGGCGGGGATCTCCGAGAGGAAGCGCGAGGGTGGGTTGGCCTGAGGCACCCCCTGCTGCAAGCGCGAGAGCGCGTGCGAGAGGGCCAGGCGTTCGCGCGCCCTCGTGATCGCGACATAGCAAAGGCGACGCTCTTCCTCGAGGTCGTCCTCCGCGCGCGAGCGCACGTGCGGGAAGACGTTCTCCTCGAGGCCGGCCAGGAACACGACCGGGAACTCCAGCCCCTTGGCGTTGTGAGCCGTCATCAAGGTGACCCCGGGGGAGGCGCCGACCTCGTCGGCGTCCGAGACGAGCGCGGACCGATCGAGGAAGCCGAGAAGCGTCGCCGCTTCGGCCTCGCGCTCGTACTCGACCGCCGCGGAGACGAGAGAGCGAACGTTCTCCATCCGGTCGAAACCCTCACCCGGGTAGGTCTTCGAGAGGTAGCCCTCGTACGCGACCGCCCCGACGATCCCTTCGATGACGACGGCGGCGGGCTCGACGGCGGCGCGCGCGGCGAATCCGGCCGTCGCCTCGAGAAACGCCGCGAGCAGGCGGGCCGGCCGGGCGGCGAGCCCCCCGCGCTCGATCAGCTTCCGCGCGGCCTCCTGGAGCGGAAGGCCGAGAGCGCGAGCCTCGGCCTCGATCGCCTCCACCGTCGCCTCGCCGATCCCGCGCGGCGGGACGTTGACGATCCGCCGGAACGCGACGTTGTCCTCGGGGTTCACGGCGAGCTTGAGGTACGACAGGACGTCCCGGACTTCCTTTCGTTCGTAGAACTGCAGGGCGCCGACGACCTGGTAGGGGATGCGCTCGCGTCGGAACGCCTCCTCGAACGCCCGCGACTGGGCGTTGGTGCGGTAGAGAACGGCGACCTCCTCGTGGGGGCGCCGGCGCGCCTCGACGAGCACCTCGCGCGCGACCCAGGCCGCCTCGGTGCGGTCGTCCGGCGCGTGAAAGAGGTCGATCCTTTCCCCGCGTCCGTTGTTGGTCCAGAGCGTCTTTCCCTTGCGCTCGGTGTTGTTCGCGATGACGGCGCCCGCCGCTTCGAGGATCGTCCCGGTGGAGCGGTAGTTCTGCTCGAGCCTGACGACGGCGGCGGTGGGGTGGTCACGCTCGAAATCGAGGATGTTCCGGATCTCGGCGCCTCGGAATTTGTAGATCGACTGGTCTTCGTCCCCGACGACGCAGAGGTTTTGGTGGACCGAGGTCAGCGCCTTGATCAAGAGGTACTGCGGGCGGTTCGTGTCCTGATACTCGTCGACGAGAAGATGCTCGCAGCGCTGCGCGTATCGCTCCCGCACGCCGGGGTTCTTCTCCGCGTCGAGCAGCTCCAAGACCTTGAGCAGGATGTCGTCGAAATCGACGGCATTGGCTCGCTTCAGGCCGTCGGTGTAGAGCCCATAGATCTTCGCCTGAAGCTTGGCGTCGGGCGAGAACGCCCGCGCCTCGAGAGCGCTCGGGGCCTCCAGGGCGTTCTTCGCGCGGCCGATGCGCGAGAGGAAGGCTCGGGCGGAGCCCGCCGTGTCGTCAGCGCCTTCGTCACGCAGGAGGCGGCGGATCAGCGAGACTTGGTCGTCCCGGTCGTAGATCGCGAAACCCGGGGCGAGCCCCACCCGCTCGCCTTCGCGCCGGAGCATCCGAAGGCCGAGGCCGTGAAACGTGCCGATCCAAGGAGCGTCGCCGCCCAGGATCGCCTCGACGCGGCCGCGCATCTCCCGCGCCGCCTTGTTGGTGAACGTGACAGCGACGATATTCCCCGGCGCGACGCCCGCCTCGCGGACGAGCCACGCGATGCGGTGGGTGATGACACGCGTCTTCCCCGAGCCGGCCCCGGCGAGCACGAGCAGCGGCCCGCCCGGATGGACGACCGCCTCCCGCTGCGCGGGATTCAGCGCGTCCAGTAAGTTCTCCGGTGGTGTCACCCCGGGATTCTAGCAGCCCGGGACATTCTGCTTTTTCCAAAACGGGGCCCGTCCCCTTTTTGGAAAAAGCAGAATGTCCCGGATTACTCGACGGTGACGCTCTTCGCGAGATTGCGAGGCTGGTCGACATCGCAGCCGCGCAAGAGGGCGATGTGGTAGGCCAGCAGTTGGAGCGGGAGGACCGTCAACAGCGGCGAGAGCAGCTCGTGCGTCTTGGGGACGGTGAGGACGAAGTCGGCCTTCTGCGAGATGTCGCCGCCGAGGTCGTCGGTCACGGCGATGACGATCCCGGAGCGCGCCTTCACCTCTTCGATGTTCGAGAGCATTTTCTCGAAGACGCCGTCGAACGGTGCCAGCGCGACGACCGGCATCTCCTCGTCGATCAGGGCGATCGGGCCGTGCTTCATCTCCCCCGCGGGATACCCCTCGGCGTGGATGTAGGAGATCTCCTTGAGCTTCAGAGCGCCCTCGAGAGCGATCGGGTAGTTGACGCCTCGTCCGAGGTAGAGGAAATCGCGGTGCAGGTGGAACGTCTTCGCGATCTCGACGACGGCCGAGTCGTCGTGCAGGTAGCGCTCCATCTGGGCGGGGATGTGGTAGAGGTCGCGGATGAGCTGCGCCATCACCTCGTCGGAGATCGTCCCGCGCACGCGACCGAGCTTCAGGGCGAGCAGCGTCAGCGCGACGATCTGGCTCGTGAACGCCTTCGTGGAGGCGACGCCGATCTCCGGCCCCGCGTGGGTGTAGATGGTCCCGTCGCACTCGCGGGTCAGCATGGAGCCGCGGACGTTGCAAACGGCCAGCGCCTTGGCCCCCTGGAGCCTCGATTCGCGCTCGGCCGCCAGCGTGTCGGCGGTCTCACCCGACTGGCTGATGAAGACCGAAAGGCAGCGGTCGTCGAGCATCGGCTTCCGGTACCGGTACTCGGAGGCGTAATCGACCTCGACGGGAAGCTTCGCCAGTTGCTCGATCAGGAACTTTCCGACGTGGCCCGCGTGCCACGAGGTTCCGCACGCGACGATCTGCATCCGGTCGGCCCGCCGGAGCGCCTCGTCGGACAGCGCGATCTCCTCGAGATGGATCGTCTGGTCCTCGAGCGAGACTCGTCCCAGGAGCGTGTCGCGGACGGCGCGCGGCTGCTCGTGGATTTCCTTCAGCATGAAGTGCTTGTAGCCGCCCTTCTCCGCCATGATCGGATCCCACGGGATCCGGGTAGGCTCCTTGCGGATGGCGTCGCCGTCCATGTTGACGAAGCTCACGCCCTGCGGTTTGACGACCACGATCTCGAAGTCGTCCATGAAGACGACGTCCTTCGTATGGGCGAGGATCGCCGGGATATCGGACGCGACGAAGTATTCCTCCCGGCCCATGCCGACGACCAGCGGCGGACCGACGCGCGCGGCGACGATCGTGTTCGGCTCGTCGGCCGAGATCGCGACGAGTGCGTAGATGCCACGGAAGCGGGGGAGCACGGCGCGGAACGCGGCCGCGAGGTCGCACCGCTTGTCCTTCATCTGCTGCTCGAGCGCGTGCGCGACGATCTCGGTGTCGGTCTCGGTGACGAAGTTGTGCCCCTGCTTCTGAAGCTCGTGCTTCAGCTCGAGGTAGTTCTCGATGATCCCGTTGTGGATGACGACGATGCGTCCGGTACAGTCGCGGTGCGGATGGGCGTTCTCTTCCGTCGGGCGGCCGTGGGTCGCCCAGCGGGTGTGCGCGATTCCGAATCGGCCGTTGATCGGTTTGTCGACCAGGACCCTCTCGAGGTCGCGCAGCTTGCCGGGGGCGCGGCGGATGTGAAGCTTGCCGTCCCCGTCCACGACCGCGATGCCGGCGGAATCGTAGCCGCGGTACTCCAGCTTGCGCAGTCCTTCGATCAGAAGCTCGACGGGGTCCTTGGCGCCGATGTAGCCCACGATGCCGCACATGGCCGACGACCTCCCCTCCCGACGTATGACTAAGGAATAATGCGACGGGGCCGGAAGCGCAATTAAGAATGCGCCGAACCGCCGCCTGCGGCCCTCTTCTTGCGCCGGGCGACCCACCCGTCCAGGTTAAGCTGCCGGACGCGGCCGATCGCCAAAGCACCAGCCGGGACGTCCTCCGTGACCGTGGTCCCCGCGGCCACGTAAGCCCCCTCCCCGAGGGACACGGGAGCCACGAGCTGCGTGTCGCTGCCGATGAACACGCCGGCGTCGATCGTCGTCTGGTGCTTGGCGACGCCATCGTAGTTGCAGGTGATCGTCCCCGCGCCGATGTTGCACCCAGGACCGATCGCCGCGTCGCCAAGATACGAAAGATGGGGCGCCTTGCTTCCCTTCCCGAGCCGCGTCTTCTTCAGCTCGACGAAGTTGCCGACCTTCGCCCTCGCCTCGAGGACCGAGCCCGGGCGAAGGTGCGCAAACGGGCCGAGCTGCGCTTCGTCGCCAATGCGGCTGTCCTGAAGGACGCAGTGGTCCTTGACCTCGACCCCGCGGCCGAGAACCATGTTGGCGAGCCTCGAGCCTGATCGGACGACGCAGTCCTCGCCGATCACCGACGCCCCCTCGACGATGACGTCGGGGTAGAGCACGGTGTCGCGGCCGACGACGGCGCGCGGGTCGATCCAGGTCCGTGCCGGATCCAGGAGCGTGACCCCCGCCGCCTGAAGCTCGGCGGCCTTGCGCGCGTAGAGCGCGGCCCCGGCGGACGCGAGCTCCGCGCGCGTGTTCACTCCGAGGACCGCGTGCGCGTCGGGATGTTTGAGGGCGGCGACGGTTCGGCCTTTGGCGATCAGCGCGTGAACCGCGTCGGTGAGGTAGTACTCCCGCTGGGCGTTGTCCGGGCGGATGTTCTTGAGCGTGGCGATGAGCGCGGGCGCGTCGGCACAGTAGATGCCGCAGTTGATCTCCCGGATCCTACGCTGCGACGCGGTCGCGTCCTTGTGTTCCACGATCCGGACGACGCTCCCTTTCTCGTTTCGCACGATGCGGCCGTATCCCGTGGCGTCGTGGACGTCGGTGGTGACGAGGGACAGGGCCGCCTTCGAGCGACGATGGAGGTCGAGAAGCCTTCGGAGCGTGGCCGCCTCGATGTTCGGAAGATCGCCATTGACGATGAGGAGCGGGCCGCTCGTCCCGCGCAGCGCCTTCGCCGCCTGCATGACGGCGTGCCCCGTGCCGCGCTGCACCGGTTGAACGACGAACGCATCGCAGAGCCCCTCAAGCGATGCCTGCACCTCGTCTCCCTGGAAGCCGACGACGGCAACCGTTCGCGACGGGCGGAGCTCCGCCACGACGCCGGCCACCCAACGAACCATCGGCTGGCCCGCGACCGGATGAAGGAGCTTGATGGTTTTCGATTTCAGGCGCTTGCCCTGGCCGGCCGCGAGAAGCAGGACGGTCAGCCGCGCGCGTGCTCCGGCCACGCTCACGCCCCCGCGTTGCTCGGCTCGATGATGTCGATGAACGACGCCTCGTCGCGGACCTTGTCGAAGTCGGCGTCGGAAGCGGCTTGGAATCGGAACTTCGGCTCGATCGCGACCGACTTCTTGAGCTCGAAGGCCGCCGCCTCGGCGTTTCCCTGGAGACCTCGCACGGAGGCGCGGGCGTAAAGGATGCTCGCATCGTTCGGCCTGCGGCCGATCGCTTTCTCGAGCAGTGACCAGGCCTCCTCGAGCCGGCCGGCATTCGCCGCGACGACGCCGCGGTGGTAGAGGGTGTCCGGGTCCTCGCCCTCCGCCTCCGGGCCCGCCGCCTTGCGACGGCAGATCGATGCGTAGGTGCGCGCACGGTCGGCCAGGATCGGCTCGTCGGGCGTCGCCGCCTCGACCACCGCGTCGAACAGCGGGAGCGCGTCGGCGAACTGACCCGTCACGAACAGCTGGGACGCCGCGGTGAATCGCTCGAGGGCCGCTTCGTACGCGGCGACGTTTCGCGGCTTCTCGTGGGACGCGGGCGCGGGATCATGCCCGCCGCCGGAGGCCTCCTCGGCCGATGCCGCCGCCTTCTTCTTCGTCGTTGCCATGGTCGGTTGGAACCTCCCTCGGGGTGTGTCGGGGTCCCGCAGGGCGCGGGAACGGCGCATCATAGCGGCCGCGGGCCTCTCCCATCAAGCCGGGCGGCGCCGCGGGTCGTCGCTGTTAGTATTCGGCCCATGCTCGGGTTCGTCGGGCTGGGCAGCAACGTCGGCGATCGCGCGGAGCATCTGCGCGCCGGACTCGCCGGCATGGCGCGCGGGGGCGTGTTCCCCGTGGCTCTCTCCTCCCTCTGGGAGACCGAGCCGGTCGATGATGCGGGGCCCGGATGGTTCCTCAACATGGTGGCCGCGATCGAGACGGAGCTCTCCCCCGAAGCCGTGCTCGAGATCCTCCTCGCCTGCGAGCGCGAGCGGGGGCGCCAGCGGAAGCAGCGGAATGCTCCGCGCGAGCTCGATCTCGACCTCTTGACGCTCGGAAGCCTGCGGCGAAGCACGCCGGCGCTCACGCTTCCGCACCCTCGGCTTCTGTCGCGCCGGTTCGTGCTCGCTCCGCTCGCCGAGCTGGCACCGGAGTACGCGGGCCAGCTTGCGGCGCTGGACGATCCGCACGTCGTCCGGCACGCCGGCAAGCTTGCCTTGTCGGAAACGCTCCCCCTATACTCGCGCGCTCTATGAGATTTCGCTCGATCGCCGTGGAAGGCCCGATCGGGGTCGGCAAGACCTCGTTCGTCGAGCTGCTGGTCAAGAAATTCGAATCCCACAAGGTGCTCGAACGCGTCGAGAACCCGTTCCTGCGCGATTTCTACCTCGACAAGACCGGCGCCGCGTTCCAAGCCCAGCTCTTCTTTCTCCTGTCCCGCTACCGCCAGCTGATGGAGCTGTCGCAGCGGACGCTCTTCTCGCAAGTGACGGTCTGCGATTACATCTTCCCGAAGGACAAGATCTTCGCGTACCTGAACCTCGACGACTCGGAGCTCTTGATTTACGACAAGCTGTACGCGATGCTCGAGCCGCAGACGCCCAAGCCCGATCTCGTCATCTTCCTCCAGGCGGATACGCCCCGCTTGATCGAGCGGATCAAGCGGCGCAAGCGCGACTATGAGGCCGAGATCTCCGAGGCTTACGTCGCCGAGGTCGCCAAGGCCTACAACTACTTCTTCTTCAACTATACGCAGACCCCGCTCCTCGTCATCGACACCAATCAAATCGACTTCGTGCACCACGAGAAGGAGCTGGACGATCTGGTCTCCCAGATCAAGCGCATGGAGCGCGGTGTGCAGTATTATCGTCCTGTGAGCTCCTCGGCTTGAGAAGAAGGGGATACCCCCCCCTTTTTGTTCCCTGGCCAACGTCGCTCGACTTCGTGAGAAGCGGGCAGATAAGGAGGCCACAGATGTTGACCGTTCCTGCGTTCCGGGCCCGTAAGGGGACCGGGCAACCCCTCGTCGTCCTGACCGCCTACAATGCGATGACGGCCGACGCCGCCGAGGCCGCCGGCGTCGACGCCCTCCTGGTCGGCGACTCCCTTGGCATGGTCGAGCTGGGGTACGACTCGACGCTCCCCGTGACGATGGACGACATGCTTCACCACGCCAAGGCGGTCGGGCGGCGGCGGCGCGAAGCGCTCCTGATCATCGACATGCCGTGGCTCTCGTACCACCTCGGGCCGGCCGCGGCCGTCGAAAACGCGGCGCGGTTCGTCCGTGAGGCCGGCGCCGACGCCGTGAAGATCGAGGGCGGAAAGAAGCGCCTCGGGGTGCTCCGCGCCCTCACGGACGCCGAGATCCCCGTGATGGGTCATCTCGGGCTCACGCCGCAGTCGGTTCTCCGGATGGGCGGGTACAAGGTTCAGGGACGCGAAGGCGAGGCCGCCACCCTCCTCCTCGACGACGCCGCTGCGCTCGCAGACGCCGGCGTCTTCGCCATCGTTCTCGAGGGGATCCCGTCGGAGCTGGCGGCACGCATCACATCCGCGGTCCCGGTGCCGACGATCGGCATCGGCGCGGGCGCGCGGTGCGACGGGCAGGTTCTCGTGATCCACGATCTCCTGGGTCTGTTGCCCGGACCGGTCCCGAAGTTCGTCCGGCGCTACGCCGATCTTCATGCGGCCGCGACCGAGGGGATCAAGCGCTGGGCGGCCGACGTCCGGTCCGGGTCGTTTCCCGGGCGCGACGAAAGCTACGGCTGATGGACATCATCCGGCGTACGCGCGCCATGAAGGACGCGGCCGCCGCGGCGCGCGCCCAAGGAAAGGTCGTCGGCTTCGTCCCGACGATGGGGGCGCTCCACGAAGGGCACCTCTTCCTTCTGCGCCGGGCGAAAACGCAGGCCGACTTCACGGTGGTCTCGATCTTCGTCAACCCCACCCAGTTCAATTCGGCCGACGATCTCGCGCGCTATCCGCGCGACCTCGCACGCGATGCGGAGATGCTCGCGCGCGAGGAAGTGGACGTGCTGTTCGCGCCCGATCCCGAGGAACTCTATCCACCGGGAGGGACGACGTTCGTCGAGGTCGCAGGCTTGTCGGACCGGCTCGAAGGTGAGAGCCGACCGGGACACTTTCGCGGCGTGGCCACGGTCGTCGCCAAGCTCCTCGCGATCGTCGACCCCCACATCGCGGCCTTCGGGCAGAAGGATGCGCAGCAAGCGGTCATCGTCAAGACGCTGGTTCGCGATCTGATGATGGACGTCGAAGTGCTGATCTTGCCCACGCAGCGCGAGGCGGATGGCGTCGCGATGTCCAGCCGGAACGCGCTGCTCTCGACCCAGGAGCGGCGCGCGGCCAGCGCCGTTCCCCGCGCGCTCGAGGCCGCGAGAGCCGCCGTCGAGGCGGGGGAGACGGATGCGGCCAAGGTGGCCGCCGCCGCGAGGGCAGTCCTCGAGGCGGAGCCGACGCTGCGCATCGACTACCTCGAGCTGGTCGAACCGGAGCGGATGGAGCCGGTGCCCAGAATCGCGGGCGCAACCCTGCTCGCTCTGGCGGTTTATGCCGGCGCGACGCGCCTCATCGACAACACGACGTTGCGATCTTAGACTGCATCGACGCTTGGGGCGTCCACCCGGACTCGGGGGGCGACCGCAAGGGAAGGAGTGGAGAGATGACCCGCGAAATGCTTCGAGCCAAGGTCCACCGGATCACGGTGACGGAGTGCGACACCGAATACGAAGGAAGCCTCACGCTCGATCGCGACCTGATGGACGCGTGCGGCATGGAGCCGTTCGAGAGGATCGACGTCTACGACGTCGACAACGCGAGCCGGTTCTCGACCTACCTGATCGAGGGGCCGCGGGGCTCGGGCGCCTGCTGCATCAACGGCGCCGCGGCCCGCCTGGTCGAGGTCGGCCACCGGGTGATCATCGCCGCCTACGCGGCGATGGACGCCAGCGAGATCGCCGCGCACGTTCCGACGATCGTGCTCGTCGATGCCGCCAACCGGATCCAACAGGTCAAGACCCACGAGGGCGCCGGCATCAGAGTTGGAGCCTGAATGAAGGACCCCACGATCGTTCGCGTCTTCTCCGATCGCGGCGAGGCCGAGATCGCGCGCTCGCTTCTCGAAGCGGAAGGCATCGCCGCGTCCCTCACCGCCGACGACATGGGAGGCAGCACGCCGCCCCTCGACTTCTCGTCCGGCCTTCAGCTGGTGGTCGATGCCGACGACGTCGAGCGCGCCCACGAGCTTCTCGAGGAGCAGATCAGTCCCGAGGCGCTCGATGAAGCCGAGCGGGAGACGGAGGGGTAGAGAAACGGGGAATGTCCCCTATCTCTTGACGATTTCTCCCCAGACGCGGCGGACCTGCTCCCGAGCCTGCAGGAGCGAGCCGTTGTTGTCGATCACGTAGTCCGCAGCGGCGAGCTTGTCGGCAAGCGGGGCCTGCGCGGCGACTCGGGCGCGAGCGTCCGCTTCGGAGAGGAGCCCGCGCGCGACGGCGCGTGCGATCTGCGTCTCCGGGTCGCAGGCGACGACGACGAGCGCATCGAGGTCGCGGTGGATCCCGCTCTCGACGAGAAGAGCCGCGTCGATCAGTGCGACCGGGGACGGGGATCCGGCCGATGCGTGGGCGGCGACGCGGCGGGCGATCTCGGCTCGGACCTTGGGGTGGACGATCGCATTGAGATCGGCGAGGGCCTTCGGGTCGGCGAAGACGATCTTGGCGACCGCCTTGCGGTCGATTCCACCGTCGGAACCGACGACCCCGGGGCCGAAGCGAGCGACGACCTCGCTCTCGGCCGCGCCGCCTCGCGCCGTCAGCTCGTGAGCGATCCGGTCCGCATCGACGTGGAACGCTCCGAGCTCCCGGAAGAACTCCGCGACGGTGCTCTTCCCCGAGGCGAGACCTCCGGTCAGACCGACGCGGAGCATCGTCGCGCGGCCTCAAGGGTGTTCGATAGAAGCATCGCGATCGTCATCGGGCCGACGCCCCCCGGAACCGGCGACAGCCAGCTCGCACGGGCCTCGGCCTCGGTCGGATGGACATCGCCGCACAACACCGAGCCGCTCGCCTCGAGCGCCCGAAGCTTCGCCTCGTTCTCGCCGAACAGCTCGCGCACGCGCCGCCGGTCGGTCAGCGCGTGGACGCCGACGTCGACGACGACCGCACCGGGCTTGATGAAAGCCCCGCGGACGAATCCCGGCATGCCGATCGCGGCGACCAGGATGTCCGCCTCCGCCGCGACGGCCGCGACGTCCGGTGTGCGCGAGTGCGCGATCGTGACCGTGCACTGCTCGCGCAGCAGGAGGAGGGCCATCGGCTTGCCGACGATATTGCTGCGGCCGAGCACGACGGCGCGACGCCCTTCGAGCGGAATCGCGTGCCGCTTCAAGAGCACGACGACTCCGGCGGGCGTGCACGGGAGCACCGACGGCAAGCCGAGCAGCATCCGGCCTGCGTTGACCGGGTGAAAGCCGTCGACGTCCTTGTCCGGGTCGATCGCAGCGACGATCCGCTGCGCGTCGATGCCTTCGGGGAGAGGTAGCTGAACGAGGATGCCGTGCACCGACGCGTCTGCGTTGAGCCGCCGGACCGCGTCGAGGATCTCGGCCTCGGTCGCCGTCCTCGGCATGCGGAGAACCTCCGAGCGCATCCCGGTCTCGCTCGCGGCCTTTTCCTTGCCGCGCACGTAGGCCAGGGAGGCCACGTGCTCGCCGACGAGCACCACCGTCAGCCCCGGCGTCGCGCCCCTTTCCCGCTTCAGGGCCGCCACACCCCGGGTGACCTCGTCGCGGATCGCCCTGGCGGTCGCCGTCCCGTCGAGGCGGCGAGCGCTCACGACTTCTTTCTCATCTTGTAGAACGCGCTGAACCCGAACGCCTCCCCCTTGGTCAGCGTGGCCGCGACGTCGACCTGGAACTTCTTCGGAGGCGGGTCGAAGGTGTGGAAGAGGAACAGGCCGTCCTTCTTCTCGCCCGGATTCAAGACGACCTCGCCGTCGAAGATCGCCGCACGGATCCGCTCGATCCCCGCGGGTGCCTCCCGGTCGGCCATCCCGAACACCGCCAGGATCGTCGGTAGGTCGAGGGGCGCCTCGTATTCCTTCCAGCTCGTTTGGAGCCGGCAAGCCTGCGGCTGAAAGACCATGCGGGCCTCGCCTCGGTTCTCCACGAGAACGTGGAACGCGAGGAAGCCCCCGGTCGCCCGGCCGGGCTGCTTCTCGAATGGATCGAGCGCAAGCCCGGAGCGCTGACGGACGAAGCGTACACGCGTCTCCTCGTCGATGCGCGTCAGCCAGAGCGATGCGGTCTCGGACTCCTTGCTCCAGGTTTCCCCGCGCAGCGCGCCGGCTCCGGGCTGCGATGGATCCGGGTCGTACGCCGGCGGCGCGTCGGGCTGTTTGGCGATCAGGAGCGATCCGGCGAACAGGGCGAGCACGGTCGTCCGAAGGGGGGCGCGCACGGGCCGATTCTAGCAAAGCGGATCGCGAGTCGTGCTATGACTATCGCATGAGCATGCGCAAGATCCTCGCCGCGATCCTCTTGGCCGCGGGTACATTGATCCTCATCTACCGCGGCTTCAACTACACGTCCGAGAAGCACACCACGCACCTGGGACCGATGGATTTCGAATTCAAGGAAAAAAAGCGGCTCGATCTCCCCGTGTGGTCGGGCGTCGTCGCGATCGTGTCCGGCGCCGCGCTTCTCCTGCTGCCGGTGAGGAAGCGCTAGGCCTGCTAGAATCCCGGCCTACCAGGACGGGATTCCATGGCCAAGACCGAGATCGTCATCCGCGGCGCCGCGGAGCACAACCTCAAGCGCATCGATCTCACCCTTCCACGCAACAAGTTCATCGTCATCACGGGCGTCTCGGGCTCGGGAAAGTCCTCGCTCGCGTTCGACACGCTCTACGCCGAGGGACAGCGCCGGTACGTCGAATCCCTGTCGGCCTACGCCCGCCAATTCCTCGAGATGATGGAAAAGCCGGAGGTGGAATCGATCGAAGGGCTCTCTCCGGCGATCTCGATCGAGCAGAAGACCACCTCGCGCAACCCACGCTCGACCGTGGGCACGGTGACCGAGATCTACGATTACCTGCGTCTTCTCTTCGCGCGCGTTGGCAAGCCCCACTGCCCGAATTGCGGCAAGCCGATCACGTCGCAAACGGTCCAGCAGATCGTCGACGCCGTGCTCGCCCTCCCCGAGGGGACGAAGATCCAGGTTCTGGCTCCCATCGTCCGGGGGAGGAAGGGGATCTACAAGAAAGAGCTGAGGGATGCGGCGCAGAAGGGGTTCGTCCGAGCGCGGGTGGACGGCACGGTCCGCGACCTCGCCGATCCGATCGACCTCGACAAGCAGAAGAAGCACACGATCGAGATCGTCGTGGACCGGCTGGTCGTCAAGCCGGATCTCAAAGGGCGCGTCACCGACTCCGTCGAGACGGCGCTGGGGGCCGCCGAAGGCCTGGTCGTCGTCGACGTGGACGGAAAGCGGGACCTGCTCTTCTCGCGCCATCTCGCCTGCAAGGACTGCGGGATCTCGATCGGCGATCTCGTCCCGCGCATGTTCTCGTTCAACTCTCCTTACGGCGCCTGCCCGGAGTGCGACGGCCTCGGCGTTCGCAAGTCATTCGACCGGGAGAAGCTTCTCCTCGACCCGACGAAGACTCTGCGCGGGGGCGCTCTCGGATGGGGGGACGCGAACTGGTACCAGGTCCTCGAATCGGGAGTCTTTCGCGCGTTCAAGGTGTCCCCCGACACGCCGTACGAGAAGATGCCGACGGCGTTCAAGAAAGTGCTGTGGGACGGAGCGGGGGATCGCGAGTTCACGTTCAAGTGGGAGGGGCGCCGCAGCAGCTACGAGTGGAAGCGCTCGTGGGACGGCATCCTTCCGTCGCTCGAGCGGAAGTACCGCGAGACAGCCTCCGAGAGCAGGCGCGAGGAGCTCGAAAAGTACATGTCGGTGCATCGGTGCCCGGTCTGCAACGGGGCGCGGCTGAAGCCCGAGACCCTCGCGGTGAAGATCGAAGGTCAGACCATCGCCGAGCACACCGAGCTGTCCGTGGCACGTGCGGTGCGTCTCTACCAGAGCCTGAAGCTCGACGCCAAGGAGCGTCAGATCGCCGCGCCCATCCTCAAGGAGATCCGCGAGCGTTTGGGTTTTCTCGAGAACGTCGGGCTCGGGTATCTGACGCTCGATCGTGGTGCGGCCACGCTCTCGGGCGGCGAGGGGCAGCGCATCCGGCTGGCCACGCAGATCGGCTCGCGCCTCACGGGCGTCCTCTACATCCTCGACGAGCCGTCGATCGGCCTGCACCAGCGCGACAACCGGAAGCTGCTGAACACGCTGCTCGCGATGCGCGACCTCGGGAACACGGTCATCGTCGTCGAGCACGACGAGGAGACGATTCTCGCGGCCGACCACGTGGTCGACCTCGGGCCGGGAGCGGGGGAGCTGGGCGGCGAGGTCGTGGCGGAAGGGCCGCCCGAGCACATCGCCGCCCACCCGCTCTCTCTGACGGGCGCCTTCCTGTCGGGGCGGGAGACGATTCCCGTTCCCGCGCAGCGCCGCTCGGGCAACGGGAAGGCGATCACCGTCCACGGCGCCATCGAACACAACCTCAAGGACGTCACCGTCGCCTTCCCGCTCGGGACGCTGACCTGCGTGACGGGGGTGTCCGGATCGGGAAAGAGCACGCTCGTCAACGAGATCCTCCACCGCGCCCTCGCTCGCAAGCTTCACGCGGCGCAGGATCTGCCGGGAGCGCACAAGAAGATCACCGGCATCGACCAAATCGACAAGGTCATCGACATCGATCAATCGCCGATCGGACGGACCCCGCGCTCGAATCCTGCGACCTACGTCGGCCTCTTCACGCCGATCCGCGACCTCTTCGCCCTCGTCCCCGAATCTCGCGCCCGCGGCTACCAGCCCGGCCGGTTCTCCTTCAACGTCGCGGGGGGGCGGTGCGAGGCCTGCGAGGGGGACGGCGTCATCAAGATCGAGATGCACTTCCTTCCGGACGTCTACGTCACCTGCGACACGTGCCTGGCGCGTCGGTACAACCGCGAGACGTTGGAGATCCTCTACAAGGGGAAGTCGATCGCGGACGTCCTCGAGATGACGGTGCACCAGGCGCTCCCATTCTTCGAGGCGGTTCCGGCCATCCGGGAGAAGCTCCAGACGCTCGAGGATGTCGGCCTCGGTTACATCCGCCTCGGCCAGGCCGCGACCACGCTGTCCGGCGGCGAAGCGCAGCGCATCAAGCTCTCGAAGGAGCTTTCGAAGCGAGCGACCGGACGGACGCTCTACCTCCTGGACGAGCCGACGACCGGCCTCCATTTCGACGACGTGCGCAAGCTCCTGGGAGTGCTGCAGCGCCTCGTCGACGGTGGCAACACGGTCGTCGTGATCGAGCACAATCTGGACGTCGTCAAATCGGCGGATTGGATCATCGACCTCGGGCCGGAGGGGGGCGACCTCGGCGGCCGCGTCGTCGGGACCGGAACTCCGGAGTCGATCGCTCGTATTGCCGCGTCGAGCACCGGCGATTACGTCGCGCGGGCGTTGACAGGCGAGGCCCCGGCTTCTAACCTGAACTCAGGGTCGCTCCGCAAGTCCGCATCGCGCCGACGGGGGTGATCCTTCCGGAGTCCCCACGATGTCGACTTCTCTCAAGGAAAGCCTGGCGACGAAGGCGGCCGCCCTCAAGAAAGAGATCGAGGTGGTCCTCGCCGCCCACGCGAACACGGCGATCGCCGACGTGACCGTCTCGCAGGCCTACGGGGGGATGCGCGACATCAAGTGCATGGTGACGGAGACCTCCTCGGTCGACCCGCAGGAGGGGATCCGCTACCGCGGCATGACGATTCCGGAGCTCCAGGCACGGCTCCCGAAGGCGCCGCGCGGAACCCAGCCCCTTCCCGAGGGTGTGTTCTGGCTCCTTCTGACCGGCGACGTCCCGTCGGCGAGCCAAGTCTCGGAGGTGACGGCCGCCTGGCGCGCCAACGAGGCGCTCCCCGAGCACGTCAAGAGCACTCTGGATGCCCTTCCCGTCACGGCCCACCCGATGACCCAGCTGTCGATCGGCATCCTGGCGATGCAGACCGACTCGATCTTCGCCCACCGCTACCGCGAAGGGATGCCGAAATCCGCCCATTGGGATGCGATGTACGACGACGTGGTCCTGTTGATCGGCCGCATGCCGACGCTCGCCGCCTACATCTACCGGCGCAGCTACAAGGGCGGGAAGCACATCCCCCCGGCAGGCGACAAGACCCTCGACTGGTCGGCCAACCTCGCCCACATGCTGGGGTTCGGCGGCGAGGAGTTCCGCGAGCTGATGCGCCTGTACCTGTCGATCCACGCCGACCACGAAGGCGGAAACGTCAGCGCGCACGCGACGCACCTCGTCGGCTCGGCGCTCGCCGACCCGTACCTCAGCCTCGCGGCGGGAATGAACGGTCTCGCCGGGCCGCTGCACGGCCTCGCGAATCAGGAAGTCATGCGTTGGATCGTCGGCGTGAAGCAGAAACTCGGCGGCGGCGTTCCCACGCGGAAGCAGCTCGAGACCTTCGTCTGGAACACCCTGAACTCCGGACAGGTGATTCCGGGTTACGGGCACGGCGTGCTGCGCGTGACCGACCCGCGCTACCTCGCCCAGCGCGAGTTCGCCCTGCGCTACCTGCCGGAAGACGAGAACTTCCAGATCGTGAAGATGCTCTACGAGATCGTCCCCGACATTCTGATGAAGCAGGGGAAGGCGAAAGACCCCTGGCCGAACGTCGACGCGCACTCGGGGGTGAACCTGGTTCACTACGGGCTCGTCGAATACGACTTCTACACGGTCCTCTTCGGCGTCTCCCGGTCGATGGGCGTGCTCGCCAGCCTGATCCTCGACCGCGCCCTGGGCATGCCCCTCGAGCGGCCGAAGAGCGTCACGACCGACTGGATCAAGAAGAAGACCGCGAGCGTTCTCGCTCCGTCCTGACCTCCACCGGCTCGAGGTGGCCGCCCGAGGTCTGGCGGTAGCGCACGATCAGTCGGACGATCTCGACGAGGCCCGCCGGCTCCGCCCCCTGCGCCCGGTTCTCGCGGGCGACCTCGAACGCCAGGCGCCACTGCTCGAACAGGGTTCGATACGCGTCCCGCAGGCCGTTTTCGGGATCGTAGATCGACGTCGCCTCGGAGGTGACGCCGTTCAGCTCGATCACACGGAAGACGCCGCGGCGGAAATCAGCCTCGGAGTCCGACCGGACGTCGTAGCGTCCGAAGAAGAACCCCTGGAAGGCGCGGCTGACGCGCTCGATCGCATCGGTCAGCTCGGGCGTGACCAAGCGAATGCCATCGTGGAAATACGCACCTCGCGCGTGCGTTCCCAGCTCGACGAGCTGCACACGCTCCGATTCCGGGATGATCTCGCACAGCCGCGCCGCCTGCACGTCGAGATAGGTCGGTGCCATCGCGAGCGCTCTGCGGTCGGACAGAATGAGCTCTTCGAGCGAGCGCCGGCCGTCGCCGACGACGAAAGGCATCCTCTTCTCGGTGACCGCGAAGATCCGGCCGCGAGGCTCCGAACGCTTCCTGACGTAGAAGACGCCATACTCGACGCCCGCGACATGCGCCTGGGCGAGCACGTCGTATCGGGCGGCGCCGAGGTAGGCGTCGACCACGTCCCAGTCTCTCGCGACGACGACCCCGGAGCCGCGTTGGCCGGCGTCGGGCTTGAGAACGATGGGGAGCTCCAGGCCGTGCTCGGCGACGAACGCCCGCACCGCCGCCCGTCGGACCTCGGCGTCGTCGGAAGCCGGAAGCAGCCGCCATGGCGGCACGAGATCCCCCGCGGCCGCGAGCGAGCGAAGTATCCGAGCCTTCGACTCGCTGATGAAGCCGCCGGCCTCGATCCCCGGATTCGCGGCGGTGAAAAGCGTCAGGCTTCGATGACGGAGGCCGAGCCAGAGGACGTAGACCGCCACGGGCGGGTAGAAGACGTGAGGCGGCCAGTACTCCCACCGCGTCGTACGCCTCCACGAGGACGCCAGGAGTCGCCTCCCGCGCCAGGTGAACAGGCGCGGCAAGACGCGCATCGTCATCAGCGCCACGAACGCCGTCAGGATCACTCCCGGGAGCGCCCAGAGCTGATAGCTGCGGAAGAGGGCGAGGATCGGCGACCCGACGATCGCGGAGATCCCGACCAGGAGGGGCGTCCAGAGCGTGGCGGCGAGCCCGAACCACAGGGTAAACGTCCAAAACGAAGTGTGGAGCACGCCGGCCGCGACGAACGTCGCGACGCGCGTCCCCGGGAGGAAGCGGCTCGCGAGGATGACGGCCGGTCCCCGCGCGCGGAACCAGGCGGAGCTGCGCTGCACCTGCGATTCCGTCACGATCCACTTCATGGGGGCTCGCGCCAGGATCGCGCGGCCGAAGATCCTCCCCGCCAGGAATGCGTTGAGGTCGCCGACGAAGATCCCGAACAGACAGGCGACGGAAGCCGGGACGAACCCGAGCCGGCCGGTCGCCACGAGGAGCCCGGCGCCGATGCAGGTCAGGTCCTCGCTGACGAAAGTCGCGAGCGCGATCAGGAACAGAACGAGCACCCAGGGAAAGCCCGAAAGCTTCGGGAGCGCGCGAGGATTGAAAGGCGCCGACGCGGCCGCGACGCGAACGGGGGCAGCCCGGTCGCGCGTCAATGCCTCGCCTCGCTCGACCCGCTCGACGAACCCGCCGATCGTCGTCGCGATCTTCAGCGGCTCGAGGAAGACCATGAAGTGGCTCTCGGGCGCGATCACCGCCTCACTCTGCGGGACGAGACGGGCGTGCTCGTAGGCCGCCTGGACCGGAACCAGCGGATCATGTCTGCCGTGAATGATCAGCATCGGCCCCGGCCACCTGGAGAGGATTCCCCTCAGCGGCCGCTGGTCCGAGTCGTAGAAATTCCGCGCATAGGAAAGGCCCAGGTCCGCGTCGTCGAGCCACCCGAAGTGCGGCGTGAGCTCGCGCAGCCCCCAGATCCCGGCCAGCTGAGCGGCGTGGAGCGCGTGATTCAGGTCGTAGTCCCCCAACAGCTCCATCTCCTGGACGCCGATCGCGGAGAGCATGGTGATGGAACGGACGCGCCGAGGCGCGATGTCGGCCATCGAGAGCGCGACGCCGCCCCCCATGCTGAAGCCCACGACGTGCGCGTCGTCGATCCGAAGGCTGTCGAGCAGCTCGAGCAGGTAGCGCGCATGGGCGCGGAAGGAGTAATCCGGGATGTCGTGCTCCGAGTCGCCGAATCCCGGGAGGTCCGGAACGATCACGCGATACCGCTTGGCGAGGAGCGGGGCGACGCCGTTGAAGTCGCGCTTTGCTCCCGGGCTCCCGTGGATGAGAATCACCACAGGAAGCCGGGAATTCTCGGCCGGGGCCTCGACGTTATACGCGAGCCGGACCTTGCGGCTGAGTTCACGATCGCCGTCGATGGCGGGGAGCCGCGCGAAAGAGTCGCCCTCCGCGAAGTGGGACGCGCCCGGCCTCGAGTGTCGTACGACGCAAGAGACGGCGACGAGGATCAGGTAGACCGCCCCGATCGCTCGGGCCATTTTTCGCGCCGGGTGCACGGGACGGGAGTCTAGCAGGGGCGCATTTGGTACTCTGCGACGGAAGGAGCCCACCCCCATGAGCCAAGATTTCTCCGGGTGCAACGTCGTCGTCACCGGCGCGACGGGCGAGCTCGGCGAAGCCGTCGCGCGCCTCCTGCTCGCAGCGGGGGCCACCGTTCACATTCCGGCGCGCTCGCCGGAGAAGGCCCGCGCCCTCTACGGGGAGCGGGAGGCGCGGCTTCGCGTCGCCGCTCTGTCCGATCTGTCGGACGAAGGCGCGGTCGCCGCCTTCTACGCCGGCCTCCCGCCGATTTGGGCGTCCATCCACTGCGCCGGCGGCTTCGCGATGTCGGCGATCGACAAGACTCCGCTCGCCGATTTGAAACGGCTTCTCGACATCAATTCGGTCTCCACCTTCCTCTGCTGCCGCGAGGCGGTCAAGGCGATGAGGGGGAGGGGCGGTCGGATCGTCAACGTCGCGGCGCAGCCCGGGGCGGAGCCTCGGCGCGGCGCCGGGATGGCCGCCTACGCGATGAGCAAGGCCGCCGTCGCCGCGATCACTCTCGCGCTGGCCGAGGAAGTCGCGCAGGAAGGGATCTGGGTGAATGCCGTCGTCCCCTCGATCATGGACACCGAATCCAACCGGCGCGCCATCCCCAACGCCGACCACGCCAAGTGGCCCAAGCTCGGCGACGTCGCCGCCACGATCGCCTTCTTGGCTTCGCCAGAGAACGCGGTGACCCGAGCGGCGCTCGTCCCGGTCTACGGGAAATCGTAAGAAACGGGGCCTGTCCCCGTCCTAGAGTTCCTTGACCAGTCCAGCGTAACGCTTTTCGATCTTGAAGCCGTAGGCGTAGAAGTATTCCGGACGGAAGAAACCCGTGGTGACCGTCGTGGCGCCGGCGGCGCGCGCGCGGTTGAAGAACTCCTTCATGAGTCCGTCGGCGACCCCTTTCTTTCGGACGCGCTCGGCGACGACGATCTTCTCCAAGTGCGCGCCGCGCCCTTCGTCTTCCATCTCGTAGACGATCCCCCCGATCAAGATTCCGCGGTCGTTCACCGCGACCAAATACTGGTGCTCCTGCCGGAAGCGGACGTCGAGCTTCGCGGCGACGAACAGTCGGTGCAGCCGGCCGACCTCCTTGGGGGAAAGCGCGTGGCGGACCTGGAAGGGCGCGCCGTCTTGGTCCTCGAGCGTGACCACGATGTCGCCCTGCGATCTCCCGCCGGCCGTCGCCTGGACGAACCCGGCGGCATCCTCCGGGCGCAGGTACGGGTACGACAGGCGGGCGAGAAAGTAGTCGTCGTCGGGCGTCATTTCGAGGTGCGAGCGAAGGTCGGTGATCGCGTCGATCAACGCGTCGCCATCGAGCTTGCGCGAGCGCAGCGCGAGAACGATCGCCTCGAGCCCGGCGACGAGCGGCGCGGGCGCCCCACGGAACACGGTCTCGAGGAAGAAGCGCGCCCGCGTCTCCGGATGCACTCGGAAGAGGCGGGACAGGCCGTAGGTGTCCCAGAACTCCTGCAGCGTGCGCGCCCGTGCCTGCGGGGTCGATTCCACCGAGAGCGCGGCCCACCGGCGATAGCGGGTCACCGCAAAGTGAAGCCGCATCGGGACGAAACCGCGCGCCTCCACGGATGCGAGAAACGATTTCAGCGCCTCGCGGAGCGGCTCGGGAGCCTCTTCGGTCTCTTTGTGTAGGATCTCGCGCAACAGCCGCAATCCTTCGTCCTCCCCGACGATCTCGAGCAGGGGAGCGAAGAGCCCGTCCCACCCCCCGAGCCCAGCGAGCGCCGGGTACGCGCTCTCCGCGGCTTCGACGAGCGCGTGGCGGAAGTAGAGGAGCATCGGCACGAGCCCACGGTGCTCCCTCACCGCGGCGAGGGAGACGATCCGCGATCCGGTTTGGTAATCGTGCGTCGGGACGATGACGTTGGTCGCATCGGGCTCGGCGATCTCGTGCCGGCGCCCGGTCCGATTCCAGAAATCGACGTAGGCGGCGAGCGCGTTCCAGGCGAAGAACGGCCAGAGCTGCCGAAATCGCTCGTCGTCCCCCTGCCGCGCGAGCCGCTTGAGCGCGCGGTCGAGGGATTCCCCGGGTATGAACTCCTCGCTCCAGAGATCTTGCCGCGGCCAATAGCCGCCGAAATCCTCGACGAGCGGATCGTTCCCCCCGGGCTCGCCGCAGAGCGTGAGCCAGCGGATCTCCTCTTGCACTTCGTCCGGGCTCCGTCCCTGATTGACGTTGACCGCGAGGTCGTACGATCCCTGGAATCGCGTCTGGACCGTGATGCGGTAGACGGTCTTGTCGTGCCGCGCACCCAGCGCGCGAATCCAGATGCCCCCCGGGGGGATGTCGTTCAATCGCGGGACCGCGCCGCCGGAGAACAGGAAGACCGCCTCCCGCAGGAACGCCGTGGTGCGCAGAGCATCGAGCATCCGCTCGCGATCCCCTGCTGCGACATCGTCGTCGAATGCGACCACATCTTCCCAGCGGTACTCCTGCCCGCTTTCCGGATCGACCGCGACCCGCGTGGTCGCCCCCAGCCACTGACGGAAGCCCCGGACGAGCTCGTCGAGAGCGCGCGCCGATTCCTGCCGGATGGCCTCGCGGCCCCCGAAGAGGTTCATGCGCATGAAGAAGGCGCGAAGCTGGCGGTAGCGGGAGGGGTGCGACGCGCCGTACGCCGCGAGGAACTTCAAGAGCGCCGCGGCGCGGCGATCGATCGAGCGCCCGCCGTCGCCGGCGTGGCCGGCCTCCTGCGCCTCCGAGAGGAACGCCTGGAGCCGGGCATCCGAGAGGGCCCGCTCGCACAGCGCTTCTCTCGTATCCACGTCGAGCAGGACCCCCGGCGACGCGAGGAAGCCCTGGAGCGTTTGCAGCACGCGCCCTTCCCGCTCGACCGGGACGAGCACCGTGAAGGCGCGACGCCGTACCGCGAGAAACGGCGAAGCCGCCGCGCGCCTCAAGAGCTCGCGCGCGGGCTCGGTCACCGGGCCTTCCTCCTCGACCGCCACACGCTCCAGGAGACGCAGCGCATCGAGCGCGCCGTCCTCGTCCGAGGATTCGAGAAGAAGCCCCGCTCGGTGAAGATCGATCAGGTCGAGCTGAGGCGCCCGCAGCGCGCGCTCGACGGCGTCCTTGAGCGCCGCGTCGGCGGCTCCGGGCGCCGTGCGCCCCTTCCGCTCGATCGCGTCGCCGGCCCGACCGGGGCGCTCGCGCAGCTTGACGTCGAGAGAGGCGAAATCGACGAGCTCCTCGTTGGCAAGCCAGAGCCGCGGCGTCGTCAGGAGCACGCCGAGGTGAACCGGCTCCCTCGGCGGATGGCGGTAGACGCACGAGCCGACCAACGCGACCCCGCTCTGCAATCGCCGGACGGTCAGAGAGGTCCCGCGGGTCGGAAGGACGAGACGCTCCGCTTCGATTCGCAGATCCTGCGCCGTCAGTCCGAGCGCCTGGAACAGCCAGTTGGGAAAGACGATCTCGCGGCCGCCGACCGTCAATCGCGCGCGCCGGTAGAGGAGTCCGATCGCGTCGGCGAAGTGCGCCTCCACGATCGTGCGCCGGGGCGTCCCCTTGGAGGTCAGCTCGCCCCGGTCCTCGGAGAGGTCGCGATCGAGGAGAGCGAAGTCCACGATCCGCTCGTACGGCGCGAGGAAGGCGTTGACCGAGGAGACGATCGACCGGAAATGCGCCTTGAGCTCAACGTCGGACATCGCCGCGAAGTCGAGGCCGGCCGCCTCGGGGTTCGGCCAGATCAGCGCCGTGTTGTATTCGCGGTGGTCGCCGACGAGAAAGACGCGGCCGACGGAGGTGAAGTCTCGGAAAAACGACTCGATCCGCGCGGGAGCGATCGTCTCCCCCTTGACGCTCTTGTAGATCTCTTTTTTGCGGTCGACAAGTCGGATGTAGCCGTCATCGTCCTTCTCGACGAGGTCGCCGGTCGCGAACCAGCCATCCGCGTCGAGCGTGCGCTCCCCTTCCGGGGTGGCGACGTGGCCGATCATCACGTACGGCCCGCGGATCCCGAGCTCGCCGTCGTCGTCGACGCGCAGCTCGATGCCGGGGAGCGCGGGCCCCAGCGAATCGTCCTTATAGGCTCCAGGGGGCGTCATCGTGATCCCGCCGGTCGCCTCGGTCATGCCGAAGCCCGACAGGAGGGCGACGCCGTGCGCCTGGAAGAACCGGAAGATCTCGGCGTCGAGGCGGCCGGCGGCGGAGAGGCCGAATCGCAGGCGGCCGCCGGTCACGCGCCGGACCGCGGTGTCGAGCTCCGCGGCGGTCGCCGATTCCGGGTGGGCGATCCGCGCGATCGCCTCGTGGAGCTGAATCCACTTCTTCGGCACGCTGATGAACACCGTCGGCTGGAATCGGCGCATCCCGCCGATCAGAGCCTCCACCGACGGATTGTCGAGGAAGACGTACGTCGCCCCCCAGAAAATGCAGCCGTACATCTCGAGATAGCGTCCGAACGTGTGATAGAGCGGCAGATAGCAGAGGAAGACGTCGTCCTCGCCGATATCCGGGAGCGCCAGCGCGCGCGCGAACCGCTTGAATACGATGTTCCGGTGGGAGAAGCAGATCCCCTTGGGCGTTCCCGTGGTGCCCGACGTGTACATGATCGTCGCGAGGTCATCGACCCGGGCCGCGAGCCTGAGACGATCGAGCTCGGCGGCTGGCGTCTCGCCCGCGCGCGCGGCGATGCCGTCGAGGGCAAGGACGCCGTCGCCCGCGAGCCCCGCGTCCATGGCCACGAGACGCGGGAGGGTCGGGAGCGCGTCGCGGACGCGCTCGAGGCTCGCCAGCAGTTGGCGGCTTCCCGCGACGGCGACGGCGGCGCCGGACTGCCGGAGCATGAAGGCGAGATCGCTCTCCGTCGCTTGCGCGGGGATCATCACCGAAACCAAGCCGGCCGCGTGGCAGGCGAGGTCGGTCACCGCCATCTCGAGCCGGTTCTCCGAGACGATCGCCACACGCGGAGCGGACGATCCGAGGAGAGCGACGAGGCCGCGCGCCAACGCATCGACGCGCGCCGCCGTCTGACGCCAGGACACGCTTCGCACGCCGCCGGACGACGGAACTTCGAACAGCGCCTTCGACCCGTAGTCCTGCGCGCGGCGATGGAAGAGCGTCGCCATCGTCAGGTGCGAGGAGTCGATCAGCGCGAGAATGCGGCATGCCCAAGCGTCGACCTCGTCCGACGCGGCGATGCGACGCAGGATGGCGGGGCGGCGCAGGTCGTCGAGGAGCACCCAGGCATCGTCGCGGCTCCCGCTTGCGACGACGCGCGCGACGCGCTCCGCTACGGCGGAGAGCTCGAGCCGCTCGAGCGTCGACGTCTCCATCGGAGGAATTATCTCCGATTGCGTGCGGCGGTGGGGACCGCGTAAAGTCTGGCGATGGACTTCTCGCTCGCGGTCGTGCCGGTGGGGAAGCTGGATCCCGCCGAGGTCGAAGCGGCGGCGGCGCGGCTCGCGAAGATCCTCAACAAGCCGGTGGCGCTGCGCGCGCCGGCCGCGGTACCCCGGGCGGGGGACGACCCGGCTCGCGGTCAGCACCTCGCAGCGCCGTTTCTGGCCGACCTGCGCGGTCAAATTCCACGCCTGAAGGTGGAGAAGCTCGTCGCCCACGGCGTTGCCTCCGGACCTCCGACGGCGGCCGCGACCTACGACGCGACGCTCTTCGTGACCGACCTCGATCTCTATCGCCCGGGGACCGACGGAGTTTTCGGCGAGGTCGACCCCGCGTCTCGAACCGCGGTTGTGTCGTTGCGGCGCCTGCGCGAGGCCTTTTACAAAAGGAAGGCCGACCCCGCGAGGCAGCGGGCACGGCTGGTCAAGCTGGCCCTCACGTTGATCGGACGCGCCCGCGGTCTCCCCGAATGCCGCGATCCGGGCTGCGCGCTCGCGGCGACGGCGTCGTTGGCGGACGTCGACACGAAGCCCGAGAAATACTGCGCGGCTTGCTGGCGGCGGCTGACGACCGGAGCGTTTAGGATCTGACCATGAGGGTCCGCACCACCTGCAATCGCGATTGTCCCGACGCCTGCGGCATCGTCGCCACCGTGGAAGACGGCCGCATCCTCAAGATCCAGGGGGATCCCGACCATCCGGTCACGCGCGGCTTCCTCTGCTACCGGACGAGCCGCTTCCTCGAGCGCCAGTACGATCCCGACCGCATCACCACGCCGTTGATGCGCCGGAACGGGGGCTTCCGCCAAGTCGCCTGGGACGATGCCCTGGACGCCATCGCCGAGAAAATGCTTCGCATCAAGTCCGAGGCGGGCGGCGCCGCGATCCTGCACTACCGAAGCGGCGGCACCCTCGGCATGATGAAAAACCTGAACGACCGGCTCTTCGCGCGGTTCGGACCCTGCGCCGTGAAGACGGGCGACATTTGCTCCGGAGCGGGAGACGCGGCGCAGCTCACCGACTTCGGCGTCGAGGACAGCAACGACCTGTTCGATCTCGTCAACTCGAAAACGATTCTGATCTGGGGGAAGAACCCCTACGTCAGCAACGTGCACGTGCTGCCCGTCCTGGAGGCGGCGAAGAAGAAAGGCGCGCGGATCGTCATGATCGATCCGGTCCGCCACCGGGGGGCCGACCTCGCCCACCACGTCGTGCAACCGCGTCCGGGGGGAGACATCGCCCTCGCGTTCGGCATCGCGCGGCGGCTGTTCGACACCGGGAAGACCGATCCCGAGGCCGCGACGTACTGCGATCACCTCGACGCGTTCCGGGCAGAGGCATTCTCGCGGAAGGCGGATCAGTGGGCGGAGCTCGCCGACGTGCGGACGGACGAGGTCGCGACCGTCGCGGATCTTTACGGCGACGGGCCTTCGGCGATCCTCGTCGGCTGGGGGATGCAGCGGAAGGCCAACGGTTCGGCGACGGTCCGGATGCTCGATGCGTTGGGCGCGATCAGCGGCAATCTCGGCGTTTCCGGCGGCGGTGTCTCGTTTTACTTCGCCCGCCGCAACGCCTTCGACATCGCCCCTTGCGTGCCGGCGGTCCCGCCGCCGCGCGAGATCGTCGAGCCGCTCCTCGGGCA
>CAZEII010000002.1:0-40818 GCA_964511835.1 uncultured Acidobacteriota bacterium | reverse complement strand
CTTGCGTGCCGGCGGTCCCGCCGCCGCGCGAGATCGTCGAGCCGCTCCTCGGGCAGCAGATCCTGGACGCGGACAAGCCGGCTATCCGGATGGTGTGGGTGACCGCAGCGAATCCGGTCGCCATGCTTCCGGATTCGGTTCGCGTCCAGCGCGCGCTCGAGACGCGCGAGCTGACGGTCGTCGTCGACTCGTTCCTCACCGACACCGCGCGCGCGGCGCACATTGTCCTGCCGACGACGACGATGCTCGAGGACGACGACCTCGTCGGCGCCTACGGCCATCATTGGCTCGGCGAGGTGCGCCCGGTTGTTCCTGCTCCCGACGGCGTGCAGACCGACTACGCGATCGCAAAGGCGCTGGCCGCCCGCATCGGACTCGCCGAAGAGTTCGCGGACGACGTCGACACCTGGAAGCGGCGCCTGCTCGGCAAGATCGCGGACAGCGGCGCCTCGCTCGAGGCGATTCGTGACGGGTACGTCCGCAATCCGCTCGCGCCCAGGATTCTCTTCGCCGACCGGAAGTTCAAGACGGCGAGCGGCCGTGTCAACCTGATTCGCGACGCCGACGCCGTACCGGCGCGGCCGACGCTCGAGCGGCCGCTGCTCCTGATGGCCTTCTCCACGGAGAAGGCGCAATCGTCGCAGTGGGCGCACCCGCGCGCGCTCGAAGGGCCCGCCGTCGCGACCCTTCATCCCGACATGGCGCCCGGCCTCGAGGATGGCGCGATCGCACGGCTTGAATCGGAAGTCGGCGGCATGGACGTGCGCCTCCGCTTCGACGCGCGCCAGCGGCGCGATGTCGTCCTCCTGGCGAAAGGGGGCTGGATGCGCGACGGCCGCTGCGCGAACGCACTGATCGCGGCGCGAGAGACCGATGCAGGTGGCGGTGCGGTTTACTACGACACGCCCGTCCGCGTCGTGCGAGCGTAAACGTCTTGGCCGCGACGCAGAGCTTCGACATCACGACCGGGGCCGATCTCCAAGAGGTCGACAACGCCGTCAACCAGGCCTTGAAGGAAGTCACCACGCGCTTCGACTTCAAGGGAGTCACTGTCGGCATCGAGCTGCGCCGCGCCGAGAACAAGATCGTCCTGACCGGCCCGAACGAGTTCAAGATCAAGTCGATCTGGGACGTCCTGCTGGCGAAGCTCGCGCGCCGCAAGGTTCCGCTCCGCAACCTGACTCCCGGCAAGATCGACAGTGCGGCGGGAGGCACCGCGCGCCAGGAGATCGCCTTGCAGCAGGGGATCCCCATCGAGACCGCGCGCGAGATCGTCAAGTTCCTCAAGGATCACAAGCTCAAGCGGGTTCAGGTTGCCATCCAAGGGGACCAGGTGCGTGTGAGCTCCCCGTCGCGTGACGATCTCCAGGGCGTGATCGCGCTTCTTCGCCAAAAAGACTTCGGGATCGAGCTGAACTTCGGAAACTATCGGACCCAATGAGAAAAGGGGACGCTCCCCTTTTCCAAAAAGGGGAGCGTCCCCTTTTCTCTAGTCGACGCTCGGCAGACTCGAAGCCTCGCGCGTCTTCCGGCGCAGCAGGCTCGCCCGCGTCATCACGTCGTCGCCGAGTTTCTCATTCACAGCGTCCGAAGCCTGCGCGAGCTTTCGAGAGCGTTCGGTCTCGGGATCGGTGAACAAACCGGCCTGCGCGCTACCCGTAGGGACGAGGGCACTGACCCCGACGCCGAGCAGGCGGACCCCCTTGCCGTGGAGGTTGATCTTCTCGTGGTACATCGCGCGGACCGCGGCGATGATCGTGTCCGCGAGGTCGGTGGGATCGCGGAGCGTCAGAGCGCGAGTCGAGGTCGCGAAATCGCCTGTGCGCACCTTGAGGTGCACCGTGCGGCCGACGAGACCTTCGCGGCGGAGGGACCGGGCGACTCCCTCGGCCCGCGCGAGGAGCTCACGGTCGATTTGCTGAGGGTCGGTCAGGTCGTCGCCGTAGGTGCGCTCCTCGGAGATCGACTTCGACTCGCGCCCGGAGGACACAGGGCGATCATCCCTCCCGAGGGCGAGGGCATGGAGGTGCGCGGCCATCCCGTCGCCGACGAGCGCGGCGAGCGCTTTCTCGGAGACCCGCGCGATGTCGCCGATGGTGCCGAACCCCCGCCGCCGCAGGCGCTCGGCCGACTTCGGTCCGACGCCCCATAGCCGCTCCACAGGGAGGGCCCACAGCCGCGTCGGGACGTCGTCCCGCGAAAAAACCACAAGTCCGTCCGGTTTCTCGAGGTCGGAGGCGAGCTTCGCCAAGAACTTGTTGGGAGCGATGCCGACGGACGCCGTCAAGCGCTCCTCGTCGCGGATGCGCTGCTTCACCCCGCGAGCGATCGAAGCACCATGCGTCAGATCGCGGGCGAGTCCGGTCAAGTCGAGAAACGCTTCGTCGATCGACAGAGGCTCGACGATGGGCGCCGCCTTCTCGAGGATGCGGCGCAGCTTTCTCGACACCTCGACGTAAAGATCCATCCGGCCCGGGAGCCAGATGGCGTCGGGGCAGAGGCGCGCGGCGATGACGGAAGGCATCGCCGAGCGCACGCCGAATGCTCGCGCCTCGTACGAACAGGTCGACACGACGCCGCGCTTGCCGGCGTGCCCGATGATCAATGGCTTTCCTGCGAGCTCGGGGTCCTCGCGGATCTCCACCGCCGCGTAGAACGCGTCCATGTCGAGGTGCATGACGACGCGGTCGAGAGCCACGGGGAATCCTAGAGCGTGCCGAGCAGGCCGGCGACCCGGTGCGGCGACTCCATCGCGGCCATGTGCCCGACGTCGTCCAGCACGTGCAGCCGCGCGCCGGGGATGCCGGTCGCGATCGCGCGGGCCTTGTCGGGCGGCGTCAGAGCGTCGACCGCGCCGACGATGGCGATCGAGGGGACGCGGATCGTCATCAGCAGCGGGCGGCGGTCGGCGCGCGCGGCGAGAGCCATCAGCGTCGGCGGGAGGCCGGAATCGCCCGCCCGCGCGAACATCGTGAGGAGGCTGTGGCGGTGGGTCTCGAACTGCGGGCGGTTGTCGTTGAGGAAGCTCGGGATCAGCGCTTCCGCGAAGGAGCGCCACCCCTCGCGGCGGATCATCGCGATCCCCGCCGCTCGCCGCTGCTTTCCCGCCTCGTCCTCCGGCGCCGCGGTCGTGCTGATGAAGGCGTAGGCGCGAGCGAATCCGGGGTGGGCCGCCGCGATCGCGAACGCCGTGTAACCCCCGAGCGACATGCCGGCGATCGCGGGCGATTCGATCCCCTTCCGGTGCAGGATCCGGACGACGTCATCGGCCCACAGCTCGACCGAGGGCGCTCGCCAGCCCAGGGTCGAGGCTCCATGGCCGCGGATCTCGGGGATGACGAGCGCGCGATCCTTGGGGAGCGTGGCGACGACGGCGTCCCACATCGAGGCGTCGCACCCCAAGGCGTGGAGGAGGACGATCGGGTCGCCCCCGGGCCGATAGCGGAACGCCACGTCCGCTCCGTCCGGCGTCGTGAACACGCCGCGCTCGAGGCCGCCGGCGGTCACAGTGCGAGCACCAGCTTGCCGCGCACGTGGCCCGCGCGGCTTTCTTCCTGAGCGCGCGCCGCCTCGCCGAGAGGGAAGATCGTCTGAACGTGCGGGCGCAGCTTCCTGCGCGCGGCGTGCACGGCGAGCTGAGCGAGTTGCTCGCCGGAGGGCTGCGAGCTGATGCGCTCGAACCGGACGCCCCGTGCCGCCGCCACGGCCGTGTCGATCGTGTCGACGACGCTGACGACCACGCCGCCACGCTTGACCAGGGGGATCGACTCCGCGAGCGGCGGCCCGCCGATCGC
The DNA here is from genome assembly GCA_964511835.1 of uncultured Acidobacteriota bacterium. Lineage (GTDB taxonomy): Bacteria > Acidobacteriota > Polarisedimenticolia > Polarisedimenticolales > DASRJG01 > DASRJG01. Next base: position 37,024 of record CAZEII010000002.1, on the reverse strand, counting down.
GTCGAGGACGGCGTCGACGCCCTCCGGGAAGCGCGCGGCGACCACCTCGCCGAGAACGTCCCTCGACGTGTCGACGCCGGCCTCGGCCCCTTGGCTGAGGACGAACTCCTGATTGCGCGGGCCCGTCGAGGCGATCGTGCGCAGGCCGGCGAGCCTGGCAAGCTGCAGGGCGTAGTGCCCGACGCCCCCCGAGCCGTTGAGGACGAGCAGAATGGCGCCGCGCGGCAGGGCGGCCCGGGCCAGCGCCTGCTGCGCGGTCAACGCAGCGCAGGGCACCGCGGCCGCCTCCTCGAACAGCAGGCTCGCGGGCATCAACGCGACGTTCCGCTCGGCGACCGCGACATACTCGGCGTACGTTCCCCACTGGATGTGGGGCTTGCGGGCGTAGGCGAACACGCGGTCGCCCTTGCGGAACTTCTGACACCCCTCGCCCAGCTCCTCGACCACGCCGGCGACGTCCCAGCCGGGGATCAGCGGAAAGCCATGGGGCGCGGCCCTAAGGCTTCCCTCGCGGATCTTCCAATCGACGGGGTTGACCCCCGCCGCCAGCGTTCGCACCAAGAGCTCGCCGCGACCGGTCTTCGGACGCGGAAGGTCGGTGACGGCGAGGACCTCCGGTCCGCCGAACGCGTGCATCGCCACCGCTTTCATGGGACGTCTCCGAGAGCGACGCTAGTATAGTCCGTCGTCACGGTTCGGATTCGGAGGTGGCTCGTGGCGATCGGCTCGCAGGCGGTGACGCTGACGCGGGAGGGCGCGATCGGCAACGTGCGCTTGGAGAGAGCGCACGGCAACGCGATCGACGACGCTCTCGTCGAGAGCCTCGTCGCGGCGCTCGCCGAGGCGGAATCGGACCCCGACGTCAAGGGCATTCTCTTGACCGCCGCCGGCAAGATCTTTTGCCCGGGGCTCGATCTCCAAGAGCTGGTCAAGCTCGATCGCGACGCGATGGAGCGGTTCATGCGGCGCTTCTCGGCGGCCGTGCTGACGCTCTACACCTTCCCGAAGCCCTGTGTGGCGGTGATGCACGGCCACGCCCTCGCGGGCGGGTGCGTGCTGTCGCTCTGCGCGGACTGGCGCGTGCTGCGGCGAGGCGCGATCGTCGGCCTGAACGAGGTCAAGGTCGGCGTGCCGCTGCCGTTCGGCGTCGCGCTCATCGTCCGAGAAATCGTGCCGAAGAACCGCCTCACCGAGGTCGCGCTCCTCGGCCGGAACTTCTCGGACGAGGACGCGGTCCGTGCGGGGGTCGCCGACGAGCTGGCCGAGGCGTCGACGATCGAGGCGATGAGCCTGGAGAGGCTGGACGAGTTCATCGCCAAGGACCCGTTCGCCTTCGGCGTGACGAAGCGGTATCTCCGGTCGCCTGTCGTCGAGCGGATCCGGGCTAACAACCAACTCCTGCTCCCCGAGTGGCTCGACGCTTGGTTCTCCGCCGGAACGCAGGCGCGGATCTCCGCGATCGTCGCCGACCTGAAGACCAAGGGAAAGCCGGCGTGACCGGGGGGTATGCGCTCGCGATCCAGGCGACGCTGCGCGACACCGACGCTCTGGGCCACGTCAACAATGCCGTCTACGTCAACTGGTTCGAGGAGGTGCGCACGAGCTACGTCCGCGAGCGCCGCGGGATGCGCACGATGGACGAGGTCGACTTCGTCCTCGCGTCCGTCACGGTCCACTTCCGCTCGCCGGTTTACATGTTCGAGACGATCGACATGCGCTGCGCGCCGGTTCGGCTGGGGCGGAGCTCCTGGGATCTCGCCTACGAAGGCCGGTGCCGGGAGGACGGTCGCTTGGTGGTCGAGGGGGTCTCGACCCAGGTTCAATACGATTACAAGGCCCGCGCGTCGACGCCCATCCCGGACGCCTGGCGCGCCCTGCTCGCGGCCGACTTGGTGCGCGCGTGATGCGACGCCTCCTGATCGTCTGCGTGATCGTCCTCCCCGCGTTCGGCGAGGGGGACCTCCTCCGCGATCCTCGCGAGGTCCATTTGGCGAACATCCGCCAGCTGACCTTCGGCGGCGAGAACGCCGAGGCCTACTGGTCCCCCGACGGCAAGCAGCTGATCTTCCAGTCCAAGCACGAAGGGATGGAGTGCGATCAGATCTTCATGATGGACAAGGACGGCGGCAACGTTCATCGAGTGTCCAACGGGAAAGGGAGGACGACCTGCTCTTACGTGTTCCCCGGCGGGAAGAGGATCCTCTACGCCTCGACCTACCTGGCGGGCGACGCGTGCCCGCCGCCGCCGGACTACTCGAAGGGGTATGTCTGGAAGCTGTATTCCGGCTACGAGATCTTCTCGGCCAACGCCGACGGAAGCGGGATCAAGCGCCTGACGAACAACCCGGGGTACGACGCCGAAGCGACGCTGTCTCCCGATGGCAAGACGATCATATTCACGTCGCTCCGGAACGGCGACCTCGACCTGTACACGATGAGCGCCGACGGCTCGCACGTGAAGCGCATCACGAATCAACTGGGGTACGACGGCGGCGCCTTCTTCTCGCGCGACGGGAAGCGAATCGTCTGGCGGGCCTCCCGCCCCAAGACCGACACGGAGATCGCCGCCTACAAGGAGCTGATCGCCGAGAGCCAGATCCGGCCGATGACGCTCGAGCTCTATGTCGCGGACGCCGACGGCAAGAACGCCCGGCAGGTGACCCACAACGGCGCGGCGAATTTCGGCCCTTATTTCTTCCCGGACGGGAAGCGCATCATCTATGCCTCGAACGTAGGGGATCCCGGGGGGCGCAATTTCGACCTCTGGATGATCAACGATGATGGAACCGGCGCCGAGCAGATCACGTTCAACGAGACGTTCGACGGATTTCCGATGTTCAGCCCGGACGGAAAGACCTTGGTCTTCGCCAGCAACCGGAACGACAGGGTCAAGGGAGAGACGAACATCTTCGTCGCCGACTGGGTGGAGTCGGGGAGGTAGGACGATGGGGAGGATCGCGAGGAGCTGGGAGCTGGTGAAGGCCAGCTGGGCGGTTCTTCTGGCCGACAAGGAGCTCATGGTCTTTCCGCTGCTCTCCTTGGTCGCGGCTGGAACCGTGGTCGCGACGTTCCTCGTCCCGATGTTCCTCGCCGGCATCCTGGATGCCGGAGTCGGCTTCGCCGGCGGTCTCCCGGCCGCAGCGATCGTCATCGGCTTCGTGTTCTACGTCGTCCAGTACACGATCGTCTTCTATTGCAATTCGGCGCTGGTCGGCGCGGCGATGATCCGCCTCAGGGGCGGCCAGCCGTCGCTGCGCGACGGCTTCCGGATCGCCAACGAGCGATTCGGAGCGATCGTCGGGTACGCGCTCATCGCCGCGACGGTCGGGATCATCTTGCGGAGCATCTCGCGCCGCGGGTTCCTCGCCCGGCTCGTCGCTGGATTTCTCGGTGTGGCCTGGAGCATCGCCACGTTTCTCGCGGTTCCCGTGCTCGTCGTCGAGGGCGTCGGTCCCATCGACGCGGTGAAGCGCAGCACCCAGCTCCTCAAGAAGACGTGGGGCGAGCAGATCGCCGGCAACATCGGCCTCGGCGCCGCGTACTCGCTCATCGTCTTCGGCATCCTTCTCGTCTTCGGCGGGGCGCTGGCCCTCGCGGTCGCGACGAAGTCGGTGGTGCTCATCGTGGGCGCAGCCGGGCTCCTGGTCACCGTGTTGGTCGTCCTCAGCCTGATCGGCTCGGCCCTGGGAGCGATCTACAGCGCGGCGGTCTACCGGTACGCGACCGAGGGTGAGGCGGGAGGGATGTTCGCCCCCGACCTGGTGCGCGAAGCGTTCCGCCCCCGCTGAGCTCCCCGCCTCGCTTGGCTCCCAGCGGCACGCCGTTCACCGGCTACGTCCGCGAGCGAATCCTCGATCCGCTCGGCATCGAGCCGGGCGAGCTCGGATACACGATCGCAAATCCAGCCCGCCACGCCGCCGGCTACCTCGAGCGATGGTCGTGGCTCAACTTGGCGAAGCGATTCCTGATCGATCCGGAGCTGATCGGCGCCTCGTCCGGTCGTTGGGTGGAGATACGCCCGCACTACGTCGACGGACCATCGTTCGGTGGGCTCGTGGGAACGGCGCGGGCCTTCGGCAGATTCCTGAGCGACCAGCTCCGCCCCCGCTCGGCGCTCCTTGGATCCGAAGCGCGCGGGCTCTTCTACCGGCAGGAGCGGTCGGCGAGCGGTCCGATCGCGATGACGCTCGGTTGGCACATCGGCAGCGACCGCGGCGCGACGTACCTCTTCAAGGAGGGCGGAGGCGGAGGGTTCCACGGCATGATGCGTCTCTATCCCGAGCGAGGGATCGGAGGCGTCGTTCTCTCCAATGCCACCGCATTCAACGCCGGCGCCTACCTCGATGCCGCCGACACGCAGATTGTGGTATGACTCTCCGCAAACGGGGGCGACGATGCAAGCGATCTACAAGAACTGCCAGAGCTGCGGTATGCCGATGAGCCGGGACGAGAAGGGCGGGGGAACGAACGCCGACGGTTCCAGGAGCGGCAAGTACTGCAGCCACTGTTACGCGTACGGCCAGTTCACCGTCAAGGACATCACCGCCGAGCAGATGCAGAGGTTGGTGCGCCAGAAGCTACGCGAGCACGGGATTCCGGGTCCGCTGGGGTGGTTCTTGACCCGCGGAATCCCGAAGCTCGAGCGTTGGAGCGGAGCTTAGGCCGCTCGCTTCGGCGGGTCGGGCTCGAGGAACTCCTCGAGGATCTCGCGCGAGCCGTCCTCGAACTTGACGAACTGCACCCCGATGCCGCCGATGCGCCCCCACTGAGGGTGCTGGATCCGCACGACCTTAGCGTGGACGCGGATGCGGCGGCCGTTTTCGAGCGCGACGTCGAGGTCGAGCATCTGGTCGACGGGAATCTCCCCGTACGATTCGAGCAGCGCGCCGGTCATGCTGATGTCCGCGATGCGCAGCTCGTTTCCGGGGCGGATCCAGCAGGCGGTGCCGAGCGAGCGGCGACGCCTACGTGCGACGGGCGGAGCTGGGGGCGGCAGGGGCGTCGTCAGCCGCCGGAGATGCTCCTTCACCGCCGACGGCTGCGTCGCGACGGCAAGCCCGTGAAGCTCGTCGGGAAGCTCGCCGGCTCCCAGGGCGGGGTAGACGATGATCCGCTCCCGCCCGAGCGCGCCGAGAAAGACGCCGAGACGAAAGAGCACCGCCCCGTCGAATCCCGCCGACAGCACGAACGCGGCGGCGTCGAACGATCGGGCGTCGTCGAAGACCGACGACGCCGGCGCGCTCGGCGCGGTGGAGTCTCCCTCGCACCAGGACGTGACGTCGGCGACGTCGTCGAGCCCCGAGCTCAGGATGCGCGCGATGTGGAGGCCGGTCGTCGACGAGCCCACGAAGAGTTTCGGGCGAGGTGTGACGGAATGAAGGCGAGCCATTAGGACAGGAATCTAGGCGGCGCGACCGCCGAGTCAATCGTCTGGTCAGGGAGCGGGGGACGGAGCGGGAGCGAAATCTTGATTCGCGTACCAGGACTCGTCGGCAGGACGCCGCACGACGTTGATTCCGAAATTCGTCGCTTGGTGACAAGAATTGCAAGCTCGGGTCAAGCGGTCGTACGCCTCGGCGAACGCGGCAAGATCATGAGCATCGACCGCCGCCCGGACCGCTTGGAGCGGCTGATCGACCATTCTCGGAACCGCCTCGGAGATCTTCACCGGGGAGTCCTTGTGCGTCGGGTGGTAGACGACGATGTCGTCGAATCCCTCGCGGAGCTCGTCGGTCTCGTACGCCGCCAGCTCCCAGTTCCTCGCCTGCGCTGCCCGCCAGAGCTTGTCGTGGCGCATCTGCTGGAAGCTCATGAGCTCGCCCAGGCCCGGTGTGAAGCGGCGCGAGCAAGCGACGCCGAGCGAAGCGAGCAACGCGACGGCGAGGCTAGCTTTTCGTGGGGAGGTCAAGCTTTTCGAGTATGTCACGGACCGACCCTGCGTCGAGCGCGATCTCGACGACCTTGTCCTCGGAGCTCTCCCCGGAGACGATCGTGACGGCCGACCGGGGGAGGTTCAAGGCAAGAGACAACAGCTCGATCACCGCGCGATTGGCCTTTCCTTTCTCCGGAGCAGCGGCGACGGCCAACTTGAGAGCCCCGCCGTGCGCGCCACGGAGGCTGGAGGCACGCGCGCCAGGTCTGACGCGAAGGCGCAGTCGCGTGCCTCCCGGGACCGATATCAGCTCGAGCTCTCCCGACACTTCAGGCGTGGAGGGGGGCGCCGAGACGCTCGTAGAGCATGTTGCGGCGCACGGGAACGAACCCCGCGTCCCGGACGGCGGCGACGATCTCGGGCTCGTTCATGTGATGAACGGTCCCGGCGGCCGATACGACGTTCTCTTCGATCATCGTGCTGCCCATATCGTTGATGCCGAACGCCAGCGACGCCGCGCCGACCTTCGGGCCCTGCGTGACCCACGACGCCTGGATGTTGGGGATGTTGTCGAGGAAGATCCGCGAGACCGCCATCGTGCGCAGATACTCCGCCGTCGTCGCCTCGCGCCCGCCGAGCTCCGTGTGGCCGGGCTGGAAGGTCCAGCCGATGAACGCCGTGAAGCCGCCCGTGCGGTCCTGGAGGTCCCGCAGCATCCGGAGGTGCTCGATCCGGTCGGCGCGAGATTCGATGTGCCCGAACATCATCGTCGCGGTCGAGCGCATGCCTTGGCGGTGCGCCTCTTCGTGGACGTCGAGCCACTCCCGGCCCGACGCCTTGTTCTTCATGAGGCGCTTTCGCACGTCGTCGACGAGGATCTCCGCGCCGCCACCGGGGAGCGAGTCGAGCCCCGCCTCGCGAAGCCGGCGAAGGGTCTCGGAGACCGTGATCCGCGACACCTTTTGGATGTGGATGATCTCCGGTGCCGACAGCGCGTGGAGCCAGAGATCGGGGAACCGCTGCTTCAGGCGGCGAAACAGATCCTCGTAGTAGTCGATCTTCAGCTTCGGGTTGTGGCCGCCCTGGAGCAGGATCTGGTTGCCTCCGAGCTCGTACGTCTCCGCGACTTTGCGCTCGATCGCCTCGAACGAAAGGACGTATCCCTCTTCGTGATGCGGCGGCCGATAGAACGCGCAGAACGTGCAGAACGCGTTGCACACGTTGGTGTAGTTGACGTTCCTGTCGATGATGTACGTGACGACGCCGTCCGAGTGCATCCGGCGCCGCACGAGATCCGCCATGACTCCGAGATCCGACAGGCTCCCGCTCTCGATCAGCTCGACGCCTTCCTCGGGGGTGATCCGCTCACCTGCGATCACCTTGGAAAAGGGGACAGGCCCCGTTTTCTTGCAAGGCTCCCCGGAGACCGCCTCGCCGCGAAAAAGGGGCCTGTCCCCTTTTTGAGGCGGGAGCCAGAGGGAAACGGGAGGCGCTGAATCGATGACGCCGATATCCGCCGCGGCAGCGAGGAATCTTCGCACCGCAGAGAGCTCCAGGTCACCGAGCCGATATCTCATCGAATCACGCAAATAGGTGAGCGAGATCTCGGGGTACTGCCGGCCGTTCCAGGTGTAGTCGGCGGCGATCGCCTCGAGGGCGGCGCTGCCCGCGCGCCGGGAGGCGTGGAGCGCCTCGTAGATCTCGCGATCGACGACCCCCCGACGCGCCGCCCAGACGGCGAAGACGAAAGGAAGATTCGTCCGCGCCGTCCATGCGCCGCCGAGGTCGTGAGCGGTCGCGCCGTCGGGGAGAGGCTCGAACAGCGCCTTGTCGCCGATCCGCACGACGGCGTCATACTCGGCCAAGGCGAGCTGAAGATCCCGAGGCCCGACGTTGAATTCAGGGCTCCCGCCCCAGACCTCGGCGAACAACAGCCGCGCGAGCGCGTTCGACGTTCGGGACTCCGGGTCGAGCGCGACGGTTCGAACCTCGGCGAGCGGCTTGCGTGTGACGAGCTTCACCGACCGGCAGTTCCCGAGGCTGCCGATAGCCAGACCCGGCACGACGACGAGACTCGGGTTCCGCGCCAGCTCGACGACGGGAAGGAGCGCGAGGTCGAGCTCGCCTGCCGCCATCCGGCTCGAGAGCACGGAGGGGATGTCGTAGCTCAACCGGAGACGATCGGAGCCCAGGCCTTGGTCGAGGCCGAAGACGAGAGGCCTCGTGTTGAGATAGGAGACCGCGCCGATCCGGACCGCCATGCGCCCTCGCCTCAGGCCAATGCGGGCTCGTCGAACCGCTGGAGGACGTTGTAGACGGAGTCGCGCTGAACGGGATCGCGCCCCGCGTCGCGGATCAGCCGGCACAGCTCTGCCACCGAGAGGCCCACCGGGGTCTTGGCGCCGGCCATGTGGACGATCTTTTCCTCGTGGATCGTCCCGTCGATATCGTCGGCGCCCATGGTCAAGCCGATCTGCGCGATGCGCGGCGAGATCATGATCCAGTACGCCTTGACGTGGTCGAAGTTGTCGAGCATCAGGCGAGACACGGCGATCGTCATCAGGTCGTCGAAGCCCGTCGGGCCGGGCAGATGCGCGATCTGCGTGTTCTCCGGATGAAAGGCGAGGGGGATGAAGCACATGAACCCGCCCGTCTCGTCCTGCAGGGCGCGCAGCCGGCACAGATGCTCGACGCGCTCCTCGAGCGTCTCGACGTGGCCGTAGAGCATCGTCGCGTTTCCGCGCAGCCCGTGAGCGTGGCTGGTCCGCGCGACCTCGAGCCACCGCTCGGCGGAGATCTTCTTGGGGTACAGCTCGCGGCGGACCCTCTCGACGAGCACCTCGGCGCCGCCGCCCGGGAGGGAGTTCACCCCCGCCGCCTTGAAGTCTTCGAAGACGGCGTCGAGGTCTTTCTTGAAGCGCTTCGCGAAGAAGTCGTACTCGGCGCAGGTGAACGCTTTGACGTGGAGCGCCGGGGAGAGCTCGTGAATGCCACGAATGAGATCGAGGTAGAACGAGTACGGGTAGTCCGGGTTGTGGCCACCGACGATGTGGACCTCGGTGATCGCGTCGCGAAGGTTGGCTTTGACCTCGGAGAGGGCGCGCTCGAGGTCCCACGTCCAGCCCCGCTCCTTGTGCTTGTACGGTCGGTAGAAGCCGCAAAACTTGCAATCGACGGTGCAGACGTTGGTCGGGTTCAGGTGCATGTTGCGGACGAAGTAGGCCGCGTTCCCGTTCTTCGTCTCGCGCACCGCGTTCGCCAAGCCGCCGGCGACGGCGAGCGCGCGCGAGCGGAACAAACGGACCCCGTCGTCGAACGAAAGTCGCTCTCGGTCGACGACTTTGTGGTAGATATCCGCGAGCCCCGCGGACTCCGCGAGCGCACCGAGCAGTTCCGACATGGCGCGGATTATAGGAGGCTTGAGGAACGAGCGTCAAAACGGAGGGGGGAGTTCCGTGAAGGGAGCCATCATCGCCGTCCTCGCGGCCACGAGCGTCCTCGGCGGTCCCGCTTCGGCCCAGCAGGTCGAGGCGCCGAAGCAAGCCCCTCCCAAGCGCCCCAAGGTGGTCCTCGTTCTGTCCGGCGGCGGCGCCCGCGGCGCAGCTCACATCGGCGTCATCAAGAAGCTCGAGGAGTACCACGTGCCCGTCGACATGGTCGTCGGGACGAGCATGGGCTCGATCGTCGGCGGCCTCTACGCCTCGGGCTGGTCGATCGAGGAGATCGATCGGAAAATCTCCACCATCGACTGGGCTGCGGTCTTCAACGACAAGCTCCCCCGCCAGGTCCGCACCTTCCGGCGGAAGACCGACGACGCGCGCTTCCTGGTCCCGGTCAAGATGCGCTTCAAAGGGCTCAAGCCGTACCTGCCTCCCGCCCTGCTCGGCGGCCAGAACATGGAGCTGATCTTCCAGGGGATGGAGATCGAGGCGACCGGAGCGAGGAGTTTCGACGAATTCCCCATCCCCTACCGGGCGGTGGCGACGGACCTTTCGAACGGCGAGGTCGTCGTCATCGACAAGGGGTCGCTCGCGACGGCGATGCGCGCCAGCATGTCGGTCCCCGGTGTGTTCCCCCCGGTCGAGCTCGACGGAAAGCCCTTGACCGACGGCGGCCTTGCCGCGAACTTCCCGCTCCGCATCGCCCGGGGACTCGGCGCCGACGTCATCATCGGCGTCGACATCACGACCCCACTGCGGGCGAAGGAGCAGCTGGGCAATCTCCTGACCCGCCTCGATCAGACGAGCTCGCTGCTCACCGTGCGCAACCGGACCGAAGATATGAAGGTCGTCAAGCCGGAGGATGTCATCATGATCCCCGAGCTCGGCGACCTGTCGTTCTCGGATTTCTCGAGTGCGGCGCAAGCGATCAAGGCGGGGGAGGAGGCGGCGCAATCGCGCGAGCTGCGTCTCCGCGAGCTCGCGGTGTCCGACGAGGAGTGGGCCGCGTTCGAGGCTCGCCACCGCAGGAGGCCGACGAGCGAGCTCGTCGTCGACGAGGTGCGGATCACGAACGAGGGCCCGCTCTCCGACGCGATCGTCGCCAAGCGCATTGACGTGCCGCTCGGGCAGCCTCTGGACGAGACCAAGCTCGCCTCGCAGCTCATCCGGCTCTACGGTCTGGACGTTTTCAGCCCGATCCACCACCAGCTCGATCACGAAGACGGCAAGGGCGTCCTCAAGCTCGACGCTCCGGCGAAGCCGTACGGTCGCAACAGCCTTCAGTTCGGATTCCAGCTGAAGGACGATTTTCGCGGCGACAGCGGCTTCAACCTGAGCCTCTCCCACCTCATGAACCCGGTGAACCGGATGGGCGGCGAGTGGCGCAACATCGTTCAGATGGGGGAGAACGCGCTCTACGCCACCGAGTACTACCAGCCCCTGGACACGAGAATGGCCTGGTTCGTTTCGCCGGATATCGTCCTCCGACAGGACAGGCTCAGGCTGTACGACGTCGACGCGAACGCGATCGCCGAGTACCGGATCAACGGCTCGCTCGGCGAGATCGACGGCGGGCGCGTGTTCGGCAATTGGGGCCAGCTGACGATCGGAGCCTTTCGCGCGCAGCAGAGCGCGCATCTCAAGATCGGCGCGCCGATTCTCCCCAGCGGGGACACCCAAGACGGCGGTGCGATCGCGAAGTTTCGCGTCGATACCTTGGACAGCGTGACCTGGCCGCGAAACGGCGTGGGCATCGAGGCGTCCTACCAGAGGTCGATCGAGTCCTTCGGCGCGGACGCCGAAGGGGACACCACGAAGCTCTTCGTGAGCGGCGTACGGATGCTCGGGAAGAACGTGATCTTTGGCTCCGTGGAGGGCAGCCGATCCACGACCTCAGGCCTCTCGGTCAGCAACAAGTATTTTCTCGGGGGATTTCTCCACCTTTCCGGGCTCGCGGAGAACCAGCTCGTCGGCGACCGCGGCGTCTTCTCCCGCCTGATGTACTACCGCGAGCTGACGAAATTCGATCTGGGCTCGCTGACCCAGCGGATGTACGCGGGCGTCTCTCTCGAGGGCGGGAACGTCTACAACCCGGGCGAGCCGTTGACCTGGGAGTCCCTTCGCTATTCGGCCTCGATCTACGTGGGCGCGGATACGGTGGTCGGTCCGGCCTACTTCGGCTACGGCTACGCGCAGGGAGGCCGCACGAGCGTCTACCTGATCATCGGCCAGCATTTCTGAGTGCTACCCTACCGGCGTCGGCCCGGAGGGACTCGCCGTATGTGCGGATTCATCGGCGTCATCGGCGCGAAGGGCGCCGTGCGCGAGATCTACGACGGGCTCGTCGCCGTGCAGCATCGCGGGCAGGATGCCGCCGGGATCATCACTTACGACGGGAGCCGGTTCCATCTCAAGAAAGGGGAGGGGCTGGTTCGCGACATCTTCACGGCGACGAACGTCGCGCGGCTGAAGGGCGATATGGCGCTGGGCCACGTCCGCTACCCGACCGTCGGCTCCGGCGGCGGCGAGGACGCGCAGCCGTTCACCGTCAACTTCCCATTCGGCATCGCGATGGCCCACAACGGCAACGTCGCCAACTACGACGAGCTGAAGGGAGACCTCGAGCACGACGCGCTGCGCGTGCTCTATTCCGGATGCGACGTCGAAGTGATCCTCAACGTCTTCGCGGGAGCGCTCGCGCGCGCCGCGAACGGGACGTTCTCGCTCGAGGCGTACCACGCCGCGGTCCGCGAGGTCTATAGGACGGTTCGCGGAGCGTACAGCGTGGTCGGGTTCGTGGCGGGGCACGGCCTGTTTGCGTTCCGCGACCCCTACGGGATCAAGCCGATCGCGTTCGGGCGGCGCAAGACGCGGCACGGTTACACGTACGCCGTCGCGTCCGAGAGCGTCGTCCTCTCGACGATCGACTACGAGCTGCGCCCGTGGGGGGCGCCCGGGGAGGCGCTGTTCATCGACCTCGCCGGTACCGTGACGATGACGAAGGTCGCCGAGCCGAACCACCATCCCTGCGTCTTCGAGTTCGTCTACTTTGCGCGCCCCGACTCGTACCTCGAAGGGATCTCCGTGTACGAGGCGCGCATCCGGATGGGCGAGCGCCTCGCGTCCGTATTTCGGGCGGCGGGGCACCGGGCCGACGTCGTGGTACCGATCCCGGATTCCGCGCGCACGGCGGCGCTCTCGATGGCCCAGACCTTGGGGATCCCCTACCGCGAAGGGCTCGTCAAGAACCGGTACGTCGGAAGGACGTTCATCATGCCGAACGACGGTGAGCGAAAGCGCTCGTTGCGCCACAAGCTGAACGCGATCGAGGAGGAGTTCCGCGGCAAGGACGTCCTCCTCGTCGACGATTCGATCGTGCGCGGCAACACGGGCCGTCAGATCGTGCAGCTCGCGCGGCAGGCCGGCGCGCGGCGCGTGCTCTTCGCGTCGATGTCGCCCCCCTTGGTCCATCCCTGCGTCTACGGGATCGACATGAGCACGCGGCGCGAATTCATCGCCCGCGACCGCACGCACGCGGAGGTCGCGCGCGCGCTCGGCGCCGACGCCGTGATCTACCAGACGCTCGACGACCTCGTCGGCGCGGTCACCGAGAAGGCGCCGCGAATCGAGCACATGTGCACGGCATGCTTCTCCGGCAGCTACCCCACCGGCGACATCACCCCGAGGATGCTCCTCCAGATCGAAGGCGAGCGCATCGCGCAAGAGCGCTGACGGGCTGGGTCTCCTGCCATGCTCGTCCGTCTCGAAGCCCCGCGTGATTTCTCGTTCCGGTCGATCCTCGCGAGCCACGGCTGGTGCGAGCTGGCCCCGTTCGCTCTCGACGCCGCGACCGGGGCGCTGAGCACGATCGTTCCCCTGGAAGGCGGGGGCGCCCGCCGGGTCGTCCTCACGGCGCGGACGCGCACGGTGGAGGTCGAGAGCCCCGGGTCGATCGAGGCGGCGACGCGGCGTACGCTCGTCGCCGCGGCGCGGCGGATGCTCGCTCTCGACGTCCACCTCGGGGAGTTTCACAAGAGCGTGCGGCGGGACGCGCGGTACCGCTGGATCGCGTCGTCGCGGTCGGGGAGATTCCTGCGGTCGCCGACGGCGTTCGAGGACGTGGTCAAGCTCGTGCTGACGACGAACTGCTCGTGGGCGTTCACGAAGAAGATGACCGCGGCGCTCGTCGCGTGCTACGGCGAGTCGACCGCGGACGGCGCGCGCTCGTTCCCGACGGCGGAGCGGCTCGCGACCGTGCGCGAGAGAGAGCTTCGCGAGGTCGTCCGCGCGGGGTACCGCGCGCCGTATCTCGTCCAACTCGCGCGCGCGGTGGCCGACGGATCCGCAGACCCCGCCTCGTGGGACGACGACCCGCGCGAGGCGGACGAGCTCAAGAAGGAGATCCTCCGGCTCCCGGGGGTCGGCCCCTACGTCGCGGAGAATCTCCTGAAGTTCCTCGGCAAGCCGCACGGGCTCGCTCTCGACTCTTCGATGCGCGCGCGCTACGCCGAGATGTACCACGGAGGACGAAAGATCAAGGATCGCACGATCGAGCGCCGCATGGCGCCGCTGGGGCGCTGGGCCGGTCTCGCGCTCTGGTTCGATCTGTTTCGGGGGTGGGAGCCCGACGCGTTACCATGAGCCCATGAACGCCCTCGACATCGGTCTCATCGTGCTCTTGGCGGTTGGCTTCGCCATCGGGCTGGCGCGCGGCTTCGTCCGCATCTTGATCGGCGTCCTGACGTTTATCGTCGCGTTCATCCTCGCGAACCGATACCAGGATGCGATCGCCAAGGTGCTGACCGACCGGCACGTCTCGCAGACCCCGGCGCGCATCGGGGCGTACGTCTTGGTTTTCGTGGCCACCATGATCTTGGGAGGTCTCGTCGCGTGGGTGGTCGGGAAGATCCTCAAGCTGGCGATGCTCTCCTTTCCCGATCGCCTCGCGGGCGGCGCTCTCGGGATCCTGGCGGCCCTCCTGGCGGCGGCGTTCGTCGTTCACCCGCTCGTCGCGTCGACCGACGGAGGCTCGAAGCTCCTCGCCACCTCGAAGATCGCTCCGTACGTCAGCGTGGTCGCCGACATCGGGAACGCCGTCGCCCCGGACGCTGTCGCGAAGAGGTACGACAGCGGCATCGACGCGCTTCGGCGGATTTGGCGCGGGGAGGAGCCGGTCCCCGTCCAGAAGGTGAAGAAGGCCTTGACCGACGCGATGGAAAAAGGGGGAAAGGTCGTCCAAGACGCGACGAAGAGAGTCGCCGACGATCCCAAGAGGAAGCCCTGATGGTCACGTCCGCCGTTCCCCAGATCGGGCGGGACGAGCTGATCGCGCGTCTGCGCGATCCTTCGCTGACCATCGTCAACGTGCTCGCCCGAGAGGCATGGAAAGGGCAGCGCATCCCCGGCTCGATCTCCCTCCCGCTGGCCGAGATCCCGGCGCGCGCCCCGATCGTCCTTCCCGAAAAGAACGCCGACATCGCGGTCTATTGCGCCAGCCCGACGTGAGACGCGGGAGCGCGGGCCGTGCGCCTGCTCCGGGAGATGGGGTACACCCGCGTGCGCGATTTCGACGGCGGCATCGCGGAGTGGATCGAAGCGGGGCTGCCTGTCGAGCGCGGCGAAACGCCGCTCGTCCCGGTCCGACCTGTGCCGGCGAGCGCGTTCGAGCGGACCGACCGGCCACCGCGCGCCGCCGTCTCCATCCCCCGCTGGCGGTTCTCGCCGCTCGCGTGGGTCTCGCGGCGGTCGATCAACGCTCTGCTCGGGACGTGGCTCGTCATCAACTTGGGATGCGGAGTGGTCTACTGGCTTCTGAGCTTCCTGCCGGGTCACGGCCTGCGCGAGCCCTACCAGCCGATGGGGCACGGCGCGGCGGCTCTCCTCGAAGCCATCTACTTCAGCTTCGTCACCGGGCTCTCGATCGGCTTCGGCGACATCGTCCCCGTCGGCATCGTGCGCGTCATCGCCGTGCTTCAAGGCGGGGCCTGCCTCCTCGTGTTCGGCGCGATCATCTCGAAGCTCGTGTCGGGACGCCAGGAGGAGCTGACCGAGGAAATCCACCGGATCGCGTTCGAGGATCGGCTCGGCCGCGTCCGCAGCAACCTCCACATGGTCGTCCGCGAGATCCAGGAGATCGCCGCGCTCTGCGCCGACGGACGCCAGCCCCCTCCCGCCGTGCTCACGCGGGTCGAGAGCGCCGCTGCGATCTTCGCGGGAGAGCTTCGGACCGTCCACGATCTTCTGTACAGACCGCAGACCACGCCCGACGAGGACGTGCTCGAGTCGATCCTCGCCCACCTGGAGGGAGGTCTGCGCGAATTCGGGATTCTTCTCGCTTGCCTCACACCCGACTTCCGCAGGGCGCCCGCCCTCGTCGCCAACGTGCGCGTGCTCGCCACGCTCGCCGACGAGATCTGCGGCGAGTGTGTCCCACGCGAGTACGCGCCGCATCTCAAGGTGTGGATGGATCGAATTCAAGCCGACGCGCGGGAACTCTCCCGCTAGGCTCTCCCTTCGGCGGCCGCGAGCTCGAGGAGCTCGTCCGGTCTCCTCATGCCAGAGATACGCGCGGCGTGGGACGTCGGTGTCACCCGAAGTCCTTGCCCCTCGGCACCGGCTGACGTAGAAAGGGCTCCCCGGAGGCCGTCCGTGATCCGATCCGCCACTCATTCCTCCTATCCGCGGATCGGCGACTCACCGTGGGACCAGGAATTGAGGCGGATGGCGCGCGAGCGCGAGGCGGGGCGCGTGACCGATGCCGACGTCGCCCTCGTCGAGGACGAGGTCGCCGCCATGATGGTCGCCGAGCAGAGCCGCGCGTTCGTCGACGTGGTGACGGACGGTCAGGTGAGGTGGAGTGGTCCCTTCTCGCACGTCGCGTCGCGGCTGGCCGGCGTCGCGCTCGACGGGCTCGTGCGCTGGTTTGCGACGGGGCTGTTCGACCGCAGACCGGTGATCGAGGGTCCCGTCGCTCGCCGCGAGCCGATCCTCGTGCGGGAGGCCAAGCTCGCGCTGGACGTGCGACCGAAGACGCTGAAGGTTGCGCTCCCCGGGCCGGTGATGCTCGCGCGCACGGCACGCGACCGGCACTACCACGATCGCGCCGCGCTCGCCCGCGCGCTCGCGACGGCGCTTGCGGACGAGGTGAGCGATCTCGCCGCAGCGGGCGTTTCGGTCTTCCAGGTCGACGAGCCGATGCTCTGCCGTCATCCCGAGGATGCGGAGATCGCGGCGGAAACCGCGGCTCAGATCTTCGGCGCCGCGGGCCCCGAGGCGACCACGATCCTTTCGACGTTCTTCGGCGATCTCGCCCCGCTCGCGGAGGACCTCGCCCAACTCCCGGGGACTCACATCGGCCTCGATATGGTCGATGGCGCGGGAAACTGGCCGCTCCTGACCAAGCTGCCGGACGGGCGCGGAGTCCACCTCGGCCTGTTCGACGCCAGGACCACGCGCGTCGAATCCTCGGCGGACGTCGCGGCGACGCTCGTGCCCTACCGCGAGATCCTCATGGCGCGCGATGTGATGGTCGGGCCGCAGTGCGGGCTCGAGCTGATCCCGCGCTACGCGGCGTTCGACAAGCTGCTTCAGTGCCGCTACCTCCGCGAGCAGCTGCAGAAGGACTGGCGATGGCGCTCCTGACGACGTCGATCGGCTCGTTCCCGAAGCCGCCGGAGCTCAATCGGGCCCGCCGCCACTTCTCCGAGGGCGAGCTGGACGCCGCCGCGCTCCGGAGGCTCGAGGACGACGCGACACGGCGCGCGATCCGATTCCAGGACGATCTCCGGATCGATCTCCTGGTCGACGGGGAGATGGACCGTGCGGATCCGGTGACGACGTTCGCCGAGCGGCTCGCGGGCGTCGAGATCGACGGGTGGGTGCGCGTGTACGGCGACCGATACGTGAGGCGGCCGAGGATCACCGGAGAGCTATCGCGGACGTCGTCGACGACGATCGACCGCTGGCATTTCGCGCGGGACGCGGCGCGGGGGCCGATCAAAGCGGTGCTTCCCGGTCCCTACACTCTGATGGACGGCTCGTTCGACGAGATCTACGGCTCGCGGCGCGAGCTGTGCCTGGCGTTCGCCGAGATCGTGCGCGACGAAGCCGCCGAGCTCGCTGCGGCCGGGGCGGGTGAGATTCAAATCGACGAGCCGGCCGCCGGCGCAAGGCCGGAAGAACTTCCGCTGCTGCGCGAGGCCCTGGAGCGGACGATCGCGCCCCTTCGCGGCCGGTCCCGAGCGTGGCTCTACCTCGGGTATCCGGACTTCGGAGTCGTCGGCGCCGAGTTGGCCTCGCTCCCCGCCGACGGCCTCCTCGTCGCGGCGGCTCACTGCGGCTTCGAGGACCTGCCGGCGTTCACGCGCGCGGTTCCGCCGGACCGGGCCGTCGGCATCGGCGTCATCGACGTGCTGGACCCGCGCGTGGAGAGCGAGCGGGAGATCCGCGAGCGGATCGGGATCGCCCGCGGGCTCGTCCCGTCCGATCGCCTGTGGATCGTCCCCGACGGAGGCCTCCGCTCCCTCCAGCCCGACGTCGCCCGGGCGAAGCTCGCCGTGATGGTCGCAGCCGCGAGATAAGGATCTCTGAATCAGGGACGGTCCCCGTTTTCTTGCAAAGCTCCCCGGATGCCGCTTTGACAAGAAATCGGGGACCGTCCCTGATTCAGAGATCCCTATCTCATCGCCTCTCGAGCTTCATCGAGGAGAGCTTGTGCCGACAGCGGGCCGCCCACGGCGCCGCGCATCCAAGCGTCGGGGGTGAGGCGGCCCTGGCGCGCGACGCGCTCGAACTCGGCGCCGAAGCTCTTACCGCGAAATTGCCTCGCCACTTGGAACGCGATGATGTGCCCCAGCGGATAGTCGGGGAGATAGAGGCCGTTCGAGATCATGTGCGAGTACGCCGCGAGGATCTCGACGTCCTTCACGCGGAAGAGGGGAGCGTAATACGTGTTCCAGACGTCCCGCGCGATCGACAGCGTCGCCTCGCGGAGCTGCGCGGGGGTGCCATCGGGGTGCGCGTACATGTATCGCCAAACCGCCATGTCGACGAGGGCGACGCCGCCGATCTCGTAAGTTGCCCAGAGGTCGTTCAGAGCTTCGTTCTTGTGGTTTGCGGCATCCGCGGGGTCGGAGAGGCCGAGCAGCTCGAGATCGCGCTTCTGGAAGAGGAAGGCCATCGCTTCGGTGAACGCGTTGTTCGGGACGCCGTTCATCGACCAGTGGTCGATCTCGCCCAACGAGAACGACTGCTCGACGTTGTGGCCCAGCTCGTGGATGGCGATGTTGTACCCCTTGTAGTTCATCCCGCCCTGGGGGATCCGCGTGCGCAGATGAGCCTTGTCCTCGCGCCGGACGGCGCCCAGCGCGTGACCGGCCCCGCGCGACGGATCGACGACGATCCGGTCGGCGAGCCACTGCGCCTTGTCGGTCGAGAATCCCAGCCCGGTGAGGATCGCCGGAAGCCCCGCCTGGAACGACGCGACCGTCGGGTACTTCGCCGTCGTGATCGCGTCAAGCTCGGATTCGCTCTTCCCGGCGCGGGAGGAGAATCCCGAGTACCAGACGTCGAACGGCTCGAGCGGCCGGCCGAGCCGCTTCTCGATGACGCCGGCGAGCTCTTTGACCTCGGCGGACGACAGGACGGAGATCAGCAGAGCCTCGACCTCCTTTTCGGGAATCTGCCGGTCCATCTCGAACTTGCGTTGGATGAACGTCGGCGCGGTCGGGCAATAGGGATCGGCCGCGCGAACGGCCCGGAAAACGTCGAGCAGCTTCGCGTAGCGCGTGTCGGGCTCGCGTTCGGCTTCCTTCGCCGCGATGTAGGGGCTCCAGGGGAAGCTCGCGCCCCCGATCGCGGCTTTCGGGATTTCCTGGCGGACGATCCGCTCGAGGACCTTCTGGATGGCGCGCTGCTTGGTCAGCCCTTCCGGTCCTTCCCCGTAGTGCGACTTCAGCTCGTCCCGCAATCCCCAGTGGGTGATCAGCCGCTGGTCGGCCGGAAACCCGAGCGGCTTCCCGCTCGCGTCGACCAGCCGGCCCATGTAAATGTCGTAGTGCGCGATGTATTGATCCGCGGCGGTGAACGCCTTCGTCGCCTCCTGGGAAACCGCGGCGGGAACGCGAACCGCCCACCGGTCCATCATCCGCGATTCAGCCCACCTCGACCGCGGCCACGAAGCGCCGCCGCCGAGCCGGTCGGAGAGCGTGTCCACGGGAAAGTTCAGGAGAGCGAGAAATGCGGCTTTCGTCGCGAACAGGTCGTCGTCGACGTGGGCGCCGAGGTCGAGATCCCCGAGCTCGAGGTCGAGCGTCGACACCGGACCGGTGTCGAGGTCCTGCGGCGTCAGGACCATCCGGCGGATCTCGTGCAAGTGGCCGTCGACTTGCTCCATCACCGATTCCAACCGGGTGAACGACGCCGAGAGCGCCTTCTCGTCGGCGATGAAATTCTCGGTGCAGAACGACGTGAACGCCGCGGCGTCGCCGTCGTCGGCGAACCAGCGTTGCGCGATCTGCGTGACGCCGCGGCGAGCGCGGGCCTCGACGGAGGCGCCGCCCGAGGAGACGATCTTCGCGACCGTCGTCTCGACGACTCCCGGCGGTATCGACGGCTTGGGCACGGCCGCGGTGATCGACGGGGACATCAAGACCGCCAGGGCGAAAGCGACGGCGAAACGCGGCATGGGGACCTCAAGGCGGAGCCGGTCTAGCGGCTACCCGACAGGGCGAGCAGGCGACGCAGGGCGCCTTCGACGAGCGTGTCGGCTTCCTTCTGAGTCGGAGCGAACGACTGGAGCGTGACGCGGATCGGATCGCGCCGCCGCGAGGAGGGGGGGTGGGACTTCACCCACACGCCCGGAAACTCCGCCGTCACGCGGTCGAGGACCGGACGCATGGCGGATTCGTCGGAGGTCGGCGCCTCGAGCTCCCTCTCGGCCGACGCGCGCAACGGAAGGAGATCGCGGACGCGCCGCATCGCCGCCTCGAAGACCACCTTCGATTCCTCGGGGCGTCCGGGAACGGAGACCACGGCCGCGCCACCGGTCAGCCTCAGAACCATCCCGGGGGCGACGCCTTCGGGGTTCGGGATGGCCTCCGCACCCACCGGGAGGAAGCACATCTTCTCGCGCGACGCGTTGAGCGCTGCGCTGCCGACGATGCGAGCGCCCTTGAGCGCGCGGTAGGCCGACTCGACCATGTCCCGCGCCGGAGGGCTCATCGTCAGCGGGAGCCGCAGGGCCTCGGAGACGCCAGCAAGGGTTCGGTCGTCCTGCGCGGGGCCGAGCCCGCCGGTCGTGACGATCAGGTGTACTCCGCGCTCGCGCGCCTCCGATACCGCGTTCATGATCGATCGCTCGAGATCATCGACGATCGTCACCCGATGGACGAGCGCCCCGCGGCGGGTCAGCTCGCCCGCGATCCACGAAGCGTTCCCCTCTCGCAGCTGCCCCCGCAGCAGCTCGCGGCCGACGACGACGATCTCGGCGTGCAAAGGACCGTGGCGGTCGACGACGACTTTCGCGGCCGGGGCGGCGGAGAGCCGCTTGCGCGGCACGTGAGCCACGGCGTCGCGGCGGCGATCCCTGCGCGGGAACGACGGCTTCTTCGTAAGGGTCACGGTCTCACCGGCGGCCGACGATAGCACGTCGAAATCAGGCCGGCTCGACTCCTCGGAGCGAGGCCACCCTCCGGATGACCCGCTCCAGCTCCGCATTGGGGGTCGATGCTCCCGCGGTCATGCCGATGACGCGCGGTCCCTCGCCGAGCCAGCCACGCGAGATCGTCTCGGCCGAAGCGCCCAGGGGCTGGTGGCGGATCGCCTCCGCGCTCGACAGGCACGCCGCGTCGCTGATGTGGTACGTCGGAACGCCCTTCGCGAGGCCGATCTCGAGCAGGTGGGTCGTGTTCGACGAGTTGTATCCGCCGAGGACCAGGAGGAGGTCCAGCGTGTGGCCGTCGATCAGCGCGTGGAGCGCATCTTGGCGTTCCTGAGTCGCGCTGCAAATCGTGTCGAACGCCCGGAACCGCGCTGCGCCCTCCTCGGGGCCGAATCTCGCGGAGAGCGCTTGTCGCATCCGCTCCGCGATCGCCAGCGATTCTCCGGAAAGCATGGTCGTCTGGTTCGCGCAGCCGAGCCGCAGCAAGTGGACGTCGGGGTCGAACCCGGGAGCGATCGCGTTCTCGAACCGGACGCAAAACGCCGCGGCATTCCCGCCGCGCTCGACATACGCGGCCGCCACGAGCGCCTCATCCATGTCCCGGACGATCAGGTACTGGCCGCCCGGGTGCAGGAGGGCGCGCGAGGACGTGGCGCGGGTCTCTTCGTGATCCCACTTGCCGTGAATCAGGGCGGTGAATCCTTCCTTCGCGTACCGCTCGACGTTCTTCCAGACGTTCAAGACCGATCCGCACGTGGTGTCGACCACGATGCACCCGGCCTCGCGGAGCCGCGCCATCGTCGCGACCGGTACTCCGAACGCCGGGAGCAGCACGACGTCCTGGGCCGAGAGCTGCGCGCACGACGTGCCGCCGTCCTCCGCGTCGAGGAAGCGGATGCCCATCTCGACGAGCCTCGCGTTGACCCGCGGGTTGTGAATGATCTCTCCCGTGATGAACAGGTTCTTGTCCGGGAACTTCTCGCGGGTCTCGTAGGCGTACTCGATCGCGCGATCGACCCCGTAGCAGAAGCCGAACTCCTGGGCCAGACGAAACGTCAGGTCGCCCGCGACGAGGACGAATCCCTCCGCCCGCAACCTGTCGACGAGCGGGCTGGCGTAATCGCGGACGACTTGCCCGCCGATGACCTGCTTGAGGCCGAAGCCCTTATTGGTGTACCGAGCTTCTCCCACGCGTTCCGTCCGTGGTCGGGGTCTTGGCCGTCGCGGGGTGACGCTTCCCCAGCCCGGCGACGTGCTCGAGCGTGCCCGCGGGGAGCCAGACCTCCGTCCCGGCGGGGAGCGGTGCGCTCCCACGAAGAGCCCGTGCCGTCCAGGCCGGATTGATCCCCGCGAGCCCTCCGACCGTCAGGTGATAGCGCGCGGCGATCGTCGCCGCCGGCGTCGGCTTCTCGAGCCTCACGCGGTCGCGCGCGAGAGGCGCTTCGGGAGCGACCCCTTCGGGGAAGAACGAGGCGTGATCGCCGGCGACATCACGCGCGGCCAGGAATTCCTTGTAGAAGTTTTTCGATGCGAACCCGAACGTGCGGCCGTCGTACTCGCTGAGGATCCGATCGAAGTCGACGCCGAACCGGTCCCGCGCGGCGCGCATCCCCTCGACGCCGTGGTTGTACGCCGTGATGGCCATCGGCCACGATCCCAGCTCGTCGTACGCTTGTTTGAGATAGCGGGCGGCACCGCGGGCGGCGGCCACCGGATCGAGCCGCTCGTCGAGACCCGCCGTCATCAGCAGGAACTTCCGCGCGGCGCTCCGCGTGAACTGCCAAACCCCGACGGCGCCCGCCGACGATCGCGCCTCCGCCTGGAACGAAGATTCGACGTGCGGAAGGTCGGCGAGGCCCTCCGGCAGGCCCGCCTCGCGGAACACCCGGACGAAGGCATCATGGTAGCGCCCGGCGATCTCGAGCCCGCGGCGGAACCGCTCGCGCAGCCCCCGCTGCGAGCGAACCCGTGTCGAGGCCCCGGTCAGCCCGTCGCTCCCCGCGGCATCGGTGATCTTGAGAACCAGCGCCTTCTCGTCGTCGTCGAGCGGGATGCCCTCCGTCACCTTCGTCTCGACGATGGCGAGGCGAATCTGCAGCGCCTCGCGGCGCCCTTTGACGTACTCGCGCTGCGCGTCGGTGTAGACGTCGCCCGCGGGAGGGGGGAGCTCGAATACTTCGTAGATGAGCGACGGGTGATCGGTGTCGTGGAGGACGACCTGCTGCAGGCTCCACTTCGTCCACACGTTCTTCCAGAACTCCACCCCTTCACGCATCGACTCCGAGCGGGGGAACGGGTCGGCCGCCGCGGGCTCCTGCGCGCGCGCCCCCAGGAGGGGGAACAACACGACCAAGAGCGTCAGGGCGAAGCGGCGAGCGATCACGTAGGAACTCCCGTCGAAGGCCACGTCCGGGGCTCCACCAATATATGAGGAGACCGCGGCGCCATCAAACGATTTCGCGAGCCCGGGACGCTCGAAACTCACGACAACGGCGACGAAACGGACGCTCCGCCCTTCAGCTTCTTGAGCAGCCGCTTGAGATCGGCGGGAATCGGGGACTCGAACCGCAACCGTTTCCTCCCGCGCGGCGCGAGGAAGGACAGTCGGTGGGCGTGCAGCGCCACTCGCGGGATCAAGGGAGACGGACGCCCGTAGGACACGTCCCCGACCAAGGGGTGGTCGATCGCTCCGAGCTGCACCCGAATTTGATTCCGCCGGCCGGTCTCGAGGGCAATCTCCAGCAAGGTGGCGTGCGGGTACCGCTCGACCACCCTGTAGCGCAGGGAGGCGGCCCGCCCCTCGCTCGCGTTCGCGACCACGTGGACCTTCAAGCTCTTCGGATTCTCGCCGAGCGAGTGGGTCAGCCGGCCGCGATCGGGCGCGACGACCCCCTCCGCGACCGCGACGTAGATCCGCTCCGGAGACCGCTCCTTGAACTGGCGCCGCAGCTCCATCGCCGCCGGATGATTCCGGGCGAAGACGACGAGGCCGGACGTGAACCGGTCGATCCTGTGGACGACGTGGAGCGCCGGCTTCTTGTGCCCGCTCTTCCGGTACGACGCGAGCAGCAGCTCCTCCAGGGAGTCGTCGGCCGCGACGGCAGCCGGAACGGTCAGGAGCCCGGCGTCCTTGTCGACGACGACGAGGTCGTCGTCTTCATGGACGACGCGCCAGCCGTCGCCTTGCCGGGGGGGGTGCGCCGCGTCCCGGTATTTGCGTCCGCGTTCCGCCGAGACGGCGAGACGGTCGCCGGCGGCGACGCGCTCGTCGGGCTTGACGACGATGCGCCGGTTGCGCGTGACGCAGCGGGAGGCGATGAGCCCCTTCGCCTCCGCGTTCGAGATCGCGAGCCGATCGTGGAGCAGCCGTTGAACGGTGAGGCCCGCGTCGCCGGCTCCCGCCTCGACGCTGCGGACGGTCGCGGTCACGTCGTGCGCTCGAGGGCGGCCTTCGAGCCGAGCAGGACGACCCGGTCGCCCTCGCGGAAGGTGTGGTCGGCGGGAACGGGCGTGATCTCCTCCGACTCCGCCTCTCCCTCGGGCTTCACGGCGAGCACGAACACGCCGCTCGTCCGGTAGGGATCGGCCTGTTGCAGAGAGAGGCCGATCCAGGACTCGGGAACGGGGTGCTCGTCGATCGCGAGGTCGCCCCCGCGCCGCGCCCCGAACTCCGAGGGCACGGAGGCGCCGAGGTACTGCGCCAGGAGCATCCGGCGCCGGAGCACCTCGCGATCGAGCGCGGAGACCACGTCGCGCCTCGCGACGCTTCCGACCAGGTGATCGGGATCGTGCAGTGCGACGACGGGGAGCTGGGCCAACTCGAGGAGCGAGAAGCGCCTCATGACCTCGTCGAGCGGCGTTCTCGGCGTGACGCGCGGGACGTCGCGCACCAGGTCGATCGCGGTCAGGGTGTCCCGGCGCTTGGTCGATTCGGCGACCTGGAAGGCGTCGCGGAGATCGATGGCGCCGACGAGCCGCCCGTCCCGCATGACGTACACGGCGGTGGAGCGGCTCTTGGCAAACAGGTCGAGCACCTCCGAGACGGGGGCGTCGGCGGTGACGGTGAGCGGATCGGTCCGGATCAGGTCCTCGGCGCGGAGCGAGGCCAGCGCCATCTGCTCGAAGGCGACGTCGAAGTCGATGCCGCGCCGCCGGAGCGATTCGGTGTAGATGGAATCGCGCCTCAGGCTCCGGGCGACCCAGGTCGCCGTCACGGTCACGATGGCGAGCGGCATGACGGCGCCGTAGTTCTGGCACATCTCGAAAACCATGATCATCGCGGTGATCGGCGCGAACGTCGTCGAGGCGATCGCCGCGGTCATTCCCGCGAGCACGAAGAAGACCGGCCCGACGTGGAGCGCGGGGAGGGCATGCGCGGCGCCCAGCCCGAACACGGCCCCCGCAGCCGCGCCGATGAGAAGCGCGGGAGTGAACACGCCGCCCGAGCCGCCGGAGCCGAGGGACGACGAGGTCGCGGCGATCTTCGTGACGAGAAGGGGCAGCAGGACCGTCGGCGCGACCGTCGCCGCAAGAACTTCGCGCACGCCGTCGTAGCCGTTCCCCCAGACTTCCGGGATCCACCAAGCGAGCAGCCCGACGACCAGGCCGCCGATCCCGGCCCGCGCCTCGATGGGCAGGCGAATCTTCTTGAACAGCCGCTCGGAGATCTCGACGGAGCTGCGGAAGACGACGCCGGTCCAAGCGACGAGCGCTCCCAGCACGGCGAACAAAGGCAGAGCCAGGAGCGAGGGGGCGGGCTCCAGGGGAACGGGGTAGAGCGGGGCCGATCCGAAGGCACCCCAGGAGACCATCGTGGCCGTCACCGACGCGAGCACCACCGGTCCGAAGACCTCGAGGGCGAAGTTGCCGTGCACGATCTCCATGACGAACATCGCGGCCCCGATCGGCGCGTTGTAGGCGGCGGCCATGCCCGCCGCGGCGCCGCAGCCGATCATCACGCGCCGTCTCTCGAGCGGAACGCGAAGACCCTGAGCCAAGCGCGACGCTCCCGCTGAGGCGAGCTGTACGATCGGTCCCTCGCGGCCGACCGATCCCCCGAGAGCGTTGAGGACGACCGATGCGAGCGACTTCTTGACGGAGCGGGGCAGATCGAGGCGCGCGGAGCCGGAGAGGGAAACCGCCTCCATGATCTCGGACGTCCCCTCGCCGCTCTTTCCCGGCCTGAACAGCCGGATGATCAGACCGTAGATCACCCCACCGGCCGCGGGGACGACGACGATCATCGGGAAGCCCAGGGCACGCGCCGCACGGAGCGGCTCCCTCGAGTCGTGGAGGGCGATCCATTGCGCCGCGAGCCCCGCGTAGCGAACGCCGACCGCGGCGATCGCGCCCCAGGCGCCGACGGCGAGGGTCAGCCCGATGCCGTACGCGCGGTCGTCCTGGCGGAAGCGTCGGCGCACCGCGAGCCGGAACCACGCGACGCCACGAACGATTTGAGCGCGAATCGGCACGATCAGCCTAGACGGAGGGGGGCTCCGCGTCCTTCTCTCCGTAAAGCGACCCGAGCTGGCGTGTGAGATACGCGAAGGCTTCCTCGGGGGAGTCGGCCACGTGGAACAGCGAGAGATCCGCGGCCGAGATCGTCCCCCACCGGATCAGGGCGTTGAAGTTCAGAGCCTCGGTCCAGAAGGCCCTTCCGTAAAGAACGATCGGCATGGTCTTGCTGCTCTTCCGCGTCTGGACCAACGTCAGGAGCTCGAAGAGCTCGTCCATCGTGCCGAATCCGCCCGGAAAAACCACGAGCGCCTTCGCGAGGTAGACGAACCAGAACTTCCTCATGAAGAAGTAGTGGAATTCGAACCCCAGCTCCCGGGTGATGTAGTCGTTCATCGTCGGCTCGTCCGGCAGAGAGATGCCGAGCCCGATCGAGATGCCGTGGGCGTCCGAGGCCCCGCGGTTGGCGGCCTCCATGATGCCGGGGCCTCCTCCGGAGCAGACGATGAACCGCCGGCTGATGTTCGACAGGGACTTCGACCACTCGGTCATCGAGCGCGCCAACGTCCTCGCGTCCTCGTAATACCGGGAGAGGAGCATCCCGCCCTCGGCCCGCGTGATCGCGGCGGGATCTCCCGTCGCCTTCGCGTTGACGAGGGCCTCCTCGGCCTTGTCCGTCGGCAGCGCGCGCGCCGACCCAAAGAACACGACCGTGTCCGCGATGCGGTAGCGAGCGAAGCGGGCCTGCGGCTCGACGTACTCGGAGAGAATCCTCAGCGGCCGCGCTTCGCGGCTCATCAGGAAGTCGTTGTTCTTGTATGCCTTCTCCATGGCGCCGCCATCATCGCATAGGATAGGTGACGGTGGCCGAGGAGGCGTTGCGATGAAGCTCGAAGGCGAGGGTAAGCTTCTTCGAATTTTCATCGGCGAATCGGATCGCTGGCACGGGAAGCCACTCTACGAAGCGATCGTGGCGGCGGCGCGCGAGCACGGGCTGGCGGGAGCGACGGTGCTTCGCGGTCCGATGGGGTTCGGCGCGAACTCGCGCATTCACACCGCGAAGATCCTGCGCCTCTCCGAAGACCTCCCGATGGTGATCGAGATCGTCGACGCCGAGGACAAGATCCACGACTTCCTGCCGGTCCTCGACGAGATGGTGGTGGAGGGGATGATCACGCTCGAGACGGTCAAGGTGCTGCGGTACCGGGGACGGGAGCCGCGCTAGGTGCGGGGACCCGTCGCGCCTGGCGGTGAGCGAGGTAAGTCGTGGTCATCGCCCCGAGCCCGAGAATCGCGGCGAGGAACTGCGCCAGCGCGCCGAGGACCGGGATCATGAAGATCAGGTAGAGCAGGACGAGCCCGACAAACAGCGCGAGGAACGGGCCCGACGGGCGCCTGATCCTCTCCAGGACGAATCGCCCGAGCCAGATCGCAACCGGGATCTTGGCGAGGTAGAGCGCGATGATGTAAGCGAGCAAGTAGATGAAGATGAACGGGATCGTGATGATGAGGAGAACGGAGAGGCAGACGGCGATCGTCACGAGGATCGAGACGAATCCGATCCCGGCGGATCGCAGCGCGTCCGTCGCGATCGCCTGCGAGACCTTGGGCTCATACTCCTTGAACAGGGCCAAGAGGGCGCAGCCGAAGAGAAACGACGCGGTGAAGAAGGCGATCCACTTGCCGACGCCGAACTTCGAGGGTCGGAAGTCGCTCTCCTGCCGCGCCTTCGCTCGCTTCCGATTGATCGCGCGCTCGTCGTAGGAGACGTCGCCGCCCGTGATCGCTTTCAGCTCGGCGTCCATCCGGTTGCGCGTGGAGTAGGTGACGTCCCCGTCGACGCGCGCGCCGGGCTCGATCGCGATGGCGTCCGCGGTCAGCGTCGCGTCCTCGTGGACCTGTCCTCCGAGCGCGGCGGTGCCGCCGGTGAAGTCGAGCGATCCGTCGATGACGCCGTGCTGCATGAGCTGGCCCGTGTAGGACGAGACGTTGCCCTTGACGTGGGCCTTGCTCCCCAGGGTCAGGGAGCCGCCGGTCGCGACCGCGTTCCCTTCGACCGTTCCGTCGACGACGACGTTTCCCGCCGCGGCGCGGAACGACTTCCGGATCTCGCCTGTCACATTGACTTCGCTGGCCGCGGCGAACACGTCCCCCGTGACCACGCCGGAGATTCGAACCGACTGGGCCGTCACCCAGAGATCGCCGTCGAGCGTCCCCTCGATGGCGACGGACTGCGCGAAACGGAAGACGTTGCCTTTGTGAGTTTCGCCTGCACGAACCGTGAAAGCCTGCACCGAGATCTCGGGCTTGCCCGGGGGCTCCGGCGGCTCCGGGATGGGAGGCGGCTCTTTCTCGCGGGCGAGGGCCGGCGTCGCAAGGCAGAGGAGGGCGAGGAGCAGGCCGAGCCGCGTCGGAATCTCCCGCGTCCTGGCTGGTCTCATCGCGTTCCTCCGTCCTCGATGCGAGTTGTAACGCGGCTGTAACGCGCCCGCTACGGATTCCCTGCGAGCGGTCGATTCCGAGGGGCCAGCGGCGGTTACCACGGGATGATCTCCCGCAGTTTTTGGGCCTGCCGCCGGGAGAGGGGGAGAGGGGTCTGGGCTTCGTCCCTCATGACGACCCGATAGGTTCCGCCGTCCTCCGGCACGATCGCGCCCACCTTCGAAAGATTGACGAGATAGCTGCGGTGGATTCGAAAGAACGACCCGGCCAAAAGCTCCTCGATCTCGGTCAAGGGCCGCTCGACGAGGGCCCGACCGTCCGGCGTCCTGGCGTGGACCAACTCCCCTTCCGATTCGAACCAAATCACCTCGGCGGGATCGAGAAGCAGGATCTTCGCCCCGCGCTTTGCGGGGATCCGCAGCGGCGCCGTCGCGGGTCGCTGCGCGCGAAGCTCCTCGAGGAGCCGGCGGATCGTGCCGGCATCGCCGGCCCCGCGCTCCAACGCCTGTTGCACGCGGCGGACAGCGTCTTCCAGGCGGTCGCGATGGACCGGCTTGAGCAGGTAGTCGACCGATTTCACTTCGAACGCCCGCACCGCGTAGTGGTCGAATGCGGTCGTGAAAACCACCTGGGGGAGATGGCTCGCGAGGCGAAGCACATCGAACCCGTCCCCACCGGGGATCTGGACGTCGAGAAGGCACAGGTCGGGCGTCGCCCGATCGAACAGCTCCACGGCGCCGGCGACGTCCTCCGCTTCGCCGACGAGCTCGATGTCGGGCAGCCCGGCCAGCAGCCGCTTGAGGCGGTCTCTCGCCGGCTTCTCGTCGTCGACGATGACCACTCGCAGCTTCACAGCGTGATCCTCGCGAGCGTTCCCCGCCCCGAGGGGGAGGGGGAGATCTCGAGCGTTCCGCGCCCCCGCGTCGCGGTCGCGATCCGGCGACGCACGTTTCCCAGCCCGTGCTCCTCGCGGATCAACGTCGCGCTCTCGCGCTTGAGCCCGGCTCCGTCGTCCTCGACCTCGACGATCAGCCGGTCCCCGTCGAGACGCGCACCGATGCGCACCGTCCCGCCGCCCGGGACGGGCGCGATGCCGTGGCCGACCGCGTTCTCGACGAGCGGCTGGAGGAGGAGACCGGGGATCCGAGCGGCCCGCGCGGCGAGGTCGATCGTCCATCGGACGCTGAGGCGGTCGCCGAATCGCGCCTTCTCGACGGCGAGATATCCGTCCACGAACTCCAGCTCCTCGGCCAACGGCACCGCGCCGGCGTGCGCTGCCTTGAACGTGTAACGGAAGAGGTCGGCGAGCGTCTGCACCACATCGTCGGCCTTGCCAGGGTCCTCGACGAGCAGCGCCGAGATCGTGTTCAACGTGTTGAAGAAGAAATGAGGGTTGATGCGGGCCTGGAGCGCCTGCAGCTCCGCCTTGGCGGCCTGCTCCTGCAGTTGCGCCTCCACGAGCCGCACCTCCTCGACCTCGCGCAGCGACTCCGCGAGACGCCAACGCATCCCCTCGTAGGCGTGAGCCAGGCCGCCCATGAGGAGCGCGAGCACCGCGTTCAGGGTGAACACCGCGAGTGCCTGCCGCGTGTCGGAGAGCACGAAGAAGAGGAAGCGCCAGACGACGAGGGCCGTGCCGGCCGCGGATCCAGCCAACAGGCCGATGCCGAGCAGCCCCCATCGGACCCACGGGTTGAAGTTGCGCAGCAGGGGATAGAGCGCGACCGAGCAGACGAAAACGGTGACGCCGACGACGGTGCCGAAGAGCAGGCTCATCAGAAGCAGCGTCGGTCCGAGCGGCTTTTCGAGGAACAGCCCGACGGCGAGCCCGATGACGGCCCCCGCCGCAGAGCTTCCGGCCGCCCAGAGGACGACCTGCGCGGGAAGCGAGAACGCGCCGGGCCGCCTCATCGGGTTCGCGCCAGCACCAGCGTGATGTCGTCGTGCGGCGATCCGCCGCCGCTCCATCGGCCCACGGCCTCGATGACGCGCGCGAGAAGGTCGGGGAGCGGCGCATCCTGGTGCTGCATCAGCATCTCGACGAGGCGTGTGCTGCCGAACTCTTCACCGGCGGAGTTCGGGGTCTCGACGACGCCGTCGGTGTACAGCGCCAACAGGTCGCCGAGTCCCAGCTCGCGCCTTCCTTCCCCATACAGCGAGGTCGGCATGAGGCCGATCGGGAGTCCGCCTTGAGAGAGGTATGCGGTGCCGTGCGCTCCGATGTGGATCGGGGGGAAATGCCCTGCGTTGCTGTAATGGAGCGACCGATCTTGAGGGTCGTACAGCCCGAAGAAGAGCGTCGCGTATCGGGAGGCCGACGTCGTCTGGTGGAGCATGTCGTTCAGGCGGCGGTTGATTTCGCACGGCGACACGCCCGGCAGGGCCAGGCTCCTCACGGAGGCCTGGAGTCCCGCCATCAGCAGCGCGGCGGGAATCCCCTTGCCGGAGACGTCCGCGATCACCAGTCCGATGCGCTCGTCCTGGAGGGGCAGGTAATCGTAGTAGTCCCCGCCGACGCCGACCGCGGGTATGCAGACGCCCGTGATCTCGAGTCCCCGGACGGTCGGCACGCCCCGCGGGAGGAGCTCACGCTGCACCTCGCGCGCGATCTCGACCTCCCGCTCCAGGGCCTCCTTCTCGCGCAGCGAGCGAAAGTTCGCCTCGAGCTGACGTCGCATCGCGTCGTAGGTGTGGAGGAGGATGCCGACGAAGACACCGATGACGGCGTTGATGAGCACGATCATGGCGACGAGACGGTAGTTCGCCAGCAGATAGAACGGCTGCGCGGCGAAGACCGCTCCCGAGCCGGCGACCGTGCCGGCGACGAGGGTCAGCATCTGGAGCACGACGCGGAGCGCGAACGGCAGCTTGGCGTAGAAGGGGAAAACGAGCCGCGCCGAGACGAGCGCGGTGCATCCGACGACCTCAGCGAACAAGACGCTCGAGATCAGAAGCGGCCGGAAGTCGGACGAGCCTCGCGAGAACACGATCCCGATCGCGACCGCAAGCCCCGCGAGCGCCCAGCCGATCGCCCAGACGACCGTGAAGCGCCACGCCCCCGCACCTGAGGTCGCTCCGGGCTCGAATCGAGGCGCGGCTCCGCCGCCGGACGGAGAGACCGCACGTTCCGTCGCGGCCAGAAACTCGCTCAACGCCGGCCTCTCCACGCCCTTATGAGACGCGCGACCGCGAGGGGCGGTTGCGCATCCTTTCATCTTATACGCGCCGGCAGGGGTTCAATGTCAGTCGGGGGAGGCGATCCGGATCGCGGCGCCGATCAAAACGATCGCGGCAGCCGCGCATCCGATCGCCCATCGGGTCCACCGGCCGTACTCATCCTCGCTCGCGGGTTCGGGGAGACGCCACGCCGCGACAGCCGCGGCGGCGAGAGGTGCGAGGGCCGTGGAGGCCCAGCGTCCGTACTCCCCGGCGCGCACGACGATGAGGACGGCTGCGGCCGCCAAGAGCGGGAGCGCAACGAGGGTCAAGCGAGCATCGCGCCGTCCCAACTGCTCGAGCGTCGTGGACGGACGAGCCGCAGCCGAACCGATGGCCGCGAGATGCCTCGCGAACAGAGGGGACGCGGCGGCGAGCCCGACAGGGATTCCCACCAGAAACGCTCCCGAAGAACCGGCTCCGGCCTGCGAGCCGTACCCGACTTCCGCGGCGAGTGGGCCCAGGGCGAGGATGTTGGCGAGATCTCCCAACCCCCACCCCAGCGTATCCAGTCCCACCATCGGCGCTCCGCGCGCGACGCCCAGGATCACCGCGAGCGTGCCGTATCCCAAGGCGGCGGAACCGGCGAGCGACACCAACCCGATCCCGCACAGCGCGGCGACCGTCAACGCACCGGCTCCCGCGACGAACGCATCCCACGCTTCGACGGGGACGAGCACGGGCCGCGCCGTCGACTTCGGATCCGGAGGCGCTGCCGCCGATCGATCCCACGCATGATCGACGAGGTTGACCCCCGTCGCTGCCGCGAAGGCCCCGAGAGTGACCACCGCATGGGCAGAAAGGCCCGGGCCGTGTTGAGCGTCGAAGTGCGCGTAGGACGACCCGACCGCAACCGCGAGCGGAGCGAGGAGCGCCTGATCGGGCCGGGCGGCGGCGAGCCATGGGCGGAGCGCCTCGTTCACGTTTGTATACTACTTGCGCGAGGACCTCACGTGGCACTCGTCGATTCTTTCGGGCGGACGCACGACGACTTGCGGCTGTCGATCACGGACCGCTGCAATCTGAGGTGCGCCTACTGCATGCCGCAGGAGCCGGTGTGGTTCCCCCACGCCGCGATCTTGAGCTTCGAGGAGATCGCCCGCGTCGCTCGCATCGCGATCGCGCAGGGCGTGGTGAAGCTTCGCGTCACAGGAGGGGAGCCGCTTGTGCGCCGGGACGTGGCGGCGCTGATCGCCATGTTGGCGCGGCTGCCCGGCCTTGCCGACCTCTCGCTCACGACGAACGGAGTTCTCCTGGGGCCGCTCGCTCCCGATCTCGCGCAGGCAGGTTTGCGGCGCGTGAACGTCAGCCTCGACACCCTCGACCGCGACCGCTTCGCGAAGCTGAGCGGGCGCGACCGTCTGTCCGAAGTGTTGAGAGGGCTCGAAGCGGCGCGCGCCGCCGGGCTCGGGCCGATCAAGATCAACACCGTGCTGCTTCGCGGCGAGAACGAGCGCGAGGCGGTGGATCTCGCGGGCTTCGGCCGGGAGAACGGTTACGAGGTGCGGTTCATCGAGTTCATGCCGCTCGAGAACGATCATTCCTGGAATCTCGAGCGCGTCGTGAGAGGGGCCGCCATTCGTCGCGCCATCGCCGCGGAATGGCCGATCGCTCGCGACCCCGACGGGGACCCTCACGCGCCGGCATCGCGCTATGTCTACCAAGACGGGCGGGGCGCCGTCGGGTTCATCGACTCGGTCACGGCCCCGTTCTGCTCGGCGTGCAGCCGGATCCGCTTGACCTGCGACGGCAAATTCCGCGTCTGCCTCTACGACGACCGGGAAACCGACCTGCGCGAGCCCCTGCGCTCGGGGGCTGGCGACGAGGTGCTCGCGGGGCTGATGCGTGACGCCGTGGCGCGCAAAGGCCGGGGCGGGGCGCTCGACATCCTGGAGTCGCGGACGGCGATCCCCCTGGTTCGCACGATGCACCAGATCGGCGGCTGACGCGCCGTCAGCCGGCGCTGGGCTCGGTCATCTTGAACGGATCGAGCGCGGCGTCGAGTTGCTCGGGGGTGAGCTTCGTCGTCTCGCGCGCCACCTCCCGCACCGTCCGCCCGGATCGCGCCGCCTGCTTCGCGATCGCCGCCGCCGCGTCGTACCCGATGAGCGGAACGAGCCCCGTGCAGACCGCGAGGCCGCGCTCGACCATTTCCGGACCCCGCTCGGTCGCGGCCAAGCCGCGCACGCACCGCTCGGCGAAGTTCCGCGTCGCGGCAGCCAGGATCTCGATCGACCCGACGATGTTGTGGGCGGCGAACGGGAGCATCGTGTTGAGCTCGAAGAAGCTTCCCTGGCCCGCCTGCAGCACCGCGAAGTCGCTCGCGACCGCCTGGGCCGCGGCTTGGATCAGCGACTCCGCGATCACGGGATTGACCTTTCCCGGCATGATCGAGCTGCCGGGCTGCACTTCCGGAAGGGCCAACTCGCCCAAGCCGCAGCGCGGGCCGGAGCCCAGGAGGCGGATGTCGTTGGCGATCTTCGTCAGGCTGACGGCGACGGTGCGGACCGTCGCGGAGGCCTGAACGACGGCGTCGAGCGTCGCCTGGGCCTGGAAGTGGTTGTCGGTCTCGCGGACGTCGATGCCGACCTCCTTCGAAACGATCGCCAGCACCCGCTTCGCGAATTCGGGGTGGGTGTTGACGCCGGTGCCGACGGCGGTCCCGCCGAGCGGCACGAGCCCAAGCTCTTTCTCCGCTTGACGGAGCCGCTCGGACGACTTGTCCATCTGCCCGGCGTACCCGAGGAAGACCTGCCCCATGCGGATCGGCGTCGCATCCTGGAGGTGGGTCCGACCCGTCTTGACGACGCCCCAGAACGCCTTCGACTTCGCGCGCAACTCCACGCCGAGGAGGGACACCGCCGGCTGCAGATCCTCGTGGATCGCGAGGTCGGCCGCGAGGTGGAGCGCCGTCGGGATGACGTCGTTCGACGATTGTCCCAGATTGACGTGGTCGTTCGGGTGCACGACGCCCCGCGCGCCGCGCGCCGCGCCGAGGATCTCCGCGGCGCGATTGGCGATGACCTCGTTGGCGTTCATGTTCGTCGACGTCCCCGAGCCGGTTTGGAAGACGTCGATCGGGAAATGCGCGTCCAACGTCCCGTCCGCGACCTCCTGGGCCGCGCGGGCGATCGCCTCCGCGAGCTTCGGGTCGAGCAGCTTCAGCTCGGCGTTGACCCGGGCCGCCGCTCCCTTGATCAGCCCGAGCGCCCGGAGGAACCTGCGCGGGAGGCGGAGCCCGCTGACGGGGAAGTTGATCACCGCCCGCTGGGTCGAGGCGCCGTAGTAGGCCTCGGTGGGAACTTCCATGTCCCCCATCGTGTCGCGCTCGATGCGCGTCGTCCTGTCGTGCGACATGACCGATCCTCCTCCGCGTCGCAGGAGAGTCGTGGCCACGATAGCAGTGTTATTCTCGGGAGTCCCCTCGGAGAAGACGCCATGAGCGGTGAGTCCCCGCTTCGTTGCTTCAAGGCCTACGACATCCGCGGGCGGATTCCGACGGAGCTCAACCGGGAGCTCGTCGTCGCGATCGCGCGCGCGTACGCCGACTGGCTGAAGCCGAACACGGTCGCGGTCGGCTACGACATTCGCCTCTCGAGTCCCGACTTCGCGTCGGCCGTGGGGGAGGGACTCTCGCGGGCAGGGGTCGACGTCGTGGACATCGGTCTCTGCGGCACCGAGCAAGTCTACTTCGCGACGGCTCACCTGAAGCTCGACGGCGGCGTCATGGTGACGGCCAGCCACAATCCGGCCGACTACAACGGCTTGAAGCTGGTCCGCGAACAGGCGAAGCCGATCAGCGCCGACTCGGGACTCGAGGACATCCGGAAGCGCGTGCAGGCGGGCGGGTTCTCCGCGACGGCGAGGACGGGAACGGCGAAGCGCGTGGACATCAAGGAGGCGTACGTCGAACATCTCCTCTCCCACGTCGACGTCTCTCGGCTGTCACCCTTCAAGATCGTGGTCAACGCCGGCAACGGCGGCGCCGGCCTCGTCGTCGACGCGCTCGAGCACCGACTGCCGTTCACCTTCGTGAAGATCCACAACGAACCGGACGGCCGGTTCCCCAACGGGATCCCCAACCCGCTCCTTCCCGAGAAGCGCGACGCCACGTCCCGCGCCGTCGTGGAGGCCCGCGCGGATGCGGGCATCGCATGGGACGGGGACTTCGACCGTTGCTTCCTCTTCGACGAGAAGGGGGGATTCATCGAGGGGTACTACATCGTCGGCCTGCTCGCCTCGCACGTCCTGAAGAAGAGCCCCGGGGCGAAGGTCGTCCACGATCCCCGCCTGACGTGGAACACGATCGAGGTCGTCCGGGAGCTGGGCGGCATTCCGGTGCAGAGCAAGTCCGGCCACGCGTTCATGAAGGAAGTCATGCGCCGCGAGGATGCCGCCTACGGCGGCGAGATGTCGGCCCACCACTTTTTCAGGGAATTCGCGTACTGCGACAGTGGGATGATCCCCTGGCTCCTCGTCCTGGAGATCATGAGCCGCGCCGGCAAGCCGTTGAGCGAGCTGGTCGGCGAGCACATGCGTCGGTTCCCGACGAGCGGGGAGATCAACCGGAAGGTGGACGATCCCCACGCGGCGCTGGCGCGGATCCGCGCGCGCTACGCCCCGAAGGCGCTTTCGATCGACGAGACCGACGGCGTCGGCATGGACTTCGACGCTTGGCGGTTCAACCTGCGCCTCTCGAACACCGAGCCGCTGATCCGGCTGAACGTCGAGACGCGCGCGGACCCCGCGCTCCTCGCGGCAAAGACCAGCGAGGTGCTCGACCTGATCGGTGGCGAGACGGCGGGCTAGCGCGGGGGTGCGCTCGCGGACAGCAGGTCGCCGAGAGACCTTTGCAGCCGCGAGTTCGGCATCACCTGGTCGAAGCCGGCCTCGCGCGCGGCGGCGAGCGCTGCCTCGTCGACGTGGCTCCCGAACGCGACG
>CAZEII010000001.1:0-163107 GCA_964511835.1 uncultured Acidobacteriota bacterium | reverse complement strand
GGAGTTTCCTAAACTCAAGGTCGCAGGTTCAAGTCCTGCCAGGCCCACCAGGCCGCGAGACGAGGGTTCGGCGATGGCGACGGTGAAGATAACGAAGAAACAGATGGCGCAGGACGAGTTCCTCGAGGGGGTCTTCGACCTCGGAGAATGGCTCGAGATCCACTGGAGGCGCGTCGCGATCGGTCTCGGAGCCGCGGTCGCGGTCGTTCTCGCCGGGGTCAAATGGAACGGTGTGCGCGAGCGCTCGTCCGACGAAGCGAACCGCCTGCTCAGCTCCGGCATCGCCGCGTACTCTCCGCCAGCGGGCGCCGACGGGAAGCCGGGCGCCCCTCGCTATGCCGAGGCTCTGCCCCTCTTCGAGCAGGCCGAGAAGGAAGGCGGGACGAAGCACGTCGCCGAGATCGCCCGATTGTTCCGCGCCCGCACGCTGCTCGCCCTCGGGCGCGGCTCGGAGGCGACGCCGATCCTCGAAGGGCTGATGGGCAGCGGGCACGAGGGGCTTGCGGCGGAAGCGAAGGTGTCGCTCGCGGAGGCGGTCGAGACGGCCGGGAACCCCGAGCGCGCCGCGACGCTCCTCCAAGAGGTCGCCTCGGCGACGAAGGGCTCGTTCCCTCCGGACGCCGCGCTTCTGATGCTCGCGGATTTGCGCGAGCGCCAAGGGAAGAAGGATCAGGCGAAGAAGGCCTACGACGACCTCGTCGCGCGGTTCCCTCAGAGCGTCTTCGCCTCCGAAGCTCGCCAGAGGACGAACCAGCCTGCCGGTGCGGCCCGCTAGGGATCGAGCGAGATCAGAAGGGGATGTCGTCTTCGGCGATTCCGCCGGAGGGTTCGCTCATGTCCTCGGCCGGTGCGGATCCCGGGGCGGCCGCGCGATCGTCGGGACGGCCCAGAAGCTGCAGCCGCTGCGCGCGGACTTCGGTCGTGTAGCGCTTGTTCCCGTCCCGGTCGGTCCACTCGCGCGTCTGCAGCGAGCCCTCGACGAAGACCGGACGCCCCTTGCGCAGGTACTCGCCGGCAACCTCCGCCTGCTTTCCCCAGACGACGATCCGGTGCCACTCGGTCTTTTCCTTTTTCTCCCCCGAAGGATCGTTCCAGCGATCGGTCGTCGCCATGGTGAAGTTGGCGACCGGCGTGCCGCCCTGGGTGAACCTCACCTCGGGATCGCGTCCGAGATTGCCGAGCAAGATGACTTTGTTGACGCTGGCCATGGTCCTCTCCGTGGAGGAAGCGCCGGAACCCGTGCGGAAAAGCGAGGGGAGCGTAGCACAGGACGATGCGAATCGCGACGCGCGCGCCGCATCGAGAGCGTTAGAATGCGCCGCCCGTTGAACCCATGAGCGACCGCCCCAGCCTCCTCCGAAGCGCCGGATCGATCAGC
Source organism: uncultured Acidobacteriota bacterium (assembly GCA_964511835.1). Lineage (GTDB taxonomy): Bacteria > Acidobacteriota > Polarisedimenticolia > Polarisedimenticolales > DASRJG01 > DASRJG01. Next base: position 161,729 of record CAZEII010000001.1, on the reverse strand, counting down.
GTGGCGACGGCGATGAGCCGCGTCCTCGGTCTGATGCGCGAGCAGGTGCAGTCGTACTACTTCGGCGCGGGTTTCGTCACCGACGCCTTCCTCGCCGCGTTCCGGATCCCCAACCTGCTGCGCGATCTGTTCGCGGAGGGGGCCCTCTCCTCGGCGTTCGTGCCGACGTTCACGGCGATCAAGGAGCGCGAGGGGCCGGACACCGCTTGGCGGCTGGCCAATCGATTGTTCACGGTGCTCTTCGTGATCCTCTCGGCCGTCACGCTCGGCATCTTCCTGTTCGCTCCCTGGATCATGCGCGTCTACGCCGCCGGCTTCACCCCCGACAAGCTCGCGCTGGCGGTCACGATGACGCGCATCCTGTCGCCGTTCCTCCTGGCCGTCGCGGTCGCGGCGGTGGCGATGGGGATCCTGAACACCTACGGAACGTTTTTCATCCCCGCGCTGGCCCCCGCGCTCCTGAACGTCGCGGCCATCCTCGGCGTCATCCTCCTGAGCCCGCTGTTCATCCGGATCGGTTGGCCGGCCGGATTGTCGCTCGCCGTCGGCGCCATGGTGGGCGGGCTGCTCCAATTCGGCATTCAGATCGTGCCGATGCGGGCGCTGGGCTTTCGATTCCGGCCCGACTGGGCCCCTCGCGACCCGGGCCTCCGGCGGATCGCATGGCTCATGCTGCCCGCGACGATCGGCCAGGCCGCGACGCAGATCAATTTTCTGGTCGATACCTGGCTCGCGTCGCGCTACGGGAACGGGCCGATCACCTGGCTGTCCCTCGCGTTTCGCCTGATTCAGCTTCCGATCGGTCTTTTCGGCGTCGCGCTGGGAATGGCCAACCTCGCCCGCGTCTCGCGCGATGCGGCCCTGGGCGACCGCGCCGGCCTGCTCGCCAACTTCGCCGCGGCTCTCCGGGCGGCGGCCCTCCTGGCGCTTCCGGCAACCGCCGGGCTCGCCGCCCTACGCGTGCCGATCATCCAGGTGATCTTCCAGCACGGTAGGTTCGATCATCTCTCCACCCTGAACACCGCCGCCGCTCTGTTCTGCTACTCGCTCGGCTTGTACGCGTATGCGGTCACGAAAATCCAGGTGCCGACGTTCTATGCGCTGGGCGACACGCGCCTCCCGGTCATCGCATCGACGTCCGCCGTCGCGGCGAAGCTCCTGGCCAACGTGGCCTTCGTCTTCGCGCTACCGAAGCTCGGCGTGAGCCCATTCCTCGGTCTGGCGCTCTCGACCTCCGTCGCGGCATGGACCAATTTCTCGATCCTCGGCTGGGGATTGCGGAGGCGGGCCGGCTCGATCGCGGGCCACGGGGTGGTCCGCGTGACGCTGGCGATGGCGGGGGTCGCCGCCGTCATGGCGGCGGTCTGCGGCGGCGTTCACTTCGGCCTCGTCGCGCTCGCGCCCGGCGGGGGCGTCGCGGGAGACATGGCGCGCTTGGGGCTCGCCGTGCTCGTCGGCGTCGTCGCGGCGGGAGCGGGCGCTCTGCTCTTCCGCGTTCCGGAAGCGAAGGATCTGGCGGCCGCGCTCGCGCGGATGGCGCGTCGCGGGAGACGTGCTTAGAATCCGGGGCCGTGCGCGGCCAGAAGGACTCCCATGATTGAAGTTGAAGGACTCGTCAAGCGCTATGGAGAGCGCGCGGCGCTGAACGGCGTCACGTTCCGCGTCGCGACGGGCGAGATCGTCGGCTTCTTGGGCCCGAACGGGGCGGGCAAGACGACGACCCTTCGCGTGCTCTCGACGTTCCTGACTCAGGACGCGGGTGAAGCGCGAGTCGCCGGGTTCGACGTCGTGCGAAAGCCGATGGAGGTTCGGCGCCGCCTCGGCTACCTCCCCGAGCATCCGCCGCTCGATCTCGATCACACCGTCACCGAATACCTCGGTTTTTGCGCGGCGCTTCGCGGGACGCCGCGTGGGACGCGCCGCGCGGCGATCGGGTCCGTCATCGAGCGCTGCGGGCTCTCCGCCGTCGCTTCGCGATTGATCGGCAATCTGTCCAAGGGCTTCCGCCAGCGCGTGGGCATCGCCCAAGCGCTCGTGCACGGGCCGGAGGTGGTCGTTCTCGACGAGCCGACGATCGGCCTCGACCCTTACCAGATCCGCGAGATCCGGAATCTCATCCGCTCGCTCGCCGGAGACCACACCGTCCTGCTCAGCAGCCACATCCTCCCCGAGGTCGCGATGACCTGCTCCCGCGTCGTGGTCATCCACAACGGCCGGGTCGCCGCCGATGTCCCGGTCGATGCGACGGCTGCGGGAGCGGGCCTCGAGGAGACCTTCCTCCGTGTGACGTCGATCGATCCCGGGGGCGCCGAGGAGATCTCCGCGTGAGCCGCATCCTCGCCTTGATCGCGCGCGAGATCCGCTCGCAAGTCTTCTCCCCGATCGCTTGGATCGTCTGGACGCTCTTCTTGTTCCTCGCGGGCTGGTTCTTCTTCAGCCTCGTCTATCAATTCTCGGCGATGGTCGAGAACGCGGCCGGCTATGCGGAGATGATGCAGAATCCGGAGATCGTCGACCGCCTCAATCTGAACGAGCTGGTGATCTCGGGGCTGTTCGGCAATTTTCTCATCCTGTTCGTCTTCCTCATCCCGGTTCTCACCATGCGCAGCTTCGCCGAAGAGCGAAAGCAGGGAACGGACGAGCTGCTCCTGACCGCTCCCGTGACGCCGGGCCAGCTCGTCGCGGGGAAGTACCTTGGCCAGCTCGCGATCACCGCCGTGCTCGTCGTCGCGGCCGTCTTCTACGTCGGCGTGATCCTGCACTACGGCGATCCCGAGAAGGGACCGATCGCCACCGGCCTCTTGGGGCTGTTCCTCGCCGTCTCCGCGCTGACGTCGATCGGATTCGCCGTGTCGACGGTCACGAAGAGTCAGGTCGTCGCCGCGGTCTCCGCCTTCGTTCTCTTTCTGATGCTCTTCGTCGTGGATTGGCCCGCGGACTCCACGGAAGGCGTCGCACGCACGCTGCTCAAGGCGCTGTCCCTTCCCGCGCACTTCGAGGGGTTCTCGAAGGGAAACGTCGCCTCGGTCGACGTGGCCTACTTCGTCTCCCTGGCAGCGGCCGGGCTCTTCGCGGCCCGAACGGCGATCGCCTCCCAGCGCTGGAGATAGGCGATGAAGGAGGCTCTCAAGCTCGCCGGCTACGCGGGGCTCGTGCTCCTCCTGTTCGGCCTCCTCTCCTTCGCGTTCTCCGGGACCTTCGACCTCTGGACCGCCGTCCACTTGACCGGCGGCTTGATTCTCGTCCTCACGTCCCTCGCGGCCAATCTCGGGAGCGTGCTCCGTACGGTCGCGGCGCGCGGGACGCGCCAGCGGGCGCAGGCCGTCACCGGAACCATCGTGTTCGTCGCGCTCCTCGCCGTGCTCAACGTCTTCGCCGCACGGTTCCCCAAAACGTGGGACGTCACCGAATCCAAGGTCTACACGCTCGGCGAGAAGACCCTCGCCATCCTGAGCCATCTCGACAAGCCGGTGGAGCTCGTGGCGTTCGCCTCATCCTCCGACCGTGGCCACGGCGGCCTCGACGAGCTCTTGCGCCGCTACGCCGACCGGAGCCGCAACCTGACCTACCGGTTCATCGACCCGGAGAGAGATCCGCAGATCGCCGATCAGTTCGGAGTCACCCGTCAAGGTGTTCTGGCCGCGAAGTGCGGGGACGAGAAAGCGCAGTCGAGCGGAGGGGCGACGGGGCAGTTCGGGGAAGGGGAGGTCACGAGCCTCATCCTGAAGGTCGCGCGCCCCGGCGGAAAGCGGCTCTACGCGCTCACGGGGCACGGCGAGCCCGAGGTGTCCGACGTCGAAACGGCCGACGGTCTGGGCGGCGTGGCGGCCGCGCTCAAGGACGACAACATCGAGATTCGACCCCTGTTCCTCGCCACCGCGGAGAGCGTGCCCGACGACGCGGCGGCCGTCATCCTCGCGGGACCGGTGAAGCCGTTGATCCCCCACGAGATCGATGCGTTGCGGGCCTACCTCGCGAAGGGGGGACGGTTGTTCGCGATGGTCAATCCCGGCGCGGATACCGGGCTCGGTCCGATGCTCGCCGACTATCGGCTCGCACTGGACGACGACATGATCGTCGACAAGGAGGAGATCGCCTTCCTGGGCGCCCGGCTCGGGCTCGATCCGCTGGTCGAGGATTTCCCGCCGCATCCGATCACCAGGGGATTCAAGCAAAAGATCCGTCTCTCGCAGGCGCGGTCGATCACGATCAAGGTCGAGGGGGGCCTTCCCGGCGTGGTCGCGCAGCCGCTGGCCCGCACGCACGAATCGGCTTGGGGCGAGGCCGGCTGGAAGGAGATGCTGGCCACCGGCCGCGTCAAGAAGGACGCGGGGGATGCGGCCGGCCCGCTGCTCGTCGCCGCGGCGTCGACCGCGAAGATCGCGGGCGACGGGAAGGCCTCCGGCGAGACTCGCCAGCGTGAGGCGCGCCTCGTGCTGTTCGGCGATTCCGACTGGGTGACGAACGGAAACCTCGGCGCTTTCTTCAATCGCGAGATGCTGATCAACGCCGTCCACTGGCTGACCGGCAGCGAAGATCTCATCGTCGGCCCGCCGAAGACGCTCCGGGCATCGCGCCTGAACATGACCACAGCCGATCAGCGCAACCTCTTTCGCCTCGGCGTCCTGCTGCTTCCGGAGGTGCTGCTCATCGGCGGGATCGTCGCTTGGCTCCGCCGGAAGTCGCTGTGAGCCTTCGCGGGCTCGTCGCCCTCCTCGTCCTGCTCGCCGTCGCGATCGGCCTCCTCCTCTGGCTCGGGAGGAAGCCAGCCGAGCCGAAGCCCGGCGTCTCCGACGCGCCGCTCGTCCCGGCTTTCAAGGAAGGTGCGGTCCGTGAGATCGACTCGACCTGCGGGGACAACGCGGTCGGCCTCACCCGTGGCCCCTCGAAGGGCTGGCGCCTCACGAAGCCGGTCGATGCGGAAGCCGATCCGCGGCGCGTCCACGACGTGGTGACGGCGATCCAGGACGCGAGAATCCGCAAGGTCATCGTGGAGCAAGGCGCCGGCGGCTCGGCGTTCGGCTTGGATCCGCCGGCGTGCACAGCTCGTCTCGTGCTCGCGGACGGCTCGCCCGACCTCACGGTCCGGCTCGGGCGCGGCTCGCCCGTCGGGAGCGAGCGGTACGCACGGACGGCCGATGGACGCGTGGTCTTCACCGACGGCTCGCTGTACGGTGCCCTCGCTCGTGCCGCCGACTCCTACCGCGAGCGCCGCCTGTTCCCCGTGGAGGCGGACGAGATCACACGCATCGTCTTGGACCGCCCGGATGCGCGCATCGTGCTCGTTTCGGAAGGCGGAGGCTGGCGCCTCGACGCTCCCGTGAGAGACGTCGCCTCGGAGAGCGCTTGCAGTGCCCTGGCTCGCGGCGTCAGCCAGATGCAGGTCACGGATGCCGGAGCGACTCCGATCCCGACGAACGTGCGCTCCGACCGGCGGATCCGCGTCGAGGTGACGACGCGAGGCGGCGGCCTTCCCGCCGCGGCGATCGTCGCGAGCGCGGGAATCGGCGGAAAGCGTGTGGCGTTTCGGGAGGGCGCGACCTCGGCAGGCGTCATCGAGGAATCGGCGGCGACGGAGCTCGAACGCGCTCCGGATACCTACCGCGACACGCACATCGCCTCGTTCTCGCTCCCCGACGTTCGCGCCATCGCGATCGAGCGAGGCGGGGCGACGCTGCGCCTCGAGCGAAAGGCCGAGGGATCGCCATGGACCGGGCTCGACGGCGGCACCTCCTTCCAAGTGGATCCGACGCGCGTGGAGGCGCTTCTCGAGAAGCTGCGGTGGATCGACGCGGCGGGGTTCACGACGAGTTCCCAGGGCAACCCGGCCACGGGCACGATCGCCGTCCTCGGGGCGTCCGGCGATCTCGCTCGGGTGAGCTGGGGGCCCGCGGCGCCGACGGGCGATTCGAAAGTGGAGAGCGTGTGGGTGACGACCCCCAAGCGACCCGGGGTCGTCTTCCGGGTGCCCGCATCCGGGTTCGGGCCGATTCCTGCCCGGGCCGCCGACCTCGCCCCGGCACCGCCTCCTTCCCCCGCGCCCAAGGCGACCGGAATGCCGTGAAGGTTCTCGTTCAGCGCGTCTCGCGCGCGTCGGTTCGCGTCGGCGGCGCGACCGTCGGCGCGATCGAGCACGGCCTTCTCGTGTTCTTGGGCGTGGAAGCGGGGGACACCCATGACGACACGGACTGGTATGCGACGAAGACGGCGGAGCTGCGGATCTTCCCCGACGACGAGGGGAAGATGAATCGCAGCGTGGAAGAGGCCGGCGGCGCGGTGCTCGTCGTGTCGCAGTTCACGCTGGCCGCATCCACGCGCCGCGGGCGCCGCCCGTCGTTCGCCGGCGCCGCCCCCCCGGAGGTCGCCGAGAAGCTCTACGAGAGCTTCGTCGCCGCCCTTTCCGCGCGCGGCCTTCGGGTCGCGACCGGAGCGTTTCGGGCCATGATGGAGGTCGAGCTGGTCAACGACGGGCCGGTGACGATCCTGCTGGACCCGAAGGACGAGCCGAGGACGTGAAGCACGACGATCAGCTTTCCGCGTGGCTGGCCCACTTGGCCGCGGAGCGCGGTCTGGCGCCGAACAGCCTTGCCGCCTACCGTCGCGATCTCACATCGCTCGCCCGCGCGCTCGGCAGGAAGCCGCTCGTCTCCGCGAATCAGGCGGATCTCCTCCTGGCGCTCCGGAGGATGCGCACCGCTGGGCGCTCCCCGAGATCGGTGGCCCGGTTCCTGGTCGCCGTGCGCGGGTTCTACGGGTGGCTCGCCCACGACGGAGCGATCTACGACAATCCGGCCGCGCGACTCGAGCCTCCCAAGCTCTGGAAGAGTCTGCCCAAGGTTCTCGATGGTCGGGACGTCGCGCGCCTTCTCGAAGCCCCCGATCGATCCGAACCGCGCGGAGCGCGAGATGCGGCGATGCTCGAGCTCTTGTACGCGACCGGCCTGCGAGCCAGCGAGCTGTGCGGGTTGAAACTTCGCGACCTGAGGCTGGACGCCGGTTACATCCAATGCCTCGGCAAGGGAGCGAAGGAGCGCGTCGTGCCGATCGGAGGGGAAGCCCGTGCAGCGCTTCAGGGCTATCTCGCGTCCGCGCGTCCTCGCCTTCTGGCCGGGCGCCGCTCGGACGTCCTGTTCGTGGGGCGCGGCGGCGCGCCCCTCACGCGCCAAGGCTTCTGGAAGCTCATCAAGTCGCATGGCCGCCGGGCGGGGATCGCGGCCTCCCTGTCCCCTCACGTCGTGCGCCACTCGTTCGCCACCCACCTCCTCGAGCACGGGGCCGATCTCCGGGCGGTGCAGATGCTCCTGGGTCACGCGGACATCTCGACGACGCAGATCTACACGCACGTCAACCGGGAGCGCCTGAGACGCCTGTACCGCGATTTTCATCCGCGCGCTTGACACGCCGCGCCGCGCTCGATTATTCCTGGGTCGTGGACGAGGACGCCTTCGAGGAGCCGATCCTGGAGCTCGAGCGCCGCGTCGAATCGCTCTCCGGCATGAGCGACGACGTCGCGACGCAACGCAAGCGCGAGCAGCTCGAGGTGGAGCTCCAAGCGCTACGCGCAAAAGTCTATTCCTCGCTGACGCCCTGGCAAAAGACCTTGGTCGCGCGGCACCCCCGGCGACCGTTCACGCTCGATTACGTTCGCCACCTCATCGAGGGCTTCGTCGAGATTCACGGCGATCGGCGCTACGCCGACGATCCCGCCATCATTGCAGGATTCGGCACGTTTCGGGGCCGGCCCGTGCTTGTCATCGGCCATCAGAAGGGGAGGGACACCAAAGAGAAGATCTTCCGCAACTTCGGCATGCCTCGGCCGGAGGGATACCGCAAGGCGCTGCGCGCGATGCGCCTTGCCGAGAAATACCGGCGACCGATCCTCACCTTCATCGATACCCCCGGCGCCTACCCGGGGATCGGCGCGGAGGAGCGCGGGCAGGCCGAGGCGATCGCATTCAACTTGCGGGAGATGGCGCGGCTCCGGGTTCCCGTGCTCGTGACGGTCACCGGCGAGGGAGGGAGCGGCGGCGCCTTGGCCATCGGCGTGGGCGACCGCGTCAACATGCTCGAGTTCTCCGTCTACTCGGTGATCAGCCCCGAAGGGTGCGCCGCGATTCTCTGGCGCGACGGCTCGCGCTCGCGCGATGCCGCGCGCGCCATGAAGATGACGGCGCCCGACCTCTTGGCGCTCGACATCGCCGACGAGATCGTCCCCGAAGTCACCGGAGGCGCACACGTGGACCCTGCGCGGCAGGCGGGGATTCTCGGCGAGGTGCTCGATCGCCAGCTTGCGGAGCTGGAGCGGGCGACTCCGGACGCCCTCGTCGTCTCCCGCTATGGGCGGTTCCGGCGCATGGGACGGTTCCAGGCGGGAGAGCTCGCGGGCTAGCCGCGGTCCTCCGGCGGGGGACCCTTGATCTCGTTCCAGACGGAATCCAGAGCGTCGAGCCCCGCCTCCTCGATCGCGATGCCGCGCCGCTGAAGCGTCCGCTCGACGGTCGTGAATCGCGCGACGAATTTGGCGTTGGCCGCGGCGAGCGCCTCGTCCGCGTCCACGTCCTTGCGTCGCGCGATCATCGCCAGCGTGAACAGGGCGTCGCCGATCTCCTCGCGAACGGCCTCGCGGTCGCCCGAGGCAAAGGCCGCGCGGAGCTCCCGCGTCTCCTCGGAGAGCTTGGCGAGGGCTTCCTCGTCGCGGCGCCAGTCGAATCCGACCCGCGCCGCCTTCGCCCCGAGCCGCTGTGCTTTCACAAGCGCCGGGAGCGCCGGCGGGATCCCGTCCAGAACGGAGGGCTCGGTCGCGGCCGTGCCCGCCTCCGTCTTCTCTCGCCGCTTGATCTCCTCCCAACGCACGAGGACCTCCGCCGCATCACGCGCCGACTCGTCGCCGAAGACGTGCGGATGGCGGCGGATCATCTTGGCGGCGATCCCGTCGACGACGTCTGAGGCGGAAAAGGCGCCATCCTCGCGGGCGAGGCGCGAGAGGAACACGATCTGAAACAGGAGATCCCCCAATTCCTCGCCCAGGGCCGTCAAGTCCCGGCGGTCGAGCGCATCCACCACCTCGTAGCACTCCTCGACCAAGAAACCGCGCAAGGTCGCGTACGTTTGCTCCCGGTCCCACGGACAACCGCCGGGGTCCCGCAGGCGGTCCATGATCCCCACGAGGTCCTCGAATGTATGGGAGGAGGCCATCGGCTACGCTCCTTGACTCCCCCAGGGGCGGGTTACATGTTTGATGCGCGGGCCGACGTTTTTTTGGCGTTCGGCGCGCCGGCCGTCATTTTGATCGCGCCGAAATTCGGATGGTACCATCGCGCTTAAGCGTCGAGGCGTTCGTGCCGCGGCGAGGAGGCGTGCATGGCCGTGGGAGAGAATCCGGAGGAGCCGGGACAAGACAATCGGAAGCCCAGCATCAAGGTCACCGACAGGCGGCACTTCACACTCGACGGCCAGCGCCGTACCGAAGTCGAGGAAGAGCCGGAGGCGCCACCCCCGACGAAGCCACAGCCGGCGCCGGGGACCGCACGTCGGCCGGACGAGGAGCCGAAATTCGAGCGCCGCCCGTTGGACGAGCCGGAAGGCGTGGACTTCACGATGTTGATCAACGCGATGGCACAGCCGGCGTTGCTCTACCTCGGGGAGATCCCGCACCCGACGACCGGACAGCCGACCTTGGATCTCGAAGGGGCACGAATCCAGATCGACATGCTGGATCTCCTTCGCGTGAAGTGCCGGGGCAACCTGACTCCCCAGGAAGACAACCTCCTGGAGAGTGTCCTGCACCAGCTCAGGATGCGTTACGTCGCGAGGTCCGGAACGACCGGCTGACCCTCGACGGACCTGGCCCTCGGGCCCGCGCGAGCGACGGACGGCCGGACGCGCGGCAGGGGTCGGGGGCCTTCGTGAGGATGAGACAGGCAGGAGCGATCGCCGCGTGCACGGTCGCGCTCGTCGCCTGCGCGTCCCTCCCGAGCGCCTTCGCCGAAGTCGATCATGGCGTGATCCGGCTCGCTCAGCCCGCGAATCACGAAGACAACGAGACGAAACCGTCGAGCGAGCCCGGGCTCCGAACCGAGGCGCGGCGCGGGTTCGACGTCGAAGCGTTCGACAGCCGATTCGAGAGCCTTTGGTTCCAGCGCAAGGCCTACCAAGCCCAGGGCCGCGAGGATGACGCGGCGCGCCAGGCCGATCTCATCCGCGATTTCGTCGCGGAGGAAGGGGTCCGCCGACTCGAGATCCCCGCGGGCGTGCTGCTGCTGGAGGCCCGAGGATGGGAGCGCGAGGGAAGCTACAACAAGGCGCTCGCGGCGCTCGCCCTGGCCGAGTCCCTCGATCCCGGCCGGCCGCAGATCGCGGTCGCCCGCGCCCACGTCCTGTGGGCGAAAGGAGCCGGGACGTTCGCGGCCGGCGCCGAGTTCCTTCGGGCGATCCGAGCGACCGTCGGGCTGGCATTTCGCGATCTGTGCATCGTCAACGGCTTGGCGCTCGTCGCGGTAACGGCGGTTCTGGGCGTGCTGGGCCTCTTCGCGACGTTCATGGCCGTTCGCTATCAGGTCGTGCTCCGGCACGACGTCGAGGAATGGCTGATCCGCGGTCGGCACGAAGCCATCGCCAAGGCCGGCGGCTGGGCGGTGCTGTTCCTCCCGTTCCTCCTGTGGATCGGCGCCGGCTGGGCGGCCATCTACTGGATGACCATCTTCTTCCGGTACATGCGCCGGGGCGAGCGCGCGTTGGCGACGGTGCTCCTTCTCGCGGGTGCTCTCGCGATTCCTGCGTATCGATTCTCCATCGGGCTGTACGGCCTGGCCGCCGATCCGACCGTACGGACGACGATCGCCGCGGCGAATGGAGGCTACGACCCGGACCGGATCGTCAAGATGCGCGAGCTGGTGGACGCCCACGCCGACGATCCGATGTACCGGTTCCTCCTCGCCGGCCTCTACAAGAACGGCCGATATTTCGAAGAAGCGTTCCAGCAGTACAAGCTGGTGCTGGACGCGGCTCCTTCGACCTACCAGGCACGGATCAATCTCGGAAACATCTACTTCGTGCTCGGCCAGTACGGCGAAGCGATCTCGAATTATCGGAAGGCGATCGACATCCGGCCCGACTCCGTGCTCGCCTACTACGACATGTATCTGGCGCAATCGGATTCGTTCAAGCTCAAGGAGGCCGCGGAGTCTCTCGCGGACGCGCGGCGCCTCGACGCGCCGCAGACCGAGCGCCTCCTCACGCTGAGCAGCCGCGAAGGGGGCGGACCCAAGGTCGTCGACGCCGGGATCGACTTCGAGGCGATCTGGCGCGCCACGGTCGAAGGCCGCCGGCTTCGCGAGTGGCTCGAGACCGGGCCGCAGCACCCGCGCTGGTCCCAGGCGCTCTCGGGCCTCGACAACGTGACGAGCTTCGTCGCGCTCTCGGGTCTCCTGGGATGCGGGGTCATGCTGACGCTCTTCCGCGGACGCACTCCCGCCAAGCGCTGCACTCGCTGTGGACGCCCCTTCTGCCCGCACTGCAAATCGGTCCGCGAAGGACACGATTACTGCAGCCAGTGCGTGCATCTCTTCGTCCTGGGCGACGGCTTGGCACCGGAGACCAAGAGCATGAAGCTCTACGAGGTGGAGCGGCACGAAGTCCGCGGACGGCGGGGGCGGAAGCTCGCGTCCCTGGTCCTGCCGGGGGCGGCGCAACTGATGAGCGGGCGCGCGTGGCTCGGAACGGGGCTTCTCGGGCTCTGGCTCCTTGCGTGGCTCGGAGGCTTCCCGAGCACGCTGGCACCGCTCGAGCGCGTGTTCGGGATCGACATCCATCTCGCCGGTTTCCAGCAGCTTCCGGTGCCGGATGTCTACGGGCTGAACGGGGTGATGCTGCTCGCGATACCCTTGGGGGTGCTCGTCTGGCTCGTCGGGAATGTAGCCTCCCGAGAGCTCAGGGGAGCTTGAGATGGCGCTCGAAGGGACCATCAAGGACTTCGGGCTGGCCGATATCCTGCAGCTCATCGGCCTGCAGCGGAAGACCGGTGTGCTTCGCCTCGAAGGGGGCGCCGAAAGCGTCACGGTGAAGTTCCTCGAGGGGGCGATCGTCGGCGCCGACACCTCGCGCAACGAGCTCGAGGGCCTCCTCGGCTCGGTTCTGGTTCGAACCGGGCGGATCACGGAAGCCCAGCTCAGGGAAACGCTCCAGATCCAAAAGAGCACGTTGCGGCGCGTGGGATACATTCTCGTCAAGCAAGGGTTCATCTCCGACGTGGACCTCGAAGAGGCGCTCCGCATCCAAGTGACGCAGATCGTCTTCAGGCTCTTCCGCTGGAGGGACGGCAGATACCAGTTCACGGCGATGGACAACGTGGAGTACGACCGCGAGCACTTCCGTCCTTTGTCGGCCGAGACGATCCTGATGGAAGGCGCGCGGATGATCGACGAGTGGCCGATCCTGGAGCGCCGGATCAAGTCCCCCTCGATGGTCTTTCGCAAGACGTCGTCGGGAGAAAGGCTCGACGTGCCGGTGGCCTCGCTCCTCGACGCGGACATCGACTTCGGCTTCCACGATTCCCCGCGGAGCGGCGCGCGCGGAGAGGACGAGGTTCGGCTGTCCCCGGAGGAGCGGGACGTGCTTCACATGGTGGATGGGAGCTCGGCGGTCCAGGAGATCGTCGACACGAGCGCCCTTTCCGAGTTCGACATCTACCGGGTTCTCGTCGAGCTGTCGAACCGCCATCTCATCGAGGAGGTCGTCATCGCGGCGGCCGGGATCTCGCCCCGCGACGACCGTCGAATCCGGTGGGCGTCCGCTTTCCTCCAAGTGCTCGTGATCGCCGGCGCGCTCACGGGAATCTCCACGGTCGGGACGAATCCGTTCACGCCCTGGAGATTGGCGGGGAGCAGCCACGAGACCGCGCTCTTGAAGACGTACGCCAGCCGCAACCGGATCGAGCGCGTCGAGCAGGCGATCCAGGCGTACTACCTCGACCGCGGCTCGATGCCCGAGAACCTGGAGAGCGTATGCGCCGGGGGGTACCTCGCGCGAGCGGACCTCTACGACCCCTGGGGGCACCTCTACGCCTATAGGCTCGACGCGTCGTCGTTCCAAGTCGTCGGACGCGCTCCCGAACCGGGTGCCGGAGAAGTCGCGATCCGGCATCCGTTCAGCACGTCCCAGCGCATGGTCTTGCAGGGCGGGGCGGCCGATCAGGCCGGCGCCGCCCGTCCTTGACAGTCCCCGAAGCGGGTCCTAACAACCGGGCGTTCGCCGATCGGGGGCTCGCGCTCCCCGGCGGAAAGGAGCGTCCGTGAGCAAGATCATCGGAATCGATCTCGGAACGACGAATTCGGTCGTAGCGATCATGGAGGGGGGCAAGCCCGCCGTCATCACCAATGCGGAAGGGAGTCGATTGACACCCTCCGTCGTCGCGGTGACCGACAAAGGGGAGCGACTCGTCGGACAGGTCGCGAAGCGGCAGGCCATCACCAATCCCTCGAACACGATCTACTCGATCAAGCGATTCATGGGACGGAAGTTCGCCGAGGTCCAGGCGGACGCCAAGCTGGTTCCTTACCACATCGAGGCGGCCGACAACGGCGACCTTCGCGTCAGGGTTCAGGACAAGAAGTTCTCCCCCCCGGAGATCTCGGCGATGGTCCTCCGGAAGCTCAAGGAGGCGGCCGAGTCCCACCTGGGAGAGACCGTGACCCGGGCGGTGATCACGGTCCCGGCCTATTTCAACGACGCGCAGCGCCAGGCCACGAAGGACGCCGGCCAAATCGCCGGCCTGACGGTCGAGCGCATCGTCAACGAGCCGACCGCCGCCGCGCTCGCCTACGGGCTCGACAAGAAGAAGGACGAGACGATCGCCGTGTTCGACTTCGGCGGCGGCACGTTCGACATCTCGATTCTCGAGGTGGGGGAAGGGGTCGTCGAGGTCAAGTCCACCAACGGCGACACCCACCTGGGCGGGGACGACATCGACCATACCCTGATGGAATGGCTCATCGCGGAATTCAAGAAGGACCAGGGAATCGACCTCGGGAAGGACAAAATGGCCCTCCAACGGCTCAAGGAGGCCGCCGAGAAGGCCAAGTGCGAGCTGTCGTCCGTGACGGAGACCGAGGTCAACTTGCCGTTCATCACGGCGGACGCCAGCGGGCCCAAGCACATGCAGATCAAGCTCAACCGAGCGAAGTTCGAACAGCTGGTCGAGCCCATCCTCAAGAAGACGCTGGGCCCCTGCGAGAGGGCCCTCAAGGACGCGGCGATCGGCACCGGCGAGATCGACGAGGTCGTACTCGTCGGAGGATCCACGCGCATCCCGAAAGTTCAGGAGATGGTCCGCTCCTTCTTCGGAAAGGAGCCCCACAAGGGCGTCAATCCCGACGAGGTCGTGGCGATCGGCGCCGCCGTTCAGGCGGGCGTGCTCGCCGGCGACGTGAAGGACCTGCTCCTCTTGGACGTCACCCCGCTCTCTCTCGGCATCGAGACGCTGGGAGGCGTGTTCACAAAGCTCATCACCCGCAACACGACGATCCCGGCGCGAAAGAGCGAGGTGTTCTCGACCGCCGCCGACGGGCAGACGAGCGTCGAGGTCCACGTGCTCCAAGGAGAGCGCGAGCTGGCACGCGACAACAAGACGCTCGGCCGATTCCACCTGGACGGCATCCCGGCCGCGCCGCGAGGCGTGCCGAAGATCGAGGTCGCGTTCGACATCGACGCCAACGGAATCGTGCACGTCGCCGCCAAGGACCTGGGCACCGGCAAGGAACAGAAGATCACCATCACGGCCTCGTCCGGCCTCTCCAAGGAGGACGTCGAGAAGATGGTCCAGGAGGCCGAATCCCACGCGGCGGAGGACAAGCAGCAGCGTGAGGCGATCGATGCCAGGAACCACGCCGATCAGCTCGTCTACCAAACGGAGAAGGAGCTGACGGAAGCGTCGGGCAAGGTCGGAGAGACCGAGCAGGCCGCGATGCGCTCGGCGATCGAGGCCGCGAAATCGGCCTTGGCCGGCGGTGACGCCGGGGCGATCCGCAATGCGGCAGAGGCCCTTGAGCGCGAGCGGATGAAGTTCGGCGAGGCCGTGTACCGGGCCGCGGCAGCCTCGGGGGCGGCGGCCCCGGGAGCCGCCGGCTCCGGCGGGCCCGGCGCCAAACCGGCCGACGACGTGATCGACGCCGAGGTGGTCGACTCCGACGGCCGCAAGAACTGAAGCCGAGAGCCGAGAGGACTTGCTAGACTCTTCCGGCCGCCCCGCGGCGGGCCGGAGGACCTCCATGGCGCAAACGGATTGGGATCCGCTCAAGGACCTGGTCGGCATCCAGGAGCGGATGAACAAGCTCTTCGAGAGCGCTCTGGCGCGCACCAACTTCGACGCGGAAGGGGGCGTCGGCGCGTGGACGCCGGTCGCCGACGTCTACGAGGGCGCGGAGACCATGGTGTTCTGCCTCGAGCTCCCGGGCCTGTCCCAGTCCGACATCGACGTCCGGCTCGAAGACGACGAGCTCGTCGTCCGCGGCGAGCGGCAGATGGATCGAGGCGCGCCGGGCGAGCAGTTCCACCGCATCGAGCGCTCGTACGGTAAGTTCGTCCGGCGGTTCCCGCTTCGTTCGCACATCGACCCCGCCTCCGTGGCCGCCGCCTATCAGGACGGCGTGCTCGTCATCACGCTCGCGAAGAGGGATGACGCGCAGAAGAAACCCATCCGCGTCGCGATCCGCTGACGCCGCGGACCCAACTGATATACTCGTCGTGATCCGGGGAACCGATGGAAGACGAACGCGTACAGACCCGCGGCGGATCGGAATCCCTCAAGAAATACCTCAAGGAGATCTCGCGGCTCCCCCGGATCACCGCCGAGGAGGAGCGGGTCCTCGGCAGGAAGATCCAGCGGGGGGACCAAAAGGCCCTGCGACGCCTCGTCGAGGCCAACCTGAGGTTCGTCGTGTCCTACGCCAAGCGCTACCGCGGGTGCGGCATGTCGTTTCTCGACCTGATCAACGAGGGGAACATCGGGCTGATCGAGGCGGCCAAGCGGTACGACGCGACGAAGAACGTCAAGTTCATCACCTACGCGGTCTGGTGGGTGCGGCAGGCGATCATCCACGCCCTGTCGGATCAGAGCGGCGCCTTCCGCCTCCCGCAAAAGCAGGCCAACCTTCTCTACCGGATCGGCAAGGCCCAAAACGTGCTGCGGAACGAGCTCGAGCGCGCGCCCACGGCACAGGAAGTCGCCAGCCGAATCGATGCGTCGCTCGACGAGGTGACCACCCTCCTTCAGGTCGCCAACGACAACGTCTCGCTGTCGGCGGTCATCGACGAGGAGCACGAGTTCCACCTCTCCGACAAGCTGGAGCAAGAGACCATTCCCGCCGCCGACTTCGTCTTTCTCAGACAGTCGTTGCGGCGGCACATCCGCGCGGCGCTCGGCGAGCTGGTCGAAAAGGAGGAGATGGTCCTGCGACTTCGCTTCGGCCTGGACGGCTCGGATCCCAAGACGCTCAAGGAGATCGGCGAGATGATGAACCTCTCGCGCGAGCGAATCCGCCAGATCGAGGCGCAGGCCCTGGAGAAGCTGAACCGTTCCCAGAAGTGCCAGCAGCTGCGCGGTTACCTCAACTGACATGAGCGATCCCTGTCCAATCTGCGGCGGGACCGGATTCGAGATCCGGGACGATGCGGGCGTCGCGGTGTCGGTGCGCTGCTCGTGCAGCCACAAGGATCGGGCGGACCGGATCCTGCGCGCGGCGCAGATCCCGCGGCGGTACGAAGAGTGCACGCTCGAGAACTTCGACGTGCTCACGAGCGATCTCCAGTTCGCCCTTGCCTGCGCGCGGGATTGGTTCGAGCGATGGCCGCTCAACGTCGACGTTGGGCTGATGTTTGCCGGCCCGCCGGGGACCGGCAAGACCCATCTGGCGGTGGCGCTGCTGCGCGAGCTGGCGAGCCGGAAGGGGACGCGCGTGGTCTTCGCGGAGCAGCGCGAGCTGCTCAAGGACCTCCAAGCGAGCTTCGACGGAGGGGTCGGTGCGAGGGAGTCCGAGGTGCTGGCACCGGTCCTGGAAGCGGAGGTCCTGCTTCTCGACGACCTCGGCGCGGGACGCACGTCGGCCTGGGCCCAGGACGTCATGCACGACGTGCTCGCTCACCGCTACAACCGCAAGCTGCCGACGCTCATGACGACGAACCGCGCGATGGGGGACGAGGACGATGGCGGCTCTCGCTCGGAGGTGCCGACCCTCCGGGATCGGCTCGGCGATGCGCTGATGTCTCGCATCTACGAGATGTGCCGGATCGTCGCCGTCAACGGCACGGACTACAGGCGGAGCATTCGGCATGCCCGCCACCATTTTTGAGGACCGATCGCCCGATGCCGCAGAACGAGTTCTCCCACCTGACCTACGAGGCGACCGAGCGTGTCGCCTGGATCACGATCAACCGTCCTGACAAGCTGAACGCCCTGAACCGCGCGACGGTCGCCGAGATCGGCGCGGCCGCGACCCGGGCGGCGGGCGATCCGTCCGTCGGCGTGATCGTCGTCACCGGAGCGGGCGACAGGTCCTTCGTCGCGGGAGCCGACATCGCGGAGATGGCGGCCCTCGACGCCGAAGGCGCGCAGCGGTTCTCCCGCGAGCTGATGGCGAGCTTCGGGGCCCTCGAGGAGGCGGGCAAGCCCGTGATCGCGGCCGTCAACGGCTTCGCGCTCGGCGGAGGATGCGAGCTCGCCTTGGCGTGCCACGTCCGGATCGCCTCCGATTCCGCCCGGTTCGGTCAACCGGAAGTCGGGCTCGGCCTCATTCCCGGGGCCGGCGGCACGCAGCGCCTCCAGCGGCTCGTCGGACGCGGCCGTGCGCTCGATCTCATCCTGAGCGGCGAGGCGATCGACGCCGCCGAGGCGCTCCGCATCGGCCTGGTCGAGCGGGTGGTTCCGGGCGCGGAGCTCCGCGCCACCGTGACCGCCTACGCCGGAAAGCTCCTGGCGAAGAGCCCGAAGGCTCTCGCGCGAGCTCTCGACGCGGTGCTCGCCGGCGGCGAGGTGGCGCTTCCGGAGGCGCTCGAGCTCGAAGCCGCGATGTTCGGGCTGTGCTTTGCGACCGAGGACATGCGCGAGGGGACGCGCGCCTTCGTGGAGAAGCGGAAGCCGAAGTTCTCCGGCCGCTAGGCGCCATGCAGCGCATCCGCCTGCTTCGCATCCTCATCCCGATCCTTCTCCTCGGATTCCTCGTCGCGGTGGGATTCACGGTCCGCTCGCGCCCCCATCGCGGCAGGATGACGGTGGAGCCGGCGACGGACCAGGGCGCGCGGATGGAGGGGTTCCGGTTCAGCGATCTCGTCGGCGGGCGGAGGCGGCTTCTGGTTCAAGCTCGCGTCGGGCGCGTCGCCGACGACGGCGCTTTCGACGTCGAGGACGTCGAGCGCTTCGAGGTCGACCGCGAGGGCCAGTCGCCCCTTCTGTTGACCGCGACCCGCGGCGCGGGAACGGGCGCCCAGGGAAAGCGGGTCGTGCGCCTCGACGGCGGCGTCACGCTTCACGACGACACGAACGGTCTGGATCTCGCCATTCCGAGCGTCGAGGTCGATCAGATCGCGGGAACCGTCCGGTCGATCGGGCAGGTGCACGTCGACAACGCATCGTGGAAGGGGACGGCGGAAGCGATCGTCTACAGCCTCACGGGAGATCCGACGCAGATTACGACCTTGACCTTGAACGGCCCCGAATCGGCGACGCTGACCGCCAACCGCGCGTCGATCCCGGCGGGATCGAAGATCATCACGCTGATGGGGGACGTGCTCGCCTCTCAGGGAGGGATGTCGATGCGCGCCGACAACGTCGTCGCGGTGCGACGCGAGGACGGACGTCTCGAGAGCGTCACCGCGACCCCCGAGGTCACCGGGACCGCTGCGGCGCTGGGAGGAGGCGCGGCGGGATTCGTCGCTCATGAGGTGAAGGGAACGTGGAGCACGACCGGCAAGATCGAGAGCCTCGTCTTGAGCGGCGGCGCCAGCCTTCGTCACGAGCGAGGCACCCTGGCCGCCGAGCGCATCGAGGCCAAGGCGATCGACCCTCCCGGCACGTTCGTGGTCGACGCGTCGTCCGAGGTCGTCGCCGCCGGACCGACCTCGAAGGGGCGGGGACATCTCTCGTGCGACACGCTTCACGCGATCATCGACCCGAAGGGCATCGTTCGGGACGGCGTGGCGACCGGCGAAGTCCGGTTCGACGGCGAAGGGACCGAAGGCGAGGCCGCCGACGCGCGCTTCACGTCGCTCGACGCGGCGGGCTCGGTGACGCTCCGCGCGTCGGACGCGAGGCGGGCTCGCCTCGCCAACGGCAAGATCCGGATCGCCGCCGACTCGATCGTCAGCGATCTCCGCGGCGTCAAGCTGACCGCCGAGGGTCGGGTGGAATCGACCATGCTGCCCGGTTCGGATCCGCAGCCCGCTCGAACGTCGCCGATGTTCACCGCCACGGAAGCCGTGCACTTCGTCTCGGCCTCGCTCGATTCCATGAACTCCGGGGCGCGCCTGCTGCTCCGCGGGGACGTGCGCGGCTGGCAGGGCGAGCGCACGCTCTCCGCGGACGAAGTCGAGATGATCCAAGAGGGGGAGCTCTTGAACGCCAAGGGGCGCGTCGCTACCCGGATGCCGCGCGAGGCGACGCGCGCGGCTTCCGAAGCGGATTACGTCCAGGTGGCGGCCGATCAGCTCGCCTACCGCGGCGTCGCGCGCGGCGCGGAATACACCGGCGGCGTCCGCGTGCGCCAAGCGGAGGGCTGGCTGGAAGCACCGCGCCTCGTCGCGGCCCTGGTCGACGGAGGGCCGGGGCTGCGCGAGGTCCAGGCGCTCGACGGAGTCCGCTTCGAGTACCGGTCCCCCGGCGAGAAGGGGGTGCCGACGACGGCGACGGGGGACGGCGACCGCGCAGTCTACGACACGGCGTCGCGCGTGCTCCATCTCTACGGCGACAAGGGGCCGGCCACCGTTCGGAGCACGGGCCCGAACGGCGGGACGACCGTCGGGCGGGTGTTACGCTACGAGCTGGACACCGGGGCGTTGGAGGTCGAATCCGGAGAGCGCGATCGCGCGACGATCCGGACGCCGAAGAGCTGAGGCGGAGCGCATGGCGGAGCGGACGGAAGCGACGGAATCCTCGGAGGGCGGGTCGCTCCAGGGCGAGTCGCTCAGCAAGTCCTACGGGGGCCGGCGGGTCGTCCAAGACGTTTCGGTGGCCATCGCGCCCGGAGAGATCGTCGGACTCCTCGGACCCAACGGAGCGGGAAAGACAACGTCGTTCTACCTCATGCTCGGGCTCGTGCCGGCCGACCGCGGGCGCGTGCTCCTCGACGGACGCGATATCACCGCGTTTCCGATGTACCTCCGCGCCCGGGAGGGGATCGGCTACCTCTCCCAGGAGGCGTCGATCTTCCGCCGCCTCTCGGTCGAGGACAATCTGCTCGCGGTCCTGGAGCTGAAGAGAACGGATGCCGATGCCGCCCAGCAACGGGCACACGGGCTCATCGAGGAATTCGGCCTCTCTCACGTCGCGCGCACGCCGGGGTACGCGCTCTCAGGCGGGGAACGGCGGCGCGTCGAGATCGCGCGAGCGCTGTCGCTCGAGCCGCGCTACATGCTGCTCGACGAGCCGTTCGCGGGGATCGATCCGATCGCCGTCGGCGAGTTGCAGCGCGCGGTGGTCGGCCTGAAGGCGCGGGGACTCGGCGTTCTGATCACCGATCACAACGTCCGCGAAACTTTGCAGATCGTGGATCGGGCTTATATTATCAGCCAGGGCCGAATCTTCAGACACGGAACGCCCTCGGAACTGGCCGACGACGCCGAGGTGCGGCGCGTCTATCTGGGGGAGAATTTCCGGTTGAACTGATGCCCGGTCCTTAGCGCGGAGCGACGTTTACCCGATGGCCCTCGAGCAAAGACTGAGCGTCAGGATGAGCCAACGGCTCATCATGACCCCTTCGCTCCAGCAGGCGATCAAGCTCCTCCAGATGTCGAAGCTCGAGCTGGTCGAGGAGATCCAGCAGGAGCTGACCGAAAACCCGGTCCTCGAAGAAGCGCAGGACGAGACGGTGCCAGCCGAACGAACCGAGCCCGAGCCGGCTCAGGCGGAACCCGCCGCGGCGCCCGAGGGCGCGGACGCCGACCCCGAGCCCGAGGCCGAGCCGGGGGATCCGTTCGAGCACATCGACTACGAGTCTTACTTCCAAGACGTCGAGGGGACCTACGTGCCCCGCGCTCCGATCGAGACGGGGGAGAGCCTGCCGTCGTTCGAGAACACCCTCGCCGAGAAGCAGGACCTGGCCGGGCACCTGATGTGGCAGCTCGGCATGAGCTCGCTCACCGAGAGGGAGCGCGAGATCGGCCGCGCCATCATCGGGAATCTGAACGCCGACGGGTATCTCCGCGCGAGCGTCGCCGAGCTCCAAGAGATGGGCGGCTTCACGGAAGAGGAGGTCGCGAAGTCGCTCGCGACCGTTCAGGAGTTCGACCCCGTCGGCGTCGCGGCTCGGGATCTCGTCGAGTGCCTGATGATCCAGCTCAAGCATCTGGGCGAGGAGGGGAGCGCCGCGGAGACGATCGTCCGGCACCACATGGACAAGCTCCAGAACCGCAAGTACAAGGAGCTGGCCGAGGCTCTCAACCTGCCGATGGACGATCTCCAAGCCGAGATCGAGATCATCAAGGGGCTCGATCCGAGGCCGGGTCAAAAGTACAACTTCGAGAGCAGCCGCTACGTCGTTCCCGACGTCTACGTCGTGAAGATCGACGCCGACTACCAGGTTCTCCTCAACGAGGAGGGGCTTCCTCGCCTCAGGATCAGCCCGGTCTACCGGCGTATGGTCGAGCGGGGAGGGGGCGAGAACGCGCCCGCCGACGCCAAGGAATACGTCCGCAACAAGCTGCGCTCCGCGTTCCGGCTGATCAAGAGCCTCGAGGAGCGCCAGCGGACGATCTACAAGGTCGCCGTTTCGATCGTGAAGCACCAGCGCGATTTCCTGGACTACGGGATCGAGCGGATGCGGCCGCTCGTGCTCAAGGACGTCGCCGACGACATCGGGATGCACGAGTCGACGGTCAGCCGCGTCGTCAACAACAAGTACATGCACACCCACCGCGGTCTGTACGAGCTGCGGTTCTTCTTTCACAGTGGCATCGCGTCGGTGCACGGCGGCGACAACGTCTCGTCGCTCACCGTCAAGGAGAGGATCCGCAAGATCGTCTCGGCGGAAGACGGGAAGCGGCCGCTCTCCGACGCCGCCATCGTCAAGGTGCTGCTCGGGGAAGGCCTTCAGATCGCCCGGCGAACGGTCGCGAAATACCGCGAGGAGCTCAAGATCCCGTCGTCGGGGAGCCGTAAGGCCGGAAGCTTCTAGGAGGCGTCGATGCGCGTTCACATCACGGGTCGGCAGGTGGAGATCACGCCTGCGCTGCGCGAGTTCACCGAGGACAAGCTCAAGAAGATCGAGAAGCTCCTGGGAGGACCGATCGAAGCGCACGTCGTCCTCGCCGTCGAGAAGCGGCGGCACCACGCCGAGATCCAGGTGAAATCGAGGACGGCGCTGATCTCCGGGGATCGCGAGACGGCGGACCTGTACGCATCGATCGGCGACGTCGTCGAGAAGCTCGAGCACCAGGCGCGAAAGCACAAGGAGAAGCTGACGAGCAACAAGAAGCGGGAAGGGCACCGCCTCGCGACCTCCCGCGCCGCCGCGGCCTCCGCCGGGTTCCCGGCGGAGCCGACCCGCTCGTCCCGCTCGGGGGGGGCGCGGCGGGCGCCGAGAATCCTCCCGTCCGACCGGTACCGTTTGAAGCCTCTGAGCGCGGAGGACGCCGCGATGGAGTTGGAGTCCGGCGGCGGGGACTTGCTCGTCTACCGCGACGATCAGACCTATCGCGTCAACGTCGTCTACCGGCGGAGGGACGGCGATTTCGGCCTGGTCGATCCGGAGTTCTGACGGGCGGCCGTTTCTTGACCCCTCCGGCAAAGACTGGTAAGTTCAAACGCTGTAACGAATTCGGCGGAATGGAGGATCCTCGCCCGCCGATGCGGAGAACGCGATGGCCGCTGCGGTGAAGAGGGGGGGCGGGAACAGCCGAACCCGAAGGGAGTGGGAGACCGGGACGCTCGAGGAGACCCTGAAGCGCTCTCCGGAGCGTCCGGTCGCGTTTACGACGGTGTCCGACCTCCCCATCGAGCGCCTCTACACCCAAGACGACCTCGGTCCCGATTGGAGCGAAAAGGAGAAGCTCGGCTATCCCGGGGAGTATCCGTACACGCGGGGCATCCACCCGACCATGTACCGCGGCCGGCTCTGGACGATGCGGCAGTTCGCCGGGTTCGGATCGGCGGAAGACACGAACGCGCGGTTCCACTACTTGCTGGATCACGGCCAGACGGGGCTGTCGACGGCGTTCGACCTGCCGACTCTGATGGGACGCGACAGCGACGACGATCTCGCGCGCGGCGAGGTCGGACGCGAAGGCGTGGCGGTCGACTCGCTCGCCGACATGCAGATCCTCTTCCGAGGCATCCCCCTCGATCGCGTCTCGACTTCCATGACGATCAACGCTCCAGCCGCCGTGGTCTTTTGCATGTATCTCGCGGTCGCCGAGGAGCAGGGTGTGCCGTTCTCGAAGCTGGAAGGAACGCTGCAGAACGACATCCTCAAGGAATACATCGCCCAGAAAGAGTGGATCTACCCGCCGCGTCCGAGCATGCGGATCATCACCGATCTGATGGCCTTCTGCAGCCGGAGCGTCCCGAAGTGGAACACGATCTCGATCTCCGGCTACCACATCCGCGAGGCGGGTTCGACCGCGGTGCAGGAGCTGGCCTTCACGCTGTCGGACGGGATCGCCTATGTCGAGGCGGGGGTCGCGGCCGGCTTGGACCTCGACGCCTTCGCCGGACGGCTGTCCTTCTTTTTCAACTCTCACAACGATTTCTTCGAGGAGATCGCCAAGATGCGCGCGGCGCGCCGCATCTGGGCGCGGGTCATGCGCGAGCGGTTCGGGGCGAAGGACCCGCGCTCGTGGATGCTCCGCTTCCACACGCAGACCGCCGGCTGCTCCCTGACCGCCCAGCAGCCCCTCAACAACGTCGCACGGGTGACGGTCCAGGCGCTGGCGGCGGTGCTGGGCGGTACGCAGTCGCTCCACACCGACTCGTTCGACGAGGCGCTGGCCCTTCCGACCGAGGAGGCGGTCGCGGTCGCGTTGCGCACGCAGCAGATCCTCGCGGAGGAATCCGGCGTCACGAACACGATCGATCCTTTGGGAGGCTCCTATTTCGTCGAAGCGCTGACCGACAAGGTCGAGCGCGAGGCGGTGGCGTACATCGACCGGATCGACCAGATGGGCGGGATGATCGCGGCGATCGAGCGTGGGTTCGCGCAGAAGGAGATCGCCGACGCCTCCTATCACTACCAGCGGCAGGTCGATCGCGGCGAGAAGACGATCGTCGGCGTGAACGCGTACGCGAAGAGCGAGGAGCGCCCCACGGAGATCCTGAAGATCGGAGAGTCCGTCGAGAGCGAGCAGCTGCGGCGGCTGGCGAAGATCAAGGCGGAGCGCGACGACGCGCGCCTGCGGGGCGATCTCGACCGACTGGCCGCCGCGGCGGCGTCGGGCGAGAACCTCATCCCGCTCATGCTCGCGTGCGTCAAGAGCTACGGCACGGTGCAGGAGGTCTCTCAGGCGCTCGTGCCGGTCTTCGGAACCTATCGGGAAGCCTCGGTCCTTTGAGGCCGGACGCGGGCGGGGGAAGCGTGGCCGAGGAGCGTAAGCTCAGACTCCTGGTCGGAAAGGTGGGGCTCGACGGCCATGACCGCGGGGCGAAGATCATCGCGCGCGCGCTTCGAGACGCGGGGTTCGAAGTCATCTACACCGGGCTCCACCAGACGCCCGAG
Source organism: uncultured Acidobacteriota bacterium (assembly GCA_964511835.1). GTDB lineage: Bacteria > Acidobacteriota > Polarisedimenticolia > Polarisedimenticolales > DASRJG01 > DASRJG01. The sequence continues at coordinate 136,818 of CAZEII010000001.1, read as the reverse complement.
ATGGTCGTCGCGACGGCGATCCAGGAGGACGTCGACGCCGTGTCGCTGTCGATCCTCTCCGGAGCCCACAACTACCTCTTTCCCCGGGTGATCGAGCTCCTGTCCGAGCGAGGCGCGTCCGACATCGCGGTGTTCGGCGGCGGAATCGTTCCCGACGAGGACATCCCGGGCCTGAAACAGGCGGGCGTCAAGGAGATTTTCACGCCGGGCGCGACGACCGAAAGCGTGATCGCGTGGGTGCGGGCGAACATCCGGCCGCGGCCGCTCGGCTGAGCGAGGGAGGCGGGGCGGGCATGCGGCGGACCATTCTCCTGGCGGACGACAGCGTGACGATCCGCAAGATCGTGGAGCTGACGTTCAACGAGACCGACATCCGCGTCGAGTCGGTGGGCTCCGGCCGGGAAGCGCTGGAGCGCCTGCGCGACCTCCACCCGGATCTCGTGCTCGCCGATGTCGTGATGCCCGGACCTTCGGGGTACGAGGTTTGCCGGGAGATCAAGGCGTCCGATCGGCCGGTCCCGGTGCTCCTGCTCGCGGGGACGTTCGAGCCGTTCGACGCGGCGCAGGCCCGCGCCTGCGGGAGCGATGGCCACGTCACGAAGCCCTTCGACTCGCGCCAGCTCGTCGAGCGCGTAGAGGCTCTCTTGGCCAAGGGCGCAGCGCGGACGGTTCCCCTGGCGGCGCCGGCCTCCGCTCCGGCGGGCGACGAGCTGGAGGCGATGTTCGACGATCTGGCCGTCAAGGAACGACCGGCGGCGCCGGAGAGCCCCGCGCCACCGCCGGCCGCCCCCGAGCCGGCCCTGGGGGGCGTGACGCTCTCGCCCGCCGAGATCGACGCCATCGCGCGAGTGGTGGTGGAGAAGCTGTCGGATCGCGTCGTGCGGGAGATCGCCTGGGACGTCGTGCCCGATCTCGCCGAGATCATCGTGCGCGAGCGTATCCGCCAGCTCGAGCGCGAGGAGCGCGAGACGAGCTAGGTCGGCCCGACGAGGTCCTGATGGCCATGGAGAAGGAGTATCGCCCCGAGGCGATCGAGGAACGGTGGGCCCGCGAGTGGGTCGATCGAGGGATCTTCCGCGCCGGGACCGATTCATCGAAGCGGCCCTTCTGCATGGTCATCCCGCCCCCCAACGTCACCGGCAATCTGCACATGGGGCACGTGCTCGTTTACACGCTCCACGACGTGATCGCCCGGTGGCGTCGCATGAAGGGCTGGGATGTCCTCTGGCTTCCCGGCACGGACCACGCCGGGATCGCGACGCAGACGGTCGTCGAGCGCGAGATCCTCAAGGAAGGGACCGCCCGTTCGACGCTCGGGCGGGCGAAGTTCGTGGAGCGGGTCTGGGCTTGGAAGGAGCTCTACGGTTCGCGGATCACGCAGCAGCTGAAGCGGCTTGGCAGCTCCTGCGACTGGTCTCGCGAGCGGTTCACGATGGACCCGGGCCTCTCCCGCGCGGTGCGCCTGGTCTTCGTCCGGCTCTATCGAGACGGGCTGATCTACCGCGACCGCTTCATCGTCAACTGGTGTCCGCGCTGCCAGACCGCGCTCTCGGACCTCGAGACGATTCACGAGACGAAGAAAGGAAAGCTCTACACGATCCGCTACCCATTCGCCGACGGCAAGGGAAGCGGCATCGACGTGGCGACCACGCGCCCGGAGACGATGCTCGGGGACACCGGGGTCGCCGTTCACCCCGACGACGAGCGCTACCGAAGCGCCGTCGGCCGCAAGCTCTCCTTGCCCTTGACCGGCCGGACGATTCCGTTGGTGGCGGATGCGTTCGTCGATCCGGAGTTCGGCACGGGCGCCGTGAAGGTCACCCCGGCCCACGACCCGAACGACTTCGCGGCCGGACGGCGCCTCGGCCTCGCCGAGATCCAGGTGATCGACACGAACGGAAAGATGATGGCGGAGGCCGGGGAGTTCGCCGGGCTCGACCGGTTCCAAGCGCGCAAGCGCGTGGTCGCCCGTCTCGAGGAGCAGGGCCTCCTCGTCGCGGTCAAGGATCACCAGCTCGCGATCGGCCACTGCCAGCGTTGCGGCACCATCGTCGAGCCCCTCGCTTCGCTCCAGTGGTTCGTCAAGGTCGCGTCCCTGGCCGCGGCGGCGTCGGAGGCCGTTCTCGAGGGCCGAACGGAATTCGTCCCGTCGTCGTGGAGCAAGGTCTACTTCGAGTGGATGAAGAACATCCACGACTGGTGCATCTCGCGCCAGCTGTGGTGGGGCCACCGCATCCCGGCGTGGTACTGCGATGTCTGCGGCACGGTGATCGTCTCCGAAACGGACCCACCCGCGTGCGAGCGGTGCGGCGGCGCGCTCCGCCAGGACGAGGACGTGCTCGACACCTGGTTCTCCTCGGGCCTGTGGCCGTTCACGACACTGGGCTGGCCGGAGCGCACCGCCGACCTCTCGCGCTACTACCCGACGACGCTCCTGATCACCGGGTTCGACATCATCTTCTTCTGGGTCGCCCGCATGATGATGTTCGGGCTGAAGTTCATGGAGGAGGTTCCGTTCGGGCAGGTCTACATCCACGGCCTGGTGCGCGATGCCGAGGGGCAGAAGATGTCGAAATCCAAGGGGAACACGATCGACCCCGAGGAGGTCCAGAGGCGCTACGGAACGGACGCCGTGCGCTTCACGATGGCGATCCTGGCGGCCCCGGGGAACGACATTCCCCTGGCCCCGGAGCGGATGGAGGGGTACCGCGCGTTCGCGAACAAGCTCTGGAACGCCTGTCGGTTCGTGGAGATGAAGGTGGGAGACGACGCGAAGCGCGCTCCCTACGCCAAGGAGGATCTGACGCTCGTCGACCGCTGGATCCTGGCCCGTACGCACGCGGTCGTGGCGGACGTCGACCGCGCGCTGGAGCAGTACCGGTTCGACCGCGCGGCGGATGCCCTGTACCACTTCGTCTGGAAGGATCTGTGCGATTGGTACATCGAAATGGTCAAGCCCGATCTGACGCCCGCGAGCGAGGACCCTCACCCTGCGGCCGCGCGCCGGGCGATGGTCGCGCGCAGCGTGCTGCTCGACGTCCTCGACGCCACGCTCCGCCTGCTCCATCCCCTCATGCCCTTCCTCACCGAGGAGCTGTGGCACAAGTTTCCTCACGCCGGCGATTACCTCGCTCTGGCGCTTTGGCCCGAGCTTCCGGCGGACCGCGCGGACGCCCGCGCGGAGCGCGACATGGAGATGCTCCAGGAGCTCGTCGTCAAGATCCGCAACGTCCGCGCCGAGGCGGGCATCGATCCGTCGCGGCGGATCGAGGTTCTCGTCCACGCCGAGAGCCCGCGCAACGGCCGGCTGATCGCCGAGCAGGCGGGGCTCATCGCCGGGCTCGTGCGCGCCGAGCGGGTGGCGGTCGTGGACGCTTTCGCGGCGGATCTGGTCTCCGCGCGCGGCGTCGTCCGAGGGCTCGAGGTGGCGGTGCCGTTGGTCGGCCTTCTCGACTTCGAAGCGGAGCGCGCGAGGCTGACGAAGGAGCTCAAGAAGATCGACGCGGAGCTCGACACGCGCAATCGCAAGCTCGCCAACGAATCGTTCCTGGAGCGCGCGCCGGCCGACGTCGTCGAAAAGGAGCGGGGAATCCAACAGGAGTTCCTCGAGAAGAAACGGCGCATCGAATCGACGCTGGCCACGCTGGGGAGCGGCGGGGCGGGGGCGTGAGCCCTCCCGCCCTCGATCGCGGGGCGGCGGCCCGCTGCGTGACGGCCGCGCTCGCCGAGGACCTGGGAACCTGCGGCGATGTCACGACGAGCGCGGCGGTGCCCGCCGGACGCATGGCGCGGGCGAACTTCGTCGCCCGCGAGCCGATGGTCGTGGCGGGACTTCCGATCGCGCGCGAAGTCTTTCTTCAGCTCGACTCCTCGATCGCATTCGTGCTCCGGGCGGTGGATGGCGCGGAGCTCGCCGCCGGCACCGTCGTGGCCACGGCGGAAGGGCGGGCACGCGCGCTCCTCGCGGGAGAGCGGACCGCCCTCAACTTCCTGCAGCGGATGAGCGGGATCGCGACGGCGACGCGGGCGGCGGTTCAGGAGGTCGCGGGAACCGGGGCGATCATTCTGGACACGAGGAAGACCGCTCCGGGGCTACGGGAGCTCGACAAGTACGCCGTCGCCGCAGGCGGCGGAACCAATCACCGCCACGGTCTCTACGATGCCGCGATGATCAAGGACACGCACCTCGGAGCCTCGATCACTCTGGGAGACGCGATCCGGGCCTGCCTCGCCGCGGGGCTGCCGGCCGAGTCGATCACGGCGGAGGTGCGCGGCCTCTCGGAGCTCGACGAGGCGATCGAGGCGGGTGCCGGACGCGCGCTCCTCGACAACATGAGCCTCGAGCAGCTTGCGTTCTGCGTCCGGCGGGGGAAGCGCCGGATCGTTCTCGAGGCGTCCGGCGGGCTCCTGCCCGGCGGGCTTCGGGCCGTCGCCGAGACCGGGGTCGACGCGCTGAGTCTCGGTTACCTGACGCACTCCGTCCGCGCCGCCGATCTCGCGATGGACCTCGAGGCCCTCCCCTGAGCGGCTCCCTCTCGAAGCTGGACGCCCATCGGCTTGCCGCGACGCTGGGAGGGATCTCCTTCGTGCGGCGCGTCGTCGTGACGGCGACGACCGGCTCGACCAACGACGACGCGCGACGGCTCGCCGCCGACGGCGCTCCCGACGGGACCGTCGTCGTCGCCGAGCGGCAGACCGCCGGGCGGGGGCGACTCGGACGCGCCTGGGATTCTCCCGCTCGGGCCGGCCTGTACCTGTCGATCCTTCTGCGGCCCGAGGAGCCGCTCGAGCGGATCGGTCGGTATGCGATCGCGGCCGCCACGGCCTGCGGAGAGACATGCCGGAGCTTCTCGGACGATCGCGTCGTTCTCAAGTGGCCGAACGACGTCGTCGCGGAACGTCGCAAGCTCGCGGGGATCCTCTCCGAGCTCCGGCAGTCGCCCTCCGGGATCGAGCTCGTGGTGGGGATCGGCATCAACGTGAATCACGACCCCGGCGACTTCCCGGAAGCGCTCCGCGGGACAGCGATCTCCCTCCGCATGCTCCGAGCGGGGGCCCCTGTCGATCGCGAGGAGGTCGCCGCGGGACTGATGCGCGCGCTCGCGGGCGCGATCGGCCGGATCCGGTCCGGAGGCTGGAGGGAGGTGGTCGATCGATTCCTGCGCTACGCTCCTGCCGCGGAGGGTCGGCGCGTCCGGCTCGCTGCGGGAGACGAAGGGGTCACCCGCGGCCTGGATCCGTCCGGCGCCCTCCGCGTCGCGACCGCGAGCGGCGTCGTGCTGGTCCATGCGAGCGATTCCCTGGCGGTCATCGAGGAATGACGATGCTCTTTGCGGTGGACACCGGAAACACTCAGACCGTCCTCGGGCTCTTCGAGGGCGAGCGACTCGCGGCCGACTGGCGGATTGCGACGCGAAAGGATCAGACCGCCGACGAGCTGGCGGCGACGCTGCGAGCGCTCTTCGCGGGCGAAGGGCTCGAGCCGTCCTCCGTGGGCGGTGTCATCATTTCGTCGGTCGTACCGGATTGGAACGGAGTCCTCGCGGCAACGGCGCGCCGCGCCTTCGCGCAGGAGGCGCTGTTCGTCGCGCCGGGGGTCAAGACCGGGCTCCCGATCCTGTACGAAAACCCCCATGAGGTCGGCGCGGACCGGATCGTCAACGCCGTCGGGGCGGTGCACCGCTTCGGCGCCCCGGTGATCGTTCTCGATTTCGGCACGGCCACCACCTTCGACGTCGTCAGCCCGAAGGGGGAGTACCTCGGAGGGGTGATCGCTCCGGGGGTCGGGATCTCGGCGGAAGCGCTCTTCCAGCGCGCGGCTCGCCTCACGAGGGTCGACGTGCGAAAGCCCGCGCACGTCATCGGGCGCACGACCGAGGAGAGCGTCCAATCGGGCTTGTTCCACGGCTACGTCGCGCTCGTCGAAGGCGTCGTGAAGAGGCTTCGCGCCGAGCTGGCGGTCGAGGCGCCGGTCGTCGCGACCGGAGGTCTCGCGCCGGTCTTCCAATCGGAGCTGACGTTTCTGACCGCGGTCGACCCGCATCTGACGCTCCTGGGCCTCCGGCTGATCTGGGACAAGAACCGCCGATGAAAGTCCTGTTCGTTTGCGACGGGAACATCTGCCGCTCCCCCTTGGCCGCGGAATACCTGCGCCACAGGGCGGTGCGTGAAGGCTTGAGCCACATCGTCGTCGATTCGGCGGGGATCCTCGGCATCGAGGGCTCTCCCGCCGCGCCGTTCTCGATCGAGGTCGCGAAAGAGGCAGGCCTCGATCTCACGCGCCACCGATCGCGCGGCGTCTCGCCGGCCGACGCGCGAACCGCGGACCTCGTCGTGACGATGACCCTCGCTCAGCTCGAGGCGCTCGCCCGCCGCTATCCGCCGTCCGAGCAGAAACGGCTGCTGATCCGCGCCTTCGAAGAGAGCCCGATCCCGCGCGGCGGGGCGCCGGAGCTCGAGGATCCGGTCACCGGACCGATCGAGCAGTACGCGGACGCTTTCGCCACCATACGCAAGTGCGTCGACCACATGGTTCTCTACCTTCGCCACGAGCCGTGAGCGCGAAGGGTGTGGATCGCCACTACGTCCGCGCGATCGAGGCGGCCTGGTCCAAGATCGTCGGGCGCCCGATCGTCGTCTCGCCGCGCGAATACGCGGCGATCGACGCTTGGAGGCGGCGCGGCGTTCCTCTCGCGATCGTCCTGGAGGTCCTGAACGCGGAGAGCCGGCGCCGCACCGGCCGGCTTCCCAGGTCCTTGTCGTCGCTGCGCCATCCTGTCGAAGAGGCCTGGTCCGCCGTCGCGGGCGGACGGGCGGCGGCCGGCACGCCGGCCCTGTTCCCGCCGGGCCCCACGGCGCGGGAGGCCTGGGGAAGTGCCCTCCATTCGATTCCCGAAGCAACCCCGCTTCGGGCCTTGCTCGAGCGATTGCTGAAGGCGGAAGGGGAGGGCGCCTCGCCGGAAGCGCTCGACGCGGAGCTCGACGCGGCGCTTCCCGAGGCGGTTCCCCGAGCCGAGAGAGAGCGCGAGACGGAGGAGGCCTCCCGCGATCTATCGGGTTTTCGTCGCCGAATGAGCGCCGACGAGTTCCGAGCCACGCTCGCGCGCGCGCTGGCCGACCGCTTGCGCTCATCGCTTGCGCTGCCGAGGCTGTCGATCACGCGCTGATCCGGCTCGCCAAGCGGGCTCGGCTCGACTAAAGTGACCGCAGGTCCCGCCTCCCTTCGCCGTGACCGCTCCGTCGAAGGACCTCGCCCCGCTCGTGACCATCTCGGCCGCGCTGATCCTGGGCAGTGCGTTCGGCGGACCGCGCCCGTCTCCCGCTGCGGCGGGAATCGCGTCCCTGTTGTTCCTCTCGGCGGCGACCGGTCTGAGGCGCCGTCGCGGGCTCGCGCGTCTCGCCGCCGCGCTCGCGGCGGTGAGCGTCGGCGCGGCGCTCCAGGGATGGGCCTGGCGGGACGCCGAGCGGCGTCTCACGGCGGGATTCGGCGCATCGCCACGCCTCGCGATCGAAGTGACCGCCCGTATCCTCGGCGCGCCCGAGCGCGACCGGCAGGGTGGGCGTGCGCTCGAGGTGGTCACGATCGAACCCGGATCCGTTCCCGAGCTCCGACTGCGCCTCGACATCGCACCGGTTCCCGCCGAAGAGATCCCTCGCATCGACGGACTGAGACGCGGCGATACGATCCGTGTCTGGTGCCGTCTCCGCGCCCCGACCGCGAGCCCGGGCACGACGCGAACCGACGCCCGGCGGCGCCTCGCCGCCCAGCGCCTGGACGCCTTGGGCCGGGTCAAGAGCTCCCGTTTGGTGCGCCTCGTCGAGAGCGGGAGATGGACCCCGGCCCGCACGATCGACGACGCGCGAGCGGACGCGCGCGGCGCCCTCGATCGGGCCGTCGGCGCGGATGGCGAAGCCAGGGCGGTTCTCGGCGCGATGGTCATCGGCGACCGGCTGCTGCTCGACGACGACACGAACGCCCTGCTGCGCAACGCTGGGCTCGTTCACATTCTCTCGATCAGCGGATTGCACACCGCGCTGACGATCGTGCTCTTCTTGGCGCTGCTCCGCCGCGCCGGACTGGGCGCGCGCGACGTGCTGATCGCCGGAACGACCGCGATACTCGCCTTCGCGGCGTTCGTCGGTCACGGGGCCTCCGTGTGGAGGGCGTGCGCGGGTCTGTTCGTCGGTCTCGTCGCCCGGTGGGCGAGTCGCGACGTCGATCCGCTGGCGGGGCTGGCGCTGGCCACGGCACTGCTCGTCGTCGCCGTGCCACCGCTCGCGTGGAGCGCCGGATTTCTCTTGAGCGTTCTCGCGACCGCCGGGCTGGTGTCGATCCGGCCGCACGTCGCGGAAACGCGGACGTCGCCGTCCACGCTCTTTCGAGCGATCGCCGCGTCGACCGGAGCGTATCTCGCGACCGCTCCTCTCCTGGCGATTACATTCGGACGCCTGGCTCCGGTGGCGCTCCTTGCCAATCTCGCCGCCGCGCCGCTCTGCGTCGCCTGCCTCGCGTCCGGGGCCGGCGCGATCGTCTTCTCTTCGTTCCCGCTGATGGGCTCCGCGGCCGCCTGTCTGGCACGAGGCTCGGTTGCGTCCCTCCTGCTCGTGTCGAAGCTGGCGGTCGCCGTTCCGGGGGGTCACCTCCGCGTGGCTCCGCCGCCGACGGCCTTGACGGCCGCCTACGTCGCCCTGCTTCTCGTCGCATGGCGCGGGCCGCGCGCGCTCGGCCGCGGGACCGCCCGTGGGATCCGTCTGCTCTTCACGCTGTGCGCGATCGCTCTGCATCTCGGTCCCCCTCCGCCGGCAACCGGTCCCGCTGCGGTCGAGGTCGTCGACGTAGGCCAAGGGCTCGCCGTGATCTTGCGTGGGGAAGACGGACGGTTCGCTCTCGTGGATGCGGGACCGTCCGGAAACGGCCGCTTCGATGCAGGTGACCAGATCGTGGTGCCGCGCCTCGCCGGAGAGGGATGCCGGCGCCTTGACGTGCTGGCTCTCTCGCACGACCACGACGACCACGCCGGGGGCGCCCGAACCGTCCTTCGCGACATGGATGTCGGCGAGCTGTGGCTCGGTCAGGGGTCGGAGAACGATCCGCTGACGCGCGCAGTCGCGGCGGAGGCGGTGGCGAAGGGCGTCGCGGTGCGGCGGCTCAAGCGCGGAGACCGTGCGGCGCGGGCCGGCCTCGCGTGGGACGTGCTGCACCCGGCCGCCTCCGATCGCCGGCGCTCCTTGAACGATCGGTGCCTCGTCCTTCGCGCGACGACAGCGTCGGCCGCCTCGGTCCTCCTTCCGGGCGACCTCGAGGCCGAAGGAGAGCGCGCTCTCTTGGCGTCAGGCGCCGATCCCCGCGCGTCCGCGCTCGTGGCTCCCCATCACGGCGCCGACGGGAGCAGCACCGCGAGCTTTCTCTCGAGAGTCGGCGCGGACGTCGTGCTGATCTCGGCGGGCGAGGGGAATCGCTTCGGCCACCCGGGCGCGCATGCCCTCGCTCGGTTCGCCGCGACGGGCGCTCGCATCTACCGCACCGATCGCGGCGGGACGATCTCGCTCGGCGCGAGCGGCCCTGCCTGGCGCGCGTCACTCGAGAATGATGGGGGTGGGGATGAACGACAGGACGAAGATCAAACCCAGGATGGCGGCGACCGCGAGGCGACCGGCGCCGAGCGGCTCCGTCTCGTCGAGGAGACGGGGATGCCGGTTTCTCAGCCAGAGGAGCACGATGAGCCAGAGGGTGTACGCGGAGGGAGTCCGCGAAAGGAGCGTCTGGCCGGCGACGAGCGCCGCGACTCCGACGATCGTGGCCCACGAGAACCACCGGTGCGCGCCGGGCGAGATCGCGAAGACGGCGTGGCCCCCGTCGAGCTGACCGACGGGAAACAGGTTCATCGACGTGACCAGCATCCCCACCCACGCCGCGCCGTAGATCGATCCGACTTGCAGATTCGCGTCCCCGTGAAACGCGTGCTCCAGGAGCCACGAGGACAGGGGAGGGCCGAGCCCGAGCCCGAGCGGCTCGTGAGCCGCGGGAATGACGGTCGCGCGCGCGACCCCGACGATCACGAGCGGTAGCGCGACGACGAATCCCGCGATGGGGCCCGCGGCGGCGATGTCGAAGAGAGCCTTGCGCGAGGGGATGGGGCCGCGAATCCGGATGACGGCGCCCAGGGTGCCGATCAGCATGGGCGGCCCCGGGATGAAGAACGGAAGCGTCGCGGGAACTCGGTAGTACCGGCAGGCCAGGTAGTGGCCCATCTCGTGGGCTCCCAGGATCAGGAGGAGCAGTGATGCGTAGGTCAGCCCACGGCTCAGGCGGGAGATGTCGACGAGCGCTCGCCACGGGAGCTCGGGATCGAGAGTTCCTTCCCAAATCCAGCTCCCCGCCGTGGTGGCGGTGAGAAACGTCGCGACGAGAAGACCGGCGTGGATCCAATATTTCGGCCGGTTTTCCACGGCGCGCGAGTATAGCAACCGGCGGTCGGGGCATCGTCCGTCCCAGCGGACATCGGATGCACTCCCCAGCGGACGTACCGGATCAAAGCGGCGTGGCGTTCTGCCGGAAAAGCGGTATGAATGTTGCTTGAAACCTCTTCGGGAGGCTCGCCATGAAGACCCGAGCCGGACGAGTCATCAGCACGGTTGCCGTCGCGGGGCTGGCCATCGGTATCGGCCTCGTGTCGGACGACACCCACGCACGAAACGCCGTTCCGCACGGCGGCGGGGGTGGCGCGCGCATGGCCGTCCCGTCCCACGGTCATGCGTCCGCCAGCGGGGCGGCGGCCCCGCGCGGTCACGTTCCGGCGCATGGCACGGCGTCCGGCACCGCGCACTGGGGGTACGGACACGGCTACGGATACCCCCACGGCGGGTACTGGTACGGGTACCCGTGGTGGGGTTGGGGCTGGGGTTGGTACGGCTCGTGGTGGTGGGGCTGGCCCTATGACTACTACGGCTACCCTTACGCTTCTTATTACGGATACTACGGTGACGGACCGGACGGCGGCGACTACGGCACCTACGCCTACGCTCCCGCGCCTCACGGTCCGGCCACGATCAAGACCACGGTGACGCCTCAAGACGCCGAGGTGGTCCTGGACGGGGAGTCCGTCGGCTTCGCGAGCGATTACAACGGCCGGTGGGATTGGCTCCGCGTCAAAGCCGGGGCTCACACGATCGCCTTCCGGGCCAAAGGGTACAAGACGCTCACCGTCGATTTCACCGCGTCACCGGGCGCGGAGTACAAGTTCAACGACGTGCTCGCTCCGGGCAGCGGCGACGACCATCGGACGGTCGAGCCACCCGCGGCTCCGCCTCAGGCGGAGCATCGCCCGCCGCCGCAGCATCAGTCCCCGAGCGACCCGCCTCGCCCACCGCTCCAGGGGTCGATGGGCCCCGCCGGGCGGCTTCGCGTGCAGGTCGTTCCGCCGGACGCGGCGGTCTACATCGACGGCGAGTATCTGGGGCTCGGGATCGAGCTGGGTCGGATCCACGGCGCGCTCGCGGTGCCCACCGGATCGCACCGGCTCGAGGCGGTGCGCCCCGGCTACGTGACGGCCACGAAGACGGTTGAGGTCGGCGAGACGGACGTGAGCTCGGTCGAGCTGACGCTCGAGCGGGAGCGCTGACGAGGCGTCAGCTCAGATTGCGGAGATTCTTCCCCGGCTTGAAGCGAATCGTCTTTCCGGGAGGGATGCGAACTTCCCGTCCGGTCCGCGGGTTGCGGCCGATCCCTTTCTTTCTCGGCTTGACCTGAAAAACGCCGAAGCCTCGCAGCTCGATCCGCTCTCCCCGCTGCATCGCCGACTTCATCGCGTCGAACACCGCCTCGACGGCCTCGACCGCCTTGACCTTGGTGATCGACGCGTCCTCCGAGACCTTGGTGATGATGTCGGCCTTGATCATAGGTACCCCCGGATCGTGAATCTTGCGGAGTTTACGAATCGCGCGGGCCGGTGTCAAGGCGACGAGTCGTTCTAACCCGTTACCGATCAACAGTTACACCTCGACTCCGTGGAGGCTCCGCTTCGAGACGTGGTACGTTGCGGCGGCATGAGCCGTCTTCCGCTCGTCGCCATCGTCGGCGCACCGAACGTCGGGAAAAGCACGCTGTTCAACCGGCTGGTCGGGAAGCGCGCGGCTCTCGTCACCGACACACCAGGCGTGACGAGGGACCGGATCTACGGGCTCGTTCGAGAGGCCCCTCGGTCCTTCCGCGTCGTCGACACCGGCGGCCTTAGATGGGACGAAGTCCCACTCGGGCCGGAGATCGTGAGACAGGCGGAGGCGGCGCTCGCGGAGTCCGCGCTCGTGCTGTTCGTCGTCGATGGCCGCGCGGGACCCTCCGCACTCGATGCGGACGTCGGGGCGTTCCTGCGAAAGCGTGGCGCACGGGTGCTCCTCGTCGCGAACAAAATCGACGGACCTGGACAGGACGATGCCGTCCACGAGCTGCACGGGCTAGGATTGGGCGAGCCTCTTTCCGTTTCGGCCGAGCACGCCCGCGGGTTCGACGAGTTGATCGGGGCGATCGACGCCGCGCTCCCGGACCGTGCCGAGAGCGTCGAGGTCGGGGCGACCGACGAGCCGATCAAAGTTGCTCTCGTCGGCCGACCGAACGTGGGCAAGTCTTCGATTCTCAATCGCCTCGTCGGCGGGGAGAGGATGATGGTGAGCGACCTTCCGGGCACGACCCGCGACGCGGTCGATACGCTGCTCGACCTCTCGGGCCGCCGCTACCTCCTTGTGGACACGGCCGGCCTGAGGCGACGCGGGCGTCCTCAGGAGACGGCCGAGAGCCTCTCGGCGATGCGCGCCCGCCAGGCGATCGAGCGCGCCGACGTCGTGGTGCTCGTCCTCGACGCGAGCGAGCCGATCGCGGCCCAGGACGCGCACATCGCGGGGTTCGCCGTCGAGGCTGCGCGCCCGGTCGTCGTCGCCGTCAACAAGTGGGACCTGATCGAAGCACGCGAGCAGAGAGCCAAGGCGTGGGAGAAGGACGTGCGCGAGCGGCTTCGCTTCGTCAAGCAGGTCCCGCTGGTCCTCGTCAGCGCGAAGTCGGGGCAACGGATCGAGAAGATTCTCGATCGGGTGGACGAGGTCTACGCGGATGCGTCCAAGCGGGTCCCGACCCCCTCGTTGAACACGTGGCTGCAAGAGGAGGCGGACAAGGAACGCGGGGCGCCCGCGAAGGGAGGAAGCGTCCGTTTGTTCTACGCGACGCAGACGGGGATCCGCCCGCCTCGATTCGTGGTCTTCTGCAACGAGGCGCGTCGCCTGCACTTCTCGCTGCGCCGGCGCCTGGAGAACAGCCTTCGTCGACGGTTCGGGTTCGGCGCGGCGCCCTTGCGCCTGACCTTTCGCAGCCGGCGTCCGCGGGTCGCTCGATGATGGGCCCCGTCCGGGAGGGGCTGAGACTGCTCTGGCGCGCGCTCAAGCACTTCTCGCAGGACCATGGGGCGAACCACGCTGCCGCGGTCGCCTACTTCTCGCTGCTGTCCCTTCCGCCGTTCCTCCTCCTGACCGGCCGGATCCTCGCCCGCGTCATCCCCGGCTCGGGAGGCGTCGACACGATCGTCGCCGCGGTCGCGCCGTTCCTGCCGATGGAGATCGCACCTTCCCTGAAGTCGTGGGAGTCGAGCCTGCGCCAGGACGCGCTCGTCGCGGTCGCCGTTCCCGTGTTGCTCTGGGTCGCGAGCCACGCGTTCTCCTCCCTCGAGGTCGCGGTCAACGTCGCCTTCGGCACGACGCCGCTCCGGAGGTTCTGGCTCTCCCGTCTCAAGGCGTTCGCCGGCCTGTCGGGCGGGGTGCTCCTCCTCGGCGGAACGATCGTCGCGAGTCACGTCGCCTCCTGGCTCGACAGCTATTACGCGCAGACCGGAGCCCCCGCGTCGCTGTCTCCCCGAGCGCAGACCGCCTCCGCTCTCGCGTTGCTCGTCGTGACGTTCGTCGTTTTCACGCTCTTCTACAAGTGGCTGCCGCGCGGCAAGGTGGACTGGTCGGCGGCCGGGAGAGCCGCGGCGGTTGCCGTCGTGCTCTGGGAAGGCGCGCGGCGCGCGTTCGGAGGGCTGCTCGCGAGCTCCCCGACCTTCGGTTTGTTCTCGGGGACGCTTGCGGGAATCGTCGCCGTCCTAGGATGGGTCTACGTCGCGGTGGTCGTCGTGATCTACGGCGCCGAGGTCGCGGCTCTCCTGAACGAGAATCGGCCCGCGAGCGCCGAGCGGGAGGCCGCTTCCCGCTGAGGCGCGAAAGTTTCGAATTCTTGACCCGGATGCGCCAGAGAACTATGTTCGCGCCGATCCGCCGGCCACGGGTCCGGGCGGGAGGGGCTTACGCCGGAAAGGGGTGGTCCGCGATGGTGTTGTTCAACTACTCGACGCGCGAGCTCACGGCCAAGATCGTTTACTACGGGCCGGGGATTTGCGGCAAGACCACCAACCTACAGTTCGTCCACGAGAACCTTCCGGGCGAAGTCCGCGGGAAGATGCTCTCGCTTGCGACGAAGACCGACCGCACGCTCTTCTTCGACTTCCTCCCGATCGATCTGGGCGAGATCCGGGGGATGAAGACCCGCGTGCAGCTCTACACCGTGCCCGGCCAGGTGTTCTACAACGAGACGCGGAAGCTCGTGCTGAAAGGGGTCGACGGCCTGGTGTTCGTCGCGGACTCGCAGGAGACGATGCTGGGGGCCAACGTCGAGTCGTTCAAGAACCTCGAGGAGAACCTGAAGGCGCACTCGATGAAGCTCGCGGACATCCCGCACGTCATTCAGTTCAACAAGCGCGATCTTCCGAAGCTCAGCAGCATCGAGGACATGAACGCGGTGCTCAACCGGTACAACGCGCCGTTCTACGAGTCCGTCGCGACCACCGGCATCGGCGTCCAGGACACGCTCAAGGCGATCGTCAAGCTCGTGCTCCTCAATCTCACCAAGAAGTACGAGACGAAGGCGGCCGCGGAGGCCGCGATCACCGGCTTGCCGCCCGCGCCCCCTGCGGCGCCCAAGACGCCCAAGGCACCTCCGCCGGTCGCGTCGAAGTCGTCGTTTCCCGCGGCCAAATCGCCCCCGCCCGCCCGCGCCCCGATCCGGGTCTCGGATGCGCCCGCCCGGACGCCGATGATGGTTGCGGAAGCGAACCGAACGGCGATTCCGCTGTCGCCGATCGAAGAGGCTCCGGCTCCTCCGAAGAAGACGGGGCGCACCTCGAGTCGCGAGGCCCGCAAGCCGCACCTCGAGCCGATCGAGGCGACCGCCTCGTTCGACGAAGCCGAGATCGACGGGCTCGTCGGCGAGGTCGAGGAGATTCCGACTCCCGTGGCCGCCGCCCCGGCCGCGGACGAGGGCGCCTGGATGGGCGAACCCGAAGCGGAGGGGGACGCGACCTCGGTGAATCAGGACCACGCCTACGGCGCGACGGTCGCTCTCGACGATCTTCTCGAGGACCGCGCTCCCGCCCCCGTGGCAACTCCTCCGGCCGAAAACGATTGGCGCCCGGCCAGCGCGAGCCAGGGCGGATTCGAAGTCGACCGGGGATTCGACCCGGAGTGGCCGCACCCGGACACCCCTCCGCAGACCCCCGTGTCCGCCCTCCCGCCGGCGGTTCCAAAGGCCGCCGCGGCCGCGCCGGCGCCGGCCGCCGAGGAGGTTCTCGTCCCGATCGCGCCGTTCCCGATTCCCTCGCCGGAGGCGGCGGATGGCTCCGGCGAGGACGTGCTGTTGACGGAGCTCGCGAGTGACGCGGACCTTTTCAGCGATCCGAGCCTCGAGGTCGCCAGGCTCGCCGATGGTCAAGCGCGCGAGATCGTCGTCCCGGTGATGCTCGGGGAGGGCCCAGCCGCGCGCCGGTACAAGCTGGCGATCCGGCTGCGCCTGGACGCCGTCGACTGACGGGCGGCCTCAGGGCGCGTGGCCGCCGGCCGCATTATGCTGAACGGATGGCTCGCCTCACGATTCGACGCCTGGCTAGGGCACTGGTGCTCGCCGCGCCCTTCGCGAGCGCCTTGGCCGTCACCGAGCCGCCGCCCGATCCGATCCGTCTCAACCTCTACGAGTGGATGGGGACCGCGCCGATCGTCGTCGCCGCGGACGTCACCGCGGATGACGGCAAGTTCATCCAGGTCGTCGCGCGCGCGCCGATCAAGGGCGGCCTGCAGGCCCACAGCATCGTCCTCGTCGATCTCCGCTCGGCCAATCGCGACCGCGAGCCCGGCGTCAAGGCGGCTGATCTCATGAAGGGGCGCGGCTACCTCCTGCTCCTCAAAGCGTCGACGCGGGGGAAGAACGAGCCCTATCCGGTGTTCGACCTCGTGCGCGGGATCCAAGGCTTGAAGGCGCTGCCCGCCGAGGGGGGCGACGCGACGATCGACGCCGCCGCCAAGCTCGCCGAGATCCAGGAGCGCAAGGACGACGACCTCTTGTGGGCCACTCTCCCCGACTTCCTCCAGGCCGACAATCCCGTGCTGGTCGACGCAGCGCTCGATCTCTACGTCAAGTTCCGGCACGAGAGCCTCCCTCTCGTCCCCGCCATCCAGCCGCTCCTCGAGCACCCGCGCCCCGACTTCCGGCGCCGCTCGGTCCTCCTGCTCGGGCGGATCCTGGCCCGTGCGGGGGTTGCCGACGTTCCCGAGCGCGCCGAGCTCGTCGGCGAGCTGACCGGGCGCGCGCGCCGGGACGACGACGTCCTCGTGCGCCGCGAGGCGATCGCGGCGCTGGCCCGGCTGCCGGACCCCGGTATCGACGAGACCCTGCGGACGATCTCGCGCGACGACCCGGATCAGGACGTTCGATTCGAGGCGGAGAAGTCGACGTTCGAAAGGCAGAGCGGCGTCAAGCCGGTGCGTTCCAATTGACATCGTCCGGCGGGGGTTCCTAAGATCGGCCCGGAACTTCGGATTCGCTCGCGAGGATAGAGGCGATGGCCACAAATCCGTTCCAAAACTTCATGGTGAGGTACGGCGCGAACGAGCGCATCTTCACGGAAGGGGACCTCGGAACGACGATGTATATCGTCCAGTCGGGGAAGATACGGCTGTTCCGCGTCGTCGAGGGCCAGAAGCGCGTCCACGGCGTCATGGAGAAAGGGGATTTCTTCGGCGAGATGTCGATCCTCGAGGGCTTGCCCCGCACGATCTCGGCCGAAGCGGTCGAAGACGCCGAGATGATCGAAATCAACAGCATGACGTTTGACAAGATGATCAAGGGCAATATCGAGATCGCGATCCGCATGCTGAGAAAGCTTTCGATCCGCCTGCGAGAGACCGAGCGCCGCTTCGAGGGACTTCAGGCCGACGGCCGCGCCGCCGCCCCCGCGCGCCCGATCCCGGCCCTGAAGCCGAAGTCTGCCGGAGCCGCGGGGACCGGGACGCGGCTCGAGGTCGAAGGGGAGGGGACGCCGTTCGCGATCTCCGGAAACGAGACCCTGATCGGACGATTCGATCCGGTCACTGAGCAGATGCCGGACGTCGATCTCACCCAAGTCGATCTGAAGCGGTCGGTGTCGCGCCGCCACGCCCGGTTGGGCCGGACGGCGGACGGCTACGTGCTGACCGAGGAGGTCGGCGCGTTGAACGGCACGTTCGTCAACGGCGTCAAGCTGGTCACCGGCCGCCCTCATCCCGTTCAGGACGGGGACCGCGTCAGCGTCGGGATGGTCAAGCTCGTCTTCAAGACATGAGCCGGATCGGTGCGGGCGCGCGAGGGGCGCTGGCGGCGCTCGCCGCCGCCTCGAGCGCGACCGCCGCCTTCGCCGCGAAGGAGATCGCGCCCTACCGTGCCGCGCTCGTCGTCTCCTGGGGCGAAGGGGCCGGCTCCGACGCGTTCCGCGACGACCTCGCTCGGGTGCTCGGGGAATCGCTCGCCGAGAGGTGCTTCGCCGCCGTCACGACCGTGGAGCACGACCCGGCCGGTCCGGCTCCCGATGTCGCCTACAAGGTCATCCTCTCGCACGCCGTCGACGAAACGATTTTCGACGACACCATCGCCGGTGCGCTTCAGCCCGGAGAGCCGAGCCAGGAGCTGAGGCGCGTGGCGCGCTTCGAGGTGAGCGTCGACGCGACGCTGATGGCGGAGGCGAACGGCGCGATCGTCAACCGCAAGCACCTGGTCCCGCGCATCTCCCGCCGTCCGATCTTCATCGGCGAGGACCCGCAGGCGATCGCCCGCTCACAGGCCATCGACCAGATCGTCGTCGATCTCTCGAAATCCCTTGGGTGCGGCACGCCGAAGCTCACGAAGAAGATCCGCGAGGCCTTGGGTGGAACGGCGCGCGACTCCGCGCAGCCGCGTTGACCCACCCGCGCTCGTTTGGTATCGTCCGCGCGCGCGGGAGCTTGTGCGGCCGCGCGCGCACCCCCACGATGCGGACGTCTCGGTGATCCGATGACCGCCAAGCCACGCCCCCGGGTTCTCTCCGGCATGCGGCCGACGGGACTCTTGCATCTTGGGCATCTCGTCGGCGCGCTGAACAACTGGGTCGCGCTCCAGGATTCTCACGACTGCTACTTCGCCATCGTCGATTGGCATGCGCTGACGACCGACTACGCCGACCCGTCGGCGATTCGAGCCTCGATCCGCGATGTCGCGATCGACTGGCTCGCCGCGGGGATCGACCCCGAGCGCGCCGTCGTCTTCGTGCAGTCGGAGGTCAAGGAGCACGCCGAGCTGCACCTGCTCCTCTCGATGGTGGTTCCACTCCCGTGGCTCGAGCGCGTGCCGACGTACAAGGAGCAGCAGGAGCAGCTCCGCGACAGGGACCTCAACACGTACGGATTCCTCGGGTACCCGCTGCTCCAAGCCGCCGACATCCTCGCGTACCGGGCGCAGGCCGTCCCCGTCGGCGAGGACCAGCTCCCGCACCTGGAGCTCTGCCGCGAGATCGCGCGTCGCTTCAATCATCTCTACGGCGACGTCTTTCCCGAGCCGCAGGCCCTCCTGACCAAAGCGCCGCGCCTCCCCGGGACCGACGGCCGGAAGATGTCGAAGTCCTACGGGAACGCGATCTTCTTGAGCGACGACGCAGCCGCCCTGCGCACCAAGGTCGACGCGATGCTCACCGACCCGCAGCGCACCCACCGGCACATCCCGGGGAATCCGGAAATCTGCCCGGTCTTCGCGACGCACAAGGTGTTCTCCGACGCGGAGACCATCGCGTGGGCCGACCAGGGGTGCCGCACGGCCGGCATCGGCTGCCGCGACTGCAAGGGACGGCTCCGGGAGCGGCTGACCTCCCTGCTCGCGCCGATCGGGGAACGGCGAGCGGCCTACGGGGCTGAGCCGGCGAGGATCGAAGCCGTGCTCGATGCCGGCGCCGAGAAAGCGCGGGCGGCCGCCAGTGAGACGCTCCGCCTCGTACGCGCCGGTCTGGGCTTGGGGCGATGACGGAGCCCACGCTCGGCGGTCCCGACGCACTCCGCGTGCGCCTCGGGGCGTTCGACGGACCTCTCGACCTCCTGCTGCACCTCGTTCGCGTCAACGAGCTCGACATCACGAATCTCCCGATCGTCGAGATCGCCGGGCAGTACGACGCCTACCTCGACCTGATGCGCGAGCTGGACCTCGAGATCGCGGGGGACTATCTCGTCATGGCCGCGACGCTGGTCCACATCAAGTCGCGGCTCCTGCTCCCGCCCGATCCCGTAGCACCGGGCGAGGAGGCGTTCCAGGATCCGCGCGCCGAGTTGACGCAACAGCTGCTCGAGTACCAGCGCTTGAAGCAGGCCGCCGAGAATCTCCAGGCGATTGACAGCGTCAGAAGCCTGATCTGGACGCGCGACGGGGCCATTCCCACGGAGTTCGAAGGGGAGGAGCTCTTGGCCGTCGAGCTCTTCGACGTCATCGCGGCGTTCAAGAAGCTGCTGGACCGTCTCGGCGAAGACGCCAGGCTCCAAATGCACCGGGACGACGTGTCGGTGGCCGACAAGGTCGCCTGGCTGAGCGACATCCTCGAAGAGAAAGGCTCGGTCGATCTCCTCTCGCTGATCGCCGAGCTTCCGAATCGCACCGAGCGGATCGCAGCTTTCCTCGCGGTGCTCGAGCTGGTCCGGCTCCAGGTGATCGTCGTCTTCCAGCGCGCGCTGTCGGGGGATGTCCGCATCGCGCTCCGCAAGGATCCCGAGGAGACAGCATGACCGAGTCGATGGAGCCGCCGCCTCCCGCCGCGGATCTGGTCGCCGCCGTCGAAGCGGTGTTGTTCGCCGCGGCCGAGCCCGTGCATCCGAAGGAGATCGCGGCGGCCTTCGAGGGGGCGACCGAAGCCGACGTCAACGCGGCGATCGAGGCGCTCCGCGCGCGCTACGTGCAAGGTCCGGGCGGATTGACGGTGGAGCAGGTCGCCGGTGCCTTCCGCCTGGCGACCAAGCCCGAGATCGGTCCGACCGTCAGGCAGTTCTTCCGCCAGCGCAATCGCACGCGACTCTCGCCGGCGGGTCTCGAGACGCTGGCGATCATCGCGTACCGGCAGCCGATCACGGTCCCGGAGATCCAGGCGATGCGCGGGGTCGACCCGACCGGCGCGCTCAAGAGTCTGCTCGAGAAGTCGATGGTCCGGATCCTCGGACGGAAAAAGGTCGTCGGCAGCCCGTTGCTCTACGGCACCACGAAGCAGTTCCTGGTTCACTTCGGCCTCAACCGGCTGGAAGACCTACCCTCGATCGAGGAGTTCGATCAGTTCCTGGGAGCGATGGAGAGCGGGAAGGTCCCGGAAACGGACGAGGCACCGCCCGCGAGCGAATGACCGAGAGGCTCCAAAAGGTTCTCGCGCACGCGGGGCTCGCCTCGCGACGAGCCGCCGAGCGCTTGATCGCCGCGGGGCGGGTCACCGTCAACGGATCGGTGGTCGTCGAGCTCGGCACCAAGGTCGACCCTTCGCGCGATGCGATCAAGGTGGACGGCAAGAGGATCGGAGCCGCCCCCGCGGGCCGCACCTACCTCGCACTCCACAAGCCCCGCGGAGTCGTCACCACGCTCAGCGATCCGGAGGGACGCCCCACGGTCAAGGACTTCCTGCGCGGCCTGTCGACGCGCGTCTATCCCGTCGGCCGCCTGGATTATGACAGTGAGGGGCTCCTGATCCTCACGGACGACGGGGCGCTCGCCCGCGACCTGATGCACCCGTCCCGCGGCGTGCTCAAGACCTACCTCGCGAAGGTCCGGGGGCTTCCCGCCGCGGAGGCCCTAAGGCGTCTGGCGCGCGGAATCCCGCTCGACGGCAAGCGGACCGGACCGTCGCAGGTGCGCATCGTCCGGCCGGCCGACAACGCCTGGATCGAGATCACGATCGGGGAGGGGAGAAACCGCCAGGTCCGCCGCATGCTCCAAGCCGTCGGGCATCCCGTGCAGCGGCTTCGCCGCCTGCGCTACGGAGGAGTCTCCTTGGGTACGCTCCCGCCGGGGGGGGTGAGGGCGCTGACGGCACGCGAGATCGCGGAGCTCAGGCGGGCGGCCGGCGCACGCCCCGATTTCCCGACCGCAGGACGCCGCCGGTCGTCGTAATTCTCTGACAGATCGATTCTTGACAGTCTTTCGGCCGTTCTCTACGATGACGCCTTTGTCGGGTCGGAAACTCGACACCGGCAGCCCGCGCAAGCGGGTACCAACGGAGTCGGCGCGCTTAGGATCGGGACGCCGGCCCGAACCAGGAGGCACGATCCCCACATGAGCATTCAGGAAGACGAAAAAGTCGTCGCCCCCCCCGGACACGATGCCATCGAGGACGCCGAGGACTTCGGCAAGGCGCTCGCGGCCTGGGAGAGCGGGTTCAAGTCCCTCAAGGAAGGGGACGTGGTCTCCGGACGCGTTCTCAAAATCCTCGAGAAGGAAGTCGTCGTCGACATCGGATTCAAATCCGAGGGCGTCATCGACATCAACGAGGTCAAGGGTTACGACGGCCAGCTGACGGTCAAGGTCGGCGACCGGATCGAGGTTCTCCTCGAGCGCACCGAGAACAACGACGGGTACGTCGTGCTCTCGAAGGAGAAGGCGGAAAAGATGAAGGTCTGGGACGACGTCGAGCGCGCCTTCGAGACGGGCGAGCCGGTCCTGGGCCGCGTGATCGACCGCATCAAGGGGGGGCTCAAGGTCGACATCGGGGTCCCGGCGTTCCTCCCGGGCTCGCTCGTCGACGTGCGTCCGGTTCGCAACCTCGACGCGCTCCGCGGGCAGGAGTTCCGGATGCGCGTCATCAAGGTCAACAAGCGCCGGGGCAATATCGTGCTCTCGCGCAAGGCCGTTCTCGAAGAGGAGAACGCCGAGAAGAAGAAAAAGACCCTCGAAGATCTCGAAGAGGGGAAGATCCTGCGGGGCACCGTCAAGAATCTCACCGAGTACGGAGCGTTCATCGATCTCGGGGGGATCGACGGCCTCCTTCACATCACCGACATGGCGTGGGGCCGCATCAACCATCCGTCGGAGAAATTCCAGATCGGGGACGAGGTCGACGTCGTCGTCCTCAAGTTCGACCGCGAGCGCGAGCGGGTCTCTCTCGGCTTCAAGCAGCTCCAGGACGACCCGTGGGAGACGGCGACCTCGAAGTACCCGCCGCAGACGCGGATCCGCGGAAAGGTCGTCAGCCTCACGGACTACGGCGCCTTCATCGAGGTCGAGGAGGGGGTCGAGGGACTGATCCACGTGTCCGAGATGTCCTGGACCAAGCGAGTCAAGCATCCCTCGAAGATCCTGAACGCCGGGGACTGGGTCGAGTGCGTCGTTCTCGACATCGATCAGGAAGGGCGGAGGCTCTCCCTCGGATTGAAGCAAACCGAGCCCAACCCGTGGGATCTCATCGACACCAAGTATCGGGTCGGCGACGTCATCCACGGCAAGGTCCGGAACATCACGGATTTCGGAGCCTTCGTCGAGGTCGAAGAAGGGGTCGACGGCCTCGTGCACATCTCCGACCTCTCCTGGACGCGCCGGATCAAGAACCCCGGCGAGGTCCTCAAGAAAGGGGATGACGTCGAGGCGGTGATCCTGAAGATCGACTCGGAGAACCAGCGTCTCTCGCTGGGGATCAAGCAGCTCCAGCCGAACGTGCTCGAGGACTTCTTCCGGAGCCACGGGGTGGGGGACGTGCTGACCGGGAAGATCGTCCGCCTGACCGAGTTCGGAGCGTTCGTCGAGCTGTTCGAAGGGATCGAGGGGCTGGTCCACGTCTCCGAGATGTCGGCCGAGCGCATCGAGAACCCCGCGGACCATTTCAAGGTCGGGCAGGAGACGCGGGTCAAGATCATCAAGATGGACGCCGTCGAGAAGAAGATCGGCCTGTCGATCAAGGCGGCTCTCGACGAGCCGGAGGACAGCTCGATCCACTCGTACCGCGAGAGCCAGCAGGGTGACGGCGGCGCCACCTTGGGTGACGTCGCCGGCGACCTGCGCCGCTCCGCGTCCGATGCGGACGACGAGCGCGACGCCGACTGACCGGAAGAGCGGGCAGCATGACGAAGGCCGATCTGGTCGAGGAAGTCATCCGGGTCGCCGATCTCAGCAAGAAGGATGCTGAGAACGTCGTCAACACGGTCTTCGGCCAGATCATGGAAGCGCTCCGGAGCGACGACAAGATCGAGCTCCGCGGCTTCGGGAGCTTCCGAGTGCGGCGGCGCCGCTCGCGGCTCGGACGGAACCCGAAGACCGGAGACCGCGTGGACGTGCCCTCCAAGCGCATCCCGTACTTCAAGCCCGGGAAGGAGCTTCGCGACCTGATCAACGGCCACGGGCCCGCCGAAGGACGATGAGAGGCGACGGGACCAGCAGCCCCGGCACAGGGGGGCGCTACTACATCGAAACCTGGGGTTGCCAGATGAACGCGCTCGACGCCGACAAGATGTCGGGGGCGCTGGAGCGGCGCGGCTACCGGCGCGCGGACGCGCCGGAGCACGCCGATGTCGTTCTCTTCAACACCTGCTCGATCCGCGAGAAAGCGCAAGAGAAGGTGTTCTCCGAGCTGGGGCGCCTGAAGCCGATCAAGGACCGGCGTCCGGAGGTCATCCTCGGCGTTCTGGGGTGCGTCGCGCAGCAGGAAGGGAGAGCGATCTTCGAGCGGGCGCCGCACGTGGACTTCGTCATCGGGACTCGGGCCACGGCCTCTCTTCCCGTCCTCGTCGAGCGCCTGCGGTCGGGGGACGAGTCGGCCCGGCACACGGTCGATGTCGAGCTTCGGGACGACTCGATCCGCTTTCCCTTCGACCAGATCCGCCGGGACGCGGCGGGGCCGGCCAAGGCCTACGTCACGATCATCGAAGGGTGCAATCACCGCTGCACCTTTTGCATCGTCCCGCAGACGCGGGGGCGCGAGATCTCGCGCGAGATGGCGGACGTCCTCGACGAGGTGCGCGCGCTCACCGAGCGCGGCTTCCGCGAGATCGAGTTCCTCGGGCAAACGGTCAACGCCTATCGGGACGCTCAGGGGAAGACTCTGGGAGATCTGCTGATCGCGGCCGCCGCGGTCGACGGCGTCGAGCGGATGCGATTCACCACGTCGCATCCCGCTCAGATGACCGACGCGCTGATCGACGCGATGGCGGCGGCGCGCCCGAAGCTCTGCTCGTACCTCCATCTTCCGGTGCAGTCGGGATCGTCCGACGTTCTGCGCTCGATGCGGCGCGGATACGACCGGGACGGGTACCTCGCGAAGCTCCGGAAGCTGCGCGAACGCATGCCGGAGATCAGCTTCGGCACCGACGTCATCGTAGGCTTCCCGACGGAGACGGAGGCCGACTTCGGCCACACGCTGTCCCTGATCGCCGAGGTCGAGTACGACACCGTTTACGCCTTCGCCTACTCCGTGCGCCCGGGCACCGCGGCGCTCGGACTCGGTCCCGACCTGCATCCGAGCGTCAAATTCGAGCGTTTGGCGAGGCTGAACGAGCTACAAAAGGGAATCCAGGCTCGGAGGAATCGCCGCTGGATCGGGCGGGACGTCGAGGTTCTCGTGGACGGCCCGAACGTCCGGCACGCCGGCGAATGGACCGGGCGAACCTCGGATGCCCGCTGGGTGCATTTCGGCGGCTCATCAGCCCCAGGGCGCCTGGAGTGCGTGCGCATCGCCGAATCCAGCGCCTATTCGCTCCGCGGAGAGCTCGTCGCCAGGACTTGACCCCGCCAAAACGGGGCGCTTATAGTGGATGGTGGACCGCCGGGAGAGCGCATGGCCGTCGAGATGAAGGTCAAAGGGTTGATGTGGGATCCGGTGTCCCGCATGCCGATCGTGATCCTCAGAACCCGGGAAGGGGAGAGCCTCCTTCCCATCTTCGTCGGCTTGTTCGAGGCGAACGCCATCGCCCAGCAGCTCGACGGAAGCCTCTCACCACGACCGATGACCCACGATCTCCTCGGCAACATGATCGACGCTTTGCACGCTCGCGTGGATCGCGTCGTCATCACCGATCTGCGGGACAACACCTTCTTCGCTCTCATTCACCTCGATCGCAACGGCGAGAAGTTGGCGATCGACTCACGCCCGTCCGACGCGATGGCTCTAGCGCTTCGGGTGAAGGTGCCGATCTTCGTCGAAGACGCGGTTCTCGAGAGGTCATCGGCGAGCGGTGACGAAGGACAGGTCGACGAAGCCGAGCGATTGCGGCGTTGGCTCGAGAAAGTCGACCCCGAGGAGCTCGGCCGCTACGAGATGTAGCCGACCGCAACCAAATCGTTGCGGCAACACCAGGGAATCCATCGCCGACAATTTCGTCGTCTAAACCGTTGACGCGGGATTCTGCGCTCGCTACACTCGCGGCGTCGTGACACTGCACAACATCTTGCGTCGTCTGATTCAAACTCCTCAACATCAAGCGGCCTCGTTTCAGCCGGCGACAAACGCCGAGGAAGAGACTCGCCCATGGGCTCGATGACGATCGTGGTCGCGAATCAGAAGGGGGGAGTCGGCAAGACGACGACGGCGATCAATCTCGCAGCGGCGCTCGCTCAGAAGAAGCTCAAGACGCTCTTGATCGACCTCGACCCGCAGGGAAATGCGACGATCTCCTTCGTCCCCGTGGACGGAACCGAAAAGACCGTCTACGACCTGCTCGTCGATCCCAGCGTCACGCCGGAGCAAGTGATCCGCACGACCTCGGACGAGAACCTCGACGTCATGGGCTCGCGGATCTCCTTGGCGAAGGCCGAGGTCAAGTTGGTGGGGGAGTTCGACAGCCACTTCCGCCTGAAGGACAAGATCGATCCGATCCGCGATCTCTACGACTACGTCGTGATCGACACGCCCCCGACGCTTGGAATCCTGACCGTCAACGCGCTCGTCGCGGGTACGCACTTGCTGGTCCCGATCCAGTCCTCCTACTTTGCGCTCGAGGGAACCGACGACCTGCTCGAAACCTACGAGAAGATTCGGGCACGGCCCAATCCGGGGCTCGAATTCCTCGGGGTGGTCGTCACGCTCCACGACAAGCGGACGATCCTCTCCCGCGACATCCACCAGCAGATCCGGAACGTCTTTGGCGACAAAGTGTTCAGGACCACGATCTCGAAGAGCGTGCGACTCGAGGAGAGTCCGGCCTACAAGCAGAGCATCTTCACGTTCGCGCCGCAGTCGTCGGGTGCGAACGAGTACTACAGTCTGTCGGAGGAGGTGATCGCTCGTGTCTAAGTTCCGGGGCCTGCCGCAGGACAAACGCATGCGCCATGACAGCCACTTTGTCGAGGAGATCACTTCGAGCCGATCGGAATCCATCGGCCGCCTTATCGACATCGACCGGATCGAGCCGAATCCACATCAGCCGCGAAAGCAGTTCGGCGATCTGTCCGAGATGGTGGCGTCGATCAAGGAGAAGGGAGTGCTCGAGCCGATCCTCGTGCGCGCGATCGAGGGAGGGCGCTTCGAGATCATCGCCGGGGAGCGTCGTTACCAGGCCTCGAAGATGGCGGGGCTGCGCCACGTTCCGGGGATCGAGGTCGATGTCGACAATCGAGGGATGCTTGAGATCTCTCTGATCGAGAATCTGCAGCGGAAGGACCTGACGCCGTTCGAAGAGGCCGCCGCAATCCAGCGCCTCTGTGACCAGTTCCGCTACACGCACGAAGAGATCGCCCGGAAGCTCGGAAAATCTCGGACCGTGATCACGGAAGCGCTGAGCCTCAACCGGATGCCTGAGAGCGTGCAGGAGCGATGTCGGCAGGCCGACATTGATAGCAAGTCGATGCTCCTTCAGATCGTACGTCAGGAGACGGAAGACGCGATGCACAAGTTGGTCGACCGGATCACCGGTGGCGGAATAACGCGCGAGCAGGCGCGCAAGTTCAACCGAGGCGGGGCGCGGAACGACGGGCGCCAGAAGCGATTCGTCTATCGCTACGCACCGGAGGACGCGACGTTCCAGTTCAGCCTGACGTTCCCTCGGCCGAACGTGCAGAAGACGGAGCTGGTGAGCGCGCTGCAGTCGATTCTGGAGAGGCTCATCCGGGAGCTTCAGGAGGATGGACGGGCGGCCGCCGGCACTTCCCGGGGGCGGAAGGCGAGGGCGCCGGAGGCGAGCGCCTGATCTTGATTTCGATAGGCAGCTCGGGACATTTCGCGGGGATATGAGTTTACATAATATGCATTATCGGACGTTGGATTGATTCGAATTCCCATCGGAACCGCCTGCTAAACTCCGCCGCCGATGCTTCGACCCCGGCGTCTCACCCGCTACGTCCTCAGCGAGCTTGCCGCGGCAACGTTCGTGGGAATCGCCCTCTGGACGGCGATTCTCATGATGAACGACTTCTTCTTCATCGCCCGCCAGGCCATCCAGAAGGATCTCGGCGTCGGGATCACCCTTCAGATCCTCGGGCTCAACGTGCCGAGCATGCTGGTCCTGGCGATTCCCATCGGTACGCTGCTCGGGTCCTTGATCGCGATCGGTCGCCTCTCCGCCGACGGCGAGATGATCGCGTGTCAGTCGTGCGGTCTGGGCCCATGGCAGCTGATGCGCCCGCTGGCGATGCATGGCGCGGCTGCGATGGCCGTGGCGCTCTCGATCTACGTCTTCGTCCAGCCGTGGGCCAGTTACGAGCTCCGCGCGATCCAGAGCCGCCTTTTGACGGCGCGCAACGTCACCACGGAGATCAAGCCACGCGTCTTCTTCGACGAGCTCCCGGGATACGTCTTGTTCGTCGACGAAATGCGAGCGGGTACGAACGGGGTCCTTGAAAGGACCGTCCTCTATCAAGCCCCGGAGAACGGAGGGAGCGCGAACGAGCAGCTGATCGTCGCCAAGCACGCGACGGTGAGCCCAGCGGCCACGAAAGATTCCCGGCTCCGCCTGGAGTTCAGAGATGGCGTGTGGCAGTCGTTCCGCTCCAACGATCCGGAGACCTATCGCAGCTCCCAGTTCGACGCCTTCTCGCCAAGCCCGATCCTCCTTCCGCCCTGGATGCAGCCCGGCGGCGAGAGGCCGGACAAGGTGGTCGCCGACATGCTCCCAGGCGAGCTCTGGAAGGAGTATCGTGCGGCGCACCACGAGCCGAATCCGCTCCTCCGCGGGTACCGCGTCCGCGCCGTGGGTTCCGAGGCCCATCGACGGCTGGCTCTCCCGTTCGCGAGCCTGGTGTTCGCGCTGCTCTCGCTGCCCCTGGGAGTCTCTCGAGCACGCAGCGGCAAGGGCGCCGGCTTCGCGCTCAGCCTCGGGGTCATTCTCGTCTATTGGATGATCTTCACCTTCGGACTCGAGCAGGCCCGGGACGGGCGTGTCCCCGTCGCGCTGGGGGTCTGGAGCGCGAACCTGATCGTGGCCGCTTGGACGATCGTCCTCTATCGGATGATGCGCTCCCCTGCCCGCACTCCCGTCTGGCTCGGGCTCGCGCGCCGCGCCTGGACGTGGCTGTTGGCGTCCCCCTCGGCGCTGATCCGGCGGCGTCCATCGTCCCGTGAGGTCACGGGAGCACCGGCTGAGTCGGATGCGCCGGCACGCGGATTCCGCTTGGCCGCCGTGCTCGACCGCTACATCGGCGTTCTCTACCTTCGCATGCTCGGCATCTCGCTCGCATCGACGTATGTGATCTTCTCGCTCGTCGAGCTCAAGGGGCTGTTGGACGCGATCGTCGAGCGGAAGCAGCCGCCGATCCTTCTCGTCACCTACTTCAAGTACTTCATCCCAGGTGCGCTGGTGCTCACACTGCCGTTCGCCGCCATGATCGCGGCGGTGCTCGCCGTCACGCTCCTGGCGCGCCACGGTGAGCTGACAGCCATCAAGGCCTCCGGCATGAGCGCCCGTCGCGTCTGTGCGCCGATCATCTTCATCACGCTCTTGCTTTGCGGGCTCCTCCACCTGGTTCAGGACCGGATTGCGCCCGAGACGAACCGCCGCGCGCAGTCGGTCAAGGATGCGATTCAAGGACGCAGCCCGCGCACCTACGGATGGTCGCCGGGCGGGCGCTGGACCTGGGGGAGCGACGGCAGGCTCTACCACTACCGGATCTTCGATCCGCAGGCGCTGCGATTTCAGGGGCTCTCCGTGTTCAGGATCGACCTCGCCGCGGCCCGTGTGCTCGAGCAGTGGTTCTGCACCTCGGCGAAGTGGGACGGCACGAAGTGGGAGGCGGAGAAGGGTTGGTATCGCACCTTCCCAGAGCGCGGATCGTCTGGCGAGTACCGACGCTTCGACAAGGAAGCGATCACGGTTTTCGATTTTCCCGACAATTTCACGCGCCGAGAGAGAACGCTCCTGGCTGGCGCCGATCTGCCGCAGCAGGCCTCCATCGGCGACCTCGACGAGCAGATCGCGGGCCTTGCCAAGAGCGGTTACGACACGACCCGGCTCCGCGTCGAGTATTGGCAAAAGACGGCCGCGGTCGCCACACCTCTCGTCACGGTGCTGCTGGCACTCCCCTTCGCCTTCAAGGTTGGACGCAGAGGGTCGACTTACGGCGTCGGCGTCGGCCTCCTCCTGGCCATCGTCTTCTGGGCGACGGCGGCAATCTTCAACGCCCTCGGCCTCGAAACGATCCTGCCGCCGATGCTTGCCGCATGGTCTCCCAACGCGTTCTTCGCGGCCATAGGCACGCTCTTCTTGCTGTACATACCGACTTAGTAATTATTATTGTTTATCTAGTTTTCTGACGGCGTCAGAGACGACTGCCTGCGCCGGGTTGAGTTCGAGCGACCTCTTGAAGGCCGACAGCGCCTTCTTGCGGTCGTCGAGGCGCGCGTACGACTCCCCCAGAGCGTTGAGCACGTCGGTCCGGTCACCCAGCGCATCGTGCGCCGCACGGAGCTGCGTCGCCGCCTGGGCAGGCCGGCCGGCCGACAGATCCAAGAGCCCGAGCTGAAGCCGCGCCGTTCCGACGGATCGCGGATCCTTGACCGCCTCCTCGAGCTCCCGTCGCGCGGCAGCGAGGTCTCCGCGGTGCCGTGCGATCAGCGAGCGATTGATCCGCGCATCTCCGTAGGCAGGATCGAGTGCGAGCGCACGATCGAGCAGCTCCGCTGCGGCCGCGTCATCCCCTTCCGAGAGCGCGAGCCCCGCGAGGTTGTTGAGCGGCGAAGCGTAGGTAGGGTCCGCTTCGATCGCTTTCTTCCACAGGGCGCGCGCCTCGCGGCTCTCCCCCGTGGCGAAGTACAGGGAAGCCAGATTGTTCATGACGACCGCGTTCTTGGGAGCTTTCGCGAGCGCGCGTCCGTACAGATCGATAGCGCGATCGATTTGGCCGCGATCCTGGCACAGGAGCGCCAAGTTGTTGTACGCACCGACGAAATACGGGTCGGCGGCGATCGCGGTCAGGTACCATCGCTCCGCGTCGTCGTCATGGTGCTCTCCCCGGGAGAGGTTGCCGAGGTTGTTGCGGGGCTCGGCCGCGTTGGCGTCGAGCTTGGCCGCATCCAGGAATTCCCGCTCCGCCTCGCGCACCCGTCCTTGCTTCTCGAGCACGATACCCAGGGAGTTCTTGACCTCCCCGGCGTCGGGCTCGAGCGCGAGCACGGCGCGAAGCCGGCTCTCGGCCCCGGGCAGATCTCCGTCCTCCAACTCGAGCTGAGCGATCTGCAGCCCGGCGGCGCGCCGTCCTTCGGGGGCTTCGAACGCCTTCTCGAAGAGCAGCCTCGCTTCCAGCCGCTCGCCGGCAAAGCGCTGCGCGATCCCGAGGTTGATCATCAGCGTCGCCTGGTTGGGCTGGTCGGCGAGGGCCTGGCGAAAGGCGGCCGCGGCTTCTGCGTACTTGCCTTCCGCAAGGAGCCCGACGCCCCGGTTGTTCTTGGTGGTCATCGGAAGGTTGTCGCTCGCGGAGAGATAGCCTAGGCTCTGGAGCTTTGCGCGCAGCTCGTTCGATTCCCGCTCGTCGCTCGGCTGTGGCGACTCCCCCATGCGCGCCAGCACGGGGTCCTCGGTCCGGAAGCGAACCGGATGCGCTGCGAGGAGCTCGGGCGTGAGCCCCCTTCCGAGCACGCGCCCGGGCCATGACTTGGGCACCGGCTGTCCGAAGAGCGCGAGGATCGTCGGGGCGATGTCGTAAACGGAGGCTTCCTCGAGCGTCACGCCGCGTTGCACCCCCGGTCCGTTCATGACGAGGATGCCGAATCGCCGGTGCCAGTCCGCCGCCGCGCCGTGGCCGATCCGGGAGTCCGTCGTCAAGGGCCGGGTCGCATCCGACGCGAAGCCGTGATCGCTGACGACGAAGACGGTCCACCCTTCGCGTCCCTCGAGGAGCTTTCCGAGGATGGCGTCCGCGTTCTCGTAGGTGCGGTCGACGATCGATCGGAACGACGCGAAGCTCTTCGGATCGACCGAGGGGAGCCGCGGCGGCCGGTAGGACATGAACAGATGGCCGGCGGTGTCGGTGCCCTCGAAGTAGACCGCCTCGAATCGAACCGTCTCTCGCGCGCGCATCGCGAGCGCCGCGTCGAGGTAGGTCTTCCCCGCCGCGAGCAGCGTTCGGAATTCGTCGAGGCGCTCGCGTTCGTCCGGGTCGAATTCCTCGAGACGCCGGCGCGGGCCCTCCAAGTACGGCGTCACGTCGCTCCACGGAACCGAGTCCGTGGGGACGATGAGCGGCCGGACGGTCTCGTACACCGAGGCGGGCCACGTCTTCCCGGCGGCCGAGCGGGGATCGGAGCTGTAACCGAAGAGCTGGTAGGCCACTCGATCGGTCACCATGTAGCCGTTGACCGGATCCGCAGGCCAGGTCGCCCACCAGCCGGTCACCCCGACCCTCGCCCCGGCCTCGGACAGAAGGTCCCATACCGCGGGGACGCGTCGCGCTCGGGAGGTGACCGGCTCTCGCTCCCCGTTCGGCGTCGGAGCGAGAAAATCGAGGATGCCGTGGCGCGCCGGCTCGACGCCGGTCGCGATGCTGGTCCAGATGACCGGCGAGAGCATCGGCGGGATCGACAGCAGGTTCGAGCGCACGCCGCCCTTGACCAGTCGGGCGAGGTTCGGCATCCGGCCGGCCGCCATCAGCGGATCGGCGATCTTCCAGTCCGCACCGTCGAGGCCGACGACCAACACCTTCACGTCCTTGGGGATCCGTGCCAGGCCGGATTTCGCGGTCAGGTCGTCGAATCCCTGAAGCGTGAGACGCTCGAGCGCCACCCCCCGCTCTGAAAGCCCGGCGCGGAGACCTCGTTCGAAGGCAAGCCTTCGCGTGGACACGCCCCGGTCCTCTCGATCGGCGTCGCCGAGGACGCTCGACGACGCTCGGATCGCCGCTAAGAGCACGGCGGGAAGCCCCTTCCCCTCGGCGGCGCGGTCGAGCTCGACGGCGTCCTCGGGGAGCGCGCGGACCATGGCGGTCCCCATGAGGCCGAAGCGGCTCCCGTCCGCGCTGGGGAGCATGGCCGTGGCGGCGCCCGGGAGCGGCAGCTCGACTGCGGGCCGAGGAAAGACGCTCAGTCGGAACAGTCCCGGAGGGGCGAGCACGAGGCGCCGATGCTCGAAGACTCGAGGGAGGCCGCCCGAGGCAAGTCCTGAGCGAACGGCGAATTGACGCTCGGGGTCGAGCCGGTGAACTCCTGTACCGAGCCAGAGGAGGAGGGCCGAGCCCAAGGCTACGGTCGCGTACCGCCGCAGGCGCTTAGGCGCCATCGCTCCACGAAGCGAGGTAACGCTGCTGCTCCGGCGTGAGTGCGTCGATCCGCACGCCCAGGCTCGTCAGCTTGAGCGCCGCGACATGCTGGTCGATCTCCTTCGGGACCGACAGCACCGTCGGCTCGAGCTTTCCCCGGCGTGCGACGAGAAAGTCCACGGCAAGGGCCTGATTGGCGAAGGTCATGTCCATGATGGTCGCGGGATGCCCCTCACCGGCCGCGAGGTTCACGAGCCGGCCGCCGGCCAAGAGATGAATCCGCCGCCCGTCGGGGAGCTCGAACTCTTCGACGAGGTCGCGCACAGGCCGGCGCTTGACGGCGAGGCGCGCGAGGGCCCCCACGTCGATCTCGACGTCGTAGTGCCCCGCGTTCGCGATGAGCGCGCTGTCGGGCATCAACGCGAAATGCTCACCCCCGACGACGTTCTTGCTCCCGGTCGCCGTGATGAAGACGTGCCCCTCGCGCGCCGCGTCCTTCATCGGGAGAACGCGGAAGCCGTCCATGCAGGCCTCGAGCGCCGCCACGGGGGCGACCTCGCAGATCGTCACCTGCGCACCGAGCCCCCGTGCGCGCATCGCGATCCCCTTCCCCACCCAGCCGTACCCTGCGACCACGATCGGCATCCCGGCGACGAGGACGTTTGTCGCGCGGACGATCCCGTCCATCGTCGATTGCCCCGTGCCGTGGCGGCTGTCGAACAGTTGCCGCGTCACCGCGTCGTTGACGGCGACGATCGGGTAGGAGAGCTGTCCGCGGGCGGCGAGCGAGCGCAGACGGATGACGCCGGTCGTCGTCTCCTCGGTCCCGCCGGCGACGTCGTTCAGCAAGTCGCGCTTCCTTTCGTGGAGGATCGTCACGAGATCGGCGCCGTCGTCGAGCGTGATCGTCGGTCTCAGGGCGAGCACACGCTCGAGATTCTCGGCGCGCCGCGCCGCGCTCTCTCCGCGGGCGGCGAAGGTCGGGATGCCGAGCTCGGAAGTCAGCGCGCCGGCGACGTCGTCCTGGGTCGAGGTCGGGTTGCTCGCGGAGAGCGCGACGTCGGCTCCGGCGGCCTTCAGCGTCAAGAGCAGATTCGCGGTCTCGGGCGTGACGTGCAGGCAGGCGGCGATGCGGTGTCCGGCCAGAGGGCGCTCCTTCGCGAAGCGCTCGCGAACGATCCGCAGGACCGGCATGTTGCGTTCTGCCCAAGCGATGAGGCGCTCGCCGGACACCTCGGCCTCTCGCGCCTAACGGCCTGCCGCGGCTCGCAGCTTGGCCGCGGCGGCGGTGCTCTCCCACGTGAACCCGGGCTCGCTCCGGCCGAAGTGCCCGTAAGCCGCCGTCGCGCGGTAGATGGGTTTGCGGAGATCGAGGTAGTCGATGATGCCGCCCGGGGTCAGCGGAAAGACCTCCCGCACGAGTTCGACCAGCCGCTCTTCCGGAAGCCGGCCTCCCCCGAACGTATGGACGAGAATCGAGACCGGCTCCGGCACGCCGATCGCGTAGGCGAGCTGGACTTCGGCGCGATCGGCCAGATCCGCCGCGACGAGGTTCTTCGCGATGTGCCGCGCCATGTAGCAGGCCGAGCGGTCGACCTTCGTGGGATCCTTCCCCGAGAACGCCCCACCGCCGTGGTGTCCCATCCCGCCATACGTGTCGACGATGATCTTCCGACCCGTCAGTCCGGTGTCTCCCTGCGGGCCGCCCGTGACGAACCGGCCCGTCGGATTGACCCAGACCTTGGTGTCCTTGTCGAGGAGCCGGGCGGGGATCGTCGGCTTGATCACCTTCTCGCGCACCGCGCGCTCGAGCTCGTCGGTCGCGACGTCCGGGGCGTGCTGCGTCGACACGACGATCGCTTCGACCCTCACCGGTGTGCCGTTGTCGTACTCCACCGTCACCTGGGACTTCCCGTCGGGCCTGAAGAACGGCACCGAGCCGTCTTTGCGGCAGGTCGCCAAGCGCCGCGTCAAGCCGTGGGCGAGCATGATCGGCATCGGCATGAGCTCGTCGGTCTCGCGGCAGGCGTATCCGAACATCATCCCCTGGTCGCCCGCCCCTCCGGTGTCGACCCCCATCGCGATGTCGCCCGACTGCTCGTCGATCGCGGAGAGGACGGAGCAGCTGGCGGCATCGAGGCCGTAGCTCGCGTCGGTGTACCCGATCGAGTCGATGGTCTTCCGCGCGATCTTCTGGATATCGATGTAGCTCGAGGTCGTGATCTCGCCGGCAACGATGCAGAGGCCCGTCGTCAGGAGCGTTTCGCAGGCGACGCGGCCCCGCGGGTCGGTCTCCAGGATGGCGTCGAGCACCGCGTCCGAGATCTGATCGGCGACCTTGTCGGGGTGCCCTTCGGTCACCGATTCGGACGTGAACAGATTTCGACTCTTCGACGCCATGATCGCTCCAGGCCGGGTATGGGTCCGGAATCGTAGCAGCCCCGCGCACTCTCCCCAAGGGTCATACGGGGGCGCTAACGCAGGGCTCGCGCCCGAAGGCGGACCCGGCCCGGTCCGACGACGTTTTCGAGCGCGGCCTGGAGCTGCCGTGACGGGCTGACCCGAAGCGTCGGCTCCGCCCGCGCCACGACGCGAAAATCCCCCGCGCGGACGATCTCGAGGTAGAGGGCGACCTCCCCTCGGTGGGATTCGACGGCCCGACGCAGCTTGCCGACGAGATCGTCGTCGAGCTCCGCCGCGTCGAGGCGGATCTGGACCGCCTCCGCCTTCTTCTCGTGCAGCCCCTCCAGAGGCGCGACCTCGTCGGCGGTCAGACGAACCCGTCCGTCGTCCGACTCCACGCGGCCGCTGATCAGCACGGCACGGTCGTTCTCGAGGAGGGACTGGTACTGCTCGTAAGTCTTCGGAAACGCCAAAACCTCGATCTGCCCTTCGAGATCCTCGAGCTGGAACCCTCCCCACCAGGCGCCCCTCTTGGACTTCCGCTTGCGGAATTCGGTGATGATCCCGCCGACCGACACTTCGGATCCCGACGGGAGATCCCGCAAGGCCGCGGTGCGATGGGAGGCGAAATCGTCGAGCAGGCCGCGGAGACTCTCCAGCGGGTGTCCGCTGACGTAGAAGCCCAGCGTCGCCTTTTCGTGGGCGAGGCGTGTGCGCTCGTCCCATTCGGGCAGGTCGGGAAGGAGGGCCGCCGGCGGGTTCGCCGTCTCGCTGAGCGTCGACGCCCCGCCGAAAAGGCTCCCCTGCCCGGACTCGCGATCGATGCGCCGTTTCTGCCCCCACTCGAGAGCGGCATCGACCGCGGCCTCTTGCTGAGAGCGTCGCGCGCCGAACGCGTCGAGCGCGCCGGACTGCGCCAGGGCCTCGAAGACCCGCTTGTTCGCCAGCCTCAGGTCGATCTCGCCCGCCAGGTCGAAGATCGAGCGGAACGGGCGCGCCAATCGGCGGCGCGCCTCGACCAAGGAGGCGATCGCACCCTCGCCGACGTTCTTGATCGCGGAGAGGCCGAAGCGGACGGCCTCCCCTTCGACCGCGAAGTCCAGGCTGGACGTGTTGACGTCCGGCGGTAGCACGCGAATTCCCATCTCGCGGCACTCGTTGACGTATTGGACGAGCTTGTCGGTATTCCCCTTTTCCGTCGTCAGGAGCGCCGCCATGAAATGAACCGGATAGTGGGCCTTGAGCCACGCGGTGCGGTAGGCGACGAGCGCGTACGCGGCCGAGTGCGACTTGTTGAACCCGTACCCGGCAAAGAATTCCATTTGATCGAAGACGCGGCCGGCCTCCCCCGCCTTGATCCCCTGCGTCGTCGAGCGCTCGATGAATCGCTCGCGCTCGGCCGCCATCGCCTCCTTCTTCTTCTTGCCCATCGCGCGCCGCAGGATGTCCGCCTCGCCGAGCGAGTACCCCGCCATGGCGGAGGCGATCTGCATGACCTGCTCCTGGTAGACGATGACGCCGTAGGTCTCGCGGAGGATCGCTTCGAGGAGCGGGTGCGGATATTCGACGCTGACCCTCCCGTGACGACGCTTGATGAAGTCGTCGATCAGCCCCCCACCGATCGGGCCGGGGCGATAGAGGGCGTTGATCGCCACCAGGTCCTCGAACCGGTCGGGCTTGAGCCTCCGGAGGATGTTCTTCATCCCCTCGGATTCGAACTGGAAGATCCCGGCGGTGCGCGCCTTCCCGAACAGGTCGTACACCGCCGGATCGTCGAGGGTGAGCGCGTCGACGTCCGGCCTCGTGCCCGTCGAAGAGGCGATCGACGCCGACGCGTCCTCGATCAGCGTCAGCGTCTTCAGGCCGAGAAAGTCCATCTTGAGGAGCCCGATCTCCTCGATGTCCGACATCGCGAACTGCGTCGTGATCGCCTCGTCGGTGCCGCGATAGAGCGGGGCGAACTCGACGATCGGCTTCGGCGCGATCACGACCCCGGCGGCGTGCGTGGACGCGTGACGGACGAGCCCCTCGAGCCGCTGAGAGACGTCGATCAGCTCTTGGACCCTGGGCTCGGACTGATACGCCTGTTTGAGCGCCGGGACCTCCGCGAGCGCCTTGGCGATCGTGACCTCTTGGCCGGGCTGCTGCGGGATCAGCTTGGCGATCCGGTCGACCTCGGCGTAGGGGATATCGAGGCCGCGCCCGGCGTCACGGATGACCGCCCGGGCCGCCATCGTCCCGAACGTGATGATCTGCGCGACGTTGGGACGGCCGTACTTGCCGGTGACGTAATCGATCACACGCTCGCGGTTCCGGAAGCAGAAGTCGATGTCGATGTCCGGCATCGAGATCCGCTCGGGGTTGAGAAAGCGCTCGAACAGAAGGTCGAACTGCATCGGATCGATGTCGGTGATCTGCATGCAGTACGCGACGAGCGAGCCCGCCGCGGA
Organism: uncultured Acidobacteriota bacterium; assembly: GCA_964511835.1. Classification (GTDB taxonomy): domain Bacteria; phylum Acidobacteriota; class Polarisedimenticolia; order Polarisedimenticolales; family DASRJG01; genus DASRJG01. The sequence continues at coordinate 98,994 of CAZEII010000001.1, read as the reverse complement.
CCCCCGACCGGGACCCACGGGAATCCCGTGCTCGCGCGAGAAGCGAATGAAGTCCCACACGATGAGGAAGTAGCCGGCGAAGCCCATCTCGCGAACGACTCTGATCTCGGTCGCGAGCCGCTCCCTGTACGCCTCGATCGGGTGCCGGAGCCGGCCCGCGTCCCGCTCGGCCCGCCAGCGCGCTAGGCGCATCTCGAAACCGTCGCGGGCGATCTTCTCGAAGTAGGCCGGGATGTCGAAGCCGTCGGGGACGGGGAAGTTCGGGAGCTGGTGCGGCTGCTTCTCGAACGTGAACGCGCACCTCTCGGCCACCGCCCGCGTGTTGGCGACCGCCTCCCCCGCCCAGGCGAAGAGGCTCGCCATCTCGGCTTGGGTCTTCAGGTAGTGCTGCGGGGAGTAGCGGATCCGGTCGGGGGCGTGGACGTGCTTGCCGGTCTGGATGCACACCAGAACGTCGTGGGCGAAGTGGTCGGTCGGCAAGAGGTAGTGACAGTCGTTCGTCGCCACGACGCCCAAGCCGAGCTCTTTCGCCAGTCGGGCGGAGCCTTCGTTGACCACGATTTGCTCTTCGAGCCCGTGGTCTTGAAGCTCGAGCCAGTACCGATCCCTTCCGAACAGGTCGCGAAACTCACCGGCGACTTTTCTCGCCTCGTCGTACCGGTCGGTGCGCAGGAGGGTCGGGACCTCGCCGGCCAGGCAAGCGGAGAGGCAGACGATCCCGTCGCTCAGCGCCCCGAGCAGCTCCTTGTCGATTCGGGGGCGGTAGTAGAACCCTTCGAGGAAGCCGGCCGTCGCCAGCTTGATGAGGTTCTTGTAGCCGGCGTAGGTCTCGGCGAGGAGGATCAGGTGATGGTACGGCTTCTGCCGGGACCCCCCCACCTGCGACGATCCCTTGTCGTGACGGGACCCCGGCGCGACGTACGCCTCGATCCCGATGATCGGACGGACTCCCTGCTTGCGCGCCTCGCGCGCGAACTCGAGGACGCCGAAGAGATTCCCATGGTCGGTGATGGCGATCGAGCGCTGCCCGTCCTCCGCGGCGCGAGCCAGCATCTCGTCGAGCCGCTGGGCGCCGTCGAGCAGCGAGTAGGTCGTGTGATTGTGGAGGTGCACGAACTCGGGGGCGCGGCCGGACATGCGTCTACTCCCACTCGATCGTGCCCGGCGGCTTGCTCGTCACGTCATAGACCACGCGGTTGACCCCGCGCACTTCGTTCACAATGCGGCTCGACACCTTGGCGAGGAGATCGTACGGCAGCCGCGACCAATCCGCCGTCATGAAATCGTGCGTGGTCACCGCCCGAAGGGCGACGACGTTCTCGTAGGTCCGGTAGTCGCCCATCACGCCCACGCTCCGGACGGGGAGGAGGACCGCGAAGGCCTGCGAGACGGCGTCGTAGAGCCCGGCCGCGCGCAGCTCCGCGAGGAAGATCGCATCCGCCTCCTGAAGGACGGCGACGCGCGCCGCCGTCACCTCGCCGAGCACGCGAACGGCCAACCCGGGACCGGGGAACGGGTGCCGGCCCACGAACGCCGGGTCGAGCCCGAGCTCGAGCCCGACGCGCCGCACCTCGTCCTTGAAGAGGTCCTTGAGCGGCTCGACGAGCTTCAGCCGCATCGTTTCGGGGAGGCCGCCGACGTTGTGGTGCGTCTTGATCGTCGCCGAAGGGCCGCGCACCGACGCCGATTCGATCCGGTCGGGGTAGATCGTCCCCTGAGCCAGGAACTCGACCTCCCCCAGGGCGCGCGCGTGCTCCTCGAAGACCGCGATGAACTCCTCGCCGATGATCTTACGCTTCCGCTCGGGGTCTTCGACGCCGCGGAGCTTCGACAGGAAACGCACGCTCTCGTCGGCGTAGCGGACCTCGAGCTTGTAGCGATCGCGGAAGGCGCGCACGACCTGCTCCGCCTCCTCCTTCCGAAGCACGCCGTTGTTGACGAAGATGCAGGTGAGGCGCGGTCCCAGGGCGCGGTGGAGGAGAAGCGCCATCACGGCGGAATCGACCCCGCCGGAGAGCGCGCAGACGACGCGGCCGTCCCCGACCGTCCGGCGCACCTCGGCGACCGCCTCCTCGACGAACGACGCGATCGTCCAGTCGCCGCGGCAGCCGCAGACGTCGTACAGGAAGTTGCGCAGGATCTCCCGCCCGTGTTCGGTGTTGTTGACCTCCGGGTGGAACTGGATGGCGTAGAGCTTCCGCTCGACGTCCTCGACACCGGCGTGCGGCGCATTCCGGGAGGACGCGACCGTCCGGAATCCCGGGGCCGGCGCCGCGACGTCATCGCCGTGGCTCGCCCAGACCCGCTCCTCCGGTCCGATCCCCTTGAACAGGCGGCTGCCGGCGCTCGTCACCGTCACCGTCGCCGGGCCGTACTCGCGACCGGCCGCCGGCCGGACATCCCCGCCCAGGACCGACATCATCACTTGCATTCCATAGCAGATGCCGAGAACGGGGACGCCCGTCTCGAAAAGCTCGCGCCCGACCTTCGGCGCCTTCTCGTCGTAGACCGAGTCGGGGCCCCCGGAGAGGATGATTCCCTTGGCCCGGCGGCTCCGCACGGCCTCGACGCCCGCGTGGAACGGCACGACCTCGCAGTAGACGAGAAGCTCCCGGACGCGGCGCGCGATCAGCTGGGTGTATTGCGAGCCGAAATCGAGGATGACGACCAGCTCGTGAGAGGGGCTCATCGGCGCTCCTCAGCGGGCGCGGTCAGCTCGAGCACGAGTCCCTCCAGCACGGCCCCTTTGTCGAGAGACCGGCTCTTGAGGCTGCGGTCGGCCGCCAGGAGCCGCCCCGGCATCGCGAGGGCTTCTGCGAGCGTGTAGCGCGCAAGACCCATCGTCAGCGCGTCCCGGTAGTACCAGGCCCGCGCGGCATCGACGGCGTCCTTCGCGGACTTTCCCGCATCGCTCATGGCCCTGGCGGCGAGCAGAGCGCGCGTCCGCGAGGCGAGAGCGCCCAAGATCCTGATGGGCTCGTCCCCCGCATCCAGCACGCGACGCGCCGCAGCGGCGGCGGCTTCGCGCTCGCGCGCCGTCAGCGCGTCCGCCAGCTCCCAAACCGAATGCGCTCCGCCGCCGACCACCAACTCCCGGACCGTCGCAGCATCGAGAGGCTCGCCGGCTCCCCCTTCGGCCCCGCGCCAGATGGCGATCTTCTCCAGCTCGTTGGCGATCCGATGGAGATCGGGCCCGCAAACCTCGAGCAGCAGCTCTCCGGCGCGTCCGTCCAACGGGATGCCGTGCGACGCGGCCAGCGAGCTCATCTCGGCCGCGAGCTCCCGGAACGCGGTATCGGTCGTCGGGTGACGGAAGGTCAAGCAGATCCCCGCCTCCGCGAGAGCTTTGGGGAGCTTGCGCTTCCGCTCGAGCTTCGGCGCCCGGACGATCAGGAAACTGTCCTTCGGTGGATGGGACGCGTAGGCGGTCAGCGGCTCGGGGTCTCCTTCGAGGACCGCGACATCGGGAACGAAGACCACGCGGCGCGAGGAGAACATGCCGCTCGACCGCGCCGACCCGACGAGCGCCATCGTCGAGAGCGCGTCGCCGCCCACGATCGAGAGCGCGAACCGATCGCTGCGATCGGGAATCAGGTGGTCGAGCAGCGCGGCCTGCGCGCGGTCGAGGTGGTAGAGATCGTCACCGGTCAGAACCGTCAGCCCCGGCGGCCACCCCTTCGAGAGGGCCGCGAGAACGCTCTTGAGCACGGCGCCGCCCCAAGGTCCCTCGGAGCGGGCGGCGAAGGCCATCAAAACCCCTCCGTGATCGAGTTGACCAGGGTCTGCGCGGCGCCGCGGGCCAAGGCGTCGAGGGCCGTCGTCTCGAGATCGAAGTAGTTCGCCTCTTCCTGCTGGACGTCGTACTGGTTGCGGAAGAGCAGGCTCGACTGGCTCCACAGGATTTCTCCCGTGGCGAGGTCCCGAAGGCTTGCGCGAAGCATGACGGAGGTCTCGAGCCTCGTCGCCCGTCCGTCCGAGTTGAACTGAACCGGGGTCGTGTGGAAATCGGTGACCGCTCCTTCGAGATAGGCATCCGCCGCCGACTTGTCGGTGACGATCTTGTACCCGCCATGACGGGAGAGCTCGCGCGCCACCGCTTCAGTGGTGCGGACCTCGATCTCCGGCCGGCCGGTGCGATTCTCGAAGGGAGCCACCGCGATCGTCTTGATGTTCTTGGGAAGGAACGACGTCGTTCCCGCGAGCTTGTATCCGCAACCGCTGGCGCATGCAGCCAGAGCGAGGACGGCGGCTCCGGCGCGAGTCCGGCCGCTCATCCCAGCACCACGTTGAGAAGCCGGTCGGGAACGAACACGATCTTTCGGATCGCCCGCCCGTCGAGGTAGGCCGCGACCCTGGCGTCGCCGCGCGCGGCGACGATGGCGTCCGCCTCGCTGGTGCCGGCGGGGACCGTCAGCTTCCCGCGGACCTTGCCGTTGACCTGGACGACCAGCAGCACCACGTCCGACGCCAGGAGCGCGGGATCGGGAATCGGCCAAGCGGTCGTGGCCACGAACGGCGGAAAGCCGAGGGATTCCCACAACTCCTCCGCCATGTGCGGGGCCAAAGGGCTGAGGAGCTGGGCGATCGTCTCGAACGCTTCGCGCGCCGCCCACGCCTCACCGTCCCCCATCGCCTCCGACTGCACCAGAGGGGCGACGAGATTCAGGAGCTCCATGATCGCCGCGAGGGGGGTGTTCAAGTGCATCCTCGGGCCGAGGTCGTCGGTGACCCTGCGGATCGTGTGGTGGGTCTTTCGGCGAAGCGCGCGAGCCGCGCCGGCTCCGGCGGAAGCCGGGATGGGAGCGCCCTTCGGGGGAAGCGAGGGCAAGGCCTTCTCGAAGATCCGCCAGAGGCGGGCGAGGAAGCGCGCGCACCCTTCGATCCCGGCGTCGCTCCAGTCGAGGTCGCGCTCGGGAGGGGCGGCGAATAGGGAGAACAGCCGGGTCGTGTCGGCGCCGTACCGCTCGACCATGTGATCCGGATCGACGACGTTCCCCTTCGATTTCGACATCTTGGCGCCGTCCTTGACGACCATCCCCTGCGTGAACAGCGCCCGGATCGGCTCGCCGATGTTCGTCAGGCCGAGATCGCGCATCGCCATCGACCAGAACCGGGTGTAGATCAGGTGGAGCGTCGCGTGCTCGATGCCGCCGATGTACAGCGCGACCGGGAACCAAGGGGCGAGCGTCTTCCAGTCGAACGGCCGTTCCCGGTTCGCGGGATCGCAGTACCGGAAGTAGTACCAGCTCGAATCGACGAACGTGTCCATCGTGTCGGTGTCGCGCTTGGCCTTCTCGCCGCAGCGGGGGCAGGTCGTGTCGACGAACTCCGGAACCTGGGCCAGCGGCGAGCCCCCCTCGCCGGTCAGGGGTGCGTTCTCGGGCAAGAGGACCGGAAGGTCCGCATCGGGCACGGGGACCGGCCCGCAGGTCGGGCAATGGACGACCGGGATCGGCGTGCCCCAGTACCGTTGCCGCGAAATGCCCCAATCCTTGAGCCGGTAGGTGGTCGACTTCTCTCCGAACCGGCGGCGTTCGGCGTCCCCGCTCATCCGATCGCGGGCCGCGGCGCTCTCGAGCCCGTCGTACGCTCCTGAGTCGTGGAGGACTCCGTCGTCGGCGAACGCGGCCGCGAGGCTCGCGCCGACGAGCTCCGTGCCATCCCGCGGACGGATCACCGGACGGACGGGCAGGCCGTACGTTCGCGCGAACGTGAAGTCGCGCTCGTCGTGGGCGGGCACGCACATGATCGCGCCGGTACCGACGTCGGTCAGGACGAAGTTGGCGGCCCAGATCGGGATCCGCTGGCCGTTGAACGGGTTCAGCGCGAATCGTCCGGTGAATACTCCCTGCTTCTCGGCGGCCTCGGCGAAGCGGTCCTCCACCGAGCGCGCCTCTTGCGCCGCGACGAACGCTTCGACCGCGCTCTCCTGCTTCGTCCCCGCCGCAAGCCTCGACAGGAGCGGGTGCTCGACCGCGACGGCGAGGTAGGTCGCGCCGTGAATCGTGTCGATCCGCGTTGTGAAGACCTCGATCGATTCGCCGAGCCCGTCCACCTCGAACCGGACGTTCGCTCCTTCGCTCCGGCCGATCCAATGCCGCTGCATCGCGACGACGCGCTCGGGCCACTCGTCGAGGCGGTCGAGTCCGTCGAGAAGCTCTTGGGCGTAGTCCGTGATCCGGAGAAACCATTGCTCGAATTCGCGCCGGACCACCGGATTGTCACAGCGCCAACAGAGGCCCGCGATCACCTGCTCGTTCGCGAGCACGGTGGCGCACGAGGGGCACCAATTGAGGTGTCGCTTCGCGCGGAACGCGATTCCCCGCTCCAGCATCCTGAGGAAGAGCCATTGATTCCATTTGTAGAACTCGGGGAGACAGGTCGCGACCTCGCGCGTCCAGTCGTAGGTCGTCCCCAGACGCTTGAGCTGCGAGCGCATCGTATCGATGTTCCGGAGCGTCCAGGCGCGCGGCTCCTCGTGGTTCTGGATCGCGGCGTTCTCGGCCGGTAGGCCGAAAGCGTCCCACCCGATGACGTGCAGCACCTGCTCGCCGCGCATGCGGCGGAACCGGGCGACCGCGTCGCCGATCGAGTAATTCCGGACATGTCCCATGTGGATGCGGCCGGACGGGTACGGGAGCATCTCGAGCGCGTAGAACGGACGGCGCGCCGGGTCCGCCTCGGCGACGCGGAACACCTTCGCGTCGGCCCAACGGGCCTGCCACTTCGGCTCGACCGTCCTCGCATCGTAGTCGCTCACGCTCGATTCCCGTCCGGACGCGCCCACGGCACCTCGCCCCTCTCGATCCGCTTGCGGATGGTGTCGAGGATGCCGTTGATGAACGCGCCCGACTGCTCGCTGCCGTACTTCTTCCCGACCTCGATCGCCTCGTCGAGCACCACGACGCCAGGGGTGTCGGGATGCCTCGCCAACTCGTACACCGCGACGCGGAGGATGTTCCGGTCGACGACCGCCATCCGCTCGATGCGCCAGTTCTCGACCGAGCCGCTGATGATCCGGTCCAGGCTCTCCCGCTCCCTCATGACCCCTTCCACCAGGTCTTGCGCGAACGACCTCACCTCGGCTTCGGCGTCGTGCTCCTTCCAGAAATGCGGGTAGATGTCCGCCGGCGCGCCGCCGGCCATGTCGAGCTGGAATAGCATCTGAAGTGCGCACTCACGAGCGCGCCGGCGCTGACCCACGGCACCCCTTTCGCCTCAGCCCAGCCGGCGGTAGAGGCCGATCATCTCGATGGCGGCCAGCGCCGCATCCCATCCCTTGTTCCCCGCCTTCCCGCCCGCGCGCTCGAACGCCTGCTCCATCGTGTTGCACGTCAGAACGCCGAAGATCACCGGCACCCCCGTCGAAATCGCCGCATCCTCGAGACCTTTCGCGGCGGCCGCCGCGAGCACGTCGAAGTGGGGGGTTTCGCCGCGCACCAGGCATCCGAGGGCGATCACGGCGTCGTGCCGCTTCTGGGCGGCGATCCGGGCGGCCGCCTGCGGCAGCTCGAACGAGCCCGGAACGTTGTGTAGCGCCACGTTGGCCGGGTCAGCGCCGTGGCGGGTCAGAGCTTCGAGGGCGCCTTCGACGAGCCGCGACGTGACGACCTCGTTCCAGCGAGAGGCGACAAGCGCGACCTTGAACCCCTTGGCGTCGAGCTGACCTTCGGTGACCGGCGGCATCTCGCCCCCCTTGGCGTTGGGAGGGCGGGAAGTATAGCAGTTCTATGGAAGTGGCTTGAACTGCGTGAGGTCGAGGAAGCGACCGTACCTCTCGCGAATCTCCTCGTTCGTCAGCCGCTTCAGGCGATCGAGCGAAAACTCCTCCACCTGGTACGACGCCATCACCGATCCGACCACCGCGGCGCGACGTAGATCGCCGTGCCCATCCACCCCCTGCGAGGCGAGGTAGCCGAGAAACCCTCCGGCGAACGCATCGCCCGCGCCGGTCGGATCCATGACGTTGTCGAGCGGGTAGGCCGGAAGCCCGAAGGCGCCCTGCGCGTCGAAGACGAGCACGCCGTGCTCCCCCCGCTTCACCACGACCGCGCGCGGCCCCCAGGCGCGCACGACGCCCACCGCTTTGACAAGGTTGCGCTCTCCCGTCAGCTGCCGGATCTCGCCGTCGTTGATCAGGACGATGTGCACGCGGCGCAAGAGCCGCTTCAAGGCCTCGGGCTTCGAAGCGATCCAGTAGTTCATCGTATCGGCGGCGACGAGGACCGCGCCCGAAGCCTGATCCAGCACCTCGGTCTGGAGCTCCGGATCGATGTTGGCGAGGAAGAGAACCGGCGTGTCGCGCCAGGCTTCCGGGATCACCGGCCGGAATGCCGCGAAGACGTTGAGCTGCGTGTCGAGCGTGCGGGGGTTGTTGAGGTCGAAGTCGTAGTCTCCCGACCAGCGAAACGTCTTTCCCTTCGCCGTCGTCAGGCCCGCGAGGTCGACCTTGCGGTCCAGGAGCACCTGGCGGTGCGCCGCGCTGAAATCCTCGCCGACCACCGCGACGAGCCGGACCGGCGACCAGAACGAGGCGGAGATCGAGAAGTGCGTGGCGGAGCCGCCGAGGGCGTCGCGCGCTTCTCCGAAGGGGGTCTTGACGGTGTCGAGCGCGACCGAGCCGACGACGAGGATGGACACGAGGGTCTCCTATCGAGGGAGATATCGGTCGATCAGGAGCCCGACGCGCGCGCGCGCGGCTCTACCGATCGCGGCGGGAGGCGTGATGATGGCGTAGCGCAGCGCCTCGGCGCAGGCGCATCCCGCCCTCTCGCGCGGGAGAGCCGTCACCGCGTTGTGGACGGTGGAGGCGGCCAACGCCGCATTGGCTCTCAGGTTTTCGACCACGGCGGCGACCGAGACGTCCTCCTCCTCCTCGTGCCAGCAGTCGTAGTCCGTGACGAGCGCGAGGGTGGCGTAGCAGATCTCCGCCTCTCGGGCGAGCTTCGCTTCCGTGAGATTCGTCATGCCGATGACGTCGACGCCCCACGACCGGTAAAGCGCCGACTCCGCGCGCGTCGAGAACGCCGGTCCCTCCATGCAGACGTAGGTTCCGCCATCGTGAGCCGTCGCACCCACCGCCCGAGCCGCGTCGAGGAGCGCTTTCCGCGTCACCGGACAGACCGGATCGGCGAAGCCGACGTGGGCCGCGATGCCGTCTCCGAAGAACGTCGCCACGCGCCGCTGCGTCCTGTCGATGAACTGGTCGGGGAGCACGACGTCCCGCGGCCGGATCCCCTCCTTCATCGAGCCGACCGCCGAGGCGGAGAGGATTCTCCCGACGCCGATCGATTTCATCGCATAGATGTTCGCGCGATAGTTGATCTCGCTCGGCAAGATCCGATGCTCCCGGCCGTGCCGCGCCAGAAAGGCGATGGCACGGTCTCCCAGGTTTCCGACGAAGAGCGCGTCGGAGGGATCCCCGAATGGCGTCGAGACCGCGACCTCGCGGGCGTCCATCAGCCCCGCGAGCTGGTACAGCCCGCTGCCGCCAATCACCCCGACGTCGGCGCGGATCGCGCTCACGGCTTTCCGATCGCCTCGTCCGAGAGGACCTTGAGCTCGCCGGCCAGGGCGGCGGGATCGTTGATCTTGCGCGTCGTCCCCTTCAGGGCGAGCGTGGCGGCCGGCGAGGACGCTTTATCGCCGGTCCGGATCACGACCCATCCGCGCCGAATATTGAGCGCCGCTTGCCTGAGGCCTTGGGTCTTCGCATCGTCCTGCTTCCCTTGGATGGTCACAACGAGCGGCTCGGTCGCCAGCTCATCGAGCGCCAGCGCCGGAGCGACCGCCTTGACGCCGTGCGAGGCCAGGTCCCCCGTGTAGCTGCCGAGGATTTCCTTTGCGGCGGCCCCGCCCCCGTCGAGGGCACCCTGCGCCTCGAGACGGATGAGCACGCGGGCCAGGCGAGCATTGTCGATCATCGGCCGCAGCGGCATGTCGAGGAGGCCGAACTCCCGCCCGACCGGCAGGTGGTCGCGGTAGGCGGTCTCTCCGGCGACCTTCATGTTGTTCCGGACGAACTCCGCGACGTCCTTGGCCGCGGCCAGGTACCGCGCGTCGCCGGTCGACTCGTAGCCGTCGAGGAGGCCGAACGCGACCTCGGTCTGAGTCACGAGAAATCGCTCGACGACGGGCTGCGACTCGATGACGTGCCCCGCTCCGCGGCCCGTGACCACCGCGCGCTGCAGCACGAGATCGAGAGCGTCCCGCCCCGCCTTGGTCAGCGCGGCGTCTGAGAGAATCGCGCCCGCTCTGAGAAGCGCGGCGCCGACCATCGCGTTCGAGCCCGCGAGCACGAGCTTGTCGACTGGCGGCGCCTTCGCCGCATCCCGCTCCGCGGACGTCCAGTACCCCCCGCCATCGAGCGACGTCGGATCGGCCATCTGGCCCAGGAAGAAGCCTCCTGATGGGCGCGCGAGCTTCGTCGTGACGAAGCGGGCCGTGTCGGCCAGCGCCGCGCGCAGCGCAGGGTCGTCCTCTTCCCGCAGCGCGAAGACCATGTCGCGCATCAGGTCGGCGTTTCCGTCCAGCAGCTTCTCGTACTGGATGCCGCCCCAGTCGGGCGCCGCGGCCATCCGGTGGAATCCCCCGTCCTTCTCGTCGTGGAGGGGGCTCGCTGCCATCTTGGTCAGCGTTCGCCGCGCCGCGTCGACGAGGCCCGGCCGGCCGCCGTCCTCGCGGAGGAAAGCCCACTCCATCACCCCCGGAAGCGCGTATTTCGGCGCGACGCCGAAGCCGCCGTTCTTCGCGTCGAGGTTCCCCAGAAGCCATCGAGCCACCGGGTCGGAAGATTTCTCGTCGACGGCGCCGGGCTTGGCTTCCTCGAGATCGACCCGCTTCTCGTAAACCTGCGAGACGCCCTGCAGGACGTTCTGCCATAGGTCGAAGTATTTCCGGCCTTCCTGGAGGTTGAACAGCACGCCCTTGACGTCGGTGGGGCCCAGCGTGATCGGCAACGCGACCTTTTGTGGGTTGACCTGGCTCAGCATCGGAGCGCCGTTCGGCAGCAAGAGCGAAATCGCCGGCCAGTTTCCCGTGCCGTAGCGGGCGTAGAGGTCGGGGCGTCGATCGGCGCTGACGAGCAGAGCTACGTAGTCGGGGTTCAGCGCGCTCAGCACCTGCGAGTCGGCGAGAACTTCTTGCGCCATGCGCTGCGCGGCCCGGTTCCAGGGGACGGTCACCAGGAGAAAGATCGGCTGGTTGAACACCACGGCTCTCTGCAGCGAGAGCGTCGACCAGGTGAGCCAATAGGGGCGGTCCCGCAGCTCCTTGGAAGGCCACCCCTTGAAGGCCGCCTGCGCGGGAAGGTTGAGGTCCACCCCCTTGAGATAGAAGGGAAGGGACGGCGGGGCCGGAGGCTCGTCGCCCGGAGCCGAGTACAAGGAGGTCGGAAGGAGCAGAACTGCCGCCGGCAGAGCGGCGGCTATCCGCCTGAAAAGAGAGCGGCAGGATCCGGTCATGTCGTCTCCAGGATTGGGCGCAACGCGAAGAATCCATTATCTGGGCGCCCGTAGGGAGCGTCAAGGCGTGGTCGATGCCGACAACGCGCTGTCGGCATTGACGGCGTTGCATCTAGTCGAAATCACCGTAGTTTTCATGCGAACCCGGGGGACAGGTCTGTGTAGAACCGTGAGCGTACATATCGATGCGATTCTGTTTGCATTGACGCTCATGGGTGCCGCCGCCGTCGCTGGATGGATCTCGTCGAGCACGAAGGGTGGCCCAAGGCCGGTGCGCTTGACGTCGAGCTTCGCGATCGCTGCCGCCCTGGCTCTCCCCCCGCCTTTCGCGCTGGTGGTCGCGCTCGCCGGGCTGGCCGTCAGCCGCGATCCGCTGCTGCCGGGGCTGGTCGCAGCTGCAGCACTGCAGGTGGGGGCGCTCGAGGTCGGCTCGCTCCCGCCGCTCGCCGGAGCGACCATCCTCTACGGCTCGATGGTGCTGGCCGTGCTCGCCGTCGACGCGGTCTCCGGCGCTCGGCGATCCCCCGGGGCGAGAGAAGGCTTCGAGGTTTCCAACGTGGTGGCCGCCATGGTGCTCGCAGCCCCGATTCGTGCGGACGACGCCTGGTCGTTTGCGTACGCGGTCCTCGCCGTTCTGGGGGCCGCCTACGCGCTCTCGTCCTGGGCGCGCGACCATCGGCGCGCCGACGAGGCCCAGGGTGCGCTGGCCACCCGGGTCGCCGAGATCTCGACCATCCACGCGATCGGCCGCGAGATCCAGGCCACCCTGGATCCAGAGCGCATCTTCGCGATCGTCGAGCGCGAGTGCCGCAAGATCTTCGAGATCGACTTCCTGTTCATCGGCGTGGTCGACCGCGACACGAGCGAGATCCACATCACCTACCGGGGCTCGAGCCGGGCTTCGCCGAAGGAAACGCTCCGCCCGGTCGGCGACGATCTCGCGTCGTGGATCGTCCGTGAGAAGCGTCCGCTGCGGATCGACGATGCGTCGGCCGCGTCCGGGCTCCCGTTTCGCCCTCACAAGATCGACGCCGCGGTGAGATCCGTCCTGGCCGTGCCTCTTCTGGTCGCCGAGCGGGTGGTCGGCGTCCTCTCGGTCCAGAGCCGGCGTCCCGCGGCCTACGAGGACCACCAGCTGTCGGTGCTCGCGACGATCGCGCAGCAGGCGGCCGTCGCGCTCGAAAACGCGAGGAACTACCGGCTCGCCACCGTCGATTCGCTGACCGGCCTCCACCTTCGCGACGATTTCTTTGGGCGGTTCGAGGAGGAGTACGCGCGCGCCAAGCGCTACGCGGGCGCCTTCTCGCTCTTGATGATCGACCTCGACGGCTTCAAGGAGATCAACGACCGGCAAGGGCATCTCGCGGGGGACCGTTATCTGCGGGCGCTCGGCGCGGCGATCCGAGCCCGCATGCGCGGGGCCGACATCGCGTGTCGGTACGGAGGCGACGAGTTCTGCGTGCTCCTCCCCGAGACCGACCTCGCGGGCGCTCGGCTGATCGCAGAGCGGCTGCGCCGCGACCTCGCCTCCCTGGTCGTCGACGTCGATGGGGCCACGCTCCGGACGACGGTCTCGATCGGGATCGCGTCGTATCCGGAGCACGACGCCGGCGACGTCAAGCGGCTGCTCTTGCGCGCCGACCAGGCGCTCTATCAGGCGAAGCGGGCCGGCCGCGATCGCGTGGTTCCCTTCGCGGCCTAACTCAGTACGCTTTGCACCGTCCGTCCGGTTCGCGTGAGGAAGCCTTCGGAAAGCGATGGAAGCGACGGTGTTCCACGATCAAGGAGCACGCGCTCGACACGGGACATCGGCAGAAAGAGCACCGAGGGCGAGATCCCTTCCTCGCCGCGCTCGACCTGGGTGGTCCACGAGTCGAACGACGCCAGGTCGAGACCCTCGACCGTGAGGCCGGAGGCGTCGCGTGCGCGGAGGACGCCCCAGATCTTCTCGTGCGGGTCTCGAAGGTAGACGAGAACGGCATCGCCGGGCTCGATTCCCGCACGGCCGGTCACCGCCGGTCTCTCGACGAGCTCCACGAGCACGCCTCCCGCGGCGCGGGGATGGATGAAGGCGACCTTCGTGCCGCCCGCTCCGGCCCGCGGCGCCTCGTCGAGAAGCTGGACGCCTCGTGCCTTCAATCGGTCGAGCACCGGCTGAATCGCCTCGACCTGGAACGTGATGTGGTGAATCCCCTCCCCACGCTTCGCGATGAACTTCGCGACGGCCGAGTCCGTGCGCGTGGCTTCGAGGAGCTCGACGCGGGACTCGCCGGCCGGGAGGAACGCGACCCGCACGCCCTCGGTCGCCACGCTCTCGGTGCCGGCGACCGTCATGCCGAGGCCGTCCCGCCAGAAGCTCAAGCGCTCTTCGAGCGCGGCGACCGCGATGCCGACGTGATCGACCTTCACGATCATCCCTGGGGTCCTCCCTTCAGCACCCGGTCGGCCGCGCTGTAGGGGTCCACGCGGCGCTCCGCGATCTCGCTGACCAGGTCGTCGAACCCGCGTCCCGGAAGGAGGCGGGTTCGGACGTCGCGCTCGAACCGCTCCGTCAGGACGCCGAGAAGTCGCATCTCGGCCCGCTCCCACCGGCGGCGATCGCGCCTCTCTCCTCCGGCGGTCGCGACCTGCTCCAACAAGCCATCCCCCAGCTCCCCCGCCCCCTCGCCGGTCGTCGCGATCGTTCGGAAGATCGGCGGCCGCGCGGAGGCGCCCGGCGCCAACGCCATCATCGCGTCGAGGTCCGCCGCCACCTTGTCGACGCCGGGACGGTCGGCCTTGTTGATGACGAAGACGTCGGCGATCTCGAGGATCCCGGCCTTGATCGCCTGGATGTCGTCTCCCATTCCCGGCACCAGCACGACCGCGACGACGTCCGCCGCTCGGGCGATCTCGATCTCGTCCTGGCCGACGCCGACCGTTTCGACGATGACCGGGTCGTAGCCCGCGGCGTCCATGAGATCCACGGCGTCCGAGGCCGCCCGGGCCAGCCCGCCCAGATGCCCGCGGCTGGCCATCGAGCGGATGAAAACACCTTCGTCGGTCGCGTGCCCTTGCATCCGGACCCGGTCCCCGAGGATCGCGCCGCCGGAGTAGGCGCTGGACGGGTCGACGGCGACCACACCCACACGCTTCCCCTGCTTGCGGTACGCGGCCACGAGGCGATCGACGAGCGTCGATTTCCCGGCGCCCGGAGAGCCGGTGACGCCGATGACCGTCGCCGCGCCGGTGTGGGGAAAAACGCTTCGGAGGAGCGGCGCCGCGCCCGCCGCGTCGTCTTCGACGATGCTGATGGCGCGAGCCAGCGCCCGGACGTCGCCGCGAACGACCCGGTCGACGACGTCCACTAGAGAGCCTTCAAGAGCTCGCGCGCGATCACGAGGCGCTGGATCTCGCTCGTCCCCTCGCCGATGGTGCACAGTTTCATGTCGCGGTAGTACTTCTCGACCGGGAAGTCCTTGACGTAGCCGTAGCCGCCGAAGATCTGGAGCGCGCGGTCGGCGACGTAGACGCCGATCTCCGAGGCGTACAGCTTCGCCATCGACGATTCGAGCGTCGTCTTGGCCCCTCGATCCTTGAGCCAGGCGGCGCGGTAGATGAGCAGGGAGGCGGCGTCGATGCGCGTCGCCATCTCCGCCAGCATGTTCTGCACGGTCTGGAACTCGGCGATCGGCTTGCCGAACTGGTGCCGCTGCTTCGCGTACGCGAGCGCGGCGTCGTACGCCCCGCGCGCCATGCCGAGCGCCAGGGCGCCGATCGAGATCCGGCCGCCGTCGAGAATCTTCATCGCGTCGACGAACCCCTCGCCGCGCGCGCCGACCATCGCCTCCGCCGAGACCCGGCAGTCCTCCATGATCACCTCGGCGGTGTCGGAGGCTCGGAGTCCCATCTTGTTTTCCTTCTTGCCGGGACGGAACCCGGGAGTTCCCTTCTCGATCGCGAACGCCGAGATCCCCTTCTTGTCGAGCGTCGGATCGGTCACCGCGAAGATGATCGTCAGGTCGGCGACCGAGCCGTGGGTCGTAAAGGTCTTCGAGCCGTTCAGGATCCATCCGCCGCCCGGAGCGGGCTTCGCGGCCGTCCTGGTCCCGCCGGCATCGCTCCCCGCCGTCGGCTCGGTGAGGCTCCACGCGCCGATCCATTCGCCGGACGCCAGCTTCGGGATGTACTTCGTCCGCTGGGCGTCGTTGCCGCACGCGAAGACGTGGTTCGAGCAGAGCGAGTTGTGAGCCGCCGCCGAAATGCCGATCGAGCCGTCGACGCGGGAGAGCTCCTCGATGACGATGACGTAGTCGACGTATCCGAGCCCCGATCCGCCGAGGCTTTCGGGAAAGAGAACGCCGTAGTAACCCTGGCCTGCGGCCTTCTTGACGAGCTCGTACGGGAACTCCTGCGCCTCGTCGTATCGCATCACGTGCGGTCCGATCTCGGTCTCGGCGAACTCGCGGACGGAGCGGCGGAGAAGCTCCTGCTCTTCGGTGAACGAGAAATCCACGGGACCTCCTCGAACCAGGAAACGCCCGGGATTATAGCGAGCTACGCAAAGACCCGTTGGAGTGCTGCGATCGCGCGATCGAGCGCGGCATCGTCGACGTCGAGATGGGTGACGAAGCGGATCCGGCCGTGGCCGGCCGTTCCGGCGAGCACTCCGGCTCGGTGCAGGGCGTCGAGCCGGGACGGAAGGGCATCCGGAGGATCGACCGCCGCGATGACGATGTTGGTCTCGACCTCGTTGGGATCGATCCGCAGCCCTGGGAGACCGGCCAGCGCGTTCGCCAATCGGCGCGCCCGCTGGTGATCGAGGGCGAGCCGCTCCACGTTGTCGCGCAGCGCGATCCGGCCGGCCGCCGCAAGAACGCCGACCTGCCGCATTCCTCCCCCCAGCCGTTTTCGCGCCACGCGCGCCGCTTCGATGAATTCCACAGCTCCGCAGAGGAGCGAGCCCGCCGGCGCGCCCAGGCCCTTCGACAGGCAGAAGCCCATCGAGTCGAATCCCGCGACGACCCGGGACGGCGGAAGCCCGAGTGCCACCGCGGCATTGAGAACGCGCGCTCCGTCGAGATGAACGGGAACCGCGTGGGACCGGGCCGCGGCGATCAGAGCCTCTTTACGGGCCATCCGGAGCACGCTTCCGCCCGCGTAGTTGTGCGTGTTCTCGACGAGCACAAGTGCGACCTGCGCGTAGTAGTAGGCCTTCGTCCGGCAGAGCACCTCGACCTCGCCGGGGTCGGGGGCGCCGCGATCGCCGCGAACGACTCGGGGCAACACGCCGCCGTGCGCCGCCATCGTCCCGAGCTCCGAGTTGTAGGCGTGGCTTTGCGCTTCGACGACGACCTCGGTCCCGCGCGGCGCGTGCACCTGAACGGCGATCAGGTTTCCCATCGTGCCGGACGGAATGAACAGGGCCGCGGGGAAAGCCATGAGGGCGGCCGCCTCCTCCTGGAGCGCGGCGACGGTCGGGTCTTCCTTGTAGACGTCGTCGCCGACCTCGGCCTCGGCCATCGCGCGGCGCATCGCCGCGGACGGCTTCGTCACGGTGTCGCTGCGGAGGTCGACGGGCACGCTCATGCCGGCTCCCCGATCAGATCCGTGAAGAGCTCGTTGGACCGCGCTCGCCCGGACGCGGTCAACCGGACGCGGGAGCCCTCCCACGCGATCAGTCCCGCCGCGCCGGCCCGCTCCCAAGCGGCCGCCAGGCGCCGGATCGTATCGTCATCGTAGCGCGCGCCGAGCGCGGCGAGATCGACGCCCTCGGCCAGCCGCAGTCCCAGGAACAGCGCCTCCTCGAGGCGGCGCACGCGATCGTACGGCTCGCGCCAGGCGACGGGATCCCGCGCGGCCGCCGCGTCCGCGATGTAACCGTCGAGATCCGCGCGGTTCGAGCGCCTGGCGCCCTCGAGATATCCGTGAGCGCCCAAGCCGAATCCGACGTAGGGGGCATCGGTCCAATACTTGAGGTTGTGCCGCGACCGTCTGCCGGGCCGAGCGAAGTTTGAGATCTCGTATAGCGAATACCCGGCCGCGTCGAGGACCGCGACGGTTCGGGCGTAAGCATCCGCCAATGCATCGTCCCCTTCGAGCCGAAGCCGCCCCGAGCGCACGGATCTCCCGAGCGGCGTGTCCTTGTCGGATTCCAGCAAGTAAACCGAGATGTGGTCCGGTTCGAGCGCGACGGCCTGGGCGAGCGTGCCGGGCCATCGCGCCAAGTCTTCGCCCGGAAGTCCGGCGATGAGATCGAGCGAGACGTCGTGGAAACCCGCGGCGCGCGCCCGGAGAACGGCCTCTTTTGCCCCCTCCCCGTCGTGCGCCCGTCCGACCCTCCGGAGCACCGCGTCGTCGAACGATTGCACGCCGACGGAGAGTCGCGTGATTCCGGCGCGGCGAAATCCCGCGAGCGACTCCTCCGTCAACGACTCGGGGTTCCCCTCGAGCGTGATCTCGGCGTCCTGGGACAGATCGAACCGTCCGCGAACCGCGTCGAGCACGCGCTCCGCCTGGGACGCGCTCATGCGGGACGGCGTTCCGCCGCCGAAGAAGACCGTGTCGGCCGCCCCCCGAGCCTCGGGTTGCAACGAGCCGATCTCCGCGACGAGGGCGTCCAGGTAAGCCTCGATCCGCTCATCGCGCCCTGCGACGGTCGGGAAGTCGCAGTACGTGCAGCGGACCGAGCAAAACGGGAAGTGGAGGTAGATCCCGAGGAGGGCGGATATCCGGCGGTCGGCGGGGAGCTCAGATCCGCTCAGCGGCATCGCGCACCACCCACCCGGTCAGGCCGTTCGGGAGACTCACCTGCAGCCATCCCTCCCGTTCGCTCTGGATCGTCACCGCCGTTCCCTCGTGGAGCGTGAAAAGGGAAGCGTTGTTCAGGCCGGGGCCGGCCAGTGCGTCGACCGCCGGCTTGAGCACGACCGCGCGAGGCGTGCCTTCGAGGCGCGACCAGCTCGCGCGCCACGAGAGGAAGACGGTCACCGTGGCGAGGATCGTTGCCGCCAAGGTCCATCCCCACGCGGGCGTGAATCCCCCGGGGCGCGACCCGCACCAGGTCACGATCCCGGCGATCAACCAGACTCCGACGAGAACGAGTCCGGCCTGCGCTTCGACTCCGATCCGGTCCTGCGCGTCGCGCAGCAGATGGAGCGTGCCCCCCGGGTCGTCGTCCTCGACCACGTCGCGGATCTTGCCGCGCGCGAGAGCCAAGTTCGCCGCGATATCGCGATCGGCGGGAGCCAGGCGGCGCGCCCTCTCGTAGTGGAGGATCGCCTCACCGACGCGCCCGCGCTTGTACTCGGCGTTCGCGAGGTTGTACTCCAGACGGGCGTCCGCGAATCCGTACCGCAGCAGGCTCTGAAATCCTTCCGCGGCCGCGTCCCAGTGTCCCTGTTCGTAGGCGCGACAGGCCGCGTCGAAAGCATCCTCGGGGCTCTCGGCGCGAGTCTCACGTGAGAGAGCGCCGAGCACGAACGCCGCCGCCAGCAGCCCTCGCGCGAAACGACTCATGCCACGTCCTCGAGGGAGCGGAGGATCGAGCGCGCCTCGGCCACGAGGTCCGCGACGGCCTGGGGCTGACCGGAGTCGGGAACGAACCGAGCGAAATCGCACGTCTCGAGGCAGGCCCTGAACCGGCGGCGCGTCACCTCGGGGATTCTCTTCGCCGTGAGGATGTCGTCGAGCTGATCGTAGGTCAGCCCCGAGGGCGAGCGGTTGGCGCGGTCGGCGACGTAATCGACCAGCGCTCCCGCCACCTCTTCGTGGAAGGTGGCGGGCGAGCCGGCCGCGAGGCTCGAGGCCCGGCCCAGGCGCTTGGCGGCCCGCCGCGCCGCCCGCCGGGCGCGCGCGAAGCCGCGATCGGACAGCAGCCTCTCGCGCCTGCGGCCGAGCACGATCCCCACGGGCACCAAGACCAGAGGAAGCGCCAGGAGGGCCCCGAACCAGGCGCGCCTTTGGAGAGGAGGCTTCGCCTCCGCGAGCGGCCCGCGGCGCATCTTGAGGAAAGCGATGTCCTTCGTGTTGGCTTGGACCTCGCCACGGGAGATGACCGGCTCGACCCCGGAGCTGCCACGCCGGACCGTCAAGCCCGGAAGCTCTCCGGTCAACTGACGGTAGCTTCCCGTCGAGGGATCGAAGTAGGCGAAAGACGGCGCTGGGACCTTGAGCGTGCCGGGCGACAGCGGCACCACGACCCACTCCCAGACTTTCTTCGCTCCCAGGTGCTCGGCGCCGGTGGTCGTGTTCTCCTGAACCTTCGGATCGTAGACCTTGACCTCCGGTGGAGCGTTCAGCTTGGGAGCTTCCGCGGATTGGAGAGATCCTTCCCCCTCCACCGTGACGCGCAATGCCACCGCATCACCCAGGTCCACCGCGCCGCGGTCCACGACCGACTTCATCCGGAACGAGCCGACGGCGCCGGAGAAATTGGCGGGGCGGCCGACTTCGGGGAGCGGCTTGACGTCGAGCTTGACGGGGGCCGTCTTTCGGATGACGTTGACGAATCCGCCCAGCGAGAAGAACGACGCAAACGGATCGCGCGACGAACGGCGGAGCTGCACTTGCGCCGAGAACGGTGGGATCGTCAGTGGCCCCGAGCCTGTGGGCACGACCAGCTTTCGCGCAACCGGGTACGCGTTGTACTGGCGGCCGTTCATGACGACGACGTGCCTCTCGCGCCCCGGATCGACCTGGATGTCCTCGGCCCAGAGCCCGGGGAGTGACGGGAGGTCCGTCCACGAGAAGCCGTTGACGGGAGCGGCGGCATACAGCGTGACGTCGAGGCGGAGCGGCTGGCCGCTCCACGCACCGTTCGACGAGAGCTTGGTCTGAAGAAAGACGTCGACCGAGGCGTCGTCGACGTTGCCCTCGTCGTCGCTGTCGTCGGGAGCTCCCCGCCGTTGTCCCTGGGAGGGAGGCGCGGGACCGCTCCGGCCGGCGAGCACCGTGAAGTGCAGCGGGTCCGTGCGGTAGATCGTTCCGCCCACCTTGACGTCGAGAGGGGGGATCTCCGCTTCCCCGGGTCCAGTCGGCAACAGGACGTAGGTCAGCACGAGCGAGCTGGAGCTGGCAATCCGCCCGTTCTCGAAGCTGTACGACGAGTTCCGCGAGGTAGACGGTCCTCCGGCCACCCGGAGGTTCTTCATCGTCGGGAGTCTCGGCGAGCTGATGTCGGGAATCGACGAGCCGTCGATGCTGATCACCAGGCGGACCTGCGTGGTGTCGTAGATCCGGCCTTGCGGGACGACCTGAGCCGTGACGCGCACGTCCTCCGCGGTCGCCGCGGAGAACGCAGCGAGAGCACCCAGGGCCAGCGCGATGCGGATCACCAGTCCTTCTCCGGCGTCTGGTCGTCTTTGGGCAGCCTGGCTTGGGCCTTTTTCACGTTCTGTTTTTCCTGATCGCTCAAGCGATCGAGAAGCTTCGCGGCCTCTTCCGGCGTCATCCCTCCGGCCTGCGGCTTCTGGTCCTTCGCTTCGCCTTTCTGCTTGTTCTGGGCCGACTTGTCGTCCGCCGGCTTCTTGTCGTCCTGCTTGTCGCTCGGGGACGACTGCGGCTTCTGGTCCTTCTTCTGCTGGTCTTGGTTCTTCGGAGGCTGCTTCTGCGGCGGGTTCTTCTTTTCCTCGAGCGCACGAAGCGCCATCTCCAGATTGTGCTTCGCGTCGCCGTCGCCCGGTCTCGTCTTCAGCGCGCGGGTGTAGGCCTTGACTGCCTCGTCGTACTTCTCGTCGTGAAAGAGGGCGTTCCCCAGGTTGTAAGCGGCGCGGGATCCCAGATCGGGGCTCGCGGCTCCCAGGGCGCGCTCGTACGACTCCGCGGCGCCCGCGTAATTCTCCTGGCGGTAGAGGACGTTGCCGATGTCGTAGTGGAGCTCGGGCGCCTCGGGAACCGCCGCTTGGGCCTTCTGGTATTCCCTGAGCGCCGGGTCGTTCTGCCCCTTCTTGTAGAGGGCGTTCCCTTTCTCCGTACGACGATGGGCCTCGCCGCCCAGCAGGGTCGACAGCCCCGCGAGAAGGACGAAAGTGATCGGGCGAATCACGGGGCCTCCCTCCTCTCCGACACCAAGGTCTCCACGACCAGCGCCAGGAGCGCGAGCGCCAGCGGGATCTGGAAGCGCTCGACCCAGCGGGTCTTGAGCACGGTCTCCGATCCGGCGGCGTCCAGCGAAGCGAGCGCCTTGGCGATCTCTTCCACTTCCCCTTCCGCGGCTGTCGCGCGGTAGTACTTGCCGCCCGTCTCGACCGCGAGATTGCGCATCGGCCGCTCATCGAGGCGCGTCGTGACGAGGCGCCCCTGCCGATCCTTCTTATACGCGCCGGACCCCCCTTCCGGTATCGGCGCCCCCTGATCGGTCCCGCATCCGATCCCGTAGACGATCACCCCCGCGCGCTTGGCGGCGGCGATCGCCCCCTCGACGCCACCTTCATGGTCTTCCCCGTCGCTGATCAGGACCAGCGCCCGTCCTTTGGCCTCGGTCCCCTCGGCCGCGGCAGGACCGAGGGCGCGCACGCCTTCCTCGATCGCCGCGGCCAAGGCGGTCCCGGGAACCGAGACCGCATCGACGTCGACGGCGTCAAGGAACAGCCGCACCGCTTCGTGATCGAGGGTCAGGGGGCAGGCGATCGCGGGCTTGCCGGCGAATGTGACCAGCGCGATCCGGTCCCCCTCGAGGCGGTCCAAGAGGCTCGATGCCGCCCGCACGCCCCGCCCCAAACGCGACGGCGCCACGTCGGCGGCCGCCATGCTCTTCGAAGTGTCGAGGACGATCGCGAGCTCGATCCCTTTTCTCGTGATCGACTCCGTCCCCTGCCCCCACTGGGGTCGCGCCGCCGCGAGGACGCCCGCCGTCGCCGCCACGAGGAGCGCGATGGTCTTCGCCGCTCGGCGGTGTGAGCTGACCTCGGTGCGCAGCCGCGAGACGTGCGCCTCCCCTCCGGCGAATTCGGCAAGGGCGCGTCGGCGCCACGCTCCGGCCGCCAAGATTCCCACGGCCAGGAGAGGCACCGCGAGAAGCGCCCACAGCACGACCGGCTCCGCGAAGCGCATCAGGGAATCCTCCGCAGACGCGTCCCGGCCAGGAGAAGCTCGAGTCCCAGAAGGAGACCGGCGGGCACGAGGGCCTGCATGAACTTTTCCGAGTAGAGAATACGAACCCGGCTCTGCATCTCGGTCTTCTCGAGCGCGTCGATCTCCTGGAACGCCTTCGCGAAGCCCGAGGCATCGGCCGCCCGGAAGTAGCGGCCCCCCGTCGTCGAGGCGATCTTCCCCAGGAGCTCTTCGTCGAGATCGGCCTCGACCTGAACGTACTGTCGCCCGACCCGCGGGTCGTCGACGGCGCACTGAACGGGACCCTGCGACCCGACGCCGATCGTGTACACCTTGTAGCCCAGGGCGCGGGCCGCCTCGCCGGCCGATTCCGGGCCGAGCTGCCCGGAGTTGTTCCGCCCGTCGGTGACCAGCACCACGACCTTGCTCTTCGCCTTCGACGCCCGCATGCGATTGACCGCGGTCGCCAGCCCCATGCCGAGCGCCGTGCGGTCCTCCCCCGGCGGTGCGAAGTCGATCTCGTCGACGAACCGCTGCAGCATGTCGTGGTCGAGCGTCAGCGGGCAGCGGGTCGTCGCGACGCTGCCGAAGGCGACCACGCCGATCCGGTCCTCCGGACGGCCTGCGACGAACCGGGAGATGCAGTCCTTCGCCACCGAGAGGCGGTTCCTCGGGCGCGTGTCCTCGCAGCGCATCGAGCCCGAGATGTCGAGAGCGATGACGATGTCGACGCCCTCGGTCGAGACGGTCGTCAGGGCGGAGCCGGACTGAGGACGGGCCAGCGCCACGACGACGAGCACGATCGCCGCGGCACGCAGCCACGGGAGCAGTCCCTCGAGGCGGACCCAAGGGCTCTGCGGAAGCGCTCCCACACCCGCGGCATCGGGAAACGCGATGCGAGGGCCGCCGGCTCGGAGTCTTCGGATCAGGAGCCAGGCGGCGATGGCCGCCAAGGGAAGAAGAGTCAAGGCCCACGGCGTCGCCAGTCGGCTCATCGCGCGGGCTCCGCGACCGGGGCCTCAGCAGGGGTGTCGACGGGCTTCGTCATGTCGACGAGCCTGTAGGCTTCCTCGACCGCCGCACGACACTCGGCCGGCCCGGCGTCGAGGCGGGCGAATTTGACGCGATCTCCGGATTCGAGGAGCGCGCGGGCCAGGACTCCGGCATCCGCGGGAGCCCCCGCGCGCTGCAGGGCGCCCGGAACCTCGGAGGTCGTGCGCTCGAGCAGCTCGACGCGATACCGCCCTTCGAGATACTGCTTCACGATGTGCGTCAGCTCGTCGTAGAACAGGCCGATCTTTCCCTCCTCCGCGAGCCGCCGCGCGAGGAGCTTTTCCAGCTCTTCGTAGACCCAGACGTGCGGGGGCAGTTTCCGGAACGGATCGACGGGCGCGGCGATCGCCGCGAGCCTCGCCGCGTACCGCCTCCAGAGCCACCACGCGATCCCCGCCCCGCCGAGCAAGCCGGCGAGGGCAACCATCGACCACTTGAGGGCCCGGAAATCCGGTGGGATCGACGCGGGCGGCTTGAGGTCGGCGAGATCGGGAGGCTTCTCCCCCGTCTTCGCGGCCGGGAGCGTCGCTTCGATGAGGAGCGCGACGGGCTCGCTCGCCACCGTCGCGGCCCGCCCGTCCTTCACGACCGGCACGACGACCTCAGGCACGGTGACCGCCCCGAGTTGGTAGACGGCGATCGTTCCGCTCCAGACGCGCATCGTCGATCCCGGGGCGGGCGTCTCCCACGCCCCCGAGAGGACCTGCGCCGGCCCCCACTCCACGGGGAGAGCGGACGTGTCGACGCTCTCCCCCGCGCCCGCGTCGACGGTCAGCTTGGCCTTGATCGCGTCGCCGATGTGAGCCTTGGTCGGCTCGAGCGACAGGGTGGCCGTCGCGGCCGGTGCGCCGCGCACCGCGCAGACGACGGCGAGTGCGGTGATCCAGCGCTTCACGTCAGGCCCCCGCGCGGGCGACCCGCCGCGCCCGCTCGCGGAAGAAGTTGACCAGCTCGCGGTCGTAGTCGGCGCCCGTCGACAGCTCGAGGATCTCGGTGCCGGTCCGCTTGAGGGTGTTGCGCGTGCGCACGCGCTCGCGCTCCCAGCGCTCGGCGTAAAGGCGCCGCACCACGTTGTTGCCGGTGTCGATGACGACCGGCCGGCCGGTCTCCGCGTCGCGGAGCGCGACGAATCCGGCCTTCGGCAGCTGGCTCTCGCGAGGATCGGAGATCGCCATCGCGACCAGGTCGTGCTTCAGGTTGACCACGCGCAGCGTCTTCTCGTACCCCGCCGCCTGGAAATCGGAGATCAGGAAGACGACCGCGCGCTTGGTGACGACGCGGCGGAGCACCTCGAGCGCCCCGGCGAGATCGGTGCCGGACCCCTCGGTCTGAAAGGCGAGAAGCTCGCGCAGCACCCTCAGGCCGTGCTGCCTTCCCTTGCGCGGCGGGACGAACCGCTCGACGCGGTCGGTGAAGAGGAGCAGGCCCACCCGGTCGTTGTTCCGGATGGCCGAGAACGCCAGGAGGGCCCCGATCTCGGCGGCGGTCTCGAGCTTCGTCGCCGCGGCGCTCCCGAACCGGCCCGAGGCCGAAGCGTCGACGACCAGCACCACGGTCAGCTCGCGCTCCTCCGTGAACTTCTTGACGAAGGGGTGCCCCATCTTGGCCGACACGTTCCAGTCGATCGTTCGCACGTCGTCGCCCGGCTCGTACTCCCGCACCTCAGCGAACTCCACGCCGCGCCCTTTGAACACCGAGTGATAGGAGCCCGCCAGGCTCTCGTCGACCAGGCGCCGTGTCCGGATCTCGAGGCGGCGCACCTTGCGGAGCACCTCTCGTGGGTTCACGGCACCTCGACCGCGTCGAACACGCGCTGCACCACCTCGTCGGGGGTGACGGATTCCGCTTCGGCCTCGAACGAGAGGATCAGACGGTGCCGCAGCACGTCGTGGCCGATCGCCTTGATGTCCTCCGGCGAGACGAACCCGCGGCCGCGGAGAAACGCGTGCGCTCGCCCCGCGGTGATCAGGGACAGCGTCGCGCGCGGCGAGCCGCCGTATTGAACCAGCCCTTCGAGGTCGAGCTTGAAATCCTTCGGCCGCCGCGTCGCCTGCACGAGCCGGACGGCGTAGTCCTTGATCCGGTCGTCCACGTAGATGGCGTGCATCGCGGTGCGGGCCCTCTCGAGATCGGAGAGGTCGACGACCGGCTTGACCTCGGGAATGTCGGAACCGGTCATGCGATCGAGAATCAACCGCTCTTCCTCCGGGGACGGGTAGTCGACGCGGAGCTTCAGCAGGAACCGGTCGACTTGGGCCTCGGGGAGCGGATAGGTGCCCTCCTGCTCGATGGGGTTCTGGGTCGCCAGGACGAGGAACGGGGCGGGGAGCGGATAGGTCGAATCTCCGATCGTCACCTGCCGTTCCTGCATCGCTTCGAGGAGCGCGCTCTGCACCTTGGCCGGAGCTCGGTTGATCTCGTCCGCCAGGACGAAATTCGCGAAGAGCGGCCCCTTCCTCGGGAAGAACGATCCGTCCTTCTGGTTGTAGATCAGCGTTCCCGTGAGATCGGCGGGCAGAAGGTCGGGCGTGAACTGGATCCGGCGGAAGCTGCCGTTGACCGCACCGGCGAGCGATCGCACGGCGAGGGTCTTGGCGAGCCCCGGCACCCCTTCGAGGAGCAGGTGGCCGCGCGACAGCAGCCCGATGACCATGCGCTCGAGGAGGTACTTCTGCCCGACGATCACTCGCCGGACCTCGCCGAAGAGCTGCTCGACGGCAGCCCCCTCGCGCTGCACCCGATCTTGGACTTCTTGGACCGATTCGCTCATCGAACCTCCTTCAGAATGGCTCCAGTCCCAGCACGTGACCGGCATTGAGGTGTGGACGAACCCCGATTGTAGAAACGGTCGTCCAGGGTGTCAAAAAGGCGCGGCTTCTCGCGAAGTGGACCGGTGTCGGACCGGGCTCCATATTCCGCCGGGGCTCAACGGGCGCCAGGAGGGTTGGCGCTCCGACTCCTTGGGGTTGTGTCGTGCAAAAAAAGCTCGCCGCATCGTTCCTCCTCGTGACGTTCCTCTGCACCGCGGTAGCCGTCCTGGTTCCTCGCTTTCAGCCGGATCCGTTCTGGACGACGGCGCTCGTCGTCAGCCTCGACATGGTGATCGGCTTGGGAGGCGCGTGGCTGGTCTCCTGGCTCGTCGTCCGTCGCATCAGGCACCTCGCCGCGGCGGCTTCGCTGATCAGCCGCGGCGATCTGACCAAGTCGATCGATGTCGAAGGCTCGGACGAGACCGCGGAGCTGGCGCGATCGTTCGACGCGATGCTCGTCAACCTTCTCTCGGTCCTCAAAGAGGTTCGGAGCGGCGCCGAGCAGCTCTACGGCTCGGCCCTCTCGCTCTCGAAGACCTCCGAGGAGGTCAATACGGCGACCGCCGGGATCGCCGAAGCCGCCCGCGTGATCGCGCGCGGGGCCGACGCCCAGGCTGACGACGTCTCACGGACCTCGGCCCTGACGCGCGACCTCACGGGCTCGGCGGATCGGGTTGCCGAGGCGGCCGCGTCCGTGCAGGAAGCCGCGGAGGAAGCCTCGGTCCGGGCGAACACGGGGGCCGCCGCCGCGCGCCGCGCCGCCGAGGGAATCATCGGGCTCAAGACCGCCGTCGACTCCAGCGCCAACGCCGTCGAGGGATTCCAGATCCGCGCCGACGAGATCGGCAAGATCGTCACGTTCATCGTCTCGCTCGCGGAGCAGACTCACCTGCTGGCGATCAACGCCACGATCGAGGCCTCGCGGGCCGGGGAGGAGGCGCGCGGCTTCGCGGTCGTCGCCGAGGAGGTGCGGCGGCTGGCCGATCACGTCAGGGGATTTGCCGACCAGATCGGTTCCGTGAGCGACGAGATCCGGGGGGGCTCGCACGTGGTGGCGCGCAGCATTCGGGAGAGCGTCGAAGCCGCCGGCTCGGCGCGCGAGATGGTCGATCGAGCCGCCGCATCGTTCGACGGCGTGCTCGATGCCACCCGGGGGACGACCGAGAGAGCGCGTGCGATCTCCCGGGGCGTCGACGAGCAGCGCCGGCTCGCGCGCCAAGTCGACGAGGCGCTGGAGCGGATCGTGCGCATCGCGCGCGAGAACGCGCGCGGCACGGAAGAGACCTCGGCCGCGACGAGCGGGCAGACCGCCTCGATGGCCGCTCTCGCCACGTCGGCCCACGAGCTGGCCCGTACCTCGGATCAGATGAAGAACCTCATCGCGACCTTCAGGCTGCGGGACTAGAGGTGGACGTCCTGTTCTTCGATCTGCCCGGCTCGCCCTGCGCGATCGCCCTCGAGTCCGTGGCGGACGTCGCGCCGGCCGGCCCGATCCATCCGGTGCCGCTGGCCCCGCCCGCGGTGCTCGGTCTCGCGGAGCAGCGCGGAAGGGCGATCGCGGTGATCGACCTTCCTTCCCTGCTGGACGTCGGCCCGATCGACGGGAACCGCGCGGCGCACGTATTGCGGCTCGCCCCGCCGCTTGCGGGAGCGGCGTTCTGGGTCCCCGTGCCCATCGGCTCGGGTCACGGCACGCCCGCGAGCCCCGGCCACGTCTGGATCGACGGGAGGCTCCACGCTCTTCTCGATGCCGAAGCGCTCGTCAAACGGGCGGGAAGTTTCCACTGACATGGACCTCACTCCGTATCTCGATCTCTTCGTCGCCGAAGCGCGCGAGCACATCGGCGCGGCGGCATCGCTCGCGGCGTCGGCCGATGAGGGGGCCGGCGGGGAGCCGGCCGTCCGCGAGCTGTTCCGGCACGTTCACTCGGTCAAGGGGATGGCGGCCTCGATGGGATACCCGGCGATGAGCTCTTTGGCCCACGAGGCGGAATCGCTGATGGATCAGCTGCGCGAGGGTCGCAGGACCCCCACGGGCCGAACCCGGCGGGCGTTGTGCGACGCGCTGGCCTGCCTCGAACGGATGGTCGACCGCGCCGAAGCCAAGCAGACGGTGGACGACGAGGAGCGGGCGCCGCTGCAGGAGCTGCTACGTAGCCTCGTGGTCGGCACCTCGGGTGCGCAACCCCCGTATGCGGAGGCCGACCCCGGTGGAAGCGCCCGACCCGCGGGGGACGCGTCGGCATCCGGCCCGGCGGGCTGCGTGAAGGTCGCTCTGATCGTGCGGCGCGACCGCACGTTTCCGTCGGTGCGTGCGGCGGTCGTCCTGGGACAGCTCGGAAAGCTCGGCGCGCTCAAGCGGATCGAGCCTCCGATGGCCGCTCTTCGCACGGGAAGGTTCGACGGACGCCTGTCGGTCGCGCTCGTCTCGGATCTCACCCTGCGCGCGCTCGCGGCGAGAATCGCCGCGCTCGAGGACGTGGGCAGCTTCACCCTCGCTCCCCTGGAAGCGCCTCCCGAGACGCCGGCTCCCCAAGGCATTCGGGCTTCCCTGCGCATCCGCGCGGACCGGCTCGACGCCATCATCGAGGACGTTCTCGAGATGATGTCCTCGATCGGGCGCCTCGATGCCGGCCTCTCAGACCTCATGCCCGGCTCGCCTCTCGCGAAGGAGGCGCAGTCCGCCCGCCTGATCGCGCGCCGCGCTTACGACGGTCTGGTCGAGATGCGTCTCGTTCCGTTCGAGGTCGCCACGCAGCGACTGCGCCGCGCGGCGGAGGAGCTGTCCAAGAAACTGGGCAAGCCGATCCAGCTCCAAGTGGATGGGGAAAGCGTCCGGCTCGATCGCAGCCTGCTCGAGCGGCTGATGGACCCGCTTCTCCACATGGTGCGCAACGCGATCGACCACGGCATCGAGCCCGCGGACAAACGCGCGGTCCGGGGCAAGCCCGTGGAAGGGCGCGTGAGGATCGTCGTCGAGCGCCACGCATCGCGGCTCTCGATCCTCGTCGAGGACGATGGCCGCGGGCTCGATCCTCGCGCCCTGAAGCAGGCGGCCGTGGAGCGAGGCCTCCTCACGCCCCTCGAGGCTGTTCGCCTCTCGGAGCAGGAGGCGCTCGATCTGATCACGCGACCGGGCTTCTCGACCGTCGACGAGACAACGGAGGTGTCGGGTCGCGGCGTCGGGATGGACGTGGTCAAGCACGCCGTCGAGAACGCAGGGGGGCGACTGCGAATCCAGGCGCGGCCCGGTCGCGGAGCGCGATTCGAGCTCGCTCTCCCGCCGACCGTGGCGCTCGTACAGGCCTACCTCGTGCGATCCGGCGACGTCTCGTTCGCGGTCCCGCTCGCCGCGTTGACCCGGATGGCGTCGATGGACGACCACGGAACGATGTGGCGGGAGGGACGGCGGTTCTGGAATTCCGGCTCGGAGGAAGTGCCGGTCTGGTCGCTGGCCGACGTGCTCAAGCTCCCGCCCTCGTCCGCGCCTCCCGGCGCGGGCATGGCGTTGATCGGCGAGGCGGCGCACGGAGATCGGATCGGGATCGAAGTCGACGAGGTCGTGGGACGACGCGAGCTGGTCGTCCGGCCGCTTCCGCTCCCGCTGTCCGGCCTTCGCGGCTATTCGGGGGCGGCGATCCTCGACAACGGCGCGATCGTGCTCGTCCTCGACCCGGCGAATCTGCCGCTGGTTTAGGCCATGTGCTTGGCCAGCCAGCTCCGGATTTGCTCCTTGGGAAGAGCGCCGATCGTCTGATCGACGACCCGGCCGTCCTTGAAGATCACGAGCGTCGGAATGCTGCGGACCCCGAAGCGCGCCGAAAGGTCGCCGTTCTCGTCCACGTTGACCTTGGCGATCGTCGCCTTGCCCTGGACCTCGCTGGCGATCTGATCGAGGTACGGGGCGATGATCTTGCACGGTCCGCACCAGGCGGCCCAGAAGTCGACGAGGACGGGACCTCGGGCGTTCTTGATGGTCTCGTCGAAGCTGTCGTCGGTAAGATGAACGATCTGGGGGCTGGACATGGACCACTCCTCCGCGAATGACGGGTTCCGTGCGACGGAAGCAATCTAGCACGCGGGGTTCGCTCGTCACGGCCTCCAAGAGGGCGGGGCCCTCTCCGCCCCGCAAGCGGTTCGGCCAGAATTTCCTGATCGATGTCAAGGCGATTCGGCGCATCGTCGCCGCGCTCGATCCGAAGGCGACCGACAACGTCCTCGAGATCGGCCCCGGGCGCGGCGCGCTGACGGCAGCGTTGCTCGAGGCCGTCCCGCGGATCGCAGCGATCGAGATCGATAGAGATCTGGGGGTCGTTCTTCGCGAGCGGTTCCGGGAGGATCGCCTGCGGTTGATCGAGGCCGATGTCCTCGATGTCCTGCTCTCCGAGCTGGCGGGCGGACGTCCCTTGCTGATCGCCGGCAACCTCCCGTACAACATCTCGAAACCTCTGGCGATGAAGCTCGTGCGGGAGCGATCTCACGTCACGCGCGCGGTCCTCATGTTCCAGAGCGAGGTTGCGGACCGCCTCACCGCGGTGCCGGGAAGCGGGTCGTACGGCCCGCTGAGCGTGCTGGCAGGACAGGCTTACGCGATCGAGCGCCTCTTCGACCTGGCGCCCCGTGCGTTCCGGCCGCCGCCTTTGGTGACGTCGACCGTGACTCGATGGACGCGGCGGGAGGTCGCCGCGCTCGACGATTCCCTCGTCGCGCCGCTCCAAGCCGTCCTGCGGGCTTCGTTCGCGCGACGCCGGCAGACGATCAAGCGAAACCTCCGCGCCGCACTGCCGCGCGACGAAGCCGCGGAGGAGCTCCTCGCGCGCGCCGGGATCGACGGCTCGCTGCGCGCCGAGCGGGTCCCGGCGGAAGGATTTCTCGCGCTCGCCCGCGCCTGGCCGGGATAGAGCGAACGCTACGGTATGATGCCGCGGATGGCTCGCGCCCACCGGCTCGAAATCGTCCCCCTGGGCGGTCTCGGCGAGTTCGGCATGAACCTCATGGTCTACCGCTACGGCGGGGACTGTGTCGTCGTCGACGCGGGGATGATGTTCCCGGGTGCGGAGCACCTCGGCGTCGACGTCGTCGTGCCCAACATGGATTTTCTGGACGACTGCGGCGCGATCCACGCCGCTCTCTTGACCCACGGCCACGAAGATCACATCGGCGCGATTCCATTCCTCCTCGCGCGGCGCGACGTCCCCATCTACGGCACGCCCTACACGCTGGGCCTGGTCCGCGGCCGGCTCGCGCAGCACGAGCTCGACGCCAGCCCGCGCCTCGTCCCTTTCCCGCCCGACGGCACCGCGCTCCGCCTCGGGCCGTTCACCGTGGAGACGCTCGCCGTCTCGCACTCGATCCCCCAGTCCTCGATGCTGGTGCTCGACACGCCGGTCGGGAAGATCGTCCACACGGCCGATTTCAAGCTGGATCCGTACCCCTTGAGCGGGCCGGGGACCGACCTCGCGCGCCTGGCGCGTCTGGGCGAGAAGGGGGTGCTCGCGGTCCTTTCCGACAGCACCAACGCAGAGCTTCCCGGGTTTACGGCGGGCGAGCGGACCGTCGGGCCGGCCCTGGCGCGGGCGATCGAAGGAGCCCGCGGGCGCGTTTTGGTCACGACGTTTTCGTCGAACATTCACAGGCTGCAGCAAGTGATCGACACGGGGGTCGCGCACGGGAGGAAGGTCGCGATCGTCGGGTCGTCGATGGAGTTCCACACCGACGTGGCCCTTCATCTGGGCCTGCTGCGCATTCCGCCGGGGACGTCCGTGACTCCCGAGGCCGCGATGAACTTGCCGCCGGAGCGATCGCTCTTCCTCGTCACCGGCTCGCAAGGCGAGCCGACCTCCGCGCTCGCCCGCATCGCCGTCGACAAGCATCGCGACGTCGTCGTCTCCGACGGGGATCTGGTGCTGCACTCGGCTCGCTCGATCCCCGGGAACGAGAAGAGCATCGGGCGGATGATCAACCACCTCCTCCGGCGGGGGGCGACGGTGGTCACGTCGGAGGACGCACCGATTCACGTTTCCGGACACCCGCGACGCGACGAGCTGTCGCTCCTCCTCCACCTTCTGCGTCCCAAATTCCTGCTCCCGATCCATGGGGAGTACCGGCAGCTCGCGGCGCACGCGGCGATCGGCCGCGCCTGCGGGCTCGACCCGGAGCGCGTGCTGCTCGCGGAGTCGGGCGACCTGCTGACGTTGACGGCCGAGGAGTTCCGGCGCGCCGAGCGCGTCCCGGTCGGCCAGGTTTTCATCGATGGGGCGCTCGACCGGGTGGACTTCACGATGCTGCGCGACCGGCGGCAGATCGCCGGCGACGGCATCGTGATCGCCGTCGTCGCGGTGCACCGGGACAGCGGCTCGGTGTCGGGCCCGGCGGAGATCGCCAGCCGGGGGTTCGTCTCGGACGCGACCGAGGAGGAGCTCCTCCGCGAGGCGCGCGACGTGGTCGCGCTCTCCCTATCCGACACCTCGCTCGAGGAGCGGGCCGACGAGGGGCTCCTCAAGGCGAAGATCCAAGCCGGCCTGCGGCGATTCCTCCGGAAGCGGACGCAAAAGAGGCCGCTGATCATTCCGGTCATCGTTGAGTTGTAGACTGGCGCCCGTATGGACGTGACGCTCTCGAAGCTTCGCCAGAAGGGGTGGTTCGACGAGGTCGCGGGGCTTCTGCTCCTGCTGTTGACGGCGATCACGATCGTCGCGCTCGCCAGCTACCGGGCGACCGATGCGACTTGGTTCCAGTCGCAGCCGGCGTTCGCGCATGCGGCGAATTGGACGGGGCGGGTCGGCGCCACTCTCGCCGAGCTTCTGCTTCAGCTTCTGGGGACGGCGGCCTTCTTCGTTCCGGCCGTTCTCGCCGTCACCGGGTGGAATCGATTCCGCGGCCGCAGCGTGGCGTCCTCCTACGGCCGGCTGCTCGGCCTGCTCGCGCTCGTCGCGTCGCTCGCCACGCTCCTCGATCTCCTCTACGGCTCCATCCGCTACGGCGGCGAGGTGTTTCCGGCCGGGGGTTACGTCGGCACGCGGATCGCCGGATTGATGACGGCGCTGATGAATCCTTTCGGCGCGATCCTGACGGCAGGCACGCTGCTCGCGGCGACGATCGTCCTGACCACCCGCTTCTCGTTCGCCCGCACCGCCGAAAAGGTGGGCGTCGGGGTGGGCGGGAAGCTGGCCAGCGGATGGGAGCGTCTTTCGGCGTTCCGCGAAGCTCGTCGCCGCGACGCTCAGAAGCGGCAGCTCGAGAAGAAGCACGCGAAGTCGGCGGCCCAGCGCCAGATCGCTGCCGAACCGCCCGCGCCATCGTCGGTCCGGCCTTCGATCCAGCTGGAAGACGACGCGGCGATCGACCTGCCTCCGGCGCGCCCCAAGGTGACGGCGAGGACCCCGAAGCCGACGCCCGCCCCGGCTCTCAAACAACATCAGCTCCTCGAGAGCCAGCCGGCCGGCGCGTACGCCCTTCCCCCCCTCGAGCTTCTCAACGACCCGCTGCCGCAGGAGGGTGAGAACGAGAAGGACCTCCTCGCGCGCGCCCAGCAGCTGACCGACAAGTTCCGCGAGTTCGCGGTCGAGGGGAAGGTCGTCGCGATCCATCCGGGACCGGTCGTGACGACGTTCGAGTTCGCTCCGGACTCCGGCGTCCGCTATTCGAAGATCGTCGGACTCGTCGACGACCTCTGCCTCGGCCTCAAGGCGGAATCGATCCGCATCGACCGCATCCCCGGCAAGTCCACCGTGGGAATCGAGGTCCCGAATCGGCACCAGGAGGTCATCTATCCCCGCGAGCTTCTGGGCTCCGAGAAATTCCGGCAAGGCAAGTCCAAGCTGACGCTCGCTCTCGGGAAGGACATCAAGGGAGACGTCTTCACCGCGGAGCTGGAGCGCATGCCGCATATCTTGATCGCCGGCGCGACCGGCGCGGGAAAATCGGTCGGCCTCAACGGAATGATCACGAGCATCCTCTACAAGGCGACGCCGGCCGAGTGCCGGTTCATCATGATCGACACGAAGATGATCGAGCTGGGGATCTACGCGGAGATCCCGCACCTCCTGATCCCCGTCGTCACCGAGCCCAAGCACGCGTCGACCGCCCTCAAGTGGGCGGTGCGGGAGATGGAGCAACGCTACAAGAAGCTCGCCTCGCTCGGCGTGCGCAACATCGAGCAGTTCAACCAGGCGGTCGCGGAGCGCCCCGGCGCCGCGCTCAAGGACGAGAAGACCGGCGAGGAGACTCCCCTTTCCTCCCTCCCCTACGTCGTCATCGTGATCGACGAGATGGCCGACCTGATGTTGGTCTCATCCGCCGACGTCGAGGAGTCGATCATGCGGCTGGCGCAGATGGCCCGCGCCGTCGGGATCCACCTGATCCTGGCGACGCAGCGGCCGTCGGTCGACGTCATCACCGGAACCATCAAGGCGAATTTCCCCGCCCGCATCGCCTTCCGCGTCAGCCAACGCGTGGACTCGCGCACGATCATCGACCAGCAGGGAGCGGAGCACCTCATCGGCCGAGGCGACATGCTCTTCCTCCCGTCGGGCTCCGGGCGTCTCCTCCGCCTCCACTCCGGGTTCATCACCGAGCCGGAGCTGAACCGGATCGTCGCGTTCTTGAAGAAGCAGGCGAAGCCGGTGTACGACGAGTCGGTCCTGAAGGATCCCGACGAAGAGCGCGAAGGGCCGTTCGAGGCCGGGGACCGCGATGCGATGTACGTCGAGGCCGTGCGCCTGGTCCTCCAGGAAGGGATGTGCTCGATCACGCTGATTCAGCGCCGCATGCGCTTGGGGTACGCGCGCGCCGCGCGGATCGTCGACATGATGGAGCAGGAGGGGATCGTAGGGCCGGCCGACGGCAGCAAACCGCGCGAGCTGCTCGTGGGCCCCGAGATCCTCGAGACGCTGGGCTCCGTCACGTGACCTTCGGGCCCAAAGCCGCCGCCGGCCTCTTGGCCGCGGCCGTTCTCGCCTCCCACCTCCCGCTTCTCACCGCCGGATACGTCCAGGACGACCATGTCGCGGTCGAGGGGAGCGTCGTCGTCGCCCGGGGGAGCCTCGAGTCGATCTTCGGCGCGTCCTATTGGGAGGGAGCGCGCGGCGACGACAGAACGCTCTACAGGCCGACGACGGTGGCGAGCTACGCGCTCGAGCGCGCGGCGACCGGCGCCGCGCGGCCGGAGGTGTCCCACGCGATCAATCTCGCGCTTCACGCCGCGGTCTGCTGGCTGGTCTTCGGCCTGGCCGCCCGGTACGGTGCGGATCCGCGGGCCGCGCTCCTCGCCGCCCTCCTGTTCGCCGTCTGTCCGTCGAAATCCGAAGCGGTCGCGAACGTCGTCGGCCGCGCCGAGCTGCTCGCCGCCCTCTTCACGCTCGCCGCCGTGCGACTGGCGTCGGAGGAGGGTTCGCGTCTCGCCGCGTGGGGGGCGGCGATCTGCGTGCTGCTCGCCTGCGGATCGAAGGAGACCGGCCTCGTCGCCTTCCCTCTGGTCGTCCTGGCCGCGCTCGGCGCGCGCCGGCCGCTCGACGTCGTCGGGATGATCGCGCCGTCCCTTCTCGCCCTCACTGTCTTCCTCGTCATGCGGACCGAAGCACTCGAAACGTTCTTCATGCCGCAGACCGTCCCGGTGATCGACAACCCGCTCGTCCGAGAGCACGGGGCCCGGTACGCGGCGACGGCGCTCGGGCTCGTCGCCCGCTACGCCCGGATCGTCGTGCTCCCGCTCGGCCTCGCCAACGACTATTCGGGAGCGTCGGTCGCGATCGAGTCCTCGATTTTCGGGGTTCGGCCGATCGTGGGCGCAATCCTCCTCGCCGGACTCCTGTGGACGGCGACGCGCGGCCGGGCGGCGGCGCTCTTCGCCGCGATGACCCTTCTCCCCTACCTCCTCGTCGGCAATCTCTTCGTACCGGTTGGGGCCATCCTCGCCGAGCGCTTTCTCTATCTCCCCGTGGCCGGACTCTGTTTGCTCGCAGCGCTTCCGATCTCGCGCGCCGGCGGCTCGGTGCGCGCCGTCGTGATCGGCGTCATCGCCGTATTCGGCATGCTCATGTTCGCGAGATCTCTCGACTGGAAGGACGACGCGACGATCTTCGCCGCGACGGCGCGCAACAACCCGAAGAGCCCGCGCGCGCCGTATTGGCTGGGGCGGTACGACGAAGCAATCGCCCATTGGCCTGAATTCGCCGGTCCCTGGCACGACAAGGGGCTCCAGCTCGCGAAGGCCGGAGACTTCAGCGGCGCGGAGCGCGCGTTTCGCGAGGCGGTGCGGATCGAGCCCGCGCGCGAGGAGCCGCACGTCAGCCTGGGGCTCGCCCTGCACCGTCTGGGGCGGCTCGACGCGGCCGAGCGCGAGGTTCGCAAGGCCTTGCTCCTCGATCCAGGCGATGCGCGGGCGTGGGCCGAGCTCGGGCACCTCCGCTATGAGACCGGCCGACGGCGTGACGCGGCCGACGCCTATCGGCGTGCCGTTGCCTTGGGCCGCACCGACCTTCTCCCGCGACTCCGCGAGCTGGAATAGGGGAGCGGAGAAATTCGGGACATTCTGCTTTTGGTCAAGAGCAGAATGTCCCGAATTTCTCCGCTCCCCTATTGCCGTTCGAGGATGCGCTCGGCGACGGTCACGTGGAGCGATTCGATCATCTCGCCGTCGACGGCGACGACGCCGTTCGTTTTCCCGTTACCGTCGGCCCATGCCGAGAGAACGCGGCGCGCCCAGGCGACCTCGGCCTTGGTGCTCCGGTAGACGTCGTGGATTGTCGCGATCTGTCCCGGGTGGATGCAGCTCTTGCCGTCGTAGCCGAGGTCACGGGCGATCGCGGCGTGCTCGCGCAAGCCGTCCTCGTCGCGGTAATGGACGTAGATGGAGTCGATCGCCGCGCGCCCGTGACGCCGCGCGGCGACGAGCACTGAGCTCAACGCGTGGAGCTCCCAACGGCGTCCGCGGTCGGGCCGCGCGCGGAGCGAAAGCTGCAGATCCGCCGAGCCCAGGATCGCCATGCAGATTCCGTCGTGAGCCCCCAAGAGATCCATGGCCGCGGCGACGCCCGCGGCGGTCTCGATCATCAGCGCGACCGCCGTGCCGTGCTCGGCGAGGCGCGCCGCGATGGTTCGGACGTGCCCGGCGTCCTCGGCTTTCGGCAGCACGACGACGGGCGGCTTGGCGAACCCGATGAGCCTCAAGTCCTCCGCGGGCGGTCCTACGAGGCCTCCGTTGACGCGGAGCATCCAGCGAGCGCCGGGGCCCAACAGGCCGGACGTCACCGCGCCGCGGACGTGCTCGCGCGCCTCCTCCTTGCGAGAGGGTGCGACGCCGTCTTCGAGATCGACGAGCACCAGATCGGCGGGGAGCGACGGGATCTTGTCGAGGAACTCCCGCCGCGACGCCGGGACATAGAGAACGCTGCGGGGCGGACCGGTCATGCCGCCCAGTATCCCGCGATCGCCGTGCCGCACGCCGGGCACGACCCATCGGCGGCCTGCGCGCGCCGGACGACGCGGAAGCCGCGCCGCTCGATCACCGGAGTCCCGCACGACGGGCAGCGCGTGTCCTCGAGATCGCCCACCTGCCCCGGGAGGTTTCCGGCGTAAACGTACCGCAGTCCCGCCTCGCGGCCGATCTCCGCCGCGCGGAGGAGATCGTCCGCCGTCGTGTCGCGCGTCGCGCACATCTTGTAGTCGCCATGAAACGCGGTGACGTGCCACGGGATGTCGGGCGAGATCGACGCCACGAAACCCGTCAGGTCGCGCATCTCGCCGGGGTCGTCATTGCTCCCCGGAATGAGGAGCGTCACGATCTCGATCCAGAAACCCATCGCGTGGACCCGCTCGATCGTATCGAGAATGCTCTTGAGCTTTCCGCCGAGCCCCCGGTAGTGCTTCTCCGTGAACCCCTTGAGATCGATCTTGTAGAGGCTGACATAGGGGCGGATGAATTCCAGCACCTCGGGCGTCGCGTTGCCGTTCGACACGAAGCCGCAGACGATGCCCGAGGCTTTCGCTGCCGCGAACACCTCGACGGCCCACTCCGCGGTGATCAGCGGCTCGTTGTAGGTCGACACCATGACCGCGTTGCCGTGGCGCGCGGCGAAGGCGACGAGCTCCTCCGGCTCGACGTCCCTCGGGCCCGCCAACGCCGCGGGGTCCCTCAGGGCCTGCGAGGTCACCCAATTCTGGCAGTACGAGCAGTGAAGGTCGCAGCCGAGCATCCCGAAGGACAGGGCCCGCGCGCCGGGAAGGGCGTGGAAGAACGGCTTCTTCTCGATCGGATCGTCCTGGAGCGCGGCGACGTACCCTCGCGGGACCATGAGCGTCCCGCCGCGGTTCGATCGCACGCGGCAGATGCCGTCCAGACCGGGGAGGATCGTGCAGCGATGGGCGCAGGCGAAGCACTTGACCCGCTCGTCAGGGAGCTTGACGTAGAGCGACCCTTCGACCGTGCGCCGATCGAGCGCCTCGGCAAGGGAGACCACGGCGGGATCGAGCCGTCGCGTCACGGAGGGTCTCCTGACCCGATGAGAGTTTGAAGCTCCGTGCGCGCGCGCGCAAATCCCGGGTCCAGGGCCGTTGCTTTGCGAAGCACGGCGATCGCCTCGTCGCGGCGGCCGAGGGCAGCGAGATTGACGCCGAGCGCGGTCAGCGCTCTCGCATCCCCGGGGGCCAGCTCCGCCGCCCGCTCGAACACCGGTTCCCCTTCGGCGTACCGCCCCTCGGCGTAGAACAGCGTCCCGAGAAAGAGCCATGCTTGCACAAGCCCGGGATCGCGTGCGAGCGATTCGCGAAGCCACGTTTCCGCGTCGTTCCGTTCGCCGAGCTGCACGAGCACCCGCCCGAGCTCCATCGCGAGCTTCGCATCGTCGGGCCGCATCGGCAGGGCGATCTCGTACTCCGCCCGCGCGTCCTGGAGCCGCCCGGTCTTCGCATAAGCGTACCCGAGGTTCACGTGCACGGTGCTGTAGAGCGGGATCGAGCGCGCCGCCTTGCTGAGGAGGGTGATGCCCTCCTCGAAGCGATTCAGCTCGACCAATTCGAGCCCAAGATTCGTCAGAGCGTGAACGTTGTCCGGAGCCCGTTCGTAGCCGCGGCTCAGCACCGACACCGAATCACGCCACGGCGCGAGCGCCGTGCCCGTCGCGAGCGCGAGGGCGACGAACGACGCGGCGCCCAGGGCGCCAGTGAGTCGCCGGGTCCGTTCGGTCCAGTCCGCGACGATGTCGGATACACCGAACGCGATCGCCGCGAACGGCCCGATCAAGGCGAGGTAGGCGTATCGATCGGCGACGATCTGAGTTCCGAATTGCACGAGGCCGAGGACCGGCGCGAGCGCCGCGAGGTACCAGCCCCATCCGAGGACGAGGTATCGCCTCGAGCGGCCGAGTAGCGCGACGAGCGCGGTCACGGCGGCCATGAGGAGCAGGGAGCCGGCAACTTCGATTGCCGCGTGGGGCCCCAGCGTCGTCGGGTAGAACAGCGAGAGATTGCGCGGCCATAACATGCGAAACACGTACCACCCCCCTGCGAACACCGCGTCGGCGGCACGCACCCCGATTGGATAGTCGCGGAACGTCCCGAGCGCGCCGCCCGAGCGCTGAGCCTCCCATGCGACAACCGACGCGGCCACCGCGACGACGGTGAATGGGACCTTCTCGAGAAGAAGTCGCCGCACCGGCGCCATCCGAGCGAACGGCCAGACGTCGAGAAGCAAAAGGAGGGCCGGCATGGAAACCGCCATCGGCTTCGACATCAATGCCGC
Source organism: uncultured Acidobacteriota bacterium (assembly GCA_964511835.1). Lineage (GTDB taxonomy): Bacteria > Acidobacteriota > Polarisedimenticolia > Polarisedimenticolales > DASRJG01 > DASRJG01. Next base: position 58,900 of record CAZEII010000001.1, on the reverse strand, counting down.
CACGAAGAACCCCAACGCGAGCGCGTAACGCGTCGGCCCCGCGTGTCGCGTCCAGCCCGCGTAGGCGAGAAGGCTCGCGATTACGAAGAGCATGCAGAGCACGCTCTTTCGCTGAGCCACCCACGCGACCGACTCAACGTTCAGCGGATGCACGGCGAATAGGCCCGCGGCGAGGAGGCTTGGCCACGGCCTTCCCGTCGCCAAATTCCAGAACAAGAACAGGAGCGCGGCGTTGGCTGCATGGAGCGTCGCATTGACGGCGTGATGCGCCCCGGGATGCATACCGAAGATCGACACGTCGGTCATGTGGGAGATCAGAGTGAGAGGATGCCAGTTGCCCACCTCGAACGCCGTGAGGGCCCAGCCCACGTTCGACCAGCTCAGGCCCGTCGACACGCGAGGATTCAGAACCACGTAGCCCGGATCGTCGTAGCGGATGAACTCGAATCGGACGACGGGCGCGTACAAGATCAGCGTGACAGCAAACAGCGAGAGCGCGATCCAAGCCGAGATCTTGGGACGGCTCATCACCGCCCGCACAACGCCCGCGCCCGGGCCACCATCCGCTCGAGCACGGCGCGCTCTCCGGGCTCCGAGAGCTCGATGCCCGCGGCGAGGGCGACCGCATCGCAAGGACGCCCGAGTTTGAGCGCGCACTCGACCCGGATCGCGGCTGCCTCACCGAGATCCGGCGAGATGGCCCGCGCCCGGACGGCGGCAGCGTCCGCTTCGGCAAGCTCGCCCGCGGCGAGATGGGTCAAGGCGAGGCCGAGCCAGGCGGTCGAGCGCGCCGGGGTGAGCTCTGTCGCCCGGGCGAAAGCGTCTTGAGCTCCGGCCAGATCCCCAGTCCGGTAGCGGTGGAAACCCAGGTTGTTCCAGAGCGTGGCGTCGTTGGGCAGCTCCGCCAGTGACTTCGAGAGGCTCTTCTCGTAGTCGGCGCTTCCTACGTCGGACGTCACGGCTGCGATTTCGGCGGAGAGCCCCTCGGCCAGCTCGGGCGCGAGGCGCGTCGCCGCGTCGTAGGCCCGGACCGCTCGCTCGCGTTCTCCGCGATGGGCGTAAGCCCGTGCGAGATTGAGTCTTGCCTTGAGGGATCCCCCGGACTCTCGGTCCTTGGCCTCCCAGAGCGCAACCTCGTCTCGCCAGAGGCGCGCGCGCGGGACGAGGATTGAAGCGTACGCCGCGCTCGCCAGCAGCACGGTCGCCCCAGCGATCGCCAGCCGTCGCCCCGTTCCCGCGCGCCGAACGACCGCCCCCGCCAGCACCGCCGCCATCGCGCTCGGAAAGTAGAGGAAGCGCTCCGAGAGCGTCGTCTCGAGAGGCTTGAGCTGAGCGACGGGAAGGAGCGTCACCACGCACGCGCCCAGGAGCGCTCCCTCGATCCTGAGGCCGCGCCTCCAAAGCACGGCCACACCCACGATCACGCTCCCCGCCAACACCGAGGCGGCGACCGCGAGCGCGCCGCCGGCCAGGTCGGGCTCGAGGTGCAGCCCGGGGGGCGGTGCGATCAGCCACGCGACGTAGCTCCCGACGACCACGGGCGGCCGCGCGATCGCGAGTGACGCGCCCCGCGCGCTCGGCGGCATCAGCGAGCCCAGCGCCGCCATCCTCAGGGGCAGGTAGACGATCCAGGCGAGGACGTACGGCAGGTAGCGCGGGAGCCGCTCGAGCATGCGACGGCCGCCCGGCCATCCCTCCTCGGAAGTTTCGACGAGCAGAGCGACGACCGGGACCGTGATCGCCATCTCCTTCGACCCGAGCGACAGGAGCCAAGCCGCGCCGGCGCCGACCCGCCAGACGGCCGGTGTCTTACTGGCGTTCGCGGCGAGATGGCACAGGAGCGCCAGAAGACCGAACAGCGCGGCCAAAGAATCGACGCGCCCCGATATGAAGGCGACCGTTTCAGCGTGCACCGGAGTCACCGCAAAGAGGAGCGCGGCCGACCAGGCGGCCGGCCCCACCCCGAGCAGCCCGGCAGCGAGAGCGGCCACGAGCATCGTGCAGGCGGCGTGAATCGCGATGTTCGTCGCATGGAATGCCGCGGGCGATCCGCCGCTCCGCCGATAGTCGAGCTCGTTGCTCAGGAGGGCGACCGGCCGGTAGTAACCGAGGCCGATACGATCGATGTCGGAAGCGTAGTAGTCGCGGAGAACGGAGCGCCTCCAATCGAAGGGACGCTTGAGCCCGTCGTTATCCGCGATGAGCCGGTGGTCATCGTAGACGAACTCTCCCGGGAGACCCGGAAGGTAGACGGCGACTGAGACGACAGCGATCGCGAGAGTCGGAAGGAAGCGCCGCAGGCGCGTCGAGCTCATGGCGGCGGGGCCCCGAACGCGTAGATGTAGAACGAGTAGCCGACGCGATCGACCGGTCGGTACCGGTCGAGCCAATCGCTGTGAGCCCCCTCGCTCCGCGCCGTCAGGCGCCCTCGAACGAGCGCCATCGTGCTGATCGCGTAGACTCCGGGACGTGGACGCTCGAGCCAGTCGGCCCGCGTGACCGGCTCGGAGGCGATGCCGTAGTAGCGCGGCGAGCCGTTCCACGGATAGAGCAGCCGGACACTGGCCAGCCGGTGGTCATCCACGAAACGCTTCAGCCGTTTCAGGTCTTGTCCCCAATCGATGTTGGAATCGTCGAGGAGAAGCGGCCCTCGTGCGGGCCCGCCGACCGCTTCGTTGAAGTAGGCAAGATGGTCGGGGTAGATCAGCCACGCGCCGACGATCAGCCAGGTCGCGATGACCGCCGCGGCGGCGCGCCCAGGCCACGTGACAAGCAGCCAGGGCGCCGCGCAGGAGGCGAGAACGAAGAGCGGCGCGTGGACCGGGAGGAGATAGCGCACTCCCATGTTGTCGGCGAGCGCCGCGGTCGCGACCGTGAATCCCAGGGCGGGCAGGAGGAGGATCGCCCCGTCCAGACGCCCGGCCGGCCGCGAGCGTCTCCAGCGCCAGGCGCCGAGCCCGATGGATCCGATCGTCGGAAGAGGGGTCTTGAAGAGAAACGCCAGGGGGAAGTAGTAACACCAGCCGTGGACGCGAAACTGCCCCAGAAGATAGTCCGGAACGTCCGGGCTGTGATCGCGATTCACGAGGCGCATCCCGTGCCAGTAAAAGAGCGGGTCCCTCGGAAAGGCGTAGAGGGCCCAAACGACGAGCGCAGCGGTGGCAAGATAAAGGGCGCACGCAGCACTCGCTTTCGCCCACCCCGAGGTCGGAGACGCCGGGTTCCCGCGCGGGCCGCCCCATCCCATCCCGGAGAGCATCACGAGCAGAACTATCGGCGGACCGAGGGCCACGGCGGAGAACTTCGTCGCCAGGGCGAGCCCGAAGAAGACCCCGGAGGCGAGCAGGTGCGCGCGTGAATCGTGCAGCGCGTAGCTCCGCAGGTGATAGAGCGCCGCGACCGCGAACGCCGCGAGGCCCACGTCCATCGTGACCAGGTGCGAGTGCGCCACGATCGTCGGACAGAGCGCGAACAGCAGCGCGGCCATCGCGCCGGCGGACTCGCCGAACTGGTCCCGCGCGTAAAGCCAGGTATAGACGCCGAGCACGACGCCGAGCGCGACCATGGGAAGCCGGCCCCAGAACAGAAGGCGGTCGGCATCGTTCGCGTAGAGAAACCGTTGCCCGAACCGCCACTCGTCGGGAGGGGACCCGCTCCACGAAGGATCGGTCAGGTCGAGTCGCGGCGAGAGCGCGAGGAGCGGCGCGGCCGAGAGTAGTTTCGCGAGGGGTGGATGCTGCGGGTTCAGCCGGAAGTCGCCCGTCACGAGGTAGGTGTAGCCCGCGGGGAGGTGGGAGGTCTCGTCGCTGCTCGCGGAGAACAGTCGCATGCTGCCCGCGGTCTGCAGAACGAACGCGGCCAGGAAGAAGAGCGTGGTCGTCTGCCAGACCGTTTTCACCCGGAAGCGCGCCGCTCCTTCGCGTTCGATCATGAGGCGCACTATGGTAACCTGCGTCGCGTTGGATTCTCCACCTCGCGCGTCGGGCCGCACGCGGCTGGTCGTCCGTGCGGCGATCGCCGTCATCGCCGTGACCCCGTATCTCGCCACTCTCGGAGACGGTTTCGTGTTCGACGACGACACCGTCATCCAGCTCCAGGAGGTCGTGCGCGAACATCGCTTTGTGGAAGCCTTCACAACGCCCTATCACCAGGGGCCCGGCCCGGCGGTCGCAACGGGTCTGTACCGGCCGTTGACGATCCTCTCGTTCGCCGCGCAGCACGCGCTCCACGACGGGAGGCCCTTCGCGTTCCACGCGGCGAACGTCTTCCTCCACGCTCTCGTGTCCAGCCTCGTTCTGGAGCTGGCCCTCGCCCTCGCCATGCCGCTGATCCCCGCCGCGGTCGCCGCGGCGCTCTTTGCTGCGCATCCCGTTCACGCAGAGGCTGTCGCGGGCATCACCGGGCGGGCGGAGCTCCTGTGCTCCCTGTTCTACATCTCCGCGCTCCTCGCTTACATAAGGCTGCGAAGCGCCGGCGGCCGCGTCCTCACCGGCGGTCTCGTCCTCCTCGCCTTGCTCTCGAAGGAGACCGCCGTCACCTTTCCGGCGGCGGCGGTCGCCTGGCAGTTCCTCATCCAGCGCGGCGAGGGCGTGCCGATCGGCGCCTTCGTCAAGCGGAACGGGCGCGATCTCGCGACGGGTGCCGCCGCGGCCGTGCTGCCCGTGACGGTGTATCTCCTCGCGCGCCGCATCGTGCTCGGCGGGCTTCTGGTCCCCGCCGCGTCCGTCAGCCTCATCGAGAATCCGTTGGTCGGGCTCCCGCTCCCCGCCAGACTGCTGAGCGCGCTCGCGGTCCTCGGCCGGTACGTGATGCTGCTCGTCGCGCCCGTGCGGCTCTCCCCCGATTGGGGCTTCGCCGAGCTGGAGCCCGTTTCCTCCCTTGCCGATCCGATGCTCCTCTTGGGGGCGGCAGCGGCTCTAGGCGCGGGCTGTCTTTTCGTCGTGTGCCTGCGCGGCCGCCGAGTCGTCGCGTGGGAGCTCGCCTTCGGCGCCGCGACGTACTCGATCGTCTCGAACACCGTCGTGACGATCGGCGTCGGAATGGCGGAGCGGCTCGCGTATCTCCCCTCGACGGCGTTCTGCCTCCTGCTCGCATCGTGCGCCGCGCCGCTGGCTCGCCGATGCGGACCGAAGGTCACCACCCTCGCCTCCGGCGCGGTGCTGATCGCCGCGCTGGCGCGGACCGTCGCCGCGGCCGGCACATGGCGGGACGATTTCACGCTGTTCTCAGCTGCCGAGCGCGCCGCGCCGCGGAGCGTGAAGGTCCTTGGAAACTTGGCCGTCGAGCTCATGGCCCGCGGGCGTCTCGACGAAGCCCGCGCGCGCCTCGAGCGCGCGGCAGCTCTCGCACCCGATCACGTGCTGACCCGAATCAACCTGTCGGGGGTCCTTCTCAAAGCGGGCGATCTTGCCGGCGCCGAGGAGCAGATTCGCGACGCGCTGCGCATCGAGCCGCGACAGCCGGTCGCGTTGGCCCAGCTCGGCGCGATCCTCGAGAAGCGGGGGGATCGCGCCGGGGCGGAGGCGGCGCTGCGGAGCGCCGTCGAGATCGACCCCACCTTCGTGCTCGCACGTCTCGATCTCGCGGGGCTGCTCATTGCACGCGAAGCGTGGGACGACGCCGAGCGGGAGCTCCGGGACGTGCTGTTGCGCGATCCGCGATCCGAGGCCGCGCGCCGTGGCTTGGCGTCGATCGACGCCCACCGGCGCTCGACCCCCTAGCGGTCTTCGTCCGGCGCCGAGGAGGCGGCGGGCTGCTCCGGTCCCAGCAAGCGAGCGTCGCCGCCGGACACGACGTGAACGACCGCCGGGCCGGGGTGACCGATGACGCCGGTCGCCTTGCGACGATCGGAATCCACAGTTATCGTCGCGAATTCGCATTCGACCTGCCCGTACTGGCTCTCGGCCTCGATGTGCGCCGACCCCGACGCCGGGAACCGCGCGACGACGGAGCCGCGGTCGTTTTTCAGGCTGCTTGTCCCGTCGAACCCCATCGAGAGCCAGGCGACGTCGACGATCACCGTGTCGGCATCGACCTGCACCAGCCCGCTGGCGTCCTCGACCTTGACGTCGGCGTTGTGGCTCTTGAGCTTGACCACGTCGCGCGGATTCTGGACCGAGATGTTGCCGCCGTCGCCTTCGATATCGATGGGCCCCCGCGCGTCGACGACCGCGATCGTGGACGAGGACACGTTGATCGCGAGATCGCCCTGGAGCCTTGTGACCTCGATGGCCAGGCCGTCGCCGCCGACCCGTACGGAGCCTCTGCCGTCCTCGAGGACCACGCGCGCCCCATGGGCGACCGCGTCCACGCTTCCGGCGTTCCGAACGCTGTGCAACGCTCCGCTCTCCCCCTTCAGCCGGAGGTCGCACTTGCAGTCCAGCGCCTCGACGGCCGCGTCCGTTTCGACCGTGAACGTCCCTTCGGAGTGTTCCAATCGGAGAGTCGTTCCCGCCAGATCCAAGCTCCCGCCGTGGCGTGCGAGCGAAAGACTCAGGCGTCCCGCGCGCGCTCCGACCTCGAGCGGGCCGTTGACAATCTCGACGTTCGACGCCACGCCCTCGAGGTTGGCGTTCAAGCCGCCCACCGATGAGACAGTGAGGGATCCCCGAGCGGCCGAGACGGAGAGCGGACCCACGATGCCCCGCGCGTCGACGTCCGAATCGGACGCCCGGATCGTTGCGCCGCCCTCGATGCTTTCCAGGCGGATCTTCGCGAAATCGGTGTCGACGACGACATCGCCGGTGATGCCGCGTAGGTTCGTCGCGAGATGCGGCCCCTTGACCAGGATCGTTGCCGCCAACCCGGATCCCGCGATCTCGTTGTCCGCGGTCTCGATCTTCACCGTCAACATGGGCGGGACGCTGACGTCGAGCACCCGCGGCTGGTCCCCCGTGTCCTCGGGTGGCCGCAGCGTGACGACGGTTCCGTCGACCCAGACGTCCGTTTCGAGCGGGCTGCGCTTGCCGTCGGCCGTGACGCTCGAGAACTGGATCCCCCCCGCGCTCCCCTCCCGAAGGATCGTCTGGCCTCGAAACCCCGCGAGCGCGAGGGTCGTCTCGTCGGTGAGCTCGAATAGGCCCGAACTCTCCCGGGCGAGCCGCTCGGGCTCCGCTCGCGCGGGACCCGGGCGGAGCGCGATCGCGACAGCGGCGGCCGCGCACCACGCCGCGCGGGGGCTCATCGGAGCAACCCAAGGTCCGCGAGCGCCGCGAGAGCCGCCGCCTGCTCGGCCTGCTTGCGGCTCGCTCCTCGCCCCGTAGCCAGCACCCGATCGTCCAGAAGCGCCGCGGCCTCGAAGGTCATCGCGTGCGCGGGTCCGCTTGTGGCGAGCACGCGATACCTCGGCGTCAGGCGTGACCGTGATTGACAGACCTCCTGCAGGCGGCTCTTGAAGTCCTGCTCGGGGATATTCCCGTGGAGCGTCGCGCGAAGCTCGGGGCGGAGGTGCCGCAGGACGAACGACCGCGCCGCGCGGATTCCCCCGTCCCGATAGATCGCGGCGGTCAGCGCCTCGAACGTGTCGGCGAGGATGGACGGCTTCGTGCGCCCCCCGCTGGCCTCTTCGCCGCGCCCCAGCCGGAGCCGCCCCCCGACTCCGAGGCGCCGCGCCGCCTCCGCCAGCGGCTCCGACCGGATGAGCGCCTGACGTCGGCGCGTGAGCGTTCCCTCCGACGCCGCGTCGTCCTTCCCGACGAGCCAGTCCGCCACGATGAACCCGATCACCGCGTCGCCCAGGAACTCCAGCCGCTCGTAGCTCGCCGTCGCCCGGTCGCCTGACTCGAAGGAGTACGAGCGGTGTGTCAGCGCCGCCTCCAAGAGGGCGGGGTTCTCGAAATGGTATCCGAGGCGGGCCTCGAGATCGTCCGTCCTGCGAGTCACGGACGCGGCCTCGGCGGGGGATACGCGACGGCGTCGGCCACCTTCGTGAAAGAGCGCTGCGGGCCTTTCCCCGCCTCGAATCGCTCGCCGTCACGCTCGGTCGTGTACGACCACAGGACCTTCCCCCCGGGTTCGACCGAGAGCTCATCGATGGAATGCTGCTCCCTCACCTTGGGGACTAGCCGGGTCTCGTGGCATTCGATCTCGAGGCGACCCGAGGCAGGGTCGTTTCGAGTCGTGAATCGATAATCGGCCTGCTTCTGCCCGCCCTGCCATTCCTCGCAGTGCCCGTCCCAATCGCAATCCACCCGGAAGTCGTCGTCCCGGCCGTACTTTTTCCAGCGGAAGAGATAGCGATCGTCGAGCTTCGTCAGCGCGATCACGGAGATCGTCCCGTTGTTCTCGCGGACCCAGGTGCCCGTGATGCCCGTATTGCTGACCGCGGGATCGTCGGAGCAGCAGCAGGCCGCCAGCACGATCGCCACGGAAACCGTCATGAGCAAGCTCCGCATCAGTTCCTCGTCTCCGCAGGCGCGAGACGCTCGAGGATCGCCGGATCCACGCGAACTCCTCGCCGAGCCGCGTCCTCGTACACGGCTCGGGCTCGATCGACCCTGCCCGTGGCCATGAGCGCCACCACCAGATTATTCCAGCAGACCTCGTTTCCGGCACCTCGCGCGAGAGCGGTAAACAGCAGGTCCGCTGCTTCGCCCGGTCGGCCATCGCTAATCAGGATCCCTGCGAGGTTTCCCGCCGCCGCGGCGTTCACGCCATCGAGCGACAACACCGCTCGGTACTCGTCGCTTGCCTCCGCCGGTCGTCCCGAGGATTGCAGAACGACTCCGAGATTGTAGTGGGCGAGGAGGTTTCCGGGATCGCGAGCGACGGCCGCGCGCGCAGCGCGCTCCGCGCCCGCGAAATCCCCCGACGCCTTGAGAGCCTCGACGCGATTGGCCAGGGCGCCGGACTCCTCGGAGCTCGCGAGGCCGCCGGAGGGAACGGAGAGAGAGAGGAGAACACCGCCGGCCGCCGCCGCCGCCGCGACGATCGTTCGGGGCCCCCTGGCATGGCGCCGGACCGCCTCCAGCAACGCAGCGGCGCCTACTCCGGCGGGAAGGCAAAGGAGGATGGCCGTCGGGAGGCGATACCGGCTGGCCGAGTAGAACACGATCGGCGAGGCGGCGGCGGCGGCGATCGTCGCCCAAACGATGCCCCCTCCCGTGCCGCGGAATCCCGCGAGGACGACGCCCGCCAGCGCAAGACCCAGGATCCAGCCGAAGCTCACCGGGGCGAGCCGGCGCCATGGGTTGGCGTCGAGCGCAGGCGTGTCGTCGAGACCGTGCTCGTAATCGTCGAGGAGCAGGAGGCCTCGCCATCCGACCAGCCGGAACGTGCCGGCTGGATGCGCAAGCCGCTCGTGGATTGCCTGACGGCCCCAATAGCGGTCGGCCTCGACGGGATCGAGGCTCGGCAGGCCCGAGCGAATCCGTGCGAGGGTTGTCGCCTCCTCCCGCTGCGTCTCCACGCGACCGGACATTCCCGAGGGGAGCGTATAGCCTCCCGTAGCCCCCGGCCCGTTGCCGTGATAGAGCGTGATCCCCGCGTTGGATGAGATCGGTACGAAGTGACCCGAGGCACGCGCGTTGCGGATCGCGACGGGCGCGAGCACGGCGGCGGCGCCGAGCACGATGGCGCCCGCGTGACGCCATCGCCGCGCCACCGCTTCGAGGCCGGCCCACGCCGCGGGAACCAAGAGGAGGTTCGGCCGAGCGAGCGCCGCCGTCGCGGCGAGCGCCCCCGCGAACGAGCTCTGCGCCGGCTTGCTCCCCCCCGATCGGGCCAGCGCCGCGCCGACCAAGGCGAGCCCGAGGCTCTCCCCGATCGGACGCGTCGCGAAGAACATCAGGGCGTGGCTGCTCAGCACAAGGATCGCCGAGGCGAGCGCGGCTCGCTCGCCGGCGTGCCGCCGCGCCGTCACGGCGATGAGAGCGGCCGTGAACAAGGTGAGTCCGCTCTGCGCAAGGTAGAGGAGGACAAAGTTCTCGCCGAACGCCCGCAGGAACCCGGCGAGGACGTAGGGATAGAGCGGCGCCAGGTAATACGCTCCCCCCGACGGGCTGCCGTGACCGGCGGCGATCGAGCTGGCCCAGTCGAGGTAGTACCGGCCGTCGAGGAGCGGGCGTCCCCACGCCGGATCGAACCTCGGCTGCGTGAGGACGTAGGCGACCCGGGCGAGAGATCCCACTGCCAGCATCGCGGCGAGCTTCGCACGGTAGCCTCGCATGGGCGGGAGGTTACTCCATAAAAAAAAGCCGCGGGGACCGGAGCCCCCGCGGCTTCTCTCTTGGTGCGAGAACGAACCGGCCTACGGCGTGATCTTCTTCTTGCCGATCGGCTTGATCTTGGGCGATCCGGGGTTCGCCAGGTTGGAGCAGCGAACAACCGTCGGAGCGCTCACGTAGTCGCTCAGCACGTTGTCCACGAAGACGACGCGGTTCGCGACGAAAACGTCCTTGGTCGTGTCGGAGCAGTTGAAGTGAACGCCCGGAGACGAAGGCGTCGCCGAGTTGATCGCCGCTCCGAGCGGAGTCCAAAGCGCCGCCGCGCGGCCGGGATCGGCGGTGCCCGTGAAGGTCACGAGCTGGTAGCCGGTGACGTTGGAGGTGGCCGTCGTGTCAGCGGACGCCCCGGCGCCATGGAACGCCGGATCGGGAGCGTCGAGCGCGACGTCGGAGACGACGTCCGTCCCCGCGCGGCTGGAGGTCAGGAGCCGCGGACGCGGAATCGGGGTCATGTTCCAGTTGCTTCCGGTGCGCGCGTAGTCGAAGGCGATGACGCCGCCCTCGTTCACGCGGCCGACTGTGTAGGAAGCGCTCTTTCCGTCGAGCGTCTTGGTCTGAACGACGACGATCAGAGAGCCGGAGGGGCAAACCGCGGTATCGCAAATGCCGAATCCGAGATCGCCACCGTTGGAGCCATAGACACCGTTTGCGACGAGCCACACGGTGTCCGGGCATCCGTTACCGGTCGTCTCGTTGGTTGTCGCGAACGAGCCCGGCTGCCAGACGTGTCCAATGACACCGGCCGCCGGATCCGTGTCCTCACCTGCGTTGAAAACGATAAAGTAGTCGTTGGCCGCGAATCCCTCGGTTGCAAACTCCTTCGTGGGGTTGCAGCCGGCGAACGCCGGGCCGACGGCGACAACGGCCGCCGCCACCACAACCAGAGCCAGGAAAATCTTGCCTCTCATGATCTTGTGTCCTCCCTGTCCGATCAGTAGTGGGACGGTGTGTAGGCGGTCGTTGTCTTCATCTTGACGATATAGACATCACCGGGAGTCAACGCGAAATCGTTGGCCGCCGTCTGCGGAATGCGTCCCGTGTAGCCCGCGTAGGTGTCCGTTGACCGGACGAAGCGCTGAACCTGCGTCACGGAGGCCAGCCCGATGTCATCGAGAAGTCCTTTCGCCGTGCCGGCAGTCTGGTGGTAGTTGTAGGCATAGAAGTTCGTCCCCGACTTCGACACACCAGCCGTCGTCTGGTTCAACGTGTACGCGAGCGACGGGTTGTCGGAGCCCACGATGATGTAGTTCACCGCGGTCTTCATCTTGACCACGTAACCTTCACCAGCGTTCAGCGCGAAGTCGTTCGCCGCGGTCTGCGGGATGCGCCCGGTGTAGCCGGCGAACGTGTCCGTCGACTGAACGAACCTCTGGACCTGGGTCACCGAAGCCAGCCCGATGTCGTCGATCAGGTTCTTCGCGGTGTTCATCCCGGTCTGCCGGTTGTCCGGGAGCGCGATCAGGTTGGTGCCGGATTTCGAGGTGCCGGCCAGTGTTTGGTCCAAGGTGTAGTTCAACTTGAACCCCATGTTGGAGGCGACGAGTGCGGTGGCCGTGAGCAGCACGGCCAGCCCCACCATCGTCGCCCCGACGTACGTCCTCTTGCTCATTCCATCCTCCTCCGGTTTCTGTGCTATGCGGGGTCGGTCCCCGGATCCCTACCCCAAGTTCCCGGGGCCAAATCGGCACGCGGAACGCGGCATGAATGTACCGAAAAAGCCCCGATCGTCAAGGTTGAATCCGCCGTTTGACTCCCCCCCGATAGCGGTTCGAACAATAACTCCCAAAATCAATCGATTCTGTAAAACACGACGACCGGACCGCTATTGGTCCTGTCGAGAAAGCGACCATCGACGACACGCTTGGCTCCCGCTTCGTTGAATTGAGCAGCGTCGGTCGACCGGACGACGCTGTGCCGACCAAGCCCATCCCTGATGGTGAACATGACTTCTTCGCCGATCTTCGTCGCCCCAACGAACTCGGGTCCTCTACGAACCTGGGGAGGAATCAAGGACATAACGACAACGACGACCACCGGGATAACTCCGGCGACCGTAAGCCACCGAAGAGGATCAAATACTCGGCGCACCGGCATCTGAAGGGCTTCTCGCCAGGCAGCTTCAACGATTCTGGCCCGAGTGCCGTCAGAAAAGCCCTCGGTTCGAAGGCTTTCCTCCTTTAGAGCCTGGATAGCGCTGTTGAGCAAGTCGTCCATCAACTAGGACTACCGTCAGCGAAGGCTCTTGCGTTCAATGCCGGCCAAACTTTTTTGAAGCCGCGCACGAGCAAGCCCAAGGTGGCGCCTAACCGTCACCGAGGACAGCCGCAGGACACGGGCAATGTCGTCTGTCTCGAGCCCCTCAAGTTCCTTGAGAACGAACACGGCCCGCTCTCGCTCGCTCAACGTGCCAAGAGCGGACTCGAGGCGACGCGCGAGGTCACCGGGGGGCTGCTCGACCGCGTAGGCCTCTCCCGACACTTTCGCGTCAGCTTCGTCTGACCATGTGACCTCGCGCACCGAGACCCTTCTGGCTCTAGCCCGCCAGTCATAGGCGGCGCGGACGGCGATGCTGTAAAGCCAGGCCGAGAACGAGCGTCCTCTGCTGTAGGTCGATAGGTGCCGGAACACCTTGAGGAAGACTTCCTGCGCCACGTCCTCGCGCTCTGCGCTCGGGATGCCGAGAAACCTGACGATTCGAATCACCCGGACCTCGTGTCGCGCCACAAGGGACTCGAACGCTCGGGCGTCGCCCGAGCGGGCAGCCTCGACGAGGACATCGTCCTTCTCGTCTTCGATCAGAACGAGCTCTTGTTCCCTCGGGCGTCCACCGCGATGACCGAAAAGTAGCGGTTGGTCGCCGGCGCGGGAAGGCTCCATGAATTCGTTGTCGGCGAGGCCAGGAGCGGCACAAGGCCATCCCGGATGTCCGCTCTGGAGAAGACATGATCGGTGCCGTAGACCTCGTAGTGATTGATCACGACGGGAAATGCGAGATCGAAGTCCATCGTCACCGCCGGCCAACCGAGCGACAGGTTGTAACCACCGCTTCCGTCGGGTGTCTTGGTGAGCGCGAGCGCGTCGATGCCGTTGGGGAGCTGGTTCCCCAGCCCGCCGACGTTGCCGCTCGCGTCCACGGCTCGCACTAGGTAATAGTAATTCGGATTGGCGAGCGACAAGGCGTTTTGGTCGGTGAACGTCGCGGTCGTGGGTGTGCCGACCCGGTTCGCGGGTCCAGGGACGAACGTCGGCGTCGTGCCGCGGTAGACCTCGTAGGATGCGATCGTGGCGGGCTTGCCATAAATGTCAGTCGTCACGACGCCCCACGTGAGGACGGCGTTGGCGCCCGACTTGGCGATCTGGAGCGAGGAGATGAACTCGGGAGCGCGCACGCCGCGCACGAAGCTCGGGCTTCCCGTTACCTCCGTGGACGGCGCGGACTCAAGGTTCGACGTGCTCGTCTTCGTCACCACGATGTAGTAGTTGTGGCCGTTCTGGAGGCCAACGATTGAGGAGAAGCCGTTCTTTCCCGCGTTCTGTGAGTTCGTGTACGCGCCCGACTGTGTTCCCCACTTTACGGTGTAGAAGCTGAGCTCGGGGTCGGTAGGAACAGTCCAACTCACGTTGAGCTTGCCTCCCGTCTCCGGGTCGGTGACCGTCACGCCGGTCGGCGCAGCCGGCGGATTCGGGTTGAGGGGTCGCGCGCTCAGACAGTCCGGACCGGCGACCGCGCAATCGCTGTTGAAATTTGACCACCTGCTTTCGAAGCCGGAGATGTCTTCTGCGACGACGTAATAGTAGTAGGTGTGCGCGTTCGACAACCCCGACGCGTCCGCGAACGTCGTCGCCGTGACCAGCGCGCCTACCTTCGTATAGCCGCTCGTCTGATCGGCGACGGAGCGCCAGACGTCGTAGCGAGCTCCGGACGTCGTGCTCGCCGTCCAGGACAGGTCCACGCGCGCGTTCCCCGCGACAGCCGTGACGTTCATCGCGGGGCCCACGGCTGGGAAGACGGCCCTCGTCGCGGGATCGCCGAGAAACACATAGTTCAGGCATCCCTCGATCGCCCCCGAAATGCAGAAGTCGGAGTAGACGTCCATCACGGGTACGGCGAGTTCGCGCTCCTTATGAGGCCCGAACATATCGGCCCACAGGGTTGCGCTCGCCGTATCCCCCAAATAGTTGTACGAGAGTCCCGACGGGGCAAAGAGCGCCACAGCGCCGCCGCTCGCGCGATTGGCGAAGTCCTCGCCGAGCGTGTGCACCGACGTGCCCATGAATCCGCCCGTCAGACAATTGTGCGCGATCAGAAAAGGAAGCTTGTTGCTGTTGGTCAAGTAGTCGGTGTCCCGTCCGGGGGGCGGATAACCGAAGGGGTCGTCCCTATTGTCGAAAACTGCGTCATCGGACCAGACGTCAAAATTGCCGTGCCCCACATACTGGAGGATCGAGGCGCCATCCGAGATGCCGTCGGTCCCATTGATCGCGGCCTTGATGTCCGCCCGGAGGGTGCCGGCCTTGGTCTGGTTGCACTGACCGGGGTTCGGGGCCGGCAGGCAGTAGTCCGTCCAGTAGCGCATTCGCCGCCAGGTATGCGGCGGCGTTTTCATGTTGGCCAGTGCACCGTCGTTGACCGACTCGAACTCGAGTGCCTCGTTCGGGTCGTAGTTCTTCCCACGGTCGGAGACGAACACCGCGTGTCGCTGCCAGTTACCCGCGGGAGGACTCTGCTCGTACGTGAGAATCTTCTGGAGGACCGCGTTGCAGTCTGCATCGTTGCGAACGGAGATCCGGCCGACGGCCAAATCCGGCATCGTATCGCCGCCGACGACGGCCGCGAGTGAGCTCTCGGAGGCGTAATAACCGAACGCGGCGTCGTCCTCGACCATGATCGCGGTCGGCACGAACGTGCCGTCCGCAGTCCCTGCTTTGAAATCGTACGAGGAGTCCCCGAGGATCATGACGTACGAGGGCTTCGGGCTCGCCCACCCCTCCCCCGGTGCCGTCGACATGACCCACTGCAAGAATTGGCGGATTGCCTTCGGCTCGGCGAGGCCATAGTTGAACTCGTCGTAGACGTCGTCGATCATCGCGACCTTGGAGGTGATCCCCTGGTTCGCGAGCCGCCACGCTAGGAGCTCGTTCAGCGTGGCCTGCGAGGCCGTCCCCAGAACCGAGGGATGCGCTATCACGATCATGTCGGCCTGGATCGCGTTCGACCGAAGATCGGAGACCGTGTCGGGCTGGAAGTCGGGATCGGCGGGCGTGGCCGGCGCTCCGCTCCCGAACACGACGAAGCGGCGGAGCGTTCCGTTCGCGAGGAGCGGGTCGTCGTCGACCCGGAAGCGAACGGTGTAGGGCCCGGTCCCGGTGATGGTGGCATTCGACAAGCGCACCGGCGCCACCACCGCCGACGCGCCAACCTGCCCCGTAATCTCCCAAACCTCCGGGGCGCTCGACATCAGGCCGGACACGACGAACTCGGCGTCCCCGTCCGGCCAATCGAACGTGAGAGTATCGCCGGCGGCCTGGAAGCTCCGGCGATAGGTGACATCGATGGCGTTCAGGATGACCTCGTGGAGATTCGCGCTTCCGTTCGGCAGCGCCTGCAGGCGCACGAGAACTGGGTTCGTCAAGACCGCGCCCGAGCCGGGATACGTCCACGTGAAGTCATGGGCGTAGATCATCCTCCCGTCGAACGTCCCGTTGTCGTCGTTGATGGCGAGGGTCTGGCTGGAGGCGTTGAAGAGCGTTACGCGCGTGCGATGATCCGGGAAGTAATTCGAGTCTTCCGACAACCCCCGGACCGTCAGGACCACGTGGGCCGTGCTTGCCCCCGCGGTAAGGCCCGGCAGTGCGACGGTATCGGTGCGTAGCGAGGTTCCCCCCGAGGAATCGAGCGAGGGACCCCAGTACCACGGGTCGTTGCCATTCAGCGGCCGCCACGTGTCGTCGACTTCAGCGTGGGCGGTGGCACTGAAGTCGGTCGGCGGTGTCCGAAGATTCGTCGCCGCGGCCTCGCGCGCCGCCATGCGGGCGCGCGGCCCGGCGTCGACCGAGAGGAAGTAGACGTTTTCGTCGGTCGTGTCGGTGACCTCGAAGATGTCCTGGGTGGTTCCGGCAAGATCTTTGACGAGAGTGGTCTTCGGTTCGTCGTCCGAAGCTTGTCCGTAGAACTCGATCCAATCTCCCGGATCAAGCAAGTCGTTCGCGTTGGCGTCCCAGACCTCGATGGGAACCTCGACTCCGCGATTCATGAGCTTCCACGTGGAAATCGGCTGGCTCGCGAACCCGCTCGCGCTTATGCGCGCCGCGTCGAGGCGCACAACCCCATTCTTACGAATCCTGATCTTCTCGAGAGGCCCTGTCGTGGGGGCGAGAACCGTCGCGGAGACCGCCGCCGGCGCGTTTGATGGGATACGGAACGTTGTTCCCTGTGCGTAGTTAACGAACATACGTCGGTAGACATCCTCGAACCGCGACGCCTCTGGCGTCGACGGCCCCCCACTCGTGGCGTCGAATCGCACGGTCACCGTGACGGACGCGGCCGCTGCCAGACCATTTATTCTCGGCTCCAGACGGATCGGCGTAACCCGTACTTCGACGTAACGCTGGTCGCGAAAGATCCCTATCTTTTCAATGGCGGCGACGGCTTCAGGCCAACGATAAGCGGAGTGATAGATCGAGGGGTCTGGCTCGTACACGTCGCGCCGCGCCAGATTGGGTCGGAGTCCGTCGCGTAGCAGTTCCGGCGGCTCATCCGCTGGAGACTCCACGGGAACATCCGCGACCTGCCGCGGGACAGAGGCGACTTTGACGCCTGGAAGGGAGTACTCCTGGGGAACGGAGACGACCAGCCGAGGCGCCGCCCCGAGCGGGATCGCGACACGAAAAACTTGGAAGGGAAGATCGGGAATGCCCGGACGGGAATTCCTTCCCTCGAACCCGGCGAGCCGGACCCGAGTGGAGCCGTCGGGAAGACTTGACAGGACCGGCGCCGGAGTAGTGAGCTGAAACGTGAACTGCGAGGTGTTGTCGGTGGAAACGACCGGCTTAATAATCAAAGACGGCGGAGCCGCCCATGCGAACCCCGCCGTCAATCCTGTCAAGAACCCCGAGAACAAGACAAGTCGGGGAACTCTCATACCCTTTTGTTTTGGAGAGCCGTCTTACCCCCGACGACGCACGGCTCTCGTCCGATTTAGCTCTGGATCGGCCCCGCACCGCAAGCTGAATCCGTCGACTTCGCGCATGAGACGGCACGAGCTTCGAGCTTTTCCGTGTGGACGATCGCAGGACGTTCGTAAGTCTTCTTCATAGCCTCCCCCTGAATGGAGCGTTAATTTGGCCTGGTCGCAAGGACCCTCGTTATACGGTGCAGGGCCAACCTTTTCAACTTCTTTTTCTCCGGTCAGTCCCCGATTTGTAGCAATTCATACGATCTCTTGACCGCGCGAGCGTTGATCTCCGCCTGGGGATAGATCCCTAGGGGGTCCCCGACCTGTTTTTCCGCCACCCCCAGGCAGAACTGGAAATACTGGCCATGTTCAAGGCCGTTGAGCTTCCGTCGAGCCTCGACGGACAGATCCCGAACTTCCTTGAGGACCGGAGAAGAGCCCCAAATCTCGGAAAGCGAATCGATTTCGAGGATGTTGGCCACCGACCGACGGAAGGCCACGCACGGGAGGATGTTCCCATACGGGTCGATGGTGAAGCCGCTCCGGCCTGTGCCGCAGTTCGCCTCCACACCGTCCGCCGCGCAATGGTTCGTCCGCGGGGGGAGCTTGCCATGGTGAAGGTCGAGATACCACTCACCCCAGTACTTCTGGAGGAACTCTTCGTCGGGCCGGAGCGCCAACGGCTCGAGGCTGCCATCGTCCTTCGGCGTGATCACCGCGTCGAACGAGATGAAGCAGCCGAGGCTGTCCGACAGGTCGCGAATCTGGTACAACTCGTTCTGATTCAACTTCGTGATCGGGCACTTGAGCTGCACCGTGATCCCGGCTTCGCGAAGGTTCTTGATTCCGAGGATCATCTTCTCGAACGAGCCCTTGATGCGGGTCAGGGCGTCGTGCGTCGACGCTTGCGCGCCATGGATCGAGACCTCGACTTCCACCGGTTTCAAGTCGGCCACCCTCTTAGTCATCGCCTTGTCGGCGAGCAGGTAGCCGTTCGTGTAGATCCTGAGCGCCATGCCGAGACGCCGAGCTTCCGCGCTGATCTTGAAGAAGTCCTTGTGGCACAGCGCCTCGCCGCCGGTCATCGTCAGATAGAGGACGCCGAAATCCGCAATCTTGCGGAGCGTCTCGAAGATCTCCGGCGTCGTCATCTCCCGCCGGCCCTCGGGCGCGTTGTAGCAGAAGGTGCACAGGTGATTGCAGCGGAACGTCAGCTCGAACTGGGCGGAAAGCGGTATCGCCTCGGCGAACGCCTTCTCGACGAGCCTTCGGTACGGGTTGACAGTCGGCTTCGGTGCGGCCTCGCTCATGACTCGAGCATTCCCTCGCGCTGAAGTTCGTTCAGAAAGCTGACGACGTCGTCTCGGGCCTGTGCTTCGTCGATCTCGAATTCCTCCGCGACCGCGGCGACCAGAGCATCGATATCGCGCGATCCGTCGAGCTTCGAAAATACGGCGATCCCGACGGGATTCAAGACCTTGACCTCCGCCCGGCCGGGGAGGACGACGAGCCCCCCTTCGTCGCCGATCTGGCGAAAGGACGTGTCGGGGTGGCGCTTAGGGTTCGCCATCAGGAGACCCATGACCGGTTCCTCCGCATCTCGAAAGAAAAGCCCCAAAAGTGTACGACCAAGGTACGAATTCGACAACGCTGAACCGAGGCGGCAGTCACCGGACGTATCCGAGGCTCCTCAGCCGATCGAGCATCTCGGGATCGTAATCGCTGCGGGCGTCCCCACGGGGGCGACCCCGCCGGCCCCAGCTCGCGATCGGGCTTGGCGCCGGATCGCCTCCCTCGAAGCAGCGCGCCGGGGCATGACCGGGCATTTCGCGGCTCGCGGGGAGGTCCGCGAGCCGCAGGATGAGTGGCGCGACATCGAGATCCCCGATCGGCGGGCCGACGCACCGGGGCGCGGCTCCGCCCCCCACGACGGCGACGAAGCCTTCCGCGTCGCGTCCCGCGCCTCGACCCGGGTCGCCGACGATGACGATGCGCTCCTGATGGCGAGACGCAAGTTCCCCGAAGACCGACTCGTCCAGCCACCGGACGTAGAGCGCGACAGCAGCCGCTCCGTCCGGATGCGATTCGAGCCGTGCCCTCAAGATGTCCAGGCCAGGAAGGTAAGCAAACGCGGTCGCGATCGCCGGGTCCGCGAGCAGTGCGAGCGTCGTCCGCCAGGCGAACTCGTCGATCAAGTACGACTCCCAGGCGAGCGCGTGAAGCTCCGGCGAGAGCGGCGCGAACCGTCCTTCGAAATCCCGGCGCCAAGCGTCGCGATCGGCCGGAAACGTCCCTTCAAGTCGAGCGTACAGACTCGCGGGAGACGTGTCGCGATCTTCCGTCCGGCTCGACAGCAGCTTCGCGAGCACACGGTCCGAAACCACGTACCCCGCATCCGCGTCCCCCTCGGTTCCGCGCGCGGGCCAGGAGGCCCACCAGCCGACGGCGGCTGCGGGGTGCGCGAGCCCGGCGATTTCCCAGAGCGCACGCACCCGGCGTCCCGCGCCCGACGTCGGCAGCGTCCGCGCGGGGATAGCGAAGTCGAGCGCGGCGTCGAGGAGGACGGGTCCGGAGCGGGGGGCGATCGGTGAGGCGATGCCGGGCAGGCGCATGACTCCGGCGGACCGCACGCCGTGCGCGTCGGCGCTCATGCCCGTCGCGATCGTCGTCCAAACCTCCGGGGGCTCCGCGGGCGCGCGGTGCTTCGGGTACAACGCCCCTCGCGCGAAGAGCGCCATCAGCCGCTCCGTCGTGCCCTGCCCCGCCCCGGTCTCGACGAGCGCCGCGTCGAGACCGTCGACACCCACGACGAGGAGCCGCTCGCGCGTCGGCCGCGCCGCGAAGCTCGACGGAGGTATCGCATGCGCTCCGTGGGCTGCGACCGTCTCCTTGAGGACGAAGAACACCGCCGCGATTGGAATCAGGACCGCCAGCACGACGACGACGGAGCGCCGGCCGCGATCGGGCACCTCGCCGGTGCGACCGACGATTCCGGCGAGCGAGACGAGACCCGCCAGCCACGCGACGAGCGTGGCGACCCCGGCGGCCGCGGCGAGGAAAAGGACATCACCCACCGCGCCTCCGTCGGGCCTCCCCCGCGCCCAGAGAATGACGAGGTAGACCAGGAGGGGCACGGCGACGATCAACCCCGCTCGAACCGCATCCGAGCGGCGCGCGCCGCGGCGCCGCGCCCACGCGGACGCCGCGGCGGATGCCGAAAGGTCGAGCGTGAACAGCACCGCTCCCGAGAGGACCGCGAAGTAGAGCCAGAGCACGAGGGCGTCTTGCGAGCCGAAGGCGGGACGATTGGCGGCGACGGTGGAGGCCGCGAGCAGCCCCCCCATCAGTGGCGCGCCGAGCGTCGCGGCTTTCAAGCTCGCGCGAACGAGCGTGCCCTTCCCTGCCAGGAGATCGCGGAGCAGGAAGCGCTCGATCGGGCCTTGGAGATACCCCCGCTCGACGAGCTTCCGGCGGACCTCCTCGTAGCGCTCGCCCACGAAGATCGGCTCAGCGGTCCCGGTCGCGGACCATGCTCGCCAACCCGGCCAGCGTTTGTCCGCGCCGGCCGAAGGGCTCGAGAGCCGCAAGGCTTGCCGCGATCAGCTCGTCGGCGAGCTTGCGCGCGCCGTCGATCCCGCAAAGGTTGACGAACGTGGTGCGGTTGCGGTCGAGCCCCGCGTCCTTCCCGGTCGTGCCGGGGCTCCCGCTGTAATCCAGGAGGTCGTCCGTGATCTGGAACGCGAGCCCGAGATTCTTCGCATAGCTCTGGAGCGCCGCGGATTCCCGGGCACGTCGGGCGCCCGCGGCGATGGCGCCCAGCTCGGCAGCCGCGATGAACAATGCTCCGGTCTTGTGGCTGTGAATGAACTCGAGCGATTCGAGGTCCAGCTTCTTGCCGGTCGCCGCGAGATCGGCCACTTGCCCGCCGGTCAGGCCGGAGGCGCCGATCGCCTCCCCCAAGCGGAGGGTGGCGGCGACGCGCGCTCGATCGTTGAGGCCCGGCGCCTCCTGGATCGCGGCGTACGCGGCGTTGAGGAGAGCGACCGCCGCCAGGATGGCGTTCGCCTCTCCCGCGACCTTGTGCAGCGCCGGCCTTCCTCGCCGGAGCGTCGCGTCGTCCATCGACGGGAGGTCGTCGAGGATCAAGGACGATGCGTGGACCATTTCGACGGCGGCCGCCAGCGGACCCGCGTCCTCGACGCGCCCCTTGAGCAGCTCGCATGCGGCGAGCACGAGGATCCCTCGCAGACGCTTCCCCGGCAGGAACAGCGTGTAGCGCATGCCTTCGTGAAGCGCCGACGGCGGAGAGGAGAGCGGGGGCACCGCGAGAGCCAGCGCCCTCTCGACGGCTTCGCGGCCGCGCGCCAGGTAGGCTTCGAGATCGGAGCCGACGATCGGCTTCATCGACGGAACTTTATCAGGCCGGGACTACGAGCGAGCCAGGCGAGTGCGGAAGAACTCCACGACCCGTTCGTGATAGCGGGCGAGATCGTCGGCCCCCAATCCGGACGCTCGCGTGGCAGGAAGCGTGATCAGGTTTCTCTCCGATTCGCGCTGCTCCGGCAGGGTCGCGTACATCGCCTTCATCGCCTCGTCGAGCCGGCGGTCGCCGGCCGGCGCGACGAGGAGGAGATCGCGGCCGAGGAGCTTCGGCAGGACGTCGGCCGCGCGCTCGCCGTCGATCGACGTATTGGCGAAGAGCGGAAACAGCGTCGCGGGCAAGACCCCGAGGTGCCGCTCTCCCCAGGGCCAGTCGGCGAACTCGTGCCTCAGCAGGGTGAACCGCGCGTCCGGCCACAGGCCGTCGAGGACGAGCACGCGCATCGCGGGCCGATCCGCCGCCGCGAGCACTGCCGCGTGCGCCCCCATGCCGGCGCCGAAGACGCCGATCTTCCGGGCGTCCACGTCGGCTTTCGGAAGCGCCGCGACGAAGTCCACCGCACCGATGACGTCGCGCGCCTCCTCGACCCCGAGGGTCGACGCGCTCCCCCCGCTGCCGCCGTGCCCACGGAAATCGAACGCGAGCACGGTGAACCCGACCTTGTTGAGCGCGATCGCGACGTTGATGACGGCGTTCTTGCTCTCGCCGAGGTCGTGGCAAAGCACGACGGGCGCCGACCCGGCCGTGCCGTGAAAGAGCCAACCCGTGAGAGTGACGCCGTCGGTCGAATGGAAGGAGACGTCCTCGGCCTTGGCGAGCGCCACACCCAGATTGAGCGCGACGTCCGCCTGCCGTGCCGGGTGCGTCACGCGGTAGAGCTGCGCCCCCGCCATGCCGAACGCGGCGGCGGTGCCGAGCAGCAGGACGACGAGGATCGCCCCCGGCAAAGTCCGCAAGAACCTCATGGACTTGAATATAGGGACCGCTATCGCCCGCGAACAAGGTCGCCTCGGGATGCCCATAGGGCGACCGCCCGCGCCACCTTTTCTCCCGCCACTCCCGCGATTTCCGACGAGGTCGCCCGCCGCACCGCGTCGGCGCTCCCGAACGCCTTGAGGAGCGACCGCGCGGTTTTCGGACCCACTCCGGGAACCTCGAGCAGCGCGGTGGTGATCGTCCGCTTTGCGCGCCTCGCCCGGTGGCGCTTGACGCCGAAGCGATGGGCCTCGTCCCGGATCCGCTGCAGGAGCTGGAGCGCCGGCGACGACCGGTCGAGGCGGACCGGCTCCCCTTGTCCTTGGAGGAAGATCTCCTCCTCGCGCTTGGCGAGCGACACCGTCGGAAGGGTCGGCAGCCCTTCCGCCGCAGCGGCGCGCACGGCCGCCCCGAGCTGCCCGGGGCCGCCGTCGATCAGGACGAGGTCCGGAAGACGGCGTCCTTCCGCGAGCAGGCGCCGGTAGCGCCGCGTCACCGCCTCCGCCATCGAGGCGAAGTCGTCCGGACCCCGCACCGACTTGATGTTGAAGATCCGGTAATCGGACGATTTCGGCTTCCCATTCTCCCACACGACCATCGAGGCGACCGAATCGCGGCCCTGGATGTTCGAGATATCGAAGCACTCGATGCGATAGGGCACCTCGGGAAGGCCGAGCGCCTCCGCGAGCGCGTCGAGCACCTCGACGCCGTGGCTGTGCCGGGCCCGGAAACGAGCCTCGAAGGCGAGCTGCGCGTTCTTCTCGACCATCGCCAGGAAGCGGCGCCGCGTGCCGCGCTCGGGGATGCGCAGCAGCACTTTGCGGCCCGCCCGCTCCGAGAGCCACGCCGCGAGGAGATCGGCTTCGGCCGGTGCGGTGGGTAGATCGATCTCGGGCGGTGGAGCCGCGTCGCCGTAGAGCTGAAGCAGCACCTGCGCGTAGAACCCCGCCGGCTCGAAATCGAGATCCTCGAACGTGAACTCGCGGCGAGCCTGCACCTTGCCCGCGCGCATCTCGAACACCTGGAGCGCCACCTGCCGTCCTTCCACGTAATGGGCCAGGGAGTCGCGGTCTTCCATTCCCGAGGAATCGATCGTCTGGCGAACGCCGAGCTTCTCGATGGTGCGCAGCGTGTCGCGATAGCGAGCCGCCTTTTCGAACTGCTCCGAGTCCGACGCATCGCGCATGTGCCGCGTCAGGCTCGCGGTCAGCTCCCTGTGCCGCCCCTCGAGAAACAGCTTGGCGTCGGTGACCGCCTTGCCGTACTCCTCGGGGTTCGTCTTCCCCGCGCACGGAGCGAGGCATTGATCGAGGTGGTAGTAGAGGCAGGGACGCCGCTTGCCGTCGAACACCTCGTCGCACGTGGCGACCTGGAAGAAGCGCGGGATCAGCTTGAGCGAGCGCCGGGCGACCGACGCCGGAAGGAAGGGCCCGTAGTAGGCGTTCTTGTCCAGGCGCGCGCGCCGGACGAGGGACACGCGCGGGTACTCGTCGGCGAGCGACAGTTTCAGGTAGGGAAAGTTCTTGTCGTCGCGGAGGATGACGTTGTACGGCGGCCGCTCCTTCTTGATGAGGTTGGCCTCGAGCATGAGCGCTTCCATCTCGGTGTCGACGACGATCGTCTCGAGGTCGTCGATCTCCGCGACCAAGCTCACGGTGCGGGGAGTGTGCTGCGCGCCCGCCTGGAAATAGGATCGGACGCGCTGGCGGAGCGACTTCGCCTTCCCGACGTAGAGGAGCTCCTTGGCGGCGTTGCGATAGAGATAGACGCCGGGCCGTTCGGGCAAGGCCTCGACCTTTTCTCGCAGCGCGGCTCGGTCCACCCGTGGCATTCTACGGCCGTGGTCGCCGCCGCATGATCGAACCCGCGCCGTGATCCCACTGTTCACGCTCGCGACGCTGCTCTCGGCGGCGCTGCTCTTCGCGGTCCAGCCCATGGCGGCCAAGATGGCGCTACCCCTCCTGGGCGGGAGCGCCGGCGTGTGGACGACCTGCATGCTCTTCTTCCAGACCGGGCTACTCGCCGGCTACGGTTGGGCGCATCTGCTGGGTCGCCGGTTCGCGCCACGCACGCAGGTGATACTGCACGGCGCGCTCGCTCTGACGGCCCTCTTCGCGCTGCCCCCTGTGATCGGCGCCTCCCACCTTCCCCCCGTCGACGCCTCGCCGGTCCCCTGGCTGCTCCTCGCCCTCGCGACGTCGTTCGGCCTGCCGTACGCGGCGCTCGCCGCCACGGGGCCCTTGCTGCAGCGGTGGTTCTCCTCGACGGGTCATGCGCGCGCCGACGATCCGTATTTTCTTTACGCGGCCAGCAACGCGGGGAGCTTCGTCGGTCTCGTCGGCTATCCGCTCGTGATCGAGCGGATGCTGCCGCTGCGCGCCGCGGCCGGCCACTCGTCGCAAGCGGGGATCTGGTCGATCGGGTTCGTCGCGCTCGCCGTCATGATCGTTGCCGCGGGAGCTCAGGCGGCGCGCCGTCCGGCGCCCCTCCGCGCAGTCGACGAAGCGACGTCGGCGCTTCCGGCGAGCTGGGGCTCGCGATTGCGGTGGATGGCGCTCGCCTTCGTCCCTTCGAGCGCGGTGCTCGGCGTCACCCAGTACTTGACCTCGGACATCGCGGCGATCCCGCTGTTCTGGATCGTCCCGCTCGGACTCTATCTCCTGACGTTCGTCGTGGCGTTCTCCCCGCGCGTGCGCTTACCGTTCCCCGCGTTGGGAATCGTCCTCGGAGTGCTGTCGGTCGGCGTTGCGGCCGAGTTTCACGGCGGCTCGCACGTCATCGGGCCGGCGATCTTCGCCGTCCATCTCGCCGCCCTCGTCGCCGTCGGCCTGCTCTGTCACGGCCGCCTCGCCGCCGTGCGCCCCGACCGCTCCCAGCTCACCGAGTACTACTTGTGGATCGCGTTCGGCGGATGCCTGGGGGGAGTCTTCAATGCGATCGCGGCCCCTCTCCTCTTCAACTCGATCGCCGAGTACCCGATCGCGCTCGCGCTCGCCGCGTTTTTCGTTCCGGATCCTTCCCGCCGCGACGGGACGGCGCGCACTCGGGCGTCGGCTCTCGCGCTCGATGCGGCCGCCGCGTTCGCCGTCGGCGCATCCGTGCTCCTGGTCGAGAGGCTGACGCCGACGAGCGATCTCGCCTTTCGCTGGCTCGGCGCGATCAGGGTCGGCGTGCCGGCCCTCCTCGCGCTCGCAATTCTCGGGTGGCCGCGGCGCTTCGCCTTCGCGCTCGCGGCGCTCTTGGGAGTGACCTGGGGGTCCGCTCACACCGGCTGGTCGGCGCTGCACCGCGATCGGACCTTCTACGGCGTTCACAAGGTCGTCGAGGCGACCTCCCCGGGGTTGCAGGTCGTCGACGCCGCCGGCAAGAGCGCGATGGTCTTCCAGAGGCTGCACGTTCTCGTCGACGGCGTGACCCGGCACGGGAGCCAGGCGCTCGAGCCCGAGAGGCGCCGAACGCCGACGACCTACTACCACCCGTCGGGTCCGCTCGGGGACGTCTTTCGCGGCTTGCGCGCGCGGGGATCGGTGACCGACGTCGGGCTCATAGGACTCGGCGCGGGCTCCGCCGCAGCGTACGGGGAAGCCGGCGAGCGTTTCACCTACTTCGAGATCGACCCGGCGGTCGCGCGGATCGCCCGCGACCCCGCGTTCTTCACCTATCTCACCGACTCGCGCGCGCAGGTCGACGTCGTCCTGGGCGACGGCCGCCGCCGGCTCGCGGAGTGCGCCGACGGGCGCTTCGATCTGATCGTGCTGGACGCCTTCAGCTCCGACGCCATTCCGGTTCACCTGCTGACCCGCGAGGCGCTCTCCATGTACCTGCGCAAGCTCAAGCCGGGGGGATGCGTCGCGCTCCACCTGACCAACGGCTACGTCGCCCTCGAGCCGGTTGTGACCGCCATCGCCCGCGAGCTCCGCGTGCCGGCGGCCTTCAAGGAAGACAAGACGAGAACTCCGGAGCAGGCCTTCGAAGGGAAGGATCTGTCCCGATGGGCGGTGATGGGGAGGGAAGCCGGCGACACCCTCCCCGTGCACGACGAGGACGGTTGGATCCCGGCTCGGCCGGGCGACGGCCCGGACGCACGGCGGTTCCTGTGGACCGACGATCGCTCGAACTTGATCGGGCTGCTTCGGCGCCGCTGACCACGGCTCCTAGAGCCCCGCGGCGTCGATCGCCTCCCAATACGAGTCGTCCATCCTGAAATGAAGGTGGAAGAGCGGAACCGGCGCGAACGCCCGCTCGAT
The DNA here is from genome assembly GCA_964511835.1 of uncultured Acidobacteriota bacterium. Taxonomy (GTDB): domain Bacteria; phylum Acidobacteriota; class Polarisedimenticolia; order Polarisedimenticolales; family DASRJG01; genus DASRJG01. The sequence continues at coordinate 31,899 of CAZEII010000001.1, read as the reverse complement.
CGATGCGAACAGATCGGGTCGGTCGCCGAATGCCTCGGCGACGAAGGTCAGGTTGCCGACGAGCTGGCCGAACGCGACCGTTCGCGCCGGCGTGCGCACCTCGGCCGATTCATCCTTGACGATGCGGAACGCCGCGGCGACCGGATACCGGCCCGTGACCGGCTCCCCCTCGTCGTACGTGCCGCGGAAGGGACTGCCGACGAGGTCGAGGCCACCCGCCGGCCGCGGGAGCACGAGCGAGAGGTCGTCGCTGACGATCGCCCCTTGACGGCTCGCGGCGGAGAGCGTGGATTTACCCGCACCGGACTCGCCGTAGAAGAGGTAGGCCTTTCCATTCCGGACCGCCGACGCCGCGTGAACCAGGGCGCCTCCCCGCTCCGCGGCGCACCAAGCGACGGCGCATCGGATGTAGTTTTCGAGGGCGCGCAGCTCGGGCTCGTACGCGCCCCCGGCCAGCAGGATCTCGCCGCGGCGCTCCTCGGTGTCGAACCAGCCGGCCAGTCGGTAGCCGAGATAGCGAATGCGGTGCCCGTCGCACGCGAGCCACACCGGGTTGAATTCGGGCGCGGTCGGCGGATCGATGAAGTACTCGCGCGGCTCCCGCGCGAAGCGGATGCGAAGGGCGGCGTCGGCCTCCGGGGCCCCGCCGTCGCCATACGGTGCGTAGCGAGCGGCCAGCTCCGACGCGAGCGCCGCGTCCAGCCCCTCGATCTCGAGGCGAAGCGGTCCCAGCGTCAAGCCGAAGCCGGCTGGCCCCGCCGGAGGGCGCGAAGCCGAGAAGAACTCGATGGGAGGAGGCGTGCCGTCGCGAATCGGGTAGGCCTTTCCCCCCTTCGAGCTCCAGCGCTCTCTCATGCGCCGTCCCGGGAGGCCGCGTCGCTCTTCGCGACGAACAAGCCGTGCCCGCCCTCCCAGACGACGCGGCGAAACCCCGCGGCCGACGCCTCGCGGTCGAGCCGTCGATCGGAGAAGACGTGGACGAACGAGCGCCGCATCGTTCCCGAGGCGTCGAGCCCTCGCGTGTGCGAGTCCCCCCATGCTCCGCCGCTGCCGCGGGAGATGCGCGCGAGCCACTGCACGGTGAGCACGAGGCCTGTCCAGAGCCCGCGCGCCCGGCGCGCGGACAGGAACAGGACGCCGCACGGAGCGAGCCAGGTGCGCAGACGTCTCAGGACGGCGATCCGCGCGCGAGCTCCCGGGACGAAGCTGTAGACGTCGTAGGTGAAGACGACCGCGCCGAGCGAGCCCTGGAGTTCGTCGTGGGACCGGAGATCGGAAGCCCGAAACGTGACGGAGGATCCTCGTCTCGCCGCCTCGGCCGTCGCCGCCTCGACCATCCGCGCGGCGAAGTCCACCCCGGTCACCCGGTAGCCGAGTCGCTCGAGGGCGAACGCCTCGCGGCCGGTGCCGCTCCCCGCGACGAGGATGCGCGAGCCGTTCGGCACGCTCTCTTCGATGCGGGCGGCGAGCCTCGGCTCGAGCGCGACGCCGTCGAGCCGATCATAGTGGAGCGCCTGGTCGTCGTACTTCGTGCGGACCGTGAGGGCGGGATCGTCTCCGGCGTCCGGCCCTGCGACGGTCGCTTCGGCGAGATCGAGCCAGCGGCGGAACAGCGTCCGCCACGGCGCGCGCCCGCCGCGCGCGCCCGCCACGCGACCCAGGAGGTCGAGCGGCCTCACGGGGCGCGGAGGCCCCGGATCGGCATCCGCGGCGACCGCGGGCGCACCTCCCTCCCGCGTGAGCCGCATGACGTCGGGGATGCCTCCGTCCAAAGTCAAGACGATCTCCCCTTCGGCCGGAGCTTCGGGAGGGAGGGGCGACACCACCAGCGCCTCGCCGTGACGAATCGCGGGCCACATCCGGTCGCCCGCATAGACGATCTCCGCCCGGCCCTCGCCGGCCAGCATGAGACGCAGCACGGCGGGCGAGGCGAGCACGCGGGGCCGGTCGAGATAGACCGCGGAGACCGGATGCCAGAACCCCGTCACGCGAGAGCGCCCTTCGTCTCGAGATAACGGATCCGATCGCGGTGGGCCGCCGCGGTCTCGAAATCGAGACGCAGGGCCGCCGCGCGCATGGCCTTGTCGAGCTTGGCGATCTCCGCGACCAGCGCCTCCTGGTCCTCGAAGATCTCCTCGGATTCCTCCTCGTCAAGAGGCGCGGTCGAGTAGTCGGCGGCGATCGGGGAGACGAGCAGCTCGTCGAGAGCGCGCCTGATCGTCTCCGGGGTGATCCCGTGTCGGGCGTTGTAGTCCTCTTGGAGCGAGCGGCGGCGCGCGGTTTCGTCGATCGCCGCGCGCATCGACTGCGTCACGGTGTCGGCGTAGAGAATCGCCGTGCCGTGGACGTGGCGCGCGGCGCGCCCCATGGTCTGGATGAGCGAGCCTTCGGAGCGAAGATACCCCTCCTTGTCGGCGTCGAGGATGGCGACCAGAGAAACCTCGGGGAGATCGAGCCCCTCCCGCAGCAGGTTCACGCCGACGAGCACGTCGAACGTCCCCTTGCGCAGCTCGCGCAGGATTTTCATCCGCTCGAGCGTCTGGACGTCGGAGTGCAGGTACTCGACGTTGACGCCGACATCCCGGTAGTACTCCGTCAGGTCTTCCGCCATCCGCTTCGTCAAGGTCGTCACGAGCACTCGCTCCCCCGCCGCCGCGCGCGCTCGGATCTCGGCCAAAAGGTTGTCGACCTGGCCGTCGATCGGCCGGACGGCCACCTCGGGGTCGAGCAGGCCCGTGGGACGGACAACTTGCTCGACGACCTCGCCGCCGGTCAGGGTGAGCTCGTAGGGGGCCGGCGTGGCGGACACGTAGATCGCCTGCCCGCGGCGCTCCTCGAACTCCTCGTACTTCAGCGGTCGGTTGTCGACGGCGGAAGGAAGGCGGAAACCGAAGTCGACGAGCGTCAGCTTCCGGGAGCGGTCGCCGTGGTACATCCCGCGGAGCTGCGGCATCGTCGCGTGGCTCTCGTCGACAACGACGAGCGCATCGGAGGGGAAATAGTCCATCAGCGTCGGCGGGGCCTCTCCCGGCCGCCGCCCGGTGAGATGGCGCGAGTAGTTCTCGATGCCGTGGCAGTAGCCGACCTCGCGCATCATCTCGAGGTCGAAATTGGTCCGCTGGTGCAGGCGCTGGGCCTCCAGCAACTTCCCGGCGGCCTGAAGCTCCGTGAGGCGCTCTCCAAGCTCCGCCTGAATCGCGTCGATCGCCTTGAGCATGGTCTCGCGCGGCGTCACGTAGTGCGAATTCGGGTAGATCGGATGCCTCAGGAGCGTCTCCACCGCCTTGCCGCGTACCGTATCGATGCGCGAGAGGGCCTCGATCTCGTCGCCGAAGAACTCGATGCGCAGCGCGTCCTCCGCGTACGACGGCCAGATCTCCAGCACGTCGCCCCGCACGCGGAAGGAGCCCCGCTCGAGGTCGGTGTTGACCCTCCGATACTGGATCTCGACCAGCTTCCGGAGCGCCGCGTCGCGGTCGATCCGCGTCCCTTTCTCGAGGAGCAGCATCATCCCGTGGTAGGCCTCCGGCGAGCCGAGGCCGTAGATGCACGACACCGAGGCGACGATCAGGACGTCGCGCCGCTCGAACAGCGCACGCGTCGCGGAGTGCCGCATCCGGTCGATCTCTTCGTTGATCGTCGCTTCCTTCTCGATGTAGGTGTCCGACTGCGGGACGTACGCTTCGGGCTGGTAGTAGTCGTAGTAGGAGACGAAGTACTCGACCGCGTTCTGGGGGAAGAGGCGCTTGAACTCCTGATAGAGCTGGGCGGCCAGCGTCTTGTTGTGGGCCAGGACGAGGACGGGCCGCTGGGCCTGCGCGACGACGTGGGCGATCGTGAAGGTCTTCCCCGATCCGGTGACGCCCAGGAGGACCTGGTCGCGACGCCCCTCCGCGAGCCCCTGGGCCAGGCGGTCGATCGCCCCGGGTTGATCTCCGGTCGGCCGAAAGGACGACACGATGCTGAACGGCTGCATCAGGGCATTGTAGCTACCGGAGACTTCCCACCAGCGGGACCCAGCTCGCGTCGGGACGGAACGAGAGGATACGGGCCGGCGCGCCCGCCGCGATCGCGGCCACGGCGCGCGCCGCCGCCGAGTGAGAATCGTGGGTGAGATCGGTGAACAGCAGGCTCGACGCGATGCGCGCTTCGAGCATCAGCCGGGTGGTCGGAGCGAGCGAGGGCTCGGCGGCCCACCGGGGTATCAGGATCGCGGCGACCGGCCAGCGGCCTCTGCCCGGCGAGGGAAAATCGCTCGATCGAAAAGGCGACCCCAGCGCCGACAGCCTCCCGGTGGAGGCATCGAGGAGCACGCAGTCGTCGCTCAGGACGGGGAGGCCGGCTTGTGACGCCGTCCGGGCCCACGTCGTCTTCCCGCACCCCGGCGGTCCGACCACGAGGAACGCGCGGCGGTCGATCAGGACGCCGGCCGCGTGGACGGCGCCTCCGCCGCGCGCCGCGAGCCGCCATCCCACCGCCGCGCACGCGAGGTTGACGAGCCCCCAGAATCGCCGCCCGTCATCGCCGCGCGCCAAGCGTACCGTGGCGATCGTCCCAAGGCGATCGTGGACGAGCTCGCCTTCGTCCGCGCCGAACCGGATCGACTCCCGCGTCGCCTCGATGCGGAGACTCCCGTCCATGAAGCGGCCCGGTGCCATCGCGCGAAGGTCGTCCTCGACCCGGATGACGATCTCCGGCGACTCGACCCGCTCCGCGAGGTACTCCGACCAGCGAGTCCGGAGCTCCGCGGCGAGCTCGTGCGGCAGCCCCTCGAACCGAACACCGAATCCCGAGAGATCGACGTCGACGGCCTCGCGGCTCACGCCGTCCCCGCCTTGCTGGAGCGATACGTTTGATCGAGCATCGCGCGCGGCGTGTCGGTGAGATCGCGAAGCCGTCGCGCTTTCAGAAGGGGATCCATCGGCCGGGCCACTATAGCTCAGCGGTCGGGGACGACCTCGCCCCCCTCGAGCACGACCTCTGCCGGAAGCGGCCAGAGGTTGTACACGCTGGCCATCGTGAAGCCATAGGCGCCGGCATCGAGGATCGCGAGCACGTGGCCCTCCTCCGCGCGCGGCAGCGCGCGTCCCGACGCGAAGACGTCGGTCGACTCGCAGACGTTGCCGACGACTTCGACCCACTCGACGGGCGCGTCGGGAGCGCTCAGGTTGAGGATGCGGTGGTAGGCGCCGTAGAGCGCCGGGCGCTGGAAGTGGTTCATCCCCGTGTCGACCCCGATGAAGACATGGCCGCCGCTCTCCTTGCGGCACGTCACGCGCGCCAGTAGACAGCCCGCGGCGCCGACCAGGAAGCGTCCGGGCTCGAACCAGGCTTCGGGTCGCGTGCCGACGGCGCCGGCGAACGCGTCCAGCTCGGAGCGAAGGGCGGCGCCGTACGACGCCAGGTCGAGCTCGGGCTCCCCTTCCCGGTAGGGGATGCCGAAACCGCCCCCAAAGTCGATGACCTCCACTCGCCCGAGCATCCGCGCCGCGCCCAAGAGCGCGCGAGCGGAGGCAAGGAGCGGCGCGGGCTCGAGGATCCCCGAGCCGAGATGCGCGTGGAGCCCGAGCGGACGGAGGCCCGCCTGGCGGCACGCCGCGAGGGCGGCCGCGAGGTGCTCCAAGGGGATGCCGAACTTGCTCTGCGCGCCGCCCGTGACGACGTGCCTGTGGTGTCCTTCGCCGACGCCGGGGTTGACGCGCAAGAGAACGGCGGTTCCCGGGACGAGAGCTCCGACGCGCCGGATGTCCGAGAGCGATCCCAGCGCGAGGCGGCAACCGCGCGAAACCAGCTCGGCGAGATCGGCGGCGCGGGCATTGGTGGCCGAGACCAAGACCTCGTTCGGCGCGTGCCCGCATTCGAGCGCTCGCAAGGCCTCACCCGGCGAAGCCGCTTCGATGCCGACGCCGAGGCGCGCGAGCCGCGCGACGATCGTTCGATGCGCGTTGGCCTTGCACGCGAACAGCAGCCGGCCCGGGTCGAGCGGAAGATGGCGGCGGAGAGCAGCGACGCGCGCCTCCAGAGCCGTGAGATCGTAGACATAGAGGGGCGTGCCGCGACGATCGGCCAGCGAGAGGAGCATCTCCCTGGGGAGCGGCGGAATGCTCTCCGAGCCCGGGCGGGCGGGCGTTGTGGGTGCGCCGAACACGTCGGCCGGAAGAGGACCACGGAAGAACGCGTCATGAAGCGCGCGGACGGCGTCGGCAACGTCCTCGCTCTTGACGACGAGGCTCAGATTGATCGCCGACGAGCCCTGCGTGATCATGCGCACGGGGACGTGGCGGAGCACGCGGAACACCTCGGCGGCGACGTGCGCGTTCCCCCTCATCCCCTCCCCGACCAGGCAGACGACCGCCATGCCGCGCTCGACCGTGACGTGGGCGAAGCTCCTGAGCGCCTCGACGATCTCGGACAGCCGTCGATCGTCGTCGATGGTGAGCGAGACCGAGACCTCCGAGGTCGCGACGAGATCCACCGGCGTGCGGTAAGCGTCGAAGACCGCGAAGATCCTCGCGAGGAAGCCGTGCGCCATCAGCATGCGGGTCGACACCACTTGCACTGCGGTGATCCCACGCTTGTCGGCGATCGCCTTGACGGCGAACCGCGCATCCTCGGGGACGATCCCTTCGGCGAGGATCGTCGTCCCCTCGCCCTCGGGCCGGCGGGCGTTCCCGACCCAGACCGGGATCGCCGCCTCGACCGCGGGGAGGAGTGTGCTCGGGTGGAGCACCTTGGCGCCGAAGTAGGCCAGCTCGCTCGCCTCGTCGAACGACAGGACCTTGATGCGCCTCGCTCCAGGAACGATGCGCGGGCTCGCGCTCAGGACGCCGTCGACGTCCGTCCAGATCTCGACCCGCGAGGCGCCGAGCGCCCGGGCGAAGAGAGAGGCGCTGTAGTCCGACCCACCGCGCCCCAGGAGGGTCGGCCGGAGCGCGTCTTCGACCGAGGCGCTGCCGATGAACCCTTGCGTGACCACCGCGCGGCCGGGCGCGAGGAGCGGAGTCACCGCGGCCACCGAGGCGGCGAGAACGGGAGGTGCGGCCGGCGCGTCCCGCTCGGGATCCCGCCCCTCGGTGCGCAGGAGCGTCCGCGCGTCGATCCAGGCGACGTCGACCCCCTCGGCCGCGAGCGACGCGGCGACGATGCGGCTCGAGAGGATCTCTCCCGAGCCGATGAAGCGGGCGCGAACCCACGGGGTGACGTCTCCGACGAGCGCCGCGCCTCGTCGTAGATCCTCGAGCAGAGCGAGCGTCTCCGCGATGGCGTCGCGGGCCATCTTCTTCGCCGCATCGGGGGCGGGCGTCGAGTCCAGGAGCGCGTAGTGCTCGCCGGCGATCCGGGCGAGCTCGCCCGCCGAGGAATCCAGCCGCCCCGCTTCCGCGGCGTCGATCACGCCGATCAACGCGTCGGAGACGCCGGCGAGCGCGGACACGACGACGAGCGGGGCTTCGGCGAGGCGGGCTCGAACGATCGATCCCATCCGCTCCAGTGCCTCCCGTCCGGCGACGGAGGTCCCTCCGAACTTGCAGACGATCATCCCGGGAATCCTAGCGCCGGCTGGTGCTGCCGGTGGCACGGATCGTGGATCGAGATCCACGGTTCGTGTCGTCCCGGGGGCGCCGCGGTGCGACCGAATGCGCCCGAACGCCGCTTTCGAGCGCGGTCGCGGGCGGCACGCTGCGTGCTAATCTCGAAATGGTCATGAGCCGCCTGAAACGACGCACGCTCCTGCTCGGCGCCTTGATCCTGCCGGCCTTGATCGGCGGAGTCGCGCTCGGCCACGGCCTTAGGCTCGATCTGCCCGACGTCGAGGCGCTCGATCGCTATACCCCTCCCCTCAACACCCGGGTGCTGGCGCGGGACGGCGCCACGATCGGGAGCTTCGGCGATCAGCGCCGCACCCTTCTCTCGCAGCGCGAGATCCCCAAAGTTTTCCTCCAGGCGCTGGTCGCCGTGGAGGACTCGCATTTCTACGAACATGGGGGGATCGATCTCAAGGGGATCGCGCGGGCCGCGTGGCGCGACCTGACCACGCTGTCGTTCCAGCAGGGCGCCAGCACGCTGACGCAGCAGCTCTCACGAAATCTGTTCCTGAAGCCGGACAAGACCCCGCGGCGCAAGCTCCAGGAAATGCTGCTCGCCATGGAGATCGAGAAGCGCTACTCGAAGGACGAGATCCTGCGCATGTACTGCAACCAGGTCTACATGGGCCACGGCCGGTACGGGCTCGAGGCGGCGTCCCAGTTCTATTTCGGGAAGCACGCCCCGGAGCTCGATCTCGCGGAATCGGCCCTCCTCGCCGGGTTGATCCAGCGCCCGGAGGGGTTGAGCCCCTTCCGAAATCCCGACGCATCGCTAAAGCGGCGGAGCCACGTCCTCGAGCGAATGGTGGCGGAAGGGAACATCAGCCAGCAGCAGGCCGACGAAGCCAATAAGGAGCGGCTCGAGCTCTCGACGCGCCGGGACGCGACCGAGATCGCTCCTTATCTCGTCGAGGACGTGCGGAGAGCCCTTCAGGCGCGCTACGGCGAGGACGGCGTCTATCAGGGGGGCCTCGAGGTCCGCACCGGCATCGACGTGACGATGCAGCGCATCGCGAACCAGGCGGTCGAGCGCGGCCTGAGGCAGCTCGACAAGCGTCAGGGTTGGCGCGGGCGGATGGACAAGGTTCCCGCCGGTCAAACGCCCGAGACGTGGGCTTCGGCATCGTGGCGAGACGGGGTCACCGACGGGGGAACGTACGACGGGGTCGTCCTTCAAACGAGCCACGGCCGGGCGCGCATTCGGGCGGGAACCGTGGTCGGCACTCTGGACGCCGATGGGGTGGCGTGGACGCGGAGATCCGATCCGGCGGCCCTGGTGCACCGGGGAGACGTCGTTCGCGTCCGAGTCCTGTCTTCGAAGATCCCGGGAGAGGCCGTGTTCGCCTTGGAGCAGGAGCCGAATGTCGAAGGCGCGCTCGTCGCGATCGACCCGCAGACCGGCGCCGTGCGCGCGCTCGTCGGAGGCTTCGACTTCCGGCGGAGCGAGTTCGATCGCGCGACGCAGGCCCGTCGCCAGGCAGGATCCTCGTTCAAGCCGTTCGTCTACGCCGCTGCGCTCAAGAAAGGGCTGACCGCCTCCGACCGCGTGCTCGACGCCCCCACGGTGTTCGTCGAGCCGGGGACCCTGAGCATCTACCAGCCGGAGAACTATGGGAAGCAGTACTACGGCTTGCTGACGCTGAGGGAAGCGCTGGAGAAATCCGCCAACATCTCCGCGGTCAAGGTCCTCGATCGCGCCGGCTTCCGGCCGGTCATCGGCCTGGCGCGAGATCTTGGCTTGACGACCGAACTCCAGCCGTTCCCGTCGATGGCGCTCGGAGCGTTCGAAGTCTCGCTGTTCGAGATGACGAGCGCCTACGGCGCCTTCGCCAATCAGGGCGTGCTGGTCGAACCGTATCTGGTCGAAGCCGTGAGGAGCCGCGAAGGAGCGATCCTCGAGCAGGCGAAGCCTTCGGCGCGCGAAGTGCTTTCGCCGCAGATCGCCGCGGTCATGAACGCGCTCCTCGAAGGGGTCATCACCGACGGCACCGGTGCTGCGGCGTCGAGCCTCGGGCGCCCGCTCGCCGGGAAGACGGGGACGACCGACGACTTCACCGATGCGTGGTTCATCGGCTACACCCCCGATCTCGTCGTCGGAGTCTGGGTCGGGTTCGATGCCAAGAAAAGCTTGGGCTCGAAGGAGACCGGCGCGCAGGCGGCGCTGCCGATCTGGCAGGTGTTCATGGAGGAAACGCTGCGCGACACGCCTCCCCTCCCCTTCCCGGAAGTCGACGGGATTGCGCACGCCTCAGTCGATCACGCGACCGGGCTCCGAGCCGTCGAGACCGCCGGGTGCTCGGAGATCATCAACGAGGCGTTTCTCCAGGGGACCGAACCGACGGGCGACTGTTCGGCGGTGGAGCACGCGCGATTGCGTCTGCCCTGGATCCTGCAGCGCTACGACCTCGACGACCAGGGCGCTCTCGTCGTTCCCGAGGACGATCTGAACGCGCTTCTCGCCACCGAGCCCACGGTCAGCGTCGATGCGGCGCGCCGGTCGATCGCAGCCGGGGCGGCGGACGGCCCGGTGTCGCTGCCCCTGAAGGTCGTCCCCGGCGGCACCGCCCGTGTGCCTGTCGCGCTCGAGGGGAAGATCGATCCCACCCCGTGGCTGGGCAAGGACGGCCGGCCGGCGGACGTGGTGCTCCTCGGCGAGGCCTCACGCCTCGAGGCCCGCTAGTCGTCAGCGGATTGCCGGCCCCCAGCGAGTTTCGCGGCCGCCGATCGTCCCTCCGTAGGTCCAGGACATCGAGTCGTATTTCCAGCAGCGCAACTCCGCCGCGCGCAGCGCCTCGCGCGCCGTGAGCTCCCCAGCCACGCAGCGCGTCCCGAACGTCGCCTCAAATCCGGCGATCAGGGCTCGATCGACCTCATCCGTCGTTATGGGCCGGCCGGAGGCCTCCTCGAGCGAGACGAATCGGGATCCATCGACAGGCGCGCCCATGACTGAGCCCAGTCGCCCGGGCTCAAGCCGGATCGGAACCGCTCCGTGCTGGAGGAACGCTCCGTGCCGACGGGCCTGCGCCGAGCCGACGATCTTCCTCCCGGCCACCACCAGCTCCCACGCGCCGGTGCCCGAGAAGCACGATGCATCCTCGGGCCGTCGCGCTGCAGGCCGCGGCTCCGTCGGAAGCGCGTCGATGCCGAGCTTGGACAAGCCGCTTCTCAGGGCCTCGGCGACGGCCCGGTATGTGGCGACGACTCCCCGCGGAAACGGTGGCGCGCCGAGGGCCCCGATGACCGCGTAGGTGCGCTCGTGCTCGTGAAGCACTCCCGCCCCTCCCGTGGGCCGCCGAACGAGGCCGATGCCCTCGCGCGCCAGGACGCGCGGATCGTGCGAGCCCTGCGACGGCTGGCTGCGTCCCAGCGAAAGCGTCGCCGGGCTCCAGCCGTAGAGTCGCAGCGTCGGCGCTGGCTTGGGATCGGCACCCGCGTACGCCTCGAGGATCGCCTCGTCGACGGCCATGTTCCAAGCGCCATCGTCACGAGATTCGACGATCAGTCGCCACGAGGCCGTCAAGAGGCCGGCGGACCCGACGCTCCGCGCCTGAAATCGGCCGACCGGAGATCGTGCTTGCGGAGAAGTCGTTGGAGGGCGGAGCGCAGCATCCCCGACTGCTCGGCGGCGCCGGTGACGTTCCCCCGATGACGCTTCAGCAGCTCTTGGAGATAGTCGCGCTCGAACGCCTCCACGATCGAGCGCTTGACCTCCCGGAACCGCCCGTCGAGGCGCGCGGTGGGCGCCTTCCCACCCGCACCGCGCAGGACGTCCTCCGGCAGATCCGACGCCTTCACGACGCCGCCTGTCGCCAGGATCACCGCCGATTCGACCGCGCTTCGCAGCTGCCGGACGTTTTCCGGCCAGCGATAGGCTTCGAGCGCCGCCAGCGCGTCCGGCGCGACCGCCAGCGGGGGAAGACCGTTCAAACGCCGAAGCTCTTCGATGAACGTCCGAACGAGAACGGCGACGTCCGCCGGCCGCTCGCGAAGGGGCGGCACGCGCACGATCGCATCCCCGAACGCCGCGACGAGCGGGCGGGACAGCCGACCCTCGCCGGCTGCTGCTTGCGGATCGAGCGTGGTCGAGGACATGATTCTGGCTCGCGGCGGAGCGTCCGTCATCGCGCCGGCCAGCGCCTCTTGGTCGCGCCAAGCGAGCTGATCGATCGACGGGACGAAGACGGTGCCCCGGCGCTCGGCGAGCAGGCGCGAAAGGGATGCCCGATCGGCGGAGCGCAGGACGAAGAATCCGTCGGCGTCCCCTGAGAGCGCGTGAACGCAGCGGGCCGCGTGGCGGCGCCCGCTCCCGGCTTCACCCGTGAAGAGAACCGGAGCCCTCGAGGCCGCGAGCGCCAGCACGCGCCGGCGAAGGCCTTCCGAGGCGTCGGATCGGCCGAGGATCTTGGGGGCGCTCGCGTCGCGGCCGTCCTCCGCCCGGAGGCGGCAGAGGGTCTCGAGCCCCTCCTTGCGGATCGCGTCGGCCGAGTCGCCCACGGTCACGACGACGGCGAACGGGTGGGCCCGAAGCAGGTCAGCGGCCTCACGGGGGGTACCGGCGGCAACGGCTTCGATTCCGGAGCGCGAGAGCCGGTCGAGGACGCGCTGGCGCACCGCCGGATCCTCGTCGAGCACCAGGGCAAGCGGGGACGGCATAACTCCCTCCTCGGCCTGCGACGAACACCCCCGGCGCCGCAGTATAGCGGACGACCAGGCGGGGCTACCGCGGTCGGAGGGTTAGAAGCCGAGCTTCGCGCGCAGCGCTGCGACCCGGCGGCCCACGTCGCGGAAGCCCGGTTGTTCGGCGTGCACCTGAGCCAGGAGGTCGTACGCCCCTCGCTCGTCACCGGACCGTTCAAGAAGTGACGCCAAGTCGTAACGCAGCCCCGACAGCGGTTCCTCGTCCTCGGCGGGAGCCGCCAGGGCCGCGCGGTACCAGCGGATGGCCTCCGCCGTGTCGCCGCGCTCGCCGTGGCAGAGCCCGAGCATGCTGCACGCCTCGCGATAGAGCTCCGGAGTTCCGGTTGCGATCTCGAACTCCGCCAGCGCGTCGTCGATGAGCCCCATCTCCTTGTACGCGATGCCGAGATCGTAGTGCGTCCTGAAGTCGCCGCTTTCGACGGCCGCTTTCACGTGCTCCTTGAACGTCTCGAAGACTTGATCGACCGATTGCTCGCTCTCGGGCTCGGCGGGCGGCTCGGTGACATCCGGCACACGGTCGGTCCCGAACTCGGCCTCGAGGGCCGCGGTGATCGTCGACAGATCTTCCTCGTCCAGCCGGTCCTCCCCTTCGCCGCCCTCGTCCACGGGGGAGGCGGCCCCGCGGACGCGGGCCTCCAGCGCATCGAGCGAGGGGCCGTTCATTCCGGCGGTGCGGGCTTCCGCGATCCGGTTCAAGGCGTCTTGCTCCATCCCCTGGCCGATGTAGAACTCGATCTCTTCGAGGACGTCGCTTCCCGGTGCGGCCGCCGCACCGCCTTCGTCGCCGTCGTCGAAGAGGATCTCGAGCTCGGCGTCGTCATCGGGAGACGCAGAGCTCGACGCGAGGGGCGGCGGAGCCGCCGGCGGCCGTGGCGCTTTCGGGGCCGCCGCAACCGGCGGCTGCGCCGCCTTCGCCTGAGTCGTCGACCGCATCGGCGTCGCCGGAGTCGCAGGAGGCGCTCCCGCTTCCAGCAACGCGAACTTCTCGAGGACGGCCCTCAGGGATCGCTCGATCCCGCCGATCTCTCCGGCTTCGCCCGCGGCGCGCCGTGCTCCGTCGAGGTCGCCGGCGGCGCGCTTGGCGAGCGCCAGCGCGACGAGACCGTCCCGAAGGGCGCCCCGTTCCCCCTGAGTTCTCAGGAATCCGACCAGTTTCTCCTGGGCGACGACATGCCCGGGGAACCGCGTCGTGATCTGGCGAAGCTGCTGGAGAGCCTCCCTGTGGAGGGAATACTTCTCGAACACTTCGGCCTCGGTCAGGTTGCCGCTGACGAACTCCTCGTCCGCGGGACCCATCGGGACGGCGGGCGCTTCGAAGGCGGAGATCGCTGGTGCGGAAGGCGCGGGAGCGGCCGCGGGCGCCGCGGCCGCGGTTGCCCCGGAAGGGCGCGGCTCGACGGAGGGGCTCGTCTCGCCCGCGGCACGTCCGAGGAAGAGCAGCGGTGACGTCGGGTCGAGCTGTTTCAACGTCTCGAGCTGCGGACCGACCTTCGTCGCTAGGCCTTTGGATTGGTAGGCGCGGATCAAACGCTCGACGGCGCGCGCCGCGGTGGCACGATTCCCTTCGACCTTGCGCAGCTCGACGAGCTGCTCCAGCGCCCGCAGGTGGCCGCCGTCCTCGATCCGAGCGACGCGCTCCAGCAGGCGTGCGCCGCGCTCGAACTGCCGCGCCCGGGCCCACCGGTCGAGAACGGGCAGCACGCGGGACCAGAGCGCGTCGACCCCTCCCGCCAGAAGCGCCGCACGAAAGACCTGTTCGATAGCGTCGTCCTCGATCACGTCCGACCGCGCGTCGGCAAGAAGCCTCGCGGAGCGCTCGTGGTCTCCGAGCTGCTCGAACAACGCCAGCAGCGCTCCTGCGATCGCCCCGGAATCCGTGTCCTTCGACCACGCCTCGTCGGCAAGACTCAACGCTTCCGCGCGACGGCCCGCCGCCGCCCGGCCCCTGGCGAGGCCGACGAGCGGTTCGGCGCGCCCCGGAAGCAGCTCACCCGCCCGCTTGAACGTTTTCTCGGCGTCCTCCGCTCGGCCGGCGGCGAGCATCCGGCTTGCCAGGGCGACGAGATCGAGCCCCGCGCGCCCCGGATCCCCCTCGGCCGCGCGCGTCTCCGCCAGGCGGAGGGGATGGACCAGATTCTCGGGCTCCGCCGCGACGAGTTTCTCGAACACCTCGCGCGCTTTCCCGAACTCGCGTCCACGCACGTACGCATCGGCGGCCTGGAGGAACCACGTTCGCGCCTCGCCGGGGAGCTTCTGTTTGAGGTTCAGCTCGCCCAGGCGAGCGACTGCGGAGAGGCGATTGGGGTCGATCTTGACGATCTTCTTGAGGATCGCGATCGCTTTAGGGTAGAAGCCCGACGCCGAGAAGTTCTCGACGATCATCTCGTAGTAGACGACCGCGTCGGCCCCGCGATTGCTGCGGGCCAGGAAATCGCCCAGCCGGTTGAGCATCAGCAGATCTTTGGGAGCGTCCTCCGCCAGGCGCCGGCACTCCTCCAGAGCCTGGGCGGTCTTCCCCTGCTTCAGCAGCCGCTCGGCGTTCGAGAACGTTTTCTCGCGATCGAGGGCCATGGCCTCCTACCGCTCGCGGCGTTCCTGGATTCTCGCCTTCTTCCCGGCGCGCTCGCGAAGGAAGTACAGCTTCGCCCTGCGGACCTTCCCGAGGCGGGCGACCTCGATCTTCTCGACGATCGGGGAATGAAGCGGAAAGATCCGCTCGACGCCGACGCCGCCCGAGGTCTTGCGCACGGTGAACGTCGCCCGCAGCCCGCCGCCGCTGCGGCGGCTGGTGACGTCTCCCTCGAAGACCTGAATGCGGGACTTGTCGCCTTCGACCACCCGGACGTGGACGCGGACATGGTCGCCGGGCCGGAACTCGGGGACGTCGGCTTTTTGTCCTGCGGACTCGATCATGCGGATCACGCTCATGACATACCTCGCCGGCGTCCGGAAGACGCCGCCACTCGATTCGACGAATCGATCAGATCCGGCCGCTTCTCGCGCGTCGCCGCGCGTGCGCGCTCGCCGCGCCACTCCGCGATCGCGCGGTGATCGCCGGACAAGAGCACGGGGGGAACCGGAAGGCCGCGGTATTCGGCGGGCCGCGTGTAGGTCGGAAAGTCCAGATGACCGCTGGCGAAGCTCTCCGCCGCCGTCGAGTCCGCGTTTCCAAGCACCCCCGGAACGAGGCGGGCGACGGCGTCGATCACCACCATCGCCGGCAGCTCGCCTCCGGTGAGCACGACGTCGCCCGTCGAGAGCTCCTCATCGGCCAGCCCCTCCCGAACGCGCTCGTCGATTCCTTCGTACCGGCCGCACAGGAGGACGATGCGATCGAGCTCCGAGAGCCTCTGGGCGGCGGCGTGATCGAACGGACGTCCTTGCGGCGAGAGGAGGACGATTCGGTCCTTCCGCGAAGGGTAACGAGATCGCACCCAGGACACCGCCTCGAAGAACGGCTCGGGCTTGAGCACCATCCCCGGGCCACCGCCGAAGGGAGCGTCGTCGACCTGGCGCTGCGGCCCGGCCCCCCACGTCCTCAGATCGTGAACACGGACGCCGAAGCGCCCCGCGCGGCGCGCGCGGGCGAGCATCGCGTCCGAGAGGGGACCGCCGAACAGGCTGGGGAAGAGCGTGATCACATCGACGTTCACGGGTTCAGACCCTTGAGCCCTTCGGGAATCGCCACGCGGATCGTCCCCGAGGCTTCGTCGATCTCGGTGACGAACTCGCCGGCGAGAGGGACGAGCGTTTCGACGCCCCGGTCGTCCTCGACGCGGAGCACGTCTGTGCCTCCGGTTTCGATGACGTCGCGGACGCGACCCAGATCGCCCCACCTCGCGTCCTTCACGGTGGCCCCGACCAACCTATCCATCCAGTACACCCCCCGCGGAAGCCGCGGGAGCTCCGCCGCGGGCGCTCTGACTTCGCGGCCGGTGAGGGCCGCGGCGCCGTCGGCATCTTCGATCCCCGCGAGCTTCAACACAAGTCGATCACGGTACGCCCGGGCCGATTCGACGCGGCGCGACGCGGCGCGGGAGCGGACGCCGGTACCCGAGACGAGCACACGGCTCACGCCGACCCACCGCTTCGCGTCGCCGGAGACCACCCTCACCGTGACCTCGCCGTTCGTGCCGCGAAATCCGCTCACCCTTCCGATCACAAGCGACCTTTCGCCCGGACTACTCAACGATTTCCAACGCGATGCGCATCCGGAGCTTCGTCCCGGCGGCCGCCACGATCGTCCTCAGCGAACGGGCCGTGCGTCCCTGTCGTCCAATCACCTTCCCGAGATCGCCCGAAGCCACCTTCAGCTCGACGACCGACCCGCCGCCACCCTTCGTCTCCGTCACCACGACGGCGGAGGGCTCGTTGACGAGCGCCTTCGCGATCAGCTCCACGAGCTCCTTCACGGCGGGCTCGCCCACGGTCAGGCGTGCGCGCCCTTCGCCTGGATGAGCAGGCTTCGTACCGTCTCCGACGGATGCGCTCCCTTGCCGATCCAGGCTTCGGTCTTGGCGACGTCCAACCGGACGGTGGCCGGATTCGTCGCCGGGTCGTACGTGCCCAGGTTTTCGATCACGCCGCTCTGCGGCGTCGAGCGCCCGTCGGAGACCACCACCCGGTAGTACGGGGCTTGCCGGGAACCCATCCGTTTCAAGCGAATCTTCAGCACGAGCCTTCTCCTCCTGACTCCAAGGGCCAGCGAAACCGACAATATAGCTTACCGCCCCAAGAATGGGAGCCGAAACCCCCCGCCGCCGCCGCCGCCGCGGGCGGCCTGAACTTGCTTCATCACCTTCCGCATCTGGGCGAACTGCTTGAGAAGCTGGTTCAGCTCCTGGACCGAGCGGCCCGAGCCCTTGGCGACGCGTTTCTTCCGGCTGCCGTTCAGGATCTCGGGACGGTTCCGCTCGCCCGGCGTCATGGAATCGATCAAGGCGACGACCCTTTGGAGCGCGCCGTCGTCGAGATCGACGTTCTTCAGGGCACCCATCCCCGGGAGCATCCCGAGAATCCCGGACAGCGGACCCATCTTCTGAATCGTGCGGAGCTGATCCCGAAAGTCCTGAAGGGTGAATTGATTCTTCCGTAGCTTGCGCTCGAGCTCCTGCGCCTGCGCCAAGTCGACCGCTTCTTCCGCTTTCTCGATGAGGCCGAGCAGATCTCCCATCCCGAGGACCCGAGAGACCATCCGGTCGGGATGGAACGGCTCGAATTCCGAAGGACGCTCTCCGGTGCCGACGAACTTGATCGGCACGGAGGTCACGTGGCGAATCGAGAGTGCGGCACCGCCGCGCGCGTCGCCATCGAGCTTGGTGAGCACGACGCCCGACAGTCCGAGCGCCTTGTGGAACTCTCCCGCCGAGCGTACGGCGTCCTGGCCGGTCATCGCATCCGCCACGAAGAGAATCTCCGAAGGATCGAGCGCCGATTTCAATCCGCGCAGCTCGTCCATGAGCGCGTCGTCGATGTGCAGCCGCCCCGCCGTGTCGACGATGACCGGGTCGTACCCGTTCAACCTCGCCTCCTCGATTGCGGCGCGGGCGATCGACAGCGGTTCGGCCTTGCCGTCGTGGGCGTAGACCTTGAGGCCGACCGAACCGGCGACGCGGACGAGCTGCTCGATCGCCGCAGGGCGATAGACGTCCGCGGGTACGAGGTACGGGAATCTGCCGTTCTTCTTGAGCCAGAGACCGAGCTTGGCGGCGGTGGTCGTCTTCCCCGAGCCCTGCAGCCCGACCAGAAAGACGACGGTCGGCGGCTTCGGCTTGAACTGAAGCCGTGCCGCTTCGCTCGCCCCGAGGAGCACGGTCAGCTCGTCGCGCACGATCTTGACGACCTGCTGTCCCGGCGTCAGGCTCTTCAGGACCGCCTCGTCGGCCGCCTTCGCCCGCACCGCCTCCAGCAGCGCCCGCACGACCCCCACGTTGACGTCGGCCTCGAGCAGTGCCATCCGGATCTCGCGGAGCGTCTTGTCCAGGACCTCGTCGGTGATCCGGGGCTGGCCGCGAAGCGCGTCGAAGACGCCGCGAAGGCGTTCGGAGAGCGTGTTGAACATCGGAGAATCCCGCCGGATCCGACCTAGACCGACTCGAGAAGATGGCCCAGCTTGCGCTTCTTGGTCTCGAGGTACTTGCGGTTGCCCGCCCCCGCTTTCGCCTCGAGCGGGACGCGCTCGACGATCTCGAGGCCGTAACCGTGGAGCGCGACGTACTTGCCGGGATTGTTCGTCATCAGACGAAGTCGCCGAATGCCGAGGTCGTAGAGAATCTGAGCGCCGACCCCGTAGTCGCGGTGGTCGGCCTGGAAGCCGAGAGCGAGGTTCGCCTCCACGGTATCCTTGTGGTGCCGGTCCTGAAGCTCGTAGGCGCGGAGCTTGTTCGCGAGCCCGATCCCGCGCCCCTCCTGCCGGAGGTAGAGAATCACCCCTTGGCCCTCGCCCTGGATCAGCTCCATCGCCCGATGGAGCTGATCGCCGCAGTCGCAGCGCGTCGAGCCGAACACGTCCCCCGTCAGACACTCGGAGTGCACGCGCACCAGCACGGCCTGGTCCGGCTTCGGGTCACCCATGACCAGCGCCACGTGCGTCCGGTTCTCGAGCTCGGTGTGGAACGCGTGGATCGTCCACTCACCGCGGTCGGTTGGCAGGGCAGGAGAGGCCACGCGGGTGACCAGCCGCTCGGTCCGCATGCGGTGGCGGATGAGGTCGGCGATCGTCAAGAGCTTCAAGCCGTGCGCGGCGGCGAACGGGAGCAGCTCCGGCAGACGCGCCATCGTCCCGTCGGCGTTCATGATCTCGCAGACGACCCCGGCGGGGTTGAGGCCCGCGAGGCGGCAGAGATCGACGATCGCCTCGGTGTGCCCGGCCCGCTTCAGGACGCCGCCTGCGACCGCGCGCAGAGGGAAGACATGTCCGGGGCGCGCCAGGTCGTCGGGGCGGGCCGCAGGATCGACCGCGACGCGGATCGTCCGGGCCCGATCGGCCGCCGAGATGCCTGTCGTGACGTCCCGGCGCGCCTCGATCGAGACGCAGAATGCCGTCCCGCGACGCGCCGTGTTCTCCTGGACCATCGGCGGGATCTTCAGCGCGTCGAGCCGGTCGGCCATCATGGGGAGGCAGATGAGCCCCCGTCCGTGCGTGGCCATGAAGTTGACGATTTCCGGCGTGACGAATTGCGCGGCGCACGCCAGATCGCCCTCGTTCTCCCGATCTTCGTCGTCGAGGATCACGACGACCCGCCCCGCGCGGAGCTCGTCGAGGGCCTCTTCGACCGTCGCGAACCGCGGCTCGCTGCGGGCGTCGCTCATCGAAACCTCGTGCGCATCAGCGAGTCAAGATACCGCGCGATCAGATCCGCTTCCACGTTGACGCGATCGCCGGGACGAAGGCTCCCCAGCTTGGTCCGCTCGAGCGTCTCGGGGATCAGCGCGACGCCGAACGAGCGCTTCGTCACCTCGGCGACGGTCAGGGAAACCCCCTGCACCGCGATCGATCCCTTCATCGCCACCAGCCCGTGCAGGGCCGCGGGGAGCGCGAGCGACAGCCTCACGTCACCCCCGCGCCGCCTCAGGCGCACGACCCTCGCGACCGCATCGACGTGCCCTTGCACGAGATGTCCTCCCAACGCGTCGCCCACCGCGAGCGCCCGCTCGAGGTGAACGGAGTCGCCCGGAGAGAGAGCGCCCAGCGTCGTCCGCTCGAGCGTCTCGGCGACGACGTCGGCCTCGAAGATCCTTCCGGATCGCCGCGCGACCGTCAAACAGACGCCGTCGACGGCGATGCTGTGGCCGCGACCGGTCCTCGCGGCCGGGAGACCGCTGGCGATCGCCAGGCGAGTCCTGCCGTGGGCCGGGGCGATGCGTGCCACGCGCCCTTCGGTCTCGATCAATCCGGTGAACACCTACGTCCTCGCCACCGACCCGATGACGACGGTGTCGCGCCCGAGAGGGATCTGCTCGGCGAGCTCGACGTGCCACGCCCGGGCCGGCTCTCCGACGGCCGGAAGGTCGATGGCGGGCGTCGCGCCCAGGGCCCCGAAGAGCCGCGGCGCGACGAACAGCACGATGCGATCGACCAGACCGGCGCGAAGGAACGCGCCCGCGGTGATTCCGCCCCCCTCGACGAGGACGGACTGGACTCCCTCCCGACGAAGGTCCTCGAGCACCGCGAGGAGATCGAGCCCCTCGTCGCTCGCCGCCACCGGAACGACGTCGGCGGCGGCGCCGACGCGCGCCGCGGTCGCCGCGTCCGCCGCGGGGCCGGAATAGACGAGCGTCCTCGGAGCGTCCTCGCGTGCTCTCCGGAACACGTTGGCGCCGGCGGGCACGCGCAGATGCTCGGCCAGCACAACGCGTCTCGGCGTGGCCTTCAGATTCGGGAGCCGAATGGTCAAATGCGGGTCGTCCCGGCGAACGGTCCCGGCGCCGACGAGGACCGCGTCGTGAACAAAGCGGAGGCGGTGGGCGTACCGGCGCGCCGCCTCGCCGGTGACCCAGGTTGAGCTTCCGGAAGCGGCGGCGATCCGTCCGTCGAGCGACTGGGCCAGCTTGAGCGTCACCCACGGCCGTCGTCGTTCGTGGGTCGCGAGGAACGGAGCGTTCAACGCGCGCGCCTGGGAGGCGAGCGCTCCCTCACTCACCTCGATCCCCGCGGCGCGCAACACCGCGAAGCCGCGACCGTGGACGGCGGGATTCGGATCGATGATGGAGGCGACGACGCGGCGAATCCCGGCGCGCACGATCGCGTCGGCGCACGGCGCGGTGCGCCCTTGGTGGGCGCACGGCTCGAGGTTGACGTACAGCGTCGCATCGCGGGCGCGGGAGCCCGCTTCGACGAGCGCCAGTTGCTCGGCGTGCGGCTCGCCGGCGGCGTGGTGGAATCCGCGCCCGACGACGTCCCCGTCGGCGACGACGAGGCAGCCCACCATCGGATTCGGGCGGGTCGTCCCCTCGCCCAGCGCGGCCAGCGCCAGCGCCTGCATCATGAGCTCCCGATCGGTCACGCGGCTCCTTCGACGCCGAGCAGCCCGTCGAGGTACGCCTCGGCGTCGAAATCGAGGAGGTCGTCGATCGCTTCCCCGACGCCGACATAACGGATGGGAACGCCGAGCTGGCGTCGGATCACCAGCGCGATGCCCCCTTTGGCGGTGCCGTCGAGCTTCGTCAGGACGACGCCGCTGATCGGGGCGGACTTGGTGAACTCGCGCGCCTGCGCCAGCCCGTTCTGCCCCGTCGTCGCGTCGACGACCAGCAAGACCTCGTGGGGCGCCCCCGCGACCTCGCGCGCGGCGACGCGCGCCATCTTTTCCAGCTCGGCCATCAGCGGGGCCTTGGTGTGCAGGCGGCCCGCCGTGTCGACGAGCACGGTGTCGATCCCGCGCGCCCTCGCGGAGCGGAGAGCGTCGAACACCACGGCCGAGGGATCCGAGCCCTCCCGATGCCGGATCACTTCGACGCCCGCCCGCTCGGCCCAGCGCTCGAGCTGATCGATCGCCGCCGCCCGGAAGGTGTCGGCCGCCACGACCAGGACCTTGCGGCCGATGGCGCGCTCGCGGGCGGCGAGCTTTCCGATCGTCGTCGTCTTCCCTCCGCCGTTGACGCCGACGATGAAAACGACGCTCGGCGGCGCCGGCGGCGTCTCGGCGGGGACCGCCGTACCGAGCGCTTCGCGGAGGGTGCGCCGCATGGCGTCGCGCAGCGCCGCGCCGTCCAGCGTTCCGGCCCGCGACTGCCGACGCAGCCCTTCCACGACCTCCTCCGTCAGCGCCGGCCCGAGATCCGAGGAGAGCAGGCTCGTCTCCAGCTCGTCGAGCGTGGCTTCGTCGACCTCGACGGCGCCGAAGGCGTGCCGCAGCGAGCTCGCGATCCCTTCCCGAGTGCGCGCGAGGCCACGGACGAGCTTCTTGAACGCGTCGAACGCCATCGAGACTCTTACGGAATCATCTTCATCAGGTCGAGCGCCTTCGAGGCGCTCTCGCTGCCGGGCGAAAGCTCCTGGCAGCGCAGGAAATGCTCGCGCGCCTTGGTCGACTCATTGAGCTTCATGTAGGCGAGGCCGATACGGTAGTGATACTCGCCGTTGTTCTTGTAATCCGGCCCGGCGACCTCGTATTCCCGGGCAGCTTCCTCGAGGCGTCCCGACTTGTCCAGCGCGGAGGCGAGCTCGTAGTGCCCGCGGTAGAACTTCGGGTTGATCTCGACCGCTCGCCGCAGGTGCGAGATCGCCTCGTCCTGCCTCCCCTGGGACAGATAGAGGATCCCGAGGTTGAGATGAGCCTTCTCGGGAGAGGGGTACGTGCCGTCCTCGAGCACCTTGTTGAGCTCTTGCTCGGCGCGGTCCTTGCGACCCGTTGCGTCGTAGAGCGCCCCGAGGTTGTTGCGCGCGTCGGTCAGGCGCGGGTCGAGCTCCAGGGCCTTCGTGAACGCCTGCTCGGCCTCCGCATTGCGCCCGGCGAGAAAAGAGAGCTGGCCGTAGTAGTTGCGCAGCGCCGCGTTGTTGGGCTGCGACGCCACGGCCTTGTCCAGAATGCCCAGGGCCTCGTTCACCTTCCCGGCGTTGAAGTACGATTCGGCGAGGCGGATGTTGTTCGCGGTCTCCGTCGCGGGATCCTTCGGCTTCGTCTTCGGCGCGCCGCACGCCGACGCCGTGGCGACCACCGCGATGACGAGCGCGGAAGCCATCGGCTTCGTCCGGACGATACGTCTCATCGGGGGCACCTCACGCTTCGAGGGCGGGCATTGTCTCACGCGGGGCCGACGCGAATGCTCTCGAGATCGCCGATCTCGCCCATGAGGTGCTCCTTGAGCTTCGACATGAGCCTCGTTTCGGCCTGGCGCACGGCCTCACGCGTGGTTCCGAAGCGGTCGCCGATGACCTGAAGCGTCACCGGATCGTCCGAGAGCAACCGCTCGTCCAGGATCGCCCTCTCTCGGTCGCCGAGACCGACGCGGAACCGATCGATGGCCGCACGGACCTTGTCCTGGAGCTCCTGCCGCGCGACGTTCTCCTCGACCGAAGGTCCCGTCGCCGGCATCACGTCGCCGCGCGTCCGGTCCTCCGACTCCGCGAGGGGCGCGTCGAGCGAGACGTCCTGAGATCGGAGGGCGCGCTCCACGTCCACGACGTCCTCCTCCGACACCTTGAAATGATCCGCGAGCATCTTCGGCCCGACTTCGAAACCCAGCGCCTCGAGCCGCGATTTTTCCTGGCGCAGGTTGCGCAGCAGCTTCCGGCGGGCGTTGGTGGTTCCCACCCTCACCAAGCGGACGTTGTCGAGAAGGAACTTCACGATGTACGCGCGGATCCACCAGGCGGCGTAGGTCGGAAGACGGACGCCGAGCTCCGGATCGAAACGCTCGATCGCCGCCAGGAGGCCGAGGTTCCCCTCCTGCACGAGATCGAGCAAGTTCTTGGCGGCGCGCCGGAACGAGAGCGCCACGCGCACGACCTGCATGAGATTCGAGGTGACGAGCCGGAACAGGGCTTCGCGATCGCCCGTCTTTCGGTACCGGCGGGCGAGGTCCTGCTCCTCCTCGCGGCTCAGCGCCGGGTAGTGACGAATCTCCGCCATGTACCGCCGAAAGGGATCCGACGGAACGAGCGCGCGAGAGAGGCGCTGCGGCGGTCCGGACGTCACGACCGGATGGTCGAGGCTCGGCTCGGAGGAATCGTCGGGAACGAGCTCGACCGGTTCGTCGGGGCTCATCCTCGGAAGGTTAGCAGGTTTCGCCGAAGCGACGCTTCGGCCTCAGAACAGGGCTTCCCCGAGATACTTGCGCGGGTCGACTTGGTTCCCTGCGCGGAACACCTCGTAATGGAGGTGGGGGCCGGTCGAGCGACCGGTGGAGCCGACGTACCCGATGATGTCACCGCGTTTCACGCGCTGACCCGGCGTGACCATCACACGGCTCAGATGCCCGTACCGCGTTCCCATCCCGTAACCGTGGACGAGATGGACCATCGAGCCGTATCCCGCCATGCGGCCGGCCGCCGTGACGAGACCGTCGGCCGACGCCCGGACCGGCGTGCCGTTCGGCGCGACGATGTCCACGCCCTTGTGGAACTCGCGCGAGCCGTCGATCGGGTCGCGCCTCCAGCCGAAGCCGTCCGAGAAGAATCCGCTGACCGGGGCCAGGCTCGGCGTCGAGGCCAACACTTTGAGCCGCTCGCCCCACGCCTGCTCCAGGCGATCGAACGACGTGTCGAGATTGTCCATGCGCTTCTGCAGCGCCGCGCTCTCTTCTCCGAACATCTCCGAGCGCGCCCCGGGCGTGGTTCCGACACCGCCCGAGGGGCGCTCGGACGGCAAGTCCTTGAGGCCCACCGCCTGAGCGAGCTTGCCGGCGACCGATTCCACCGACGCCAGGTGCTCGCCCATCTCCGCGAGGGCGGCCTCGTAGCGGGTCTTGTCGTCGCGAAGCTTCTTGTTTTCTTGCTCGACCGCGACGGCGTGATCGGCGAGCGCACGGGAGCGGAAGAACAGGTGAGGCATCCAGGCCGCCGACCCGCCGATCGCCAGAGCCAGGGCCGCGATGGCGACCACGAAATTGCGGGAGACGTGGAGCTTGCGGAAACGGGCGTTGGCGTGAGGAAGGATGAAGACGGTGTAAAACTTCCTCGACATCCTCTCACCTCCCCGTCGCGCCAACCCCCGCGACTCGAAAGCTCGTGCGACCGGATTCTTGAGAGGGCGACGGCCCGAAGATACCGTTTTCGTTAACGGGCCGAAAAACCCGCGGAACCCTACCACGGTCGACCACGAGCGTCAACGGTTCCGCACCCCATCGGGAAGCAAGATGCGTTCCCCGGGAAATCGCCCGAAATACGAGATCTCGCATGACGATTCCGTGGGCGCGCGCCGGAATTCGTCAACTCGGGTTCCAACGGACGTCACGTGGCGAGATCACGCTCGGTCAGCCTCCGGAAGATGTCGAGGTATCGAGACCGGAGACCGCCGACGACGTCGGCTGGCAGGGATGGGGCCGGCGGCCGCTTGTCCCAGCCCAGCCGCTCGACATAGTCCCGCACAAACTGCTTGTCGAGCGAGGGCTGCGGCGCACCCGGCCTGTAGTCCGCGAGCGGCCAGAACCGCGACGAGTCCGGGGTGAGCATCTCGTCGCCGATGGTCAGCCGGTCTCCGTCGAATCCGAACTCGAATTTGGTGTCGGCGATGAGAATCCCTCGGGACTCCGCGTGGCGGCAGGCGTCTCGATACAGGGCAAGCGTCAGATCGCGAACCGTCTCCGCGGTCTCGAAGCCGACGATCCGCGCGGCGGCGTCGAACGAGATGTTCTCGTCGTGTCCGGTCTCGGCCTTCGTGGCCGGGGTGAACAACGGCTCGGGAAGACGGTCGGACTCCCGAAGGCCTGGCGGAAGCTTGATCCCGCAGATCGTCCCGTGCTCCACGTAGTCCTTCCACCCGGACCCCGCGAGATAACCGCGCGCCACGCACTCGACCGGGATCATGCGGAGCTTCCGCGCGAGCGTCGAGCGTCCTGCGAGGATGCCCGCGTACGGGCGCAGGCGCTCCGGGAACGCCGAGACGTCCGTCGCGATCACGTGGTTTTGGACCACTCCCCGCGTCCGCGCGAACCAGAACGCCGAGAGCTGGTTCAAGACCTTTCCCTTGTCCGGGATCGGATCCGGGAAGACGCAATCGAACGCCGACAGCCGATCGGTGGCGACGAGAAGGATCGCGTCGCCGAGGTCGTAGACATCCCGCACCTTCCCCCGCGTGGCGGGAGGTAGCCCGTCCAGCTCCGTTCGATAGACCGCGGCCGACGTCATCCCGCTCTCCTCTGCGGCTCCGCCAGCAGGAGGATACGCTCGGAGATCGAGATCTCGACGGGGAGAGCTCCGGCAAGCTCGCCGTCGAGCTGGTAAGGGACGTCTTCGCCCGAGGCGCCGATCGCGACGCGCCGCACGCGCGCGAGCGTCACCCCATCGCAGCCGGCATGCGCGCCCGACCACAGCCGGGGCATCAGCGCGGCGAGCCGCAGGGCGCCCCCCGCGAGCGCGCAGAGCTCCAAACGGTCCGCGCCCAGCTCGACGTGAGGCGTCGGCCTGAGGAAGCCTCCATAAAGCGGCGCGCGGCCGACGATCACCGTGTGGGCCTCGAGGAATGCGCCGTCGTGGTCGATCGCGAGCGACGGAAACGGATAACGGCCGAGGCCGAGCGCGGCGCCGCGCACGTAGTCGGCGAATCCGATCTTGCCGCGCGCTCCGCGGAGCATTTCTCGGAGCACCCAGGCGTCGAAGCCGCATCCGAACATCAGGACGAAGAGGCGACCGTCGACGCGGCCCGGTCGCACCGCGCGCGCGCGGTAGCCGCCGGCGAGGCTCTCCACCGCCCGCGCGGGATCGAGCGGCAGTCCCATGACCCTCGCCAGGAGGTTCATCGTTCCGGCGGGGGCGACGCCCAGGACGACGCCGGTCGCCGCGAGACCGTTGGCCGCCTCGTGGACCGTGCCATCGCCCCCCGCTGCGATCACGAGATCGAAGCCGTCGGACGCCGCCTCTCGCGCAAGCCGCTCTACGTCTCCAGGCGCTTCGGTGCGCGAGAGCGCCACCTTCGCCCCGGCCGCGGCCGCCGCGCGCGCGGCCGCTTCGCCCGGGGGCGTCCCGCGCCTCGGTCCGGCCCTGGGGTTCTCGATGACGAGCACGCGGCGGGGCCTGATGAGCGCCGTCGCCTCGGCCACCGGCGGCACCTAGCGAGCGTCGTGGACGATCCGCCCGCCGACGATGGTCATCACCGGCCCGCCGCGCAGGGTCCACCCGCCGAACGGCGTGTTCGCGCTCTTGGACGCGAACGACATGGGTTCCACCTTTACCTCGCGCTCCAGATCGAGGACCGTGACGTCGGCGTCGCTCCCCGGGCGGAGCGTCCCCTTGTCCAGCCGCAAAATGCGGGCCGGCCCCGACGCCATCAGCTCGACGAGCCGCGGAAGCTTGACGACGCCCGCGTGGACGAGGCGGTCGAGGGCGATCGACACCGCTGTCTCGAGCCCGACGACGCCGAACGGCGCGCGCGAGAACTCGACGCACTTCTCGTCGGCGTGGTGAGGCGCGTGATCGGTCGCGATCGCATCGACCGTTCCGTCGGCGATCGCGGCGAGGAGCGCGCGGCGATCGGATTCCGCACGCAACGGAGGGTTCATCTTGGAGTTCGTGTCGTAAGAGGCGAGGGCCTCGTCGGTCAGCGTGAGGTGGTGCGGGGTCACTTCGCAGGTCACTTGGATCCTCGACTCTTTGGCTCGGCGAACGAGATCGGCGGAGCGAGCGGTCGAAAGGTGCGCGATGTGGACGGACCCCTGGGTGTACTCCGCCAGGAGAATGTCTCGCTGCACCATCACGTCCTCGGCGACGCCGGGCCAGCCGGCGAGCCCCAATCGCGTCGCCACCTCCCCCTCGTGCGCGACCCCCCCGTTGACGAGCGTCGGCTCCTCGCAGTGATCGATCACCGGCCGATCGACGATTCGCGCGTACTCCAGGGCACGGCGCATGATGCCCGCCGAGGCGACGGGCTTCCCGTCGTCCGAGAACCCGCGGGCTCCGGCGGCGGCCATGTCCCCCATCTCGGCGAGCTCGGCTCCCTCCTGCCCCTTCGTGACGCATCCGATCGGGTAGACCGGAACCGCTCCGTGCTGCCGCGCCTGGGCGAGGATGAACTCCACGACGGAGCGCGAGTCGATCGGGGGCTCCGTGTTGGGCATGCAGGCCACGCCGGTGAACCCGCCCGCCGCCGCGGCCCGCGTGCCGGTGGCGATCGTCTCCTTCCATTCATGCCCCGGCTCGCGCAGGTGCACGTGCATGTCGATGAATCCCGGGCAGACGCAGTAACCCGAAAGATCGAGCGCCGTGGCGCCCGGCGCCGCGAGTCGCGCGCCCACGCGCGCGATGCGCCCGTCCTCGATGAGCACGTCGCTCGTGCCGTCGACCCCCGATGCAGGATCGACGACTCGGGCGTTACGAAGCAGCAGCGTCACGGTCCCCTCCGGCCAACAGATACAGCACGGCCATCCGCACGGCGATGCCGCTCTTCACCTGGTCGAGGATCACCGAGGCCTCACCGTCGGCGACGTCCCCCATGATCTCGACCCCACGATTGATCGGCCCCGGATGCATCACGATCGCGTCCTTCGCCGCGCGCTTCAGCCTCGCCGCGTCGAGCCCGTAGAAGGCCGCGTACTCGCGCAGGCTCGGGAAGAACCCTCCCTGCATCCGCTCGCGCTGGATGCGAAGCATCATGACGACGTCCGCCCCTTCGAGCGCCTCGTCCATGCGATGGGTCACTCGGGCGCCGAGGCGCTCGACGCCCTTGGGCAGGAGCGTCGGCGGGCCGCAGAGGACGACGCGCGCGCCCATCTTCGTGAGGAGGTGGACGTTCGATCGAGCGACGCGGCTGTGCAGGATGTCGCCGACGATCGCGACCGTCAGCCCGGCCAGGCGCCCCTTGCGCTGGCGGACCGTGAACGCGTCGAGCAGAGCCTGCGTCGGATGCTCGTGCGCGCCGTCTCCGGCGTTGACGATCGGCGTGCGACCGTGCTGGGCCAGGAAGTGCGGCGCGCCGGCCTCCGAGTGGCGCAGCACGATGAAATCGGGAGACATCGCCTCGAGGTTGCGCAGGGTGTCGAGCAGAGTCTCCCCCTTGACGAGGCTCGAGGTCGAGGTCGAGAAGTTCAGAGCGTCGGCCGAGAGGCGCTTCTCGGCCAGCTCGAACGAGGAGCGCGTCCTCGTCGAGGGCTCGACGAAGAAGTTGACGACGGTCTTGCCGCGGAGCGTGGGAACCTTCTTGATCTCGCGCGCCGCGATGTCGGAGAACCCCTCCGCCGTGTCGAGGATCAGCTTGATCTCGACCGGGTCGAGCGGCTCGATGCCGAGCAGGTGGGGCGAGGCCAGCTTCACGGACGCTTCTCCTCGCGGCCGTCGGCCGCGCCTTCGGCCTTGACGATGACGACTTCATCGCCGCTTCCGTCCGTCTCCGTCAGCCTCACGTCGACGCGCTCCGTCTCCGACGTCGGAAGGTTCTTCCCGACGAAATCGGCCCGCACCGGGAGCTCGCGGTGGCCCCGGTCGACGAGCACCGCGAGCTGGATCTGACGCGGGCGACCGAGATCCATCAACGCGTCGAGCGCCGCGCGGACCGTCCGCCCGGTGAAGAGCACGTCGTCGACGAGGATGACCACCGCGTCGTCCAGCTCGAACGGGATCTCCGTTCGCTTCAGGACCGGGTGGTCGGCGATCCGCGAAAGATCGTCGCGGTAGAGATTGATGTCGAGCACGCCGACCGGCGGGGCCGTGCCTTCGATCGCGCGGAGCCGCTCCGCGAGCCGTCGCGCGAGAGGAACGCCTCGCGTCTGGACGCCGACGAGCCCCATCCCGCGGAGGCTCTTGTTCCGCTCGACGATCTCGTGCGCGATGCGTGTGAGGGAACGATCGATCGAAGGAGCGTCGAGGACGCGGATGCGCGCGGACGATCCCATCGCTCCACACTCCTTTTCGGCCTCTCGGGGCCGGATTCAAGGACGCCGTGCCGGGAGCGGCCGCATGCTAGCATGACGAGCCCGATGCTTTCCGATTTCACCGCGCCCGTTCTTCGGAACGTCGATCTCGGGCGCGGGAATTGGCTCCTCGAATTCGAGGCCCGATCGGCTGCGGCCTCGATGCGTCCCGCTCAGTTTTTCATGATCGGCGTCCCCAGCACGGACGTCCTGCTGCGGCGACCGTTCTCCGTCTGCGGCCTTCCCGGAACATTCGCGGACGGAGCCGAGGGGGCGGTTCAGATCCTCTATCGGGTCTACGGCCGCGGGACCACGCTCTTGTCCACCCTGCGCCCCGGCGCCGCGCTCCACGTCTTGGGTCCTCTGGGAAACGGGTTCGTTCCTCCCGCGCGGCAGGATGCGACGATCGTCCTCGTCGCGGGAGGAATCGGCTCGGCTCCGTTTCCGGCGTTCCTCGACTCGCTGAGTCGCGCCGGCAGGTCGGCGACGATGATCTACGGAGCCCGCACGGCAGGCGACCTGCCCCTTCTCGACTGGTTCCGGGAGCGGTGCGACGGCGTGAGCGTGACCACCGACGACGGATCCTCGGGAACGCCTGGGCTCGTGACGGGACCGCTCGAAGAGCTGCTGCGCACGCCGGCCCGCGACCGGATCCACGTCTACGCGTGTGGCCCCAGCCCGATGCTCAAGGCGGTCGCGAAGCAGGTGGTCGCAGCGGGGGTGACGTGCGATCTCTCCCTCGAGGCGCCGATGGCGTGCGGGTTCGGCGTCTGCCTCGGGTGCGTGGTCCCGATGCGCAAGCCGGACGGTGTGGGGTACGAGCGCGTCTGCGTCGAGGGACCGGTGATGCGCGCGGAGCGACTCGCATGGTGACCGCCGACCTCTCGGTCGCGGTCGGATCGGTCCGACTGAAGAACCCGGTGCTCACGGCCTCCGGAACGTTCGGGTACGGCCTCGAGTTCCTCCCGTTCCTCGAGCTCTCGGAGCTCGGCGGTCTCGTCACCAAGGGGCTCTCGCCGCGCCCTCGAAAAGGGAACCCGCCCGAGCGGATCGTCGAGACCCCCGCCGGCATGCTGAACGCGATCGGGCTGCAGAACATCGGCGTCGACGCATTCCTCTCCGACAAGCTCCCGGAGCTGCGCCGGCACGACACGGCGATCGTCGCCAATGTGTTCGGCGAGACCGAGGCGGAATACGTCGAGGTCTGCGAGAAGCTCTCCGCCGCATCGGGGGTGACGGCCGTCGAGCTCAACCTGTCCTGTCCGAACACGGAGGCGGGCGGGATGATCTTCGGCAACGACCCTGCTTCCCTCGCGCAGATCACGCGCGCCTGCCGCCGGGCGACGCGCCTTCCCCTCTGGGTGAAGCTCTCGCCGAACGTCACCGACATCCGCGAGACCGCGAAAGCCGCCGAGGTGGAAGGGGCGGACGCTCTGACTCTCGTCAACACGTTCGTCGGCATGGTCATCGACACCGAGAAGCGGAGACCCGTGCTGGCCAACGTCAGCGGAGGGCTCTCGGGCCCAGCGATCCGCCCGCTCGCGGTTTGGATGACCTGGCAGGTCCGGCGGGCCGTGTCGATCCCGATCGTCGGCATGGGCGGGATCATGGCGGCGAACGACGCGATCGAATTCATCCTGGCAGGAGCGTCGGCCGTGCAAGTGGGCACCGCGAACTTCGTCGACCCCACTGCGGCGGTCGATGTCGCCGCCGGCATCGCGGGGTGGCTCGCCGATCGCGGCTTCGGCTCGGTGCGGGAGATCATCGGCGCAGCGAACACGCCCTCCGCGCTCCCGGGGTGCGCGTGAACCCGGAGGCGAGAACATTCGTCGCGCTCGACACGCCGGACATCGAGCGTGCGCGCGCGCTGACCCGCGTTCTCAGCGGGCGCGTCGGCGGATTCAAGCTCGGTCTCGAGGCGTTCGTCGCGATCGGCCCCACGTTGGTCTCCGAGATGCGCGACCACGGGCATGCGGTTTTTCTCGACCTCAAGTTCCACGACATCCCGAACACCGTCGCCGGCGCCGCCGCCGCCGCCGCGCGCCTGGGCGCGGCGTTCTTCACGGTCCACGCGCTGGGCGGCCCCGCGATGATCGCGCGCGCGGTGGACGCCAGC